>NZ_DAIQCD010000003.1:0-179628 GCF_036780825.1 Hyphomicrobium sp. | reverse complement strand
CTCTAGCCCCGGCGGCCGAGAAGGCGGGCTTCGGCGCGGGTGCGGCCGATCAGCGGCAGCAGGGCCTTGAGCTCAGGGCCGGAGTCGCGGCCGGTCAGTGCGAGGCGCAACGGGTGAAAGAGGGCGCGCCCCTTGAGGCCGGTCGCCTTCGCCACCTCGGCCGTGAAGGCGCTCCAGGTGGCCTCGTCCCAGGGCTCCGGCGGCAGCAGAGCGGCAGCCTTCGCCGTCATATCGGAATTTTCGATCACAGGCTCGATCTCGCCCGCCGTCACCTGCCACCACTCGCGCGCGTCGGCGAGGACCGTCACGTTGCCGCGCACAGCTTCCCAGAACGCAGCCCCGCCCGTGATACCGAGGGCCGCGAGCTTGTCCGCCGCGTCAGCGAAAGTGCGTTTGTGAAGCAGCTTGGCGTTGAGCGCCTTGAGCTCGACCGGATCGAAGCGCCCCGGGGCGGTCGAGATCTTCCTTAGATCGAAGAGAGCGGCCAACTCGTCGATGTGTCCGTGGGGCTCGATGGCGTCGGAGGTGCCGAGCAGGGCCGCGTGGGAGAGAACCGCCATCGGCTCGAGGCCCTCGTTGCGGAAGGTCTCGATCGAGAGCGTGCCGAGGCGCTTCGAGAGAGCGTGGCCGTCGGCGCCGATCAGGAGGCTATGGTGGGCGAGGGCCGGGGGCGTGGCGCCAAGCGCCTCGAAGATCGCGAGCTGCACGCCTGAGTTGGTCACGTGATCCTCGCCACGCACGATGTGTGTGATGGCGAAATCGATATCGTCGACGACGCCGGCGAACGTGTAGAGCGGCGTTCCATCCTCCCGGATCAGCACCGGGTCTGAAAGCGAGCCGAGGTCGACGGTCTGGTCGCCGCGGATGAGGTCATTCCAGGAGACGATGGTGGGGAGCGGGGCAAGGCCGCTCGCACTGTCGGTGTTGGGCAGCCGGAAGCGCCAGTGCGGACGGCGGCCCTCGGCCTCGAGCTTGGCCCGCTCCTCGGCGGTGAGCTTGAGCCCGGCGCGGTCGTAGATCGGGGGCAGGCCGCGGGCGAGCTGGCGCTTTCTCTTGCGGTCGAGCTCCTCTCCACTTTCGTAGCAAGGATAGAGGCGTCCGGCTGCCTTGAGCGTTTCCGCGACTTCGGCATAGCGGGCGAGGCGCGCGGACTGGTGCTCCTCGCGCTGCCAGTCGAGGCCGAGCCAGTGGAGATCGGCGCGGATACCCTCGGCGAACGCCTCGGTCGAGCGCTCGCGGTCCGTGTCGTCGAGGCGGAGGATGAAGGTGCCGCCCGCTTTCATCGCAAGCAGATAATTGAGGATGGCGGTGCGGATGTTGCCGATGTGGAGCTTGCCCGTGGGGCTCGGCGCGAAGCGGACGGTCGTGGTCATGGATTTTGGGCTCAGGGCTATCGGCGAAGGGCAGTTTGGCGTCACCCTATAAGGGAGGCCCGGAAATTGCAGCCCCTTCCGCCAGCAGGATACGGCAAAGCAGCAACGGCTTGCTGCGCCAAGGGCTTTCGGAATGCTCATTTCGAGCCATGCATTAGGCGATTGGTAAGAATGCTTGCCTAGCTTCGCCCTCAACACAAGTCTGGGGCGGGGAAGTTGAATGCGCGTTGTGAAGTCGGTTCCGGTCGAGGATTTCGAGTTCCGCGGCAGCATCAAGGATAGCGATGTGAGCCGGCTAAAAAAGGTCTTCGGGGAGGATCCCCACATTCACGAGAACGAGGCGGAGGCGCTGCTCCGGCTCAATCGCTCCTGCCCCATCCAGGCGCCGTCCTGGAGCGGGTTCCTCGTGGATGCCATTGCGGACTACATCCTCAACCAGAGTGGGCCGGAAGGCTATATCACGGCCGAGAAGAGCAGCTGGCTGATCGGCAAACTGGCGAGCGACGGATGGATCGCGAACTGTGCGGAGTTCGACCTCCTTGTCGCCATTCTCGGCCGCGCGCGCTGGTTCCCGCTGAGTCTTGCCACCTTCGCGCTCGAGCAGGTGGCAGGGGCGGTGATCCACGGCTTCGGGCCGCTTCGTGCCGGCCAGGGCCCGCTGCAGGCGCCGGGCGCCGTGCCCGGCACCATCGGGGAAACCGAAATCGCGCTTCTCCGCTCGATCCTCAACGCCTTCGGCGGCGACAGCGCCTTGCCGCTGACGCGGCCCGAAATGGAAATCCTGTCCGGCGTAAATAAAGCCATTGCCGCGCGCCCCGCGCCGGCTGCATGGACGGATCTCTTTGCCAAGGTCACGGCCAACGTCATTCTTCACGAGCATGGCTATGCGGTGCCGCCGCGCGCGGTGGCGCTGCGCCCCGCGGTTCCCGCCGAGGGCACGCTTCCCATGGGCGAGCAGGTGGCGTTCTCGCTCGGCACGTTGCGGGGCGACTATCACCTGCAGACTGGCGAGGAGCGGGCGCTCGCCCGGCTCGAGCGGCAGCGGATTGAGATCGTCACCGGTGAGGAGATCGCGACGGAGGAAACCGGCTGGCTCACGGAGCGGCTGAGGAGCAGCCGCCAGCCGTCGGCGATCGAGGCTCAGGTCATGGCCCATCTCGAGCGGGAGTGCCTGATCGGGGAGCCTCTCGACGAAGCCGGGCACGGCTGGGGCGGACACGCGGCCTGACCCAAGGGCCCGAGACCGAGCTGAATTCGAACCGCAAAGCGCCTGGCGAGACCCTCGCCGGGCGCAATTCATCGCGGTTTACGCCCTTGTCGGGTTTAGTTTAGAAGTGCGACATCAAACGCATTTCCTGACATCCAGACAGGGCGCCAAGGGTCAATGTTCCAGAAAATCCTTATTGCGAACCGCGGCGAGATTGCCTGCCGCGTGATCAAGACCGCGCGCAAGATGGGCATCAAGACGGTCGCCGTCTATTCCGATGCGGACCGCGATGCGCTGCATGTCGAGATGGCGGACGAGGCGGTTCATCTCGGCCCCGCGCCGGCGGCTCAGTCCTATCTCCTCATCGACAAGATCGTCGAAGCCTGCCGGCAGACCGGAGCCGAAGCCGTGCACCCGGGCTATGGCTTCTTATCGGAGCGCGAGGCTTTCCCGATCGCGCTCGAGAAGGCCGGCATCGTGTTCATCGGCCCGAATCCCAAGGCGATCGCTGCCATGGGAGACAAGATCGAGAGCAAGAAGGCGGCGGCCAAGGCCAAGGTCTCGACGGTGCCCGGCTACATGGGCGAGATCGCCGACGCCAAGCATGCGGTGAAGATCGCGGAGGAAATCGGCTACCCGGTGATGATGAAGGCCTCCGCCGGCGGCGGCGGCAAGGGCATGCGCATCGCCTACTCGCGCAAGGAGGTGGAGGAGGGCTTCCCGCTCGCCCGCTCCGAGGCCAAGGCGTCGTTCGGCGATGATCGCATGTTCATCGAGAAGTTCATCGTTGATCCGCGCCATATTGAGATCCAACTCATCGGCGACAAGCACGGCCATGTGATCTACCTCGGCGAGCGGGAATGCTCGATCCAGCGGCGCAACCAGAAAGTCATCGAGGAGGCCCCGTCGCCGCTTCTCGACGAGAAGACGCGGCGTGCCATGGGCGAGCAGGCGGTCGCGCTGGCGAAGGCGGTTGGCTACGATTCGGCCGGCACGGTCGAGTTCGTGGCGGGGCAGGACAAGAGCTTCTACTTCCTCGAGATGAACACGCGGCTGCAGGTGGAGCATCCGGTCACGGAGCTCGTCACGGGGCTCGACCTCGTCGAACTGATGATCCGCTCGGCAGCCGGCGAGACGCTTCCGCTCAAGCAGTCGGACGTCAAGCTTAGCGGTTGGGCGATCGAAAGCCGCGTCTACGCGGAGGACCCGTTCCGCAATTTCCTGCCCTCGATCGGGCGCCTCGTGAAATACCGCCCGCCGGAGGAGGGGATCCAGGACGGCATCACGGTGCGCAACGATACCGGCGTCCAGGAAGGCGGCGAGATCTCGATGTACTATGATCCGATGATCGCCAAGCTCGTTACCCATGGGCCGACGCGGATTGCCGCCATTGATGCGCAGGCCGAGGCGCTCGATGCTTTCTATATCGACGGCATCCAGCACAACATCCCGTTCGTGACTGCGCTGATGCATCATCCGCGCTGGCGTGAAGGACGGCTTTCCACAGGATTCATCGCGGAGGAATATCCCGAGGGCTTCCAAACTCGCCGTGCTGAGGGCGAGGAGCTTTCGGTACTCGTGTCCGTGGCGGCGGCCATCGATCATCTGAACAACGTGCGCCGGAGGAAGATCAGCGGACAGATGCCGAACGGCGTGGTCGAGTTTGCCAAGCGCCGGGTTGTCGATGTCGGGGGCCAGCAGCAGACGGTTGAAGTCGCAGGCGTCGACGGCAGCCAGCTCAACATGAGCTTCATCGGCGCAGACGGAGCGGCCGAGCAATCCGTGTCGGTAAGCTCAGCATGGGCGCCGGGCGATCCGGTGTGGCATGGCGAGGTGGCGGGCAAGCGTGTTGCCGTGCAGGTGCGCCCCATCCTCAACGGCGCCGTCCTCTCCTACCGAGGGATCCAGAGTCCGGTCTACGTGTATACCGAGCGCGAGGCGGAGCTGGCGGCGCTGATGCCGGTGAAGGCCGCGGCGGACATGTCGAAGTTCCTCCTCTGCCCGATGCCCGGGCTCGTCAAGGCTATCCACACGAGCGAAGGCCAGGAAGTGAAGGCGGGTGATGCCCTGGCCGTGGTCGAGGCCATGAAGATGGAGAACATCCTCCGGGCCGAGCGCGACGGGACGGTGAAGAAAGTCAATGCGAAGCCAGGAGACAGCCTGGCGGTCGATGCGGTAATTCTCGAGTTCGCGTGAGCGTCACGCTCCGGCTTTTTGGAGGCAACGATGAGTGACTCCGCCCGCAGCGCGCATGTACGGATCGACGGCCGGGTCCAAGGGGTCGGCTACCGGCTCTGGACGCAGCGGACAGCCGAAGCGCTCGGCCTCAGCGGCTGGGTGAGGAATCGGCGCGACGGCTCGGTGGAAGCCGTGTTCCATGGCCGGGATGCGGACATCGCCGCGATGATCGCGCAGTGCCGGTCGGGGCCCTACGGGGCGCGCGTCTCGCGGATCGACGTCCTGGGCGAGCCCGACGGGACCTTCGACGGTTTCGAAGTTCGTGAGACGCTTTAGAGTCGCTCCGCTTTACGCGGAATCTGCGAACGGCTCTAAGTTCTGTGTTTCTGCTAGAGTGCTTCCGGAAAAGTGGGAACCGGTTTTCGGATAAGAAGCACGAACAAAGAAAAGCCTAGAGCCGTTCCCCATCTCCACTTAAATCGGAACGACTCTAGAGCGTGCGTCCACGCGGCGACGCAAGTCCTATCGAATTTGGCGATGGAACTCACCCGAGGCGGGCGGCGGCGGAGCGCAGGCCTTCAATCACCTGGTCATATGTCTCCTCGTCGCGGGTTTCGGGGTAGACCATGTAGACCGGATAGACGAAGCGGCGGGCGCGCTTCGGCTGGCGGAGGCGCCCGCGGGCCACATGCGGCTTCACGATGCGGGACGGGAAATAGGCCGACGCCTCATTGGCGAGCAGGTACTCGATGCTGATCGAGCCGAGGTCGAGATAAAGACCCGGGTTGGTGAGTTCGGGATAGGCCGCGGCGTGGTCCTGCTGAAAATCAGGCCCCCAATCGACGAAGATATAGTCGCTCGGCGTTCGCCGGCCCATGAGCCTAGCGCTGGTCACGAGCACGAACTCCTCGTCGAAAAGATGCTCAACCACGTGGCCGGGCGGCTGAATCGGCCGGTACATCACGGCGAGATCCAGCGTGCCCTCGATGAGCCGCTGGGTGAGGACGGCCGGGGACGCCGAGACGGCGGAGACCGCAATGTCGGGGCTGTCGGCACGCAGGCGCGCCACCCATTTCAGGAGAAAGCCCTGCCAGAGGCCGAGCGTGGCTCCGACGGCGAGGTGATCGCGATGCTGGTTCGAGAGACTCACCTCGAGCTGTGCGCGCTGCCAGACGCGGACGAGGGCGAGGGCATGTTTCCTGAACTGCTCGCCCGCCGAGGTCAGGCCCGCGCCTGACTTCGAGCGCACGAACAACGGACGCCCGAGCAGCTCCTCGAGCCCCTTGATGCGGGCGGAGACCGTGGATTGGGTGATGTTGAGCTTGTCGGCTGCCTCGATGAAGCTGCCCGTCTCGGCGACCATCAGGAACGTGCGTGCGAGATTGATGTCCATGAGCCGCTCATGACGCTGCGAAACGCGTGAGGGCTATCTATCGAAAACTTCGATAGCAGTCACCGGAAAAATCCGTTTGATGGGAGGGGTGATTCTGCCCACATTGAAAAACGGCTCGACTCGCGTCGCGCCGTTTCGGCTCGGCCCGCGCCGAGTGTTCAATGGAAGGACGAACGAAGATGGCTAAAGCTGCTGCTAAGAAGCCCGCTGCGAAGAAGGCTGCCAAGAAGCCCGCGGCGAAGAAGAAGAAGTAACGAGTTTCTGTTTCGGGCTCTCGGAGCTGGTCGTGCTTACCGGTCGCATCGTCCGCGGGATCCTGATCGCAGCCTTTCTTTCACCCTCGGCCATTCATTCGGCTTCGATAACAAATCGGGATGATGCGGACCACACGGTCACCATCATCGAGGGATCCTCCCAGGAACAGCATGTTCTCAAGCCGGGCGAGGCTCTGGGCGGGATCTGCGAGAAAGGGTGCTTGATCCGGCTCGACGGCAATAAGGATGACCCATTCGAGCTTCAGGGCTCGGACGTCACGTCGATCGAGGACGGGCAGCTCTACGACGATGGGCCGGAGGTGCCGTCGGAACTGGGTTCGGATCCAACGGATCGGACTCCCGATGTCCAGCCTTCTCAACCCGGACCACGTCCGTAGCCGAGGCTCGTTGCAGTGTAGAGAAACCCGACCCCTTCATTGCGGGTCGGGTTTTCTTTTTTTCTGCCGTGCCACCGGTCTCAAGCGGAAGGGACCGCTCGGTAATTGGAATCGGATCGATGAGATACGGGTGGCTTGCTGCCGGGTTGCGAGACTACGGTAGAGCTTCGCGATCGCTGGCTGAAGAGCAAGCTTGCGCCCTTTCACGGGCGAGGGGTGCGCCGTATTTGAGAAATACCGCCAAGCCCTGGCGTTCTCCGATCCGCCACCGAGGCCGGTGAGCCGGGAAGGGGATTGCTGAGAAATGTCTCAGGCTTCCAGTCATCCCGACACGGGCCAGGATCGAAGAGGGATGAGGGCCCTCTGCCCAATAAGGTCAAAATGGTGCGGTCGAGAAGACTCGAACTTCCACGGGTTGCCCCGCTACCACCTCAAGGTAGTGCGTCTACCAATTCCGCCACGACCGCATCATGACCTTCCGAAGCGCCCCATATACCCAACACATGACAGGGGAACAAGGGGGCGCGAGGCACTTGCCTCCGGAGCACGCCGAACTATCAGGAGGGGCCGGGGAAAGCAAGCTGGAAAAGCGCAATCGCCCGTGACGGCATCGCGCCTTTTCACGCCTCGCGGCGGCGGCTAGAACCGTGTCCATGATAGATACCGATAGAAATACCGTTGAGTGGGCGGTGAGCCGCGGCTACGTCGAGCACCCGGACGCGGTCGCCGTCATGGAAGAGCGCGCCGCTGCCATCCGCCACGATCAGGCCCCCGAGCTCATATGGCTCCTCGAGCACCCGCCGCTCTATACGGCAGGCACGAGCGCCCGCGAGGAAGACCTGAGGGACCCCGGCCGCTTTCCCATCTTTCCGACTGGTCGCGGCGGCCAGTACACCTACCACGGCCCCGGCCAGCGCATCGCGTACGTGATGCTCGACGTTAAGCGCCGCTTCGGCACCGACGTCCGCGCTTTCATCGCGACGCTGGAAGCCTGGATCATCACGAGCCTCGGCGAATTCGGCGTGACCGGCGAAATCCGGTGCGGACGTGTGGGTGTCTGGGTCGTGCCTCCCACTTCGGGCGAGCCCGAGCGCAAGATCGCAGCCATCGGCATCCGCATCCGCCACGGCGTGAGCTTTCATGGCGTAAGCCTCAACGTGGCGCCCGATCTCGCTCACTACGAGGGCATCGTTCCCTGCGGTATCTCAGATCGCGGCGTGACGAGCCTCGCGGATCTCGGACGGACGGCGACGATGGAAGATGTCGATCATTGCCTGCGCCGCAGCTTCGAACAGGCCTTCTCGGCGAAGACGACGCTGGTTCCTTCTCCCATCGCGGCACTCGAAGCACAGACGCCGCACGGGTGAAGCGGCAGGCAAACGGCTTGTAAGCCATCGGTCGCCACGGCAAACCTCGGCCGAAGCAGCGAAACTGTCTGCGGGGGGATACAGGCCGGCGACGCAAAGCCGTGAGGAAGATCTGCGCCTTTACAGCGGAGAAGCGTTGAGGCTACGCTAAGACCTATATTTTTTTCAACTTGGTTGAGCTGTGCGCGCAAGTATTTTCATCGCTGCTTTCGGAATTCTGTGTCTGCTGATCGGGGCGGGTTATTGGCTAAGTCTCGAGGACGGCGCCCTCCAAGAGGATACAACCGTCAAGCCTGCTGAAAACGGTCTTGCAGTGTCCGCTCAGAGCGAAAGCGATCTCGAGCTCAAACCTCAGCTTTACTGCGTGTTTTTTCGCTACACGAAACAGCAGCCCAGACTGGAATTTCTATTCAACGTCGATCGCGAGGACCGGCTTCGTTTCCGGCAGCTTTACCTTATCGAGCTGGATGGGCCTCGCCGCACGGTGGACGCAAAAGAGCCGCCATTTCCGGAATGGTCGTTCGATGCCACCGGTAACCCCGCGCGGCTGAACTCAGAAATTACCGTGTTCGATAACAGCGCCGCCGGATCTCACACGCAGCCCATCGCCATCGAGCTCTACGATTATCAGCCGGAGACGGCAGCGCGGTTGGATTTCGAAGCGGGGCTGAAAAGCGCCCATTACCAGCCGTTGCCGGGCCAGTGCACTAATATCCAGGTGCGGCGGCACTGACGTGGTTTGGGAGGGCGGAGAACTGGATCCAAGGCCAGCCTTCGGTTCAAGCTCGAGCGCGTTCACTCTTTATCGGAATCGATTGCGCGACGTGGACACGCTCTAAGTTTTTATTTGAGAGACTGATTCACGCTCTCGGTGAATGCGTGTCCGCATCCGCCTCAAACGATCAGGCTCTAGGCCCGTTCGCCTTGTCCGGCGGGCGGAGCTCCTCGATCCACGAGCTAACCGCTTCTTTACCCTCTCCGTGGCGCCGGGCCCGGTGTCAACCATTCATAGAGTGCAGTGGCTCTAGGATGGCGGCATCAGACCGTTCTCTCCGGGGGTTCCATGCGCAGCAGCCGCTCTCGTCCTGTGGGTCGCTGCCGACCGGTGGCCGCCACGCTCTGTCGTTTCCGAAGCGACGCGCAGGGCGCCACGGCGGTCGAGCTCAGTCTTGTCATCCTGCCCTTTCTTGCGCTCGCGATGGGCATCATCACCATCGGAATGCAGCATTACGTGTCCCATTCGCTCGAACACGGGATCGAGGCTGCGTCGCGCAAGATCAAGACGGGCGAAGCGCAGAAGGCGGGCCTCACGGTCGCGGATTTTCGCGAGCTGTTCTGCGATGCTGCAGGGCGGTTGATCGCCTGCGACAAGCGCCTCCAGATCCACATCAAGACCAGCGATACGTTCGCGGAGCTCTCGCCCCTTACGGCGTGCGTGACCGACGGCAACCTCACGCCTTCGGCGGCGAGCGGTGGCGACGCGGTCGGCGCCCATGCGGGCGGAAAAAGCCAGCGTGTCGTCGTCAGCGCCTGCTACCAATGGGATATGGGGCTCGGACTGTGGCAGACGGTCTGGAATTTTCTCTCTCCCATGCCGACCGTTGAGCGCCGGCCGGTGCTTTCGGCGGTTACCGCGTTTCAGACGGAGCCCTATGAATGAGCGTACGGAAGGCAACCGTGGATGAAGATCGCGGTGCGGTCGGACGGCTGAGGGCGCTGCTCATGGGGCCGGCCGTTGCGTGCCGCAGGCGCATGGATCTTGCGATGAGGCGGCTCGGGCGCGATGCCCGCGGCGCCATCGCTGTCGAATTCGCCCTCATTGCCCCTGTGCTGCTCCTAATGCTGCTCGGTGCGGTGGAGGTTACGCGTGCGGTCTCGATCGACAGCCGTCTCGCCGCCATCGGGAGCGCCATCGCAGACCTCGTCGCGCGCGATCAACTCGACGAGAAGGACTATCCCCGAGGCCTCTCAGCCGAGGACATCACGGCCATCTACGATATTGCCGAGCTGATGATGAGCCCCTTCGACGCCAGCCGCCTCCGTATTTCGATCGTTCCGGTCCGCGCCAGCATGAGCGATAATGGACGCGTCAAGCCGGTGGTCTATTCCAAGATTGAGGACCGGCCGACATATAACGGCGGCGCCGTATACGCCCGATGCGCGGCCTATCCTTTGCCGGACAACTTCCTCAAGGAAGGGGATACGCTCATCGTCGTCGAGGCGAGCTACGAATTTTCGCCGCTGTTCGGCAGCTCGATCATCGGCTCTAGGACCTGGACCGAGAAGGCATTCGCCAGCCCACGCGGAGGATGCGTCGAGATCAAGGCCCGGAGCGAAACCGAGAAGACGTGCATAAAGACCTGCAACTCCTGACGGTGCGGCTGCGCGATACAGTCAGCATGCGGCCGTAGCTATGCTCGGAGGGCTCGCCGCAGGGGGGACCTGAATTCCCGATTAAGTTTTGTTGAGCAAAGACTTAAATCCGTTCTGGATGATCCCTTGAAATGGAGTGGCGGCCGGCGCGGCCGGCCGGTGGGAGCACCTGCAGAGATATGGGAACGAAGCCGCGCTTCGCCCGTTCGAGGTTCTGGGAGTTGTGTGCGCTGTGCGGCGCGCGGTGCGCAAATGGCATGCAGGCCGCTGTGAAGAGGCGGAGTTTGGCATTCGAACCAGCTTATCTTGCACCCGAATTCGTGCGCGAGAGAACCAATGGGACGTCGATCCCTTCACACCGCCGAAGAGCTGCGGGAGCTGATCATCACTGCCTCGACCAACCTCATAAGGGAGGCTGGACTCGAAGGGCTCTCGGCGCGCGAAATTGCACGACGGATCAACTATTCTCCAGGCACGCTCTACAATTCCTTTGAAAACCTCGACGATCTCCTCCTGACCATCGAGGGGCGGCTCTTGGACGAGCTGCTCGCGGCACTTTCCGCCGTGCCGTGGGGAGGCCCTCCAGCGGACAGGGTGCAGAAGCTTGCCAACTGCTATCTCACCTTCGCAGTGAGCAACGCGAAGCTCTGGAGCCTCATTTCCGAACATCATCTCCCGGCATCCCGGGGTGTTCCCGAAAGCTATCGCCGCAAGCTCGAGGCCCTGGTCGAGACGATCGAAAGTGCGTTGCAGCCGCTCGTTCCGGACCGAAGCCCGGATGCGGCCAAGCGCTCGGCGCGCGCCCTATGGGCGAGCGTGCACGGCATTGCTTCGCTCTCGGCGACGGACAAGCTCTCGATCCTCGCGCCGGAAGAGGCGGGCGCGATCGTCGACGACCTCGTGCTGACCTATCTCAACGGGCTCCAGAGCCGTGCGCTCGGGCGCACAGGATAGCGGGTTGCCCCAGCTTCAAAGCCCCGGCCCGGCCAGCGCCACCGCGTTTCTTCTCGATCGAAGGAAGTGCTCAAGGGGACGGCGCGGCCGGCTCCGGTGCATCTTGGGGGATCGTGCCGGTGGTGATGTCGCGGGACGCCGGCGGGGTTTCGGCCACCAGGCTCGGCAGCTTTACGATACCGAACCACCGCTCGCGGGGGAGGAGATCGGCGCTCAATCCGGCCCACATGTCACGGGAGGAGAGGCCGGATACGAACGCGTTTGGCGATGGGGCAAGCCAGACGGCGAGGGCCAGCGCCGCCGCCATGCCGGCAGTGGCGTACGGGTGGCGGCGATCGAATAGCTTCAGCGCCGTGCCGAAGGAGTTCTTGAGGCGCCGGTCGGCAACGTCGACTGCGTAGATCTCGTCCAGCGCAAGATGCACCAGAAAGCCGATGAGCATGAAGCCTGCCGCCAGCCAGGCGACGCCGGCGTGACGCTCGAGCACGTTGCCGAACACGACGGCCGTCGCGGCCGCGGAGAAAAGCCCCGCGATGATGGAATGCCAAGTGCCGCGGTGAACCGCCATGTTATGGAAGATGGCGTGCAGCCCGTACCTGACGAGCACCAGCGTGCCGAGCCAGAGCAGCCATAGCTCGGCGATCGAATAGCGGTCGGCAACGGAGAACAGGACCGCGAACGAGAAGAAAATGGCGAGGCCGGCGAACATGGCCCGGCTGGGACGGCTCTCCTTGAGATCGATGTCGGGAAGCACGGATCCGAGGACGCCCGCGAGCGTGACCGGAATGAGGTTTTCCGGCGCGATGACGTCCGCCGCGAGCGTGAGAGTTGCCAAGGATCCCGATACGATCGTGCCGGCGGCGATATGCGTCGTGAAATTGGCCATGGACTCGTGCTTTCTGATGGCAGTGCCATGCGCCGCAGCGGGGGATGTGCCGGCCGCGGGCCCTCCGTTCTTCGGAGCAGATTCGTTCGTCCTGAGGGAGGCGCGCCCCGCTGATCGATGTGGATAACCGGCAGGATGACGGGAGCGTGCCGCAGCCGATCACACTGCGATGGCGCAGCCGGCCCATCTCTGGCAGAAGGCAGTGCAACGGCCCCGTGGGGGCATCCTCGAGGGAAAGGTCCCAGACGCGTGTCAGCTCCGCCGGCTCCATCCCGCGCCAACAGATCGCTCAGGCTCATCGGTGCGGGCAGCATCGCCGTGGCGCTCGCGGTGATGGCGCTCAAATATGCCGCCTACCTGGTCACGGGCAGCGTCGCGCTTTATTCGGACGCGCTCGAAAGCGTCGTCAATCTGGTGACGGCGATGGCGGCGCTTCTTGCCATCCATGTCAGCTCGCAGCCGGCCGACAGGAAGCATCCCTTCGGACATCATAAGGCCGAGTATCTTTCGGCGGTGCTCGAAGGAGTGCTGATCGTCGTCGCGGCGCTCTTGATCATGCGCGAAGCCTACGATGCTTTTATCAGGCCGCGTGCGATCGAGGCATTCGGGCTCGGCGCTGCGCTCAGCGCGCTCGCCACCGTATTGAACGGGGGCTGGTCCGCCTTCTTGATCCGGGAGGGGCGCAAGCTCCGATCGCCAGCGCTCGTCGCCGACGGCTGGCACCTTCTCTCCGATGTCGTGACCTCGGTTGGCGTGATCGCCGGCGTTCTGCTGGTTGCGGCCACCGGGCTCACCGTGCTCGACCCGCTGCTCGCCGTAGCGGTTGCGGGCTATATCCTTTGGAGCGGTTCGAAAATCGTACTCGCGTCCCTCAGCGGTCTGCTCGACGAGGCAGCGGACAGCGAGATCCAGGCCCGTATCCGCGCCGCTATCTTGCGTAATGGCGACGGAGCGCTCGAGGTGCATGACGTGCGCACGCGGCAGGCTGGACGCGCGACGTTCATCGAGTTTCATCTCGTCGTGCCGGGCGCCATGTCGGTGGAGGCCGCGCACGAGATCTGCGATCGGCTGGAGGCGGCGCTCGAGGCCGAGATCGAGGGTTCGGAGATCGTCATCCATGTGGAGCCCGAGCATAAGGCCAAGAACCGGGCCAAGGGCACGATCCGGCTGTAGAGCCGTTCGCAGCGCCACGGCACGCGCACCGGCACAGCCGCCGTGATCATCAGATGCAGAGACGGTCGGGGGGAGCGGCAACACCAGCCAGTTCCGGTGTGGAAACTGGCGTGGATCCCGGCCTTCGCCGGGAAGACGGCGTTGGAGACGAGCCGCTTGCCTCTTTTAGAGCCGTTCCAGTTTAGGTGGAATCAGGGAACGGCTCTAAGTTTTTGTTTGATCGTGCTTCTTCTCGGACACTCTAACTTGCATGGCTTTGCCATGACCGGTTCCCACTTTTCCGGAAGCACTCTAGGCGACGTGCTGGCGGCCGACATTGGACCGTCGTCTCGTCGCTGCCCCGTTGAGGTTTCTCAGACCCCGTCTCTTCCTCGAGAGGAAACGAGAACGCGCCCGTCGACAGATCCCTCGATGACAGACTATCGGCCAGGTGGACTGTCAACGCGGCTCTGGAAGCGCGTCCGGTCTTATCGGAGCGGTTCGGCCGGCCCGCTCAAGCGATGCTGGCCCAGAGGTCATAGTCGTCGGCGGTGTGGACGCGGGCCGTCACAATGTCGCCGGGACGCAACGCTTGGCCGCCATCGAGGAAGACGCTGCCGTCGATCTCGGGTGCGTCCCACTTGGAGCGGCACAGCGCGCCATCCTCATCGACCTCATCGACCATTACGTCGATCTTGGTGCCGACGCGCGCCGCGAGGATCTCCCGGGAGACCTCCTGCTGGGCGGCCATGAAGCGGTGCCACCGCTCTTCCTTCACCTCTTCGGGAATGGCGCCGGGCAGATCGTTCGCCAGCGCGCCAGCCACGGCCTCGTACTTGAAACAGCCGACGCGGTTGAGCTTCGCCTCGCGCAGCCACTCTAGGAGTAGCTCGAAATCCTCCTCGGTCTCGCCCGGAAAGCCCACGATGAAGGTCGAGCGGAGGGCGAGATCGGGACAGACCTTGCGCCAGGCGGCGATGCGCTCGGCCGTCTTTTCCTGGTGGGCGGGGCGGCGCATGGCGCGCAGCACGGCGGGCGAGGCGTGCTGAAAGGGAATGTCGAGGTAAGGCAGGATCTTTCCGTCCGCCATCAGCGGGATCACGTCATCCACGTGCGGATAGGGATAGACGTAATGGAGCCGTATCCAGGCGCCGAGCTCGCCAAGCGCCGTCGCAAGATCGAGGAGGCGGGCCTTCAACGGCGCGCCTTTCCAGGAGCTTTCAGCGTATCGGAGATCGAGACCGTAGGCGCTCGTATCCTGGCTGATGACAAGGAGCTCTTTGACGCCGGCTTTCACGAGGCGCTCGGCTTCCGCCATGACGTGATTGGCGGGGCGGCTCGCGAGATCGCCGCGCAAGCTCGGGATGATGCAGAACGAGCAGCGATTGTTGCAGCCTTCGGAAATCTTAAGATACGCGTAATGGCGCGGCGTGAGGCGCAGGCCCTCGGGAGGGACGAGGTCGAGGTAGGGATCGTGCAGGGGCGGCACGGCCTCGTGCACGGCGCTCACCACCTGCTCGTATTGGTGCGGCCCGGTGACGGCGAGCACGCCCGGATGCACCTCGCGGATGCGGCCTTCCTCCACTCCCATGCAGCCGGTGACGATGACCCGGCCGTTCTCGGCCAGGGCTTCTCCGATGGCGTCGAGGCTTTCCCGCTTGGCGCTGTCGAGGAAGCCACACGTGTTGACCACGACGACGTCGGCGCCGGCGTAGTCGGGCGCGACGTGGTAGCCTTCGGCGCGCAGCTTGGTGATGATGCGCTCACTGTCGACGAGCGCTTTCGGACAACCGAGGGAAACGAAGCCGACCTTGGGTGTGGCTTTCGGTGCGCTGGCGAATGCGGTCTGGTCGGAGCTGGCCGAGGCTTTGGCGGTCATGGGGGCCCTTGTCGCGGAAAAGCGGCCTTCTAGCACAGGTTGGCGGTCCGTAAAGGGGAGGCGGGCCGCAGGGCTGCACGCGGGCGGGAACTTTTTCTCGTGAAGCCCCATCCAATGGGCGATGTCGGGCGGCTTGGAGCCAGCAAAATGGAAAATCTGCAGGCCAAGGGCGGGGGCGAGCGGACGGATCCTGAACTCGTCGCAGGCGTCCTTGCTAGAAACGAGGCCTCGGTCAGGGCTCTGATTCAGAAATACAATCGGAGACTCTATCGCGTCGCGCGCAGCGTGATCGGCGACGATGCGGAGGCCGAGGACGTGCTGCAGGACGCTTATGTGCATGCGTTTGCGGCGCTCGGCAGCTATCGGGGGGACGCGAGCCTCGCGACGTGGCTGACGCGGATAGTGGTCAACGAGGCTTTGCAGCGGCTGCGCCACCGCAAGACCCATTCCTTCCAGGCCTTAATGCCGGCCGGCCGGCGGGTGCCGGCGGAGGTCATCCCATTCCCCGTACAGGCCGGCTCGTCAAATCCGGAGATCACCATGGCGCAACGCGAAATCTGTGTGTTGGTGGAACAGGCCATCGATCGTCTGCCACAGGAGTTCAGGACGGTTCTGGTAGCGCGAACGATCGAGGGCATGAGCACCGAAGAGACGGCGGCGGCGCTGGGTCTCAAAGCGGAAACCGTGAAAACGCGCCTTCATCGGGCCCGGCAGATGCTGCGCGCGACTCTCGACGAGCACCTCGAAGCGCACTTCGCGCATCTCTTTCCATTTGGCGGGATGCGCTGTGAGCGCATGGCAGATTCCGTCCTCGCACGACTGCGGTCCTAGGGCTGTTTGAGCGGGCATCTTCACCCATTCGAGCGGCTCCCCTGAATGGGATCTCCTCTCGGCGGGAACCTTTCAGTACAGGGCGCATCCAATCTGTGTGACTGCAATTCAGGCATCCATGTGGTGCCCCGGCACGGAGATTGATATGCGGATCTTTTTAGCTACGGCGCTCGTTAGCGGGCTTCTCTTTTCTGTCGGAGCGGCGGTTGCCGCGGACAAGCTGTCCGATGCGCAGATCGCCCACATTGCCTACACGGCGGGCGAGATCGACATCAAGGCGGCCGACCAGGCGCTCGAGAAATCGAAGGCGGAGAATGTTCGCAGCTTCGCCAACGACATGGTGCGCGACCATAAGGCCGTGAACGACAAGGCGCTGGCGCTGGTCAAGAAGCTCAATGTCACGCCCGAAGACAACGACACGAGCAAAGCGCTGCTCAAGCAGGCCGATGAGAAGCATGCCGAGCTCGCGAAGCTGTCGGGTGATGCCTTCGACAAGGCCTATGTCGAGAACGAAGTTGCCTTCCATAAGACGGTGCTAGCCGCACTCAAGGACACCCTCATTCCATCGACGAGCAACGCAGAGCTAAAGGCGTTGCTGGAGACGGGTCTCAAGATCTTCGAGGGACATCTGCAGCATGCCGAGCACATTGCTTCGAAATAGATGGAGGCGTCATGCGTGCTTTGATCTTCGGCCCCCTACTGGCAGCAGGTAGCCTTTGCCTCACGCTGGCGGGACCGGCGGCGGCCGGTGAGGTGATTGTGGTGAAGATCACCGACCTCGTGTTTTCGCCCGCGGCCGTGAAGGCCAAGGCCGGCGACACGATCGAGTGGGTCAACGAGGATCTCTTCGACCACACCGCGACCGCAAACGATGAGAGCTTCGATCTTGCCATCCCGGTGGGCCAGTCCGCGCGGCTCGAGGTGAAGCAGCCGGGTGCGGTTCCCTATTACTGCCGCATCCATCCCAACATGAAAGGAACGATCGATATCGAGTGATCCGGGGCCCGCCACTCCGGGTGGTGCGGCTTCGAGAGAATTTGCGATTTGAACAGACGTGTGTGCCGGTCAGGACTTTGTCTTGACGTAGCTACCCGGTGCGTCCTCGATGACGCCGAGTGTCTGGCCGGGTTCGCGGGGGCTCGTCCATTCGCCCGCGTGCCGCGCGATCCAGTTTGCCCAATACGGCCACCAGGAGCCCGGATGCTCCTTAGCCATGCCGATCCATTCTTCGAGCGTTTCGGCTGCGGCCTTGTTGGCGGTCCAGTGCTGATACTTCATCCTGTCCGGCGGGTTGATGACGCCGGCGATGTGCCCCGAGCCAGCGAGGACGAACTCCACGGGGCCGCCAAGCAGCTTCGAGCCGATGAAGACCGACTTGGCAGGCGCGATGTGGTCGTCCCTGGTGGCGAGCTCGAACGTTGGGAGCTTCACCTTCTTGAGATCGAGCTTGACGCCGGCAAGCGTCATCTCACCCTTTGCCAGCCGGTTCTCATTGTAAAATTCCTTCAGATAGAAGCCGTGGTTGGCGGCCGGCATCCGCGTTGAATCCTGATTCCAGTAGAGCAGGTCGAACGGGAAGGGCTTTCTGCCGAGCAGGTAGTTGTTGACGATGTAGGGCCAGATCAGGTCGCGGGGGCGCATCATGTTAAACACGTTCGCCATGCGCGAGCCGTCGAGATAGCCGCGCTCGGCCATCATCTCTTCGAGAGAAGCGAGCTGGGCGTCGTTCGTGAAAAGGAGGAGATCTCCCGCCTTCGAGAAGTCGAGCTGCGTGGTGAGGAATGTCACGGAGTTGAAAACGGCTTCGCCGCGGGCAGCGAGATAGGCCAGCGTCGCGCCGAGAAGCGTGCCGCCCACGCAATAGCCGACGACGTTCGATGTTGCGGAGCCCGTCTCGCGGCGCACCGCGTCGGCCGCGGTCAGCACGCCTTCGAGCATGTAGTCCTCGAAGGTCTTGTGGGCGAGGCGCTCGTCTGGGTTCACCCATGAGATCACGAACACCGTGAGGCCCTGATCGACGGCGAACTTGAGAAAGCTCTTCGGCGGCGTGAGGTCGAGGATATAATATTTGTTGATCCACGGCGGGATGACGAGGAGCGGCCTTTCGCGCACCTTGTCGGTCGTCGGCGCGTACTGGATAAGCTGGAAGATCTCGTTCTCGAAGACGACCTTGCCCGGCGTCGTCGCCAAGTTCTTGCCGACCTCGAAGGCCTCCGTGTCGGTCTGGCTGATCTTGAGGAGGTCGCCGGATTTTTCCATGTCGCGGGCGAGCTGCGCCATGCCCTCGACCAGGTTGCGAGCATTGGTGGCGAACGTCTCGCGCATGACCTCGGGATTGGTCATGGGGAAGTTCGAGGGTGAGAGCGCGCTCGAGAGCTGGCGCAGGTAGAATTCGGCCTTCTGCCGCGCCGCTGTGTCGAGACCCTCCGTCTGCTGCAGCACGTCCTCCGCCCAGTGCGTGGTGAGAAGGTAGGCCTGCTTCCAAAAATCGAAATAGGGGTTCGACGACCACTCCGGATCCTTGAAGCGATTGTCCGACGGCTCAGGCTCGACGACCGGATCGACGTCCTCTCCGAGAAAGCGGCGGAGCGAGGTGTTCCAAAGGTCGACGTAGGAGCTGATGAGAGAGGTCTGCGCCTCGGCGAGCTTGGCCGGATCGGCCAGCCACAGCCGTGCCACGTCGCCGAGCGTGGTCGCCGCGTTGCTCATTTCGCTGGCCGCTGAGTACGGGCTGATCTGGGCGTCGGGTCGTTCGAGCAACTCGGCGAAGGCGCGTCCGCCCTGCTCAAAAAAGCGCGCCAGATTTTGCACGAACTCTTCGGGGTTCTCGATGCGATACGGCGATGGCGGAGACGGAGTCTGCTCGTTCATGACGACGAGGATAGGACATGAATGTGACGACGCCTAGTGTCCCCATCCCGAAGTTCACCGGTGTTCACGCCCAGGCTCGGAGCGAACGTCGGGACCGTAAGGGACACGAGAAACATCGACTTGCTCGTGTGATGAAACGGGGAGCCGCTTCGCTCTGAAAAACGGTTTCAAGACTTGCGGGCAAACCCGCGCCGCCTCTGGACGCTGCGGGGCTCCATGGCGTACAAACAAGGTGAATAAGCGGTCTCCATCGCTCGATTGCGGTACGTGCTCCCTTGGGCGGGCCGTGCTGGATGGTGGCGGGACCAGCCGTTTCACCGCCCTGCCGCCCCGTGCAGGACATTGCCTCGTACCCAGAGAGATGATCGTGAACGACGAGTTCCATCGCATAAAGCGTCTGCCGCCCTACGTCTTTGCCGAGGTCAATCGTCTCAAGGCAGCGGCGCGTGCGGCAGGAGCCGACATCATCGATCTCGGCATGGGCAACCCTGATATGCCGACACCGCAGCATATCATCGACAAGCTGGTCGAGACGGTAGCAAAGCCGCGTACGCACCGGTATTCGGCATCGCGGGGCATTCCCGGACTGCGGCGCGCGCAGGCGGCCTATTATGCGCGCCGGTTCGGCGTGAAGCTCGATCCCGAGACGCAGGTGGTGGCGACGCTCGGCTCCAAGGAGGGTTTCGCCAACATGGCGCAGGCGATCACGGCGCCGGGCGACGTGATCCTGGTGCCGAACCCCACCTATCCCATCCATGAATTCGGCTTCCTGATCTCGGGCGCGGCCATGGGCCACGTGAAGGCCGGCAACGGGGAGGACTTTCTGCGCGCCGTCGAGCATGCCTGCCGCCATTCCATCCCGAAGCCGCTCGCGGTCGTGCTCTCCTATCCCTCGAACCCGACGGCGATGACCGCCAGCCTCGATTTCTACAAGGACGCCGTGGCGCTGGCGAAGAAGCTCGGCCTCATCATCCTGTCGGATCTCGCCTACGCCGAGATCTACTTCGACGACAACCCGCCGCCCTCGGTGCTCGAGGTGCCGGGCGCTATCGACATCACGGTGGAGTTCACCTCGCTCTCCAAGACCTACAGCATGCCGGGTTGGCGGATGGGCTTCGCGGTGGGCAACGAACGCCTCATCGCGGCGCTGGCGCGCGTCAAATCCTATCTCGATTATGGCGCCTTCACGCCCATCCAGGTGGCGGCCGCCACCGCCCTCAACAGCTCGCAGGACTGCGTGGACGAGATCCGCCGCGTCTATAAGGCGCGCCGCGACTGTCTGGTCGAAAGCTTCGGGCGGGCCGGATTTCCGGTGCCGCCGCCGCCGGCAACCATGTTCGCCTGGTGCCCCATTCCGGAGCCGTTCCGAGCCCTCGGCTCGGTGGAATTCTCTAAGTTATTGATAGAGAAGGCGGACGTTGCGGTTTCGCCTGGCCTCGGCTTTGGGGAGCATGGGGAAGGATTCGTGCGCATCGCGCTGGTCGAGAACGAGCATCGTATCCGGCAAGCGGCCCGCTCGATCAAGAAGTTGCTCGCCCAGGGCCCGGAAACTATGCATAACGTCATTCCCATCCCGCAGACAGTCAGCGGATAACCGCTTCAGCTCGTAAACGTCCATCATGTCAGATCCTTTGACCCTCGGCGTGGCCGGACTCGGCACCGTCGGCATGGGGCTCATTCAACTCCTCGCGGCCCACGCGCCGCGCCTTCAGCAGATGCTCGGCCGCTCCGTCAAGGTGACGGGGGTGTCCGCGCGCTCGCGCGATAAGGAACGTGGGGGAGGGCTCGACGATGTGCGCTGGTTCGACGATCCCGTAGCCCTCGCGCGCGATCCATCGAACCAGGTGTTCGTGGAGCTGATCGGCGGCGAAGAGGGCCCGGCGAAGGCCGCCATCGAGGCGGCGCTGCGCGCAAAGAAGCATGTCGTCACGGCGAACAAGGCGCTGCTTGCGAAACACGGCATCGCGCTGGCCCGGCTTGCCGAGGAGAACGGCGTCGCACTCAATTTCGAGGCGGCTGTGGCAGGCGGCATCCCGATCATCAAAACGCTGCGCGAGGCGCTCGCCGCCAACCGCGTCAAGCGCGTCTACGGCATTTTGAACGGCACCTGCAACTTCATCCTGACGAAGATGACGGATGAACACATGAGCTTTGCCGACGCGCTGCGCGAGGCGCAGGAGCTCGGTTATGCGGAAGCGGATCCGTCGTTCGACGTCGGAGGTTTCGATGCGGCGCATAAGCTGTCGCTCCTGGTCAGCCTCGCCTTCGGAACGGTGATCGATTTCGACAGGATCCATGTCGAGGGTATCGAGGCGATCACGACGGCGGACATCGCAGCTGCGGCGGAGCTCGGCTACTCCATCAAGCTGCTCGGTGTGGCGTCCGATACCGAAGACGGTGTCGAGGCGCGCGTGACGCCGGTTCTGGTGGCGGAGGAGTCGGCGCTTGCTGAAGTGTCGGGCGTGACGAACTGCGTCGGCATCGATGGTGACTTCGCCGGCAACCTGCTGCTGGTGGGGCCCGGTGCGGGCGCTAAGCCCACGGCGTCGGCAGTGGCGAGCGATATCGTCGATATCGCGCGCGGGCTCGTGATGCCGCCGTTCATCCGCTCGACCAATGTTCTTGCGCCGGCGCGCGGCCTGGATCTCGGCACCCACCTCGGCAACTATTACGTGCGGCTTTACGTTTACGACCGGCCCGGCGCCATGGCCGCCATCACGCGGCGCATGAGCGATGAGAACGTCTCGCTCGAGAGCATCGTGCAGAAGCGGCCCGGGCGCGGCGTGCATCCCGGCCAGGCCGCGGAGCCGCCGCCGGGCGCGGCGGAGCCGGCGGTCAATGTTATACTCATCACGCACGACACCACCGAGGATGCGATGCGCAAGGCGCTCTGGGCGATCGAGGCCGATGGGCATGTTGCAGAGCGGCCGCAAATGATCCGCATCGAGGATCTTTGAATGCAAACGGACGAGGGCCTCATGGCAAAGGATAGTGGCGCGGTCGGGCTCGATCGCATGCTGGTTCTCGAGGTGGCGCGCGTGACGGAGGCGGCCGCGCTGGCGGCGGCGAAGTTCTGCGGGCGCGGCAACGAGAAGGCCGCCGACAAGGCCGCGGTCGATGCCATGCGCCACGAGCTCGGCCGCGTTTCGCTGCGCGGGACGGTGGTAATCGGCGAAGGCGAGATGGACGAGGCGCCGATGCTCTACATCGGCGAGCAGGTGGGGGACGGCACCGGGCCGGAGGTCGATATTGCTGTCGACCCGCTCGAGGGCACCACGATCTGCGCCAAGCGGATGCCGAACGCGCTCGCCGTGCTGGCTATCGCGGAGCGAGGCGGCTTCCTGCACGCGCCGGATATGTACATGAGCAAGATTGCGATCGGTCCGGGCTATCCGGAAGGAATCGTCGATCTCGATGCGCCGGTGGCGGAGAACCTTGCGGCGCTTGCCAAGGCCAAGGGCGTGGCGGTGAGCAACATCACCGCCTGCATTCTTGACCGGCCGCGGCATGCGGACCTCATCCGCGACGTGCGGGCGGCGGGGGCCGGCGTGCAGCTCATTCCCGATGGAGACATCGCGGGCGTGATCTGGACCACGGATCCCGCCGAAACGGGCATCGACATCTATCTCGGATCGGGCGGCGCGCCTGAGGGGGTACTGGCGGCGGCGGCGCTGCGCTGCATCGGCGGCCAGATGCAAGGCCGCCTTCTGCCCTCGAACGACGCGGAGATCGCGCGTGCCGCGAGGATGGGGATCAGCGACATCAAGAGAAAGTTCAAGCTCGAGGATATGGCGTCGTCGGATGTCATCTTCGCGGCGACGGGCGTGACGGATGGATCGCTGCTCTCCGGCGTCAAGCTGCATGGGAACGCGGCCGAGACCGAGACAGTGATCATGCGCTCGAAGACGGGAACCGTGCGCCGCATCAAGAGCCGCTTCCGCGACATCGGCCACATGCTGGCCGAGAGCCGGGATTAGAGTGATGCGGAAAAGTGGGAACCGGTTTCCCGATAAGAAGCCCGTAGAAACAGAAGCTTAGAGCCGTTCCTCGATTCCACTGGAGCGAAACGGCTCTAGGCAGCTGGCGCGTTCACGACGGGGCCCTCGGAGGGTTCCGTGCAGGCGCTAGTTGGCTTCGAGCTTGAAACCCGGCACGTCGATGCGCACGGCCGTGCGCTGGCTGTCGTAATAGAGATAGCCAAGCACGGCGATGCCGGCCAGCAGCAGCAGGATGACGATGTTCTTGGGGTCGCTCATGAACGCCTCGCTCTCGGACCGTCCTGCACCTCTGCCATAACCGTTTGCCGCAAACAAGCTTCCGCAACCTGTGGACAAGGGCACGGAGGTGTCGCTCCTGCCCGGATCTCCTGAAACGCTTAGCCCGGAGCGAATCAAAAGGGGATCTCTATGACGGCACTCAGAAAAGCGCACGTTCCGGACGAGGCACCGGACGAAGCGGCGTTTCTCGGCGTGGTGCGGTCGGCGCGCGGCTATCGCTGGCGTGAGATGCTCGAGCCCTTTCGGGCCAACGAGGCGATCGCGATCAGCCAGCGGCACGGATTGCCCGAGCTGCTCGGCCGCGTGCTGGCGGCGCGGGAGGTCGGGCTCGATGAGGTCGCGGTCTTCCTCGATCCGACCATCCGGGCACTGATGCCGGATCCCTCGACGCTCACCGATATGGACAAGGCGGCGACGCGGCTCGCCGACGCCGTGATGCGCAAGGAGCGGGTCGCGGTGTTCGGCGACTACGATGTGGACGGCGCATGCTCGTCGGCGCTTGTAGCGCGCTTCCTCGCCCACCATGGCGTGCGCGGGCGCATCTATATTCCGGATCGCCTTACGGAGGGCTACGGCCCGAATGCGGCGGCCATCGACCAACTCGTCGGCGAGGGCGCGCAGCTGATCGTTACGGTCGACTGCGGGACGACGAGTGTCGACGTGCTCTCCGGTGCGAGTGCCCTGGGCGCCGATGTCGTCGTCATCGACCACCATCAGGCGGACGAGACGCTGCCAGCCGTTCACGCGCTCGTCAACCCCAACCGGCTCGACGACATTTCGGGGCAGGGGCATCTCTGCGCGGCGGGCGTGACGTTTCTCACGCTGGTGGCGACGGCACGCGAGCTTCGGCGCCGCGGCCACTATGGTGCCGATATGCCGGAGCCGCAGCTCATCGGCGACCTCGATCTCGTAGCGCTGGCGACGGTGGCGGACGTGGTGCCGCTCAAGGGCCTCAACCGCGCCTATGTGACGAAGGGGCTGCAGGTGCTGCGCGGGCGCGAGAATGTGGGGCTGCGTGCGCTTGCCGACGCGGCGGGGCTCAGTGAGGCTCCGGCGGCGTATCATCTCGGCTTCATCCTGGGCCCGCGCATCAATGCGGGCGGGCGAATCGGGGACGCGGCGCTCGGGGCCAAGCTCCTCTCGACGGAGGACGAGGGCGAGGCGGTGCGGATCGCGTCTCTGCTCGATCGGCTCAACAAGGAGCGCAAGGAGATCGAGCAGGCGGCGCTTGAGGAGGCGGTTTCGATCGCCGAGCGCCGGCTCGAGGAGGATGCGGGGCTCAGCGTCCTCATGGTCGGATCGGAGGACTGGCATCGCGGCGTCGTCGGCCTCATCGCAAGCCGCCTCACGGAGCGCTTCAAGAGGCCGAGCTGCGTCATCTCGTGGGAGAATGGGGCAGCAGATGCCACCGCGATCGGCACCGGATCGCTGCGCTCGGTCGCGGGCATCGATATCGGTGCGGCTGTGCGTAAGGCGGTGGCCGCCGGGCATCTCATCAAGGGCGGCGGTCACGCCATGGCGGCGGGGCTGACTGTCGACAAGACTAAGCACGACGACCTCGTACGCTTCTTCTCGGAGGCGCTCGGAGATGCGGCCGTCCGGCTGTCAGAACGGGCGGCCCTTCTGATCGACGGCGCCATGACGCCGTCCGCGGTGACCGACAGCCTCATCGACCTCATCGAGCGGGCGGGCCCCTACGGGCAGGGCAATCCGCAGCCGCGCTTCGTCTTTCCGGCCCATCGGGTGAAGTATGTGAAGCCCGTCGGCGCGGCCCACATCCGCTGCGTCATCGAGGCCGGTGACGGGTCACGTCTCGATGCCGTCGCCTTCCGGGCGGCAGGCCAGCCGCTCGGCGAACTCTTGACGGCCGCTGCGGGCGGGATGCCGGTGCATGTGGCCGGCCATCTCCGCCGCGACACCTGGGGCGGGCGCAATCGTATCGAGCTTCAGATCGAGGACGCCGCGGATCCGCGTCAGCAGTAGGGACCTTTCAGGACCGTTAAAAAGCGCAATTCGCCTCGGGACACGCGCGCCCGCTTGCGTGGCGAGGAAATCCTTTCTATACCACGCGCTGCCGTCGGCGGTTTCCCGCCCCGGCCGCGCTCCCTTCGTCTATCGGTTAGGACGCCAGATTTTCAATCTGGAAAGACGGGTTCGACTCCCGTAGGGAGCGCCAACGACTTTGATTTTGCTAGGAAATTTACCGGTTCGGCGGTCGCCGAACTGGGGTTAGGCGGAAAGCCTATCGACCGAGATGGATGGATGCCGCCTCGGCCATCTTCCTTTGACGCGCGCCGCGCGTGTAACGATCGACCTCGGCCGCCGTCCTGTGGCCGGTAATCGCCATGATGTGCCGATCCGAACAACCAAGCTCAGCCAGCCGGGAAGCAGTAGCCTTGCGCAAGCCGTGCGCCGAGCAATGGCGCAAGCCCGCCTGATTGCACCAGTCCCGGAAGCGGTTCCCGAAGCCAGCGATCGCATAAGGTTTGCCGAACTCCGTCACCAGCCACGTCGTCGTCCCGACCATCCTCGTCGCCCGGATGATCCGGCGAAGCTCGGGGACAACAGGCAGGGACATATCAACCGGGCTGCGGTTGCGGTTCTTCCACTGCCGGAAGTGCAGCCACTCGTCCTTCACCATCGGCTCGCCGAAGCGGATGATGTCGCTGCGCCGCTGCCCGGTATAGAGCAAGATCGCCAGTGCCAGACGGGCGCGTGTCCCGACCGGATGCCGCTTCTCGAACTTCTCGACTTCCTCGATTGACCAGGAATGGTAGCCATCGCTGCGGGCGAACAGGAAGGACACGTCCCGCGCTGGGTTCCACTTCACAACGTCGGGCTCGGCTTCCAAGCCCCACTTGAAGATGCGCCGGAATGCCTTCAGCCGCCCGTTCGCTGCGTTGGGGAGGTCCTTCTTGCGGTCGCGCAGGACCCGAAACGCCTTCGGTGTCAGTTCGTCGAGCGGGAAGTCCTTGAACAGGTCGGACGCCCCCGGCGCGATAGGCTCCATCAGGCAAGCCTCGACGATCCTCCGCCGATCGGTCTGCGTTGACTGGCCAAGCTGCGCGAACTCTGCCGAGTTCCAGAACTCCTGACATAGCCAGCCAAGCGTCCCGCGAGTGGCCCTTACTAGCGTCGGCTTGTCCTTCCGCTTCGGCCGCTTGGGCACCGGCTTGCTCGCCGCAGCTACGGCGTAGCGATCCGCGAAGTCCGGATCGTCGGGATCGGGTAGGGCTATGCGCGGCCCGTTGCCTTTGCGATAGTAGAAACGCACCTTTCCGTGCCTATCTACCTCGCGCCGGACGTGTTTATAGGTCGTCGTCATTCAATACACTTCCTTCCTTCAAGTCTTCTAGACTTCGACGTGCGCCCACTTGCTCGCGGGTGCGCCGTCAGTTGGAAGCATATCGAATGCTAAGTCCAGGGCCTTCACGTCCCATACAACGCGGCCGCCGATGCGCTTTGGCTTCGGCATCCGTCCGTCTTTGACCATCTCATCAAATGTTGTGGGGGAAATTCCAACGTAGCGGGCCGCCTCCGCGCGCGAAACGCCACGCGGAGGGAGCGAGCGCGGCAGGATGTCCCGCCGTGAGGCATCGACCATCGCCATGCCTCTAGGCTCGTCCCGCCTCATCCAACTTGGTGGTCAAGGCGGCGCACCCCGCCTTAAAATACAGCGCCGTCGTGCGATCGGCCTTGCTCCGCGCATCGGCCCCCACGACGAGGCTCATGAGCCATACGAGCATGCTGGCTCCGTTGGGAGGCTCCATGTTCTCGATCAAGAGCTCGCCGCAAATCTCACGCCAGAGCGCCCGCGCCTTTGTTGCCGCCTCCTCGTGGGCCATGATCCGAGCTTCGGCCTCATTGAGTTCCCGAAGCACGTTGTGCGCGCGGGATTGGACGCGATCATCGATCGTCGATTGCATTTGCATGCGCATTGCGCGGCGCATGTCGCGAAGCATCGTTGCCGATCGAGCAGAGAAGGAATTGACGGCCGCCGTGGTCATGTCGCTGATACGCTCCGTTACTGTGGCTGATGGCTTCGATTTGGTGGCGCGGTGGAAACCCAAACCAGCATCCTTCCTTTCGGTGTATCGAGAGAGAAAAGCCCTCTGATCGTCTCCGCATATTGCTCGTGCTTATGGGCGGAAAGCTCCGCATCGGACGCCGCACTGAGCGGTCCGAACTCGCGATAGCGTCGAGCGGCTAAGCGGCTATCGGTTGCGAGAAGGTCATGAAGACCGGCGACCCGATCGTATGCTTCCCTTTCTACCGTGCGGAGCGCCTCATCGATGAGCGCTTCGAGTTCGGCTCGGCTGTGGTGGAGCGGAGCATGTTCCATCGAACGATCGAACCACGCGTCCGCGACGGCCCTGCCGGTGGTTCTCCCTTTTTGGTTCGTCATGAGCCAATCCTTCCGATAAATTCAAAAAGCCCCCAGAAGCCAACAGCCACCCCCAAGAACACAAGAGCGGGACCGAAGTTCTCTGCGCTGTGGGCTATCGAGACCGTCAAGCAGCCAATAGCAAAGGCGAATAGCGGCCTGGGGCTCATTGATCATCCTCCGTTAGCCATTCGATCGCCTGGATGAGGCCGATGGTGGCGACGACGACAAGAACTGTAGCCAGGGCGCGGCAGGCGATCGAAGTAATGAACTCCATCACTTCTCTCCTGTTTCCTTGGAGACGCTGCGTTCGTCACCGCGCTGGGCTTTGCGCTCCGGGAGCACCCACTCCTGCACAGGTAGCGGCGTCTGGCAGATGAACGAGAGCCAAGCTTTGCCGCGCGCAGTGGCGTGGTAATCGGGACCGTCAATCAGGCCATGGCAGCGAAGCAAACTTCGCGCATAGTGTGCCTCTGGGTCGCGCCATACGCTCTCCGGGATGTTTGACCCCGGCTTGTCGCTGCACACGCACTCGATCAGGACCTGAATGGTGAGAGGTGAGATGATCATGTGCTCTCCCCTGTTGCCTTGGAGAGAGCGGCGCGGGCAACGACTACGCAAGCCCAGTGTTCGGCTTTCTCAGCGTCTCCAAATTGGTCCTGCGCGTGCTGCAGGTTCATTTCGATTATCTTCTGAAGCGCATCGAACATCTCCGGCGCTGCTGCGATGAGACGGGCGTTGGCCTTGGCTTCCTCCAATGGAGGGCTATCATTTCCACCTTTGCCTATTGGCTTCCCGTTGCCGATATGAACGGTGGCGACAGCCCCCGCATACCCCTCGCAAACCACTGACGCGCAGTTGCACTCCACTTCATCGCGAGCGAAATGCGGCACAACCCACGGCCCCGGCGTGTGCTTACTATCCATTGGCTTCATCCTTCTTGGAGAGAGCGGGCTCGCACGCCAGTGCTGCTGTTAGCGCCGCCCGAACAGCGTCCCGGCATTCATCCATTGTGAGGGCGTTGAGCGTTATGTGCCGGCACGCCTTCGCTCCGAGTTCGATCATTTCCTCGGTCGGTATAGCGCGCGCCTTCTCCAGCTCTTTGGCGATCTCCTCGGCGGCCACGAAAGGACGCATCCCGCGTAAATCGTGCGGTTTCACGGTGCAATATTCTCCGGTAAACTCTCCGGTGTTCTCGTCAAACCCGAGCCAGATGCTCCCGCGAACCCGGAGCACGTCAGCATTCTGCATCTGCCACCTCCTGCTTTGCGATGATTGCGCGGAGGAGGAACGCGACACAGGTGAGGGCGTCATTGGCCAGCACAGGAAATGTGTACGCGATGGGCGGGCCGAGTTCTGCTGGTACACCTGCATGTGTCAGATAAAATCGACCGAGACCGTCGCGTGACCACGCTAAGCCCGGCAGCATCTGCTTTACGAGAGCGAGAGCAGCATCGAGGGAGGCGGTGTAGCGCGGAACCTCTAGTTCGCCGCTCGGTCCTATGAAGTTGAACGGTGGCATCGGTTCCCAGCCCGCGATGAGGGCGAGATCAACATCCAAATCCTGATCCGGCCCCGTCGCATTTTCGACGCGTGTCAGTAGTGCGGTGACACGGCTTCGGCAGAGTGAGAGTTAGCGTTTTTCTTTTTCATTTGCCTGCTCCTCAAAGAGCAAATGGCGCCATTCGCGCTGTGGGCAGCGCGCGCCATTATCCGCGGCGATGTGAAATGAGAGAAAGCGGAGCGCTGGTCAGGAACCACGCACGGGGCGCGTCGCGCAATCGGGGGTGCGGCGGAATTCGACGTTGCACGAAGGACGCCGAGCGATAAAGCCGGACCATGGCTTCGTCTCCTGAAGCCCCCCGTCCGCCTGCAAATCTTTACGCGAAATCTCAAGTCCGATCCAGCGTGCGCTTAGCGGTAGTTAATGCCGCCACAGTCGCAACAGCTGCCGCGAAGGGAATTTCGCAAGCCAATCCAGCGGCTACCTTTGTGCGCCGGGTGCCCACAACGCTGCCATCTATCTGGCGAGAAGAGCGAGGCTGTAATAGCGAGACGGCGGGGCGACAAACACGAATGGGGTGGCGCCCGCAAGAAACCGCATTGTTAGGAGCTAACGTCGTCCAGGTCGATCCAAGCTTCAGGATGAACTGAGTAAGCCATGAGAATCCTTCTCATCGAGGATGAGCCGCTGCTGGGAGACGCCGTAGCCGCTCATCTCGGCAAGCGGCACGCCGTCGATTGGATGCAGTCCCTTGAAGAGGCCTCAGGAGCGGTGCGGGCGATCGCTTATGACCTGCTTCTTCTGGATCTCAATCTTCCCGACGGGCGTGGGCTCGACCTGTTGCGGTCTTTGCGAAAATCCGGTGACCGCGTCCCGGTCATCATCATCACCGCGCGCGATCAGATCCGCGACCGCATCGAGGGCCTCAATTCCGGGGCGGACGATTACGTTCTGAAACCGTTCGATCTCGACGAGCTCACCGCGCGCATCCACTCCGTGCAGCGCCGCGCGGCCGCACACCCCAGTCCGCGGTTCACCGTTGGAGGCATCGAAATCGATCAAGCGGCGCGCACGGTCTGGCGCGACGGGGCGGAGATCCAGCTCACGGCGCGCGAGTGGGCATTGCTGGAATGCTTTACCTCCCGGCTCAACACCATCGTGTCGAAGGCCAAGCTCGAGGAAGCGCTGTACGAATTCGGATCCGAAATTGAAAGCAATGCCGTCGAGGTGTATGTCAGCCGCCTGCGCAAGAAGCTGGGCAGCAGCGCCATCCGGACGGTTCGCGGCCTTGGCTACAGGATGGACGCTTAGCCATGTATCCCTGGTCGATCAAGAAACGGCTCATCCGCTCGTTGATCGCCCTCTTCACGCTATTCTGGATCGCCGGCGTGGTCGCAGCCGGCCTTGTCGTTCGCGAAGAAGTCGCCGAAGTTTTCGACAGTGCGCTGCGCGCGACGGGAGGCGAACTCGTGCCCGTTGCTCTTGAGGAGTACCGCCGCAAAATCTCCGGGCAAAGCGATCCACGGCCTTCCGAGGCGCGCTCGTCCTCTTTCAGCGCAAGCCGCAGCCATGTGCATTATTTGCTCCGCGAACGAAGCGGCGCGGTGGTGCTCGCATCCACCGGAACACCCGAGCCGCTACCATCGATCCCGCTCAAGAAAGGCTTCTACGACCGGGGCGATTACCGCTACTACACGCATCATTTGGGCGACGAGGATCTATGGTTTGTCGTAGCCCATGAATTGCAGGAACGGCGGGAGGCGGTCATCGGATTGTGGCTTGGCCTTGCGTCGCCGCTGATCGCCCTCCTACCGATTGCGGCTTTTGCCGTGTGGCGCACGGTGGACCGAACCACGAAGCCCATGTCACGCGTTTCCCATGAGCTTGAGACGCGCGGTGGAAACGACCTCAACCCAATCGACACGACTGGTCTTCCATCCGAGCTCACCCCCGTCATAGAATCCGTGAACACACTGATGACGCGCCTCAAGGCTGCGATTGAATCGGAACGTGCGTTTGCAGCCAATGCCGCCCATGAGCTGCGCAATCCGATTGCCGCCGTGCAGGCGCAAATCCAGGTGCTCGCCGCCAATCTTCGCGGAACGGCTGACAGTGCTCGGGCCGAGGGCCTGGCGTCGCAACTCGCAGGGCTCGGGCGCCGCGTCGAGAAGATGCTGCAAATGGCGCGCGCCGAGGCCGGCCTCGCCCACTCCCGGGAGCGCACGGATCTCGCTGCGATCACCGCGCTGGTCGTGAACGATTTCCATCATCTGTCGAATGTTGGCGCACGGCTGAAGCTCGAGATCGAGGATGACGAAAGCTGTTGGGTGGTAATGGATCAGGACGCCATCGCAATCGTCCTTCGCAATGCAATCGAGAACGCGGTGCATCACGGCAGCGCGACCCAGCCCATCGACGTTCGCGTCACACGCAACCACACCGTCCGCGTCATCAACGCGTGCGATGTCCTGCCGCGATCCGCCTTACGAGAGCTCACGCGCCGATTCCGCCGAGGCAACGCTCAGCCGGTTCCCGGCAGCGGCCTCGGCCTCACGATTGTGGATATGATCATGCGTCAGGCGGGTGGTGCGCTGACGCTTGCATCGCCCGCCCACGGCCGTTCCGACGGCTTCGAGGCGGTCTTGGAGTTTCCTGGTGTAATCTGAACCCTCGGCCCGTGCTTTCAGGCAGGTGTCAGGTTCAGATCGGAATGTCCCTCCGCGCGTCTCACGCGACGGAGGGAGCCCGTGTACGCAACCATCGTTATCCCCGCTCACAACGAGGAGGACTGCCTCGGTCCTCTCCTGGTGGAAATCATCGATACGGTAAGCGCGCTCCCCGTGCGGGAGATCGTCGTGGTCGATGACGGCAGCACGGACAAGACCGCCGAGAGCACCATTGCCGCTGCCGGTGATAACGCCATGCTGCGCATCGTTCGCCACAGCCGGCGTCAGGGCCAAAGCCGCGCCCTTCTCACCGGCATCCGGGCCGCGTCGAACGACCTGATCGTTACCCTCGATGCCGACGGCCAGAATGATCCTGCCGACCTTGGCGCCCTCTTTGCTGCCTACGCAGAACGGCAAGCGCAAACCACGCGCCTGATGATCGCCGGGCAACGGCTTGGCCGGCGCGACACGCTCATGAGGCGTGTTTCCTCCCGGATCGCCAACCGCGTCCGCGCGGCCTTGCTCAACGACAACGTGCGCGACACCGGATGCAGCCTGAAACTTTTTCGGCGCCAGGACTTTCTCGAGCTTCCTTTCTTCGATCACATCCACCGCTTTCTTCCCGCCATGATGAAGGCATCCGGCGTGCAGGTCGTTCTCGTCGACGTGAGCCACCGGGCGCGCGCCGCTGGCCGCTCGAAATATGGCATCTGGGACCGCCTCTGGGTCGGCCTGCAGGATCTCGTCGGCGTACGCTGGCTGATGAAGCGCCAGATCGCGAACGTCGAGCTGGAGGACGTGTTTTGATCGCACCAGCGCCGTTTCCAGCGTCAGACACGCTATGGCTCAGCATCGGCCTCCTCGGACAGATGCTCTTTTCGGCGCGCTTTCTCATACAATGGATCGCTTCCGAGCGGCAGCGTCGCTCCGTGGTTCCGCGCGCGTTCTGGTACTTCAGCCTTGCCGGCGGCATCGTCTTGTTGGCTTACGCGATACGGCGCGCCGATCCGGTTTTCATCATAGGCCAGGCTGCCGGGATTTTGATCTACGGACGCAATCTCTACTTCGTCGCCGGTCGGCCCAGACCTGCGCAGACCGCAGGTGTGCCGCGTGACGTCGAACTCTAGTGCAGCCGACAGGCTGTGCGTCGCAGCCGTCCTGCTCCTCGGAACGCTCCTCATCGTCGCCGCTTCGTCGCTCCCTGCATTTCCGGTGGACGAGACGCGCTATCTCACGGTGGCGTGGGAGATGCGCGTAACGGGTGACTGGAGCCTGCCCACGCTCAACTTCGAGCCATACTCGCATAAGCCGCCGCTGCTGTTCTGGCTGATCAATGCGAGCTGGAGCCTCTTCGGGCTCGCCGTCTGGCCGGCGCGACTGATTGGTGCCGCAGCGATGGGGGTCGTCCTTATCCTCACGCATCGCCTCGAGATGCGACTGGCGTCAGAACGCAGGTCCGGTCCTGCTCTCAGCGCCTTGATGCTCCTCGGTCTGCCGCTGTTTCTGGTACTCGGCTTCTCGATCATGTTCGACATGCTGCTCACGGCAACCGTCTCGGGCGCGATGCTGGCGCTCTGGATTGCGGGGCAGACTGGGGAGCGGAAAGCGTTCCTGGCCTATGGCGTCTCGATCGGGCTTGGGCTGCTCGCCAAAGGTCCTGTCGTACTTCTGTTCACCGTCCCGGCGACACTGCTCGCACCTCTCTGGATCGCGCCAGACCAAAGGCGGGCTTGGCTCCTTCATGTCAGCGCAACGCTTGGGCTTGGCGTCCTGATGGCTCTCGCGTGGGCTTTGCGTGCCGCCTCTATCGGAGGACCGGAGTACGCTGAGATGCTGCTGTGGAAGCAATCCGCTGGCCGCATCACCTCATCCTTCGCTCACGCCCGCCCATTTTGGTTCTACCTTCCGGTGCTTCTCCTGTTTTTCCTTCCGCTGCTTATCTGGCGCCCAACGTGGGTCGGCTTGCGAAGAAGCCTCGAGGTCAGGGCACCGCAGCGCAATTTTCTCCTGAGCTGGATTTTGCCGGGCCTCCTTGGTCTCAGCCTGATCAGCGGCAAGCAGATCCACTACCTGTTGCCGTTGTTACCGCCGATCGCGCTGCTCGCTTCGCTCGGCCTGCAGCACATCATCCTGCGCAATGCAGACCGGACCGGCTGGATTGTTCTTGCGGCCGGGCTTCTCTTTGCGCTCATCGGTTTTGCAACGATCAGCAGCCATGACGTTGCATCCAACAGCACCCTCCTCAGCATAGCGGCGGGGCTTGACGTGACGCGGTTGCTTCTGATGGGCGCTCTGGCTATCGGCGCCATCGCACTCTTCCGCGGGACGCCCCAGCGGATGCTCGCAGGGCTTGCAGCGGCCAACTTCATCTTCCTCGGCGGATTGGCGCTTGAGGCCAGATCCGGCATCGCAAGCTTGTTCGACCTGCAGCCCTTGGCCGACGTGGTGCATGGCTTCCGCGACAAACCCATCGCCGTCGCTCAAAGAACCCGGGGAGAGCTGGGCTTCCTCGCCCGGCTGCAACAGCCCGTCATTTTCGTGCCAGAGGCCGAGCTTTCCAAGTGGCTCTCTAAGTATCCGGACGGCGTAGCCATCATTCGAAGCCCGGCGGCCCAGAGCGGCGAGGAACCTGTCGCGGGCCGAGTTCTCTACCGAAAAGAGTACCGCCTGACGGACGTGATCTCGGTCGTCTCCGCGCCGTTGCAGTAGCGTGCACCGAGGTCTTGAAACCGTCCGCCGGGACACAGCGCACCGGCTCTTTTCCGAAGTTAAGGCAGCGAATGGCAGCTAGGGCTGGGCCATAATATTTTCATTGCACGATACAATAATCCTTGTATTATTAGATCATGCGAACAGGCGAAGCCGTCACCGCTTTAGCCGCTCTGGCTCATGAACAGCGGCTCAATATTTTCAGACTTCTCGTTCGCGAGGGGCCGAACGGCCTGCCGGCAAGCGTAATCGCCGAAGCCATTGGCGCCTCGCCAACCGGCGCGTCGTTTCATTTGAAGGAGCTGGATCGCGCCGGGCTGCTTCATGCTACGCGCGAAGGCCGCTACGTGCGCTATGCGGTTCACGTTGAGGGCATGCGCCAGCTTCTGACTTATCTGACCGAGGACTGCTGCCAAGGACACCCGGAGCTCTGCGGCACGAACTTCAAGAAAATAAAAAGCGTGTGCAAGTAAGGACGTGTGGAAGGCTTGATGGCTGCTTCGCTCTCTCAACGCTTCACCGCGGAATTTGCAGGTTCGGCGCTGCTGCTGGCGACAGTGATCGGCTCCGGCGAGATGGGTATCACTCTGTCAGGTGGCAATGTGGCGGTCGCCCTTTTGGCCAATGCCCTCGCGACCGGTGCCATCCTTGTTGTGCTCATCACCATGTTGGAGCCAATTTCCGGAGCTCATTTGAATCCGGCGGTCACAGTAGTCTTTCTCGCGCGGCGCGACGTGTCGCCGAAGGAAGCGTTGACCTATGTGCTCGCGCAAGTGAGCGGCGCCGTGGTGGGCGTGCTTCTCGCGCACGCCATGTTTGATCTTGCGATCGTGCAACTATCGCAAAAGGCACGCAGCGGTGGAGCACAGGCGTTGTCGGAGTGGGTCGCCACGTTCGGCCTCGTGGCAACGATTCTGCTGACGTTAAGGGCTCGCCGCGAAGCCCTAGCCACGGCGGTCGGCCTATACATTATGGCTGCCTATTGGTTCACGGCGTCCACATCGTTCGCCAATCCCGCAGTGACATTCGCACGCGCATTGTCCGACACCTTCGCGGGCATCCGTTTCGCCGATGTGCCGCTGTTTGTCGTCTCGCAAGTTGCCGGAGCCTTCTGCGCCCTTTTCTTCGTCCATCGGCTTACGGGAGAGCGCCGGGCCGAAATACCCGCCCCCGTCCAGTCGCCCGCGGAATAGCCATGAGCATCACGATCTACCACAATCCGGCTTGCGGAACCTCGCGCAATACCCTCGCTATGATCCGCCAACGCGGCGAGGAACCAGCTCGTCTCCCTCATTCGTGCGATAAACATACCGGTGCGTGACGTTCTTCGGAGGAAGGGAACGCCCTATGACGAGCTGGGACTCAACGATCCCAAGTGGAGCGATGACGAGCTGATCGACTTCATGATGCAGCACCCGATCCTGATCAACAGGCCGATCGTCGTGACGCCACGCGGGGCCCGCTTGTGCCGCCCGTCCGAGTTGGTGCTCGAGATACTGCCCAACCCTGATATCGGGGACTTCACCAAGGAAGATGGGGAAGTCGTGCCCGGACGGAAGCGTTAGCCTATGCCAACGAAAGCAAGCAACGGCACAGACACCCTGCCGAACATCGATGCCGCGTCCTTTCGCGTTCCGGACGCCGCGCTTTTGGACGTGCCGTCTCCCTCGCAGCACCGGCCGCGGATTTTATTGCTGTACGGGTCCGTTCGGAAGCGCTCGTACAGCCGCCTCCTCGCGTTCGAAGCGCAGAGGCTTCTGGAGGCTTTCGGTGCTGAAACGCGCATTTTTCATCCAGACGGATTGCCGCTTCCCGACGACGCACCGGATAGTCATCCGAAGGTGAAAGAGCTGCGGGAGCTGGCCGCCTGGTCCGAAGGCATGGTGTGGTGCTCGCCCGAGCGGCACGGCGCAATGAGCGGCATTCTCAAAGCCCAGATCGACTGGATTCCACTTTCAGTAGGCGCCGTACGTCCAACGCAAGGTAAAACACTGGCCGTCATGCAGGTGTGCGGAGGTTCGCAGTCGTTCAACGCCGTCAATCAAATGCGCATCCTCGGCCGATGGATGCGGATGTTCACAATCCCCAACCAGTCGTCGGTTGCAAAGGCCTTTAACGAGTTCGATGAAAGCGGCCGGATGAAGCCCTCATCCTTCTACGACCGCGTCGTGGACGTAATGGAGGAGCTGGTCAAGATGACGCTTCTTCTTCGCGATCGCGCTCCGTATTTGGTGGACCGCTATAGCGAGCGAAAGGAAAGCGCCGAGGAGCTATCCAGACGCGTAAACTTGACTCCTGCCATTGCAGATAAAGGTGGCTCACCGCCGACTGCCGTGTGATGCCATCGCCCTGCGCATGAATGACGTGTCGCCTAGCCGGTATGGTAACCGGCTGCAGGCCCTATGGTCTTCCGAGACCTTCGGTATCATTTACACAACGTCATCATGCGCTCGGGAGATGCGCTCATGCGCCAGCTGGAGATTAGCCGGGTCTTCACCCTTATCGAGCCAGGACCCGTGGTGCTCGTTGCGACCCGCGACGGAGCAAAGAACAACGTCATGACCATATCGTGGACTATGGTGCTGGACTTCAAGCCCCAGTTCGCCATCGCCACAGGCCCATGGAATTATTCTTTTTCGGCCTTGCAAAAGACCAGGGAGTGCGTGATCGCCATCCCGGCGGTCGACCTGTTGGATCGTGTCGTCGGGATCGGGACATGCTCAGGCGTCGACACCGACAAATTCGCCAAGTTCACGCTGACGGCGATGCCCGGCAAGTTCGTCAAGGCGCCTTTGATCGAAGAGTGCCTGGCCAACATCGAATGCAAAGTCGTCGACCTGATCGCCAAGCACAGCATCGTCGTGTTGGAAGCCGTTGCGGCCCACGAGAATCCCACGCGGCGGGAAAGGCGCACGGTTCATGCAGTCGGCGACGGGACTTTCATCGTCGACGGCCGCCGGCTCGACCGGCGGAAAATGATGGCCTCCAAGCTTCCAAAGGGGATCTAAGTCACTACGGGGCGAGGCCGGCCGTGATGAATGCATTGTCGGGATCTAGCGCGCGGCAGCGTTGCAGCACTCCAGTCCTCACAGACTGAGTGCCGTGCCCGCATGGTGTAAGGTGCTGCCAAGCAAGCCCAGTTCCAGCTGGGGCGCCGCAGCTCCCGCCTTCTCAAGCTTGGCCACTGACACACCGACGAGGCGCACGCCGGTCCTCACCGGGTAGATCGACCGCACCAGCCCCAAGCTCACGTCGCGCAGCAGCGTTTGATCTGTGACGGGCGCGGTGAGTGTCTTGCTGCGCGTGATTTGCCGGAACGTGGCAAACTTCACCTTCACCGTCACCGTATGTCCGTAGGTGTTGTGCTTTTCACACCAGGCCCACACGTCATCCGCCATCTTGATGATGCCCGCCTCAATGTCCGCCGGGGCAAACAGGTCATCATCAAATGTGGTCTCGCTGCCGGAGGATTTGCGCGGACGGTTGGGTTGCACGGGCCGGTCGTCCTCGCCGCGAGCAATGCCATAGTACCAGCTGGCCGACCGCCCAAAATGCCGCTCAAGAAAAGATATGCTCTGTTGCCTGAGGTCGGCGCCGGTATGAATCCCGAGCGCCTTCATCCTCTCGGCCGTCTTCGGTCCCACCCAATGGAAGCGTTCGATAGGCAGGCTTTGCACGAACGCCTCTCCCTTGTTCGGCATCACCACAAACTGGCCGTTGGGTTTGTTCTGATCCGAGGCCAGCTTGGCCAGAAACTTGTTATAGGAAACGCCGGCCGATGCCGTGAGGCCGGTGGTTTCGAGAATACGCTTGCGGAGTTCTTCTGCCGTCGCCCACGCCGTCGGAATACCCTTCAGGTTATCCGTCACGTCCAGGTACGCTTCATCCAGCGACAGCGGCTCCACTAGCGGTGTGTATTCGCGGAAGATGGCGTGGATGTCTTTCGATACCGCTCTGTAGACCTCGAAGCGCGGCGCTACGAAAATAAGCTCAGCGCATTTTCGTAGCGCTGTGGTCGACGGCATGGCCGACCGCACTCCAAATTTTCGCGCTTCATAGCTTGCGGCCGCAACGACGCCGCGCTTGGCCGGATACCCCACCGCAACAGGCTTCTCCCGGAGCTCCGGGCTGTCTCGCTGCTCGATCGACGCATAGAAGGCGTCCATATCGATGTGGATGATCTTGCGCATCTGCTAAGATTAGCGCCGGGGAGAGGCACCCGCCAGCGGTGCGCCCGCCTCATGCACAACGTGTCACCATCGTGACGTCCTCACACGCCGCTGTCGTCTCCCGCACTCGCTGTCGACGAAAGCTGCATCAGCGCCCCTGTAAGCGCACCCCCTTACGTGGGGACGCTTTGAGTGAAACGTCGCGTTTTTTGCCAGCGGCACCCTTGCGCAACGGAGGACTATCCTGCGCGAGGAGAGTATCTACGTCACTCCGCAAGCGCCGCATCGCCCTGAGAAACACCTGCTGATCATCGAGCGCGCGAGAAAGTACCAGCGCACCCTGGATCCCAGCAACGACGTCCTCGGCACACGCGCGGGCGACCGCGGGCTTGACTCCCATTTTCGAAAGGCAACGCGCGAGCGCTCTCACCCAACGATGAAAATAGTCGCGGATAGCCGCGGCGAAGCTATCGCGCGTTGTATCGAGGGCGAACGCGCCGATCAGGCAAACCCGCCGGCCTGAGCGGAAGTATGTATCCACTTCCACCCACATCCGCTCGAGCGCGGCGCTCGGTGCGCCCTGCTCGAGAGATTGATAGATATTCTCAACGAACCATCCGTCGATCTGCGCGATCACTTCAGCCGCCATCTGCTCCTTTCCATCGGGAAAGAAGTGATAGAGGCTGCCCTTACTGATGCCTGTAAGCTCCGTGATCTTGCCAAAAGACGCGCCCTCGTAGCCAAGCTCCCGAAAAACCTCGGCCAGCATGGGAAGAACGTCCGCCTTTTCGTAGATCTTACGCACGGATCAGTGCACCCCGCGCTAGAGGCCGAGGTCGCTCAGTCCCGGATGATCATCCGGTCGCCGGCCGAGCGGCCAATGAAACTTGCGGTCCGCCTCTTTGATCGGCAGGTCGTTGATCGATGCAAAGCGCCGCTGCATGAGGCCGGCCGCATCGAACTCCCAATTCTCATTTCCATATGATCGGAACCAATGGCCGCTGTCGTCACGCCACTCGTAGGCGAAGCGCACGGCGATACGATTGCTCCCGAACGCCCAAAGCTCCTTGATCAGCCGATAGTCGAGTTCCTTTGCCCATTTGCGCGTTAGGAACTCAATAATTTCCTTGCGGCCCCGCGGGAACTCGGCGCGGTTCCGCCACTGGCTGCCCTCCGTGTAGACCTTTGCGACCCGCTCCGGATCACGACTGTTCCAGCCGTCTTCGGCGAGGCGCACCTTTGCAACAGCGATTTCAAGGGTGAAGGGAGGAACAAGAGCGCTCATGGCACAACTCCATAATCAGACTGACTGGTCTTATATAAACCATTCGGTTTAGAGTCACCAGACCAGACATGGCTCCTGGGGTTGGTCGGCCGGCAATGCTGGCACGCTAGAGCGCAACATATCTGGCAACACGGTGCGCGAATTGGGTGCGCAGCTTGGGCGTCGCGAGATCGGTGGGCGCCGTCTTCAAACCTTAGCGCCCACCTCAGGCTGCATCGCTAGGAACACCGAGGACGGTGTGGCCGCACGTGGCCATCACTCAGGTGTCTTTCGGCGGGGTGGCCTTGGCCATCTCCTCAAGCGCAAGTGCTGAATGAGCATAGGCGCCTCCCGCCCGCATCTCGGCGGCGACCCAAATCGCTTCCATCAGTTCCTGTTGCGAAGCACCATGCCGCAATGCCGCTTTGGTGTGCCCCTTGATGCAGTACGGGCATTGCGTGACGTGTGCGACGGCGACGGCAATGAGCTGCTTGACCTTTACAGGCAACGCACCTTCCGCAAAAACTGTTTGACTGAACGCCTGAAAAGCAGCCTCGGCATCAGGTGTCAGTTCGCGGCGCCTCTTCGCAAATTCCACAGTTGCAGCTGGATACATTCCTTCTGACATTTACGGTTCTCCTCTGATGACCACACAGCGGGAGCAGAGGGGGCGCGCAGACATGAGCCCCAATCCCTCAGCAACACGCCGGATCCTTAAGGCCCTCCATGGCGCTCATATAATGGCTGGGATCACCCAATCGTGTATCCGCCATCGACAACGATTTCCTGCCCGTAGACGAATTTGGCGGCGGGCGACGCGAGGAACAATGCGGCCTCCGCAATATCCGCGGGTTCGCCAAATGCGCCTTGCATCAAGCGCGCATTGATTTGGCCAGCTACCGCTTCAAGCGCATCAGCCGGCAACCCCGCTTTGCCCCAAAGCGGAGTGGCGATGGGTCCTGGTGCCAGGCTGTTCACACGAATGCCTACCGGTAACCAGCGCATTCCGCAGGACGTGCCGCGCGTTCCGTTCCTGCCCAATCGCGAACAGCAGCAGATGGGCCTCTTGCCGCTCGCAGCGGCGCAGTTCGAATCCGGCCTTCTCGGGGGGAACTAATGGCTGAAATCGCCGACCTGCGCGTCAACGACGCGAACAATACCGCACGGTTCCCTGAAGGCCAGAAAGCCCCAACAATCAACGATGGGGCTCGCGCTCTGGAGGGCATCATCGCGCGCGCTGACCGGGACCGCTCCGGCTATACGGCCACCACTGGCACGGGCGCGGCTTATGCCATTCTCACGCAGGCCGCTTAGCCAAGAGCGCACCCGATGATCTCGTCATCTGATCCTCCGCAGGCTCACGCATCGATTAATGCGGACACCGCCGCAAGCACCAATGAAGCAAGCAGAGCAACTCCTACTGTGGCGTTATCGAGCGAGCAACCCCTTACTCGCGGTGCGCTCGCTCACGCCTTGCGTGGGAATGGGATCACATTGCTCGCAGCATCGTCGCGCTCCGGCTCCTCGGCCGGCGCGCTCGCCCGTCGGGTCAAATCCTCCTCCAAGTCAAGACCGTTCGCTAGAGCATCCAACACCTCGCGCTCCACGCCACGGGCACGCGGGGTCGGAAAGGGTGACAGATGCGCGCCGGACCTCGCTCTCGGCACCTCAGATCCAACAACACATGAACACGCTCTATTGACTGGTTCGTCCCAATAGCGGACCACCGGCTGTATCCATGATCGCCGCTAACTCGTCCGCTGACCCACGTGCGAATTCGCGTTAAGAGCGGACATTGAAGACCATGCTAGCGACCATTTAGCGACTCGGTTGCGCTGTGTTAGCCTGCGAGTAGACAAATTGATAGACAGCATCCGCGGCGCTGTTGATCTCGTCATCCGCGTAGGCTTCCGGCAAACCTGTCGCGTCAGTGTACAGAGTGTCGAAAATCATCTGCCTCACCCGGTCACGGTTGCCCTCGGTCGCGCGCCAATTTGCGATGTCCCGCTGGAACTTCGAGAGCCGTGCATAAAGGTCAACCGCAACGGCCTTGATCTTCTTGATGTCAGCCGGCGTCAGCGTGTCCTTGCGCAACAAATCGAAGATGGGCAGGGCGTCTTCGGGAAGCTGCTCTTTAGCAGCGCGTGCTTCTTCTTCGTCGAGCGCCTCGACCAGCTTGAGCAATCGCTCGAAGGTTTCCTCAATCGTGACCCGGTCCTTCTCGGCATTGTACTCGGCGACGAGTTCCTCGTAGTGATGTTGGAAATTGATGCGCAGCGGGTTGCGGGCAATCATTCGGGCAAGGCGTGCCTCGATGGCATCCCGAAGCGAGCGTGTCTGGGTGTTCTTGTTGGGCGCCCGCTCAAACTCCTGACGGAGGCGCTCAAAATCGATGGCAGCAATGTTGTAGAGTTTAGCGGGTTTCCTTCATCCATTTGATTTGTCGCTGAAGGGCAACGGCATCTTGTTCATCGCGGGTGGCCTTCAAAGCCGTCTCCAGCTTCTTGGTTTTGGTTTGCCAGTGCTGCGTGATGTAACCGTGCATCCGCGCACAGGTGACCTTATCGATGCAGACGAGCATGGCTTTGCCGCTCTCCCACCGCGTGGAATAGTGTTCCACGAAATCTTTAGCGATGGCCTCGAGGCGGTCGCCCGCAGTGATGATGTGATATTCGCGCTTGAGTTCCTGTTCCAGACGCGTGGCCACATCCCGGTCCGATAGCTCCGTTTCAAATTCCTCCAGCTTCTCGGCGATGCGATCGTTCAGTTCGTCGTGCGCCAGGTTAAGCTTCTCGCCGCGCGCGTCGTAATAAAGCGGAAGGGTGGCACCATCCTCCACGGCGCGCTGGAAGCCATACTTGGAAACGTATCCGCCAAAGATCTTCTTGGTGATCTCGTCGCCTTTCATCAGCGGCGTTCCGGTAAAACCGATGTAGCTGGCGTTGGGCAGGGCGAGACGCATGTTGAGCGCGAGCGTGCCGTACTGGGTGCGATGCGCCTCATCCGTCATGACGATGATGTCGGAGCGGTCGGAATAAGGCTCGCCCTTTTCCACCGGCTGGTTAAACTTCTGGATCAGCGAGAACACGTAGGCCGCGTGCTGGTCGGTCAACTTGGATTTAAGATCATCGCCCCCTGATGCGCGGACGTTATCGTTCTCGCTCACGGCCCCGGCGCCCACGAAGGTGCGGTAGATCTGGTTATCGAGGTCTTCGCGGTCGGTGAGGATTAAGAAGGTGAAATTGCCGCCGAGCTTGCGATGGACTTTCCGGGCAAAGAAGACCATCGAGTAGGATTTGCCGGCGCCTTGCGTGTGCCAGAACACACCGAGCTTTCCTCCAAGGCCTTCGCGGCGTCTTACGGCATCGAAGGCCTTGTTGACGCCGAGAAACTGCTGGTTTTGCGCGACGATCTTAATGGTCTCGCCGGCTGAATCGTCGAAGAGAATGTAGTTTTCGACGAGATCGAGGAAGTTGGCCTTGTTGCAGACGCCTTTGAGCAAGGTCTCCATGTCCACGGCGCCCTTGTCGTCCTCATGCAGGCGCTTCCATTCGCGGAAGAACTTGAACGGCGTTGCATACGCGGCAACCACAGCCTTGTGGCCGTTGCCGAGGATGACCGACTGTCTCGGTCACGAGAAGCGGGCAATCGCAGTCGGAGCCGCCATGAACGACCCGATGTCGGACGGCTGCTAAACGAGTTCCCGAGGGATGCCGTTCAATCGCATCGAGGAGCAGCGAGCGCGCGGCATCGTGATCCACAATGTCCTCGGTTCGTCAATCGCTGCCACGCTATCAGCATCGCTGGCGCGGAAGCGCCCGTTTGCCGCGCCAGGCTTCGCCGTGCAGCGGCTTTTGACTTGATCGGGAGAGGGAGGGCCTGCCCCGCCAATGAATAGCCGGTCAAAGCGAAGCGAAACGGGAAAACCGAAACTCGGAAAGCATGCGAGAAATGGGGGGCGGCGCGCCGCACGTCGCGCGGACGGCAGGAAGAACCTACGAGGACGGCCCTCATAGCCCCAGGACCGCCGTGGAGGCTCGCTGAGCGGCTTGTGCGGCGTGCACTTGGGTGTGTGTGGAGCGCACTGGACGGCCCTCCTGCGCCCGCTGTGGGCGTGCTGCTGTGGATGTGTTCGGTGCATCGGTGTGCACGACGTGTGGTGTGGCCGCCCGCCTCCGGCGGGGCACCAGCCCGCGTAGCGCGTGCTTGCCTCTCCCCTAGCAGGAGGGCATGGGGGGCTGTTGCCTATAGTAGCGTTGGTGGACGTGTCGCCGACGATCTGTCGCCATGCCGATCGCAACTGGCCAGCCGTTGCGCTGTTCAGATCGCCAGTTCAAATCGCTCAACTTTTTTGGGAAATGGAAGCCAAAGGTGAGGCGAATGCCGTGGTCGGGATGATGATCCTTGGCCGACAAGGCGCGCGATGCGCGCTGGCCGTCAGGAGGAAGGAACTGCATCGGTAAGCGTGACGGCCTTGCCGCCAAGCGCCGCTGGGCGGCGCGCTTGCGCGATCGGGATCTCTCTCGCGCGTAATTCACTGTGCAGGCTGGTAGTACACCTACAGCCCGGGGGGGGCTCACGCCCCCCGACCACGATGCAGCGTCTGACGAGCTATACTCTGACAGCGGTGACCGTATAGAGCACCGTTGCAGTGACCTATATATACAAGAGAGAGTGAATGTGACGTTTGTGATGATTGGGACGGGGTATAGTAGGGGCGGCCAATCAGGCTGCCATCGGCTGACGTGTCGTGACGTACTTGCCTCGACCGAGCTTCTCGACCTCTCCGGCCTGCATCATGCGGGGTAAATGCTGCCTTACTACGTTGGGGGCCACGCCTGACGCGGCGGCGATTTCGTTTGGGCCGATAGGAGCGCTGGCGGCCTTGAGGGCATCCATGATGCGCCGGCGACTGTCGGACCGCGCCCGATCTTCGGGGTTGCCGGCGTCCTCGAAACGGCCCGTCTTGCCATCAAATGAGAGCGCGAAGTCGAACTCGTCTATGTCCCGACCTCGCCCGTACAACACGAGCCCATCTGGCACCCTGTCCAAGATCACGACATGATCAGCCGCTCCCGTCAGCCCCGTCGTGGCGCTGACGGTGTCGAAGCGGTCCCCCAGTGCTTCCATCTTGCGGGTGTGGGTGATGGCGACGACTGCGATGCCGAATTCGTCGGCGATCACCTTTAAGGGCTCGAGCGCAGCGTAGTCTGCCTGATAGGCGCTCACCTTCTTATCATCCCCGCGGATTTTCTGGAGCACGTCGACAACGATGAGGCGCGGGCGATCCGCTTTTCTGATCCAGCCGCGAATAGCTGCATCGCCGCCCTTATCCAGGGGCGGGCACCCGGTCGCCAGCGCCAGCGTGTCAGGCGCGTCGCCCCCTTCGCCGAGGATCGTGCGCACGCGGCTTTGCAGTCGCGCCTGCGTGTCCTCGAGAGCCAAGTAGAGGACGTCTCCGGACGCGATATCACGATCGAGGAAGCGCTCGCCTGAAGCGACGGCAAGCGCCGCATTCAGCGCGAACCAGCTTTTCCCTATTTTAGGTTTTCCAGCGAACACGGTTAGGCCGGCTGGAACAATATCGTTGATGATCATCGGCACGCTCGCGATCTTTTTGGCCAACAAATCTCGAGCCGTAATGGTGTCAAGCATGCAACAACTCCCCGCACGCCGCTTGCTCACTCTCTCGCGATTTGCTACTGAGAAGGGGCGCGACTATTTCTTTTTGCAGTTAGTTGCCCCCGGTTTTTCCGGGGGCTTTTTTTTATTCGGGTGATCGATAAAAGCCTGAAGCTCGCGGCAGCGCTTTTCAAGTTCATTTCGGAATGAAGCCGAAATGCCGCATTATAAATTCTATATGTTATTTGCAGCGAGCAGGTTGAGTTTGCTTTCGCCCATTAGTGCGTGAACTCCGACCACCCCCAGATGGGATCACCGAACTTCGTCTGGCGTCAGTGTGGTGGAACCCTGCATCGCGCCAAGCGTGATGCGTGGCGACCCCTAGATTTTGTGACGGCTCCAATTGAGCGATCGTCACTTCCGCGATCTCAGCGGCGATGCAGGCAAGCGGCAGGCTCAGGAAGGGGCTGAGGGCTCGCCGGCTCTGGCGGTCTATTAAGTAATAGACGGGGTCCTCGCCTCTGCCGGGTAGCGCAATGACTCCGTAAGGGCCCCGCAGCAACCCTTCTATCTCAAACACAGAGCCGGCGACGATCACCTCAACCGTCCCATCCGTCCAATCTGTCACGTCGTCCTCCTTTAATTTAATTGCGCTTCAATGATCCCCACTGGCGCGCTCAAGTCAAAAGAGATAACGGCTCCAACACTCTGATATAGTTGTATATTTTCCAACTATCGGTTGGAGGAAATCCAACTTTCATACGTGGTCTCGCGCGTTTTCAACGCGTTAGCGCGAGCGCGTCGGTGACGACCGCGGGGTTGGATTTCGAGCTGCGGCTGTGGATAACTCAGCCCGGTTTCAGCCGGTGCGGGGGTCGTAGGTTGTGGCTATCAATGATGAGCCTGAATAATCAGGGCGAAAGAGAGGGAGGACTAAAGGTGCGAACCGAACGCGACGAGCTGCGGGCTCAGACGAAAATGATGGCTCAAAAGAGGGCAACGGAGGGGTTTGTCTCCGGCTTCATGATCTTCTGCTTCTTGACCTGGGTGGCAAGTTTCACATGGCCCGACGCCATGCCGGATGCGCCCTGGTACGTCTACGCAATCGTGATCGGGATCTTCACGGGCTGGCTTGCCCGTCTGCAATACAAGAAGCTCGTGAACGGGTGAGACCTAGCGCACCATGGGCGGCTTTCTCTCCGCTTTGCCCCGCCCCGGTTTCATCCGGAGCGGGACCTTTTATGCCTTGGTTCGGCGGAACGTCGTCGGAACTAATCGCGAAAGCCTGGATAGGTTAGGCGGCGCCGAACCTTCATAACCCGTTGATCTTGCTAGCCGTAGGCGCCCCCGTAGGGAGCGCCATTTCCGTTGCTTCCCAGTCAACCGCAGGCTTGCGGCGGCACAGCCTGGCCGCTTGATCTGGCGTGATTGGGCCGTGACCCACCGCTCATCGATCGGACATTTTTCGCGGCCGGCGCGCCGGCCGGCATGGGCGCCGTTCCGCAGTAGACAGCCGCGCTTCGGAAAGCTCGGGCCCCGCCATAAGCCTCACGCAGGATTGGGTGCTTAAAAGCACCCTCATAGGATGGCAGCACAACTCCTTGCCGAGGTGGAATGTCCCGGAAACAGCGGCGGCTTATGCAGGCCAAATCGCGACCCGTCACGGCCGCGGGGCAGGATCCGCGTATCGCCCGGGACTTTCGCGAGGCCGTGCGGCTCTTGCAGGCAGGGCAGCTCGAGCAGTCGGCGGAGGCGCACCGGCGCATCCTTGCACGCGTGCCGCGCCACGCGGCGAGCCTCAACAATCTCGGCCTCATCGCAGCCAAGAGGAATAATGCAACCGAGGCGATCGCGCATATCCGGCAGAGCTTGGATGCGGATCCTCGGCAGCATCAGGCGTGGCTCAATCTCGCGCTCCTGCTCAAACAGGCGCGCCAGCTCGACGAAGCCATGGCGGCATGCCGGGAGGCGCTGGCGCTGGAACCCGCAAGCGCAAAGGCGCATATCGCGCTCGGCGATCTGCTGCGCCTCGGGGGGAACGCATCCGAAGCCGTAGCCGCCTATGCGGACTCACTAAGGCACAGTCCCGGGCAGCCGGGTGTGCTCGTCAAAATGGGCGAGCTTGCTCTGGCGACGGATCCGGACGAGGCGTCTTCATATTGCACGCGCGCGCTGGCAATCGATCCGCAGCATGCGGGCGCGCGCAGCCTCGAGCAGCGGATCTTCGCCGCACGCGTGCAGGACGGGGATGCCGGCGAAAAGATCGATGCCGAGACGGCCGATCCAGCAGAGCGCGTGCGCCGCTATGATCAAACGGCACTGCTCCTTATCGGGCAGAAGCGTTTTCTCGAAGCCGTCTCTCTTCTCGAACGCGCGATCGCCGTGCAACCGGGCGAGGCCGATCTTCATTTCCACCACGCGGCGGCGCTCGAAGGGGCCGGACGGAAGCAGGATGCGCTCAGCGCCTATCAGGCAGCACTCGCGATCGAGCCGGAGCGGGCGGATGGCTATGCGAAGGTGGGCCTCCTTCTGCGCGGCATGGAGTTCCATGACGCTGCCATCACGGCCTTGCAGCACGCGATCAAGCTCGATCCCAAGCATGCGGACGCGCACTACAACCTCGGCATTACGTGCAAGCTGAGGAGGCGGTTCGATGAGGCCCGCAAGGCGTTCGAGAGGTCGATCGCGTGTGCGCCCGAGTCGCTCGTCCATCGTGCGGAACTCGCGCATCTGCGGCGCATGACATGCGCGTGGGACGGACTGATCGAGGAAGAAACCCATTGCCTCGAGATGCTGCGCAAGGCGCCGCAACTCATTCCTCCGTTTCAGATCCTTCCTATGGCGTCGACCCGTGCGGACCAGCTCGCGGCGGCACGTGCCTTTGTGCGCGGTGTCACCGTGCCGGAAGCGTCGCAGCTCCGGAGCTACCGGGCGCAACCGAAAGAGGGCGGGCGCATCCGCGTCGGTTATCTCTCGGCGGACTTCTTCACGCACGCCACCGCGGTGCTGATGGCGGAGATCCTGGAACAAGCCGATCGCGAGCGGTTCGAGAACGTCGGCTATTGCTACAGCCCGGATGATGCGAGCGAGATGCGGCAGCGGATTGTGGACGCGTTCGATCGCTTCGTGCCTATCGGCGGGATGTCGAACTTCGAGGCTGCGAAGCAGATTCACGATGACGGCATCGACATTCTCGTGGACCTCAAGGGCTATACGCGTAGCGCGCGTACGGAGATCCTGGCTTACAGACCGGCGCCCATCCAGGTGAATTACCTCGGCTATCCGGGCACCATGGGATCGGATTTCCTAGACTACATCCTCGCCGATCCGATCGTCGCGCCGATGGAACACCAGGAGCACTATACCGAGCGTATCGTGCATCTCCCGCACTGTTATCAGCCTAACGACCGGCAGCGCAGGATCTCAGATGCGCCGATGAGACGCGCCGATTTCGGGCTCCCCGAGGACGGGTTCGTCTTTTGCTCGTTCAATAATATCTACAAGGTCGGGCCGGAGCTGTTCGACGTCTGGATGCGCCTGCTCACAAAGGTGCCGGGCTCCGTGCTCTGGATCCTCGCCGGTGGCGAAGCGCGGGACAATCTCAAGCGCGAGGCGGCGGCGCGAGGCGTCGATCCGGCGCGGCTCGTGTTTGCCAGCCATAGTCCCGGCCCGGAACATCTGGCGCGCCACCGGCTTGCCGATCTCTTTCTCGATACGCTGCCGTGCAATGCGCACACGACGGCGAGCGACGCGCTATGGGCCGGGCTGCCGGTGCTGACGTGCATCGGGGAGACATTTGCAGGGCGTGTTGCGGCCAGCCTGCTCAGTGCAATGGGGCTGGACGAACTGATCACGACGAACTTCGACGACTACGAGCGCTTAGCCCTCGCCCTGGTGCAGGATAAGGCGCGCCTTGAGGCGATCCGGCGGAAGATCGAAGCCGGCCGTGAGACAAGCCCGCTCTTCGATTCCGCACGCTATGCGCGCAACCTCGAACGAGCTTACGAGACAATGGTGGACATCATGAAACGTGGAGACGCGCCGCAGGCGTTCGCCGTGGCAGAGCCAAAACCTGCGGATAGCTCCGGCGGAGCGATCGCGGAGCCGCGCATCCCCTATGCGCATTGTCCGCTCTGCGAGGGAAGCGACATTCCCTATCAGATCGAAGCCAAGGTGAGCGAGCATCCGCTCTATACGCCCGCGCTGCCGCCGACCGTGAAGTGGCGAAGTTGCGCGGATTGCGGGCACGTCTTCACCGAAGGACCTCTCTCGCCCGACGCGCGCGACATCGTGTTGGCCTCGATGATGCCGCACCAGCAGGTGGGCAACGAGGCCGACACGCGGCGGATGGTTGCGGCGCGGATCGTCGAGCGTGTCGCCCGCCATGTGCCGAGCGGGAATTGGCTGGACGTGGGGTCTGGCCACGGTGCGCTATTGTTTACGGCTGCCGAGTGGGGCTACGAGGTCATCGGGGCAGATCTGCGCATTGATAATGTGGAGATGCTGCTGAAACTCGGCTTCAAGGCCATCTGGAACGAGCTGGAGGAGCTCGATGCCGTCGAAAGCTTCAACGTCATCAGCATTGGGGCGTTCGAGCAGACGGCTTTTCCGAAGCGCGCACTCTCCACCGCCCATCGCGTGTTGAAAAGCGGTGGCGCACTCGTCCTCTCCATGCCCAACATGGACACCGTCGCTTGGCGCATTCTCAATGCCTCCGGCGCCAACCCCTACTGGGGAGAGCTTGAGGCCTGTCACCACTTCACGCGAGAGCGCCTGCAGAGGCTGCTCGAGACGCACGGCTTCCGGTTCGCGGAGTACGCCGTGAGCGAACGCGGCCCGAGCTGCATGGATGTGATTGCTATCAAGACCTGAGCCATACGTGGCGGCTGGAATTGTGTCTTTGGAGCGCTTCCCCAAAAGCCCAGATTCTATGTAAACAGAAACGGCTCTAAGTTTTGCTTCTTCGTGCTTCTTTCCGGAAAACCGGTTCCCACTTTTCCGGAAGCACTCTAGGCGGCATCCGCCAGGCGGCGCAGAGCATGGGCATCCAGGATGCGCAAGCCCGACGGCGTTTCCCGGATCGCGCCTTCCTTCTTGAGGTGAAGGAGCGCCGCACCGAGCTTCTCGATGCTCATGTGCAGCTTGTCGGCGACGAAGCCCGCGGTCACATCGTCCGAGATGAGGTCGGATTCCCGACCCTCGGGGCCGTTCATGGAGGAGAGTGCGAGGAGGAAGTTTGCGACCCGCGCGGCAGCCGTTACGGACTCCGTGGCAAGCGCCCGGTCGCGCAGATAGTCGAACTCCCGCTCAACGGCCGAGGCGACGCGGAACGACAGACGGTCGTCACAGTCGATAGCGACTTCGAACTCGTCGTCGGAAACGATGCTCACGACGGTATCGACCATGGCCTGCGCCGTGCTCACGTGACGATGAAGCTGGCCAAGGCCAACAATATCGCCCGGAAACGCGAATTCGATCAGCTCATGGCGGCCGTCGGACCAGAGCATATAATGGCAAAGGGCGCCGCGCTCGATGCGATAAAGCGTGCGCTGATCACCAGGCTGGAAAAGAATCTGCCCCGTTTCGACGGTCTGCAGCACGAGGCTCTCGCCCGGCCGAGCCGGAATTGAATTTCCGCAACATGTGCCCCGGTGGGCAGGTTCTTCGGGCTGGCAGACGATTGCCATAACGCATTACTCCGACGATAGGCCGTGATCTAGTTTTCCATATTGCCTTAATCAAGTCATAATCTGCTTGAGCGTCAGTGACTAAAGAGTTCATATTCATTTTAAAACTATGAACGTAGTGCTCTGTTCCAGGGTGTGCGTTGGCTTTTAGTCGATACTGCGTGAAAACGGCTATCCCCTTCTGGAATGCCCGTTTTTTGCTGCGTTAGGCCCATAATGAAGCAAAGATTTCGCGGGCTTGCCCTGGTAGGCAGCCAGACGAAAATTCCAAAATCGTTTGCGGAAGGGAAGTTTAACGAAGCGAGGATGGCGCTTAAGTATTTGATGGCGCTATCTATTCGCGTCTAAAGACGTCGGGCGCTACTGCCCGCCTTCGAATGGCGGCGTCCGAAACCGGCCTCATTGTGCAAGACACCGGGCAAAGAGGATCGGAAAAGTGGGACCCGATGGGAAAGAAGAACGAAGAAACAAAAGCTTAGAGCCACACCCCGTTTCCACTTAAACCGGAACCGCTCTAAGCCAGGGTCGTTTCGGGCCTCATCGGTCCGAAGCACGAATTTAGACAGGCGCCGAAGAGATACGGCTCTCCGTCACGATATAGGTCATCGGAATATCGTGGGGTTGGGGGTGAAAGCCTTCGACCTCCATCCGGTCGAGGCCGACGCCGATTGGAATCGGGCGAGGGACGCTTGCCGCGAGCGTGCGGTCGAAATAGCCGCCGCCGTAGCCGAGACGCCAGCAACTTTGAAAGCCGACTAGCGGCGCGATGACGGCGTCGGGCTTCACCACAGTCTTTTCAATCGGCACCGGGATGTTCCAGAAGCCGCGCGTCATGCGTGCCGCCGGATGCCAGTGCCAGTATTCGAGCGGAGCCTTCGGCGCCACGACCACCGGCAGGGCGAGTGTGAGTCCTCGTCGGGCGCCCATCTCGCCGGCCCACTCGAGCAGGTTCATCTCGCGCTTGATCGGCCAGTAAATGCCCAGCACACGGATGTCGGTCAGCTGCTCGAATACGAGGTCGAGGTTCGCCGTGAGACGGTGCGTCAGGTCCTGGCGCTCGGTGCCGGACACGCTCTCCCGCTCACTAAGCAGGCGCTCCCGTTGTGCGCGCCGCCAGGGCTTCCCGTCACTATCGCCCGTCTCCGCCAAGGTCATGCGTCCGCCGGTGCTGCTGCGAAGCCGATTGGCGCGATGACGGGGCCTTCACCGCGGCTGAGACAGACGCCGAGATGCAGGGATTCGGCGATGCGCTCGGCGCGGTCTATGAACAGGGCCGCCGGAGCTCCGGGACAAACGAGGTTCGCCGTTTTTCGGAAAAGATCGAGCCAGCGTATGAAGTGGACGCGCGAAATGTCCGGAATGGCCGCGTGAACGGGCATCGGCCTGCCTTTGTAGCGGCCGGTCATGAGCACCACGGAGGACCAAAAGGCCGTCAGCTTGTCGAGGTGCTCGGGCCAATCGTCCACGCGCGCCTCGAAGATCGGGCCCAGCATGGCGTCGCGACGCACCTCAGCGTAGAAGCTATCTACGAGGGTGCGAATCATGGGCTCCGTGATCCCGGCTGCTAGGCCAGGGGCCTTCGGATGGGGGTCTCGGGACATATGGTAATAGTCCCCTTCTTACTTAAGATGCATTCCTAATACATCTTAAAAAATCCGCCAGGTCAAGGCATGCCAGCGAGGCATTTGGACAGGAACGACTCATGCGTCTCACGCAACTTACCGATTATTCGCTTCGGGTGCTCATGTATTTGGCGGCCCGGCCGGAGCGTCTCGCAACGATTCAGGAGATTGCGTCCGCCTATCGGATTTCAGAGAACCACCTGATGAAAGTCGTGCATCGGCTTGGGCAGAACGGATTCATCGAGACCATTCGAGGCCGTGGCGGCGGCGTCCGCCTCAAGGGAAGCGCGAGCCGTATCCGTATTGGCGCTGTGGTGCGGGCCGTCGAGGAGGACTTCATGATCGTGGAATGCATGGGAACAAACGACACATGCCGCATCACCGACGTGTGCCGGCTCAAGGTGGCGCTGCGGCAGGCTCTCGGCGCATTCCTCAAATCTCTCGACGGATGGACGCTCGCTGATCTCATGCGCAAGCCGAACGCGCTGATGGATGCGCTCGCCATCGAAGAGCGCTGAAGCTCGGGTGAGCTGGCGAATATTGAAGGGACCACCATGGCATTCAAAACACGGCTCACCGAACGTTTCGGGGTCCCTCACCCTATCATCTCGGCCCCCATGGCCTTTGCCGCAGGCGGGCGCCTCGCGTCAGCGGTCTCCGCGTCCGGGGGCCTCGGGCTCATCGGCGGCGGGTATGGCGATCGGGCCTGGCTCGAGGAGCAGTTCGGGCTCGTCACGCCGGGGGCGGTTGGATGCGGGTTCATCACGTGGTCCCTTCGCCGTGCGCCGGAGCTGCTCGATCTAGCGCTGGGGCACCGCCCGCGTGCCATTTTTCTTTCATTCGGAAATCCGGCGCCGCTCGCCGCCAGGATCAAGGATGCGGACGTGCCGCTCATCTGCCAGGTGCAAACGCGCCGCGACGCGGAGCATGCGATCGGTTGCGGTGCCGATGTGCTCGTCGCGCAGGGTGCGGAAGCGGGAGGACATGGCGAAGCGCGCGCGACGCTCACGCTCGTGCCCGAGGTTGTCGATCTCGTCGCCCGGCGGTCTCCCGAGACACTCGTCGTTGCGGCGGGCGGCATCGCGGATGGACGCGGGCTCGCGGCGGCCCTGATGCTCGGCGCCGACGGGGCCCTGATCGGCTCGCGCCTTTGGGCGTCGGAGGAGGCCAATGTCAGCCCCGCCATGCATGAGGCGGCGCTGGCAGCCACGGGAGACGACACGATCCGATCGCAGGTGATGGACCTTGCACGTAAGCTCGACTGGCCGGCGCGCTATACGGCGCGTGTCCTGCGCAACGCCTATATCAGACAGTGGCACGGACGCGAGCAGGAGCTCATGGAAGTCGCCGACGAGGAGGCTGCGAAATACCGCAAGGCGTGGACGGACGGCGATCCGGAGGGCAGCAATACGTTCGTCGGTGAAGCCGTGGGGCTGATCGGGGATGTTCAACCCGTTGGCGAGATCATGCAGCGGATCGTTGCCGAGGCAGAAGCGCAGATCGCACGCGTCTCTAGGGGGTAGATATCGTAAAGCGCCGCTTGGCAGCCGTCCGAAAGTGGGACGGTGCGCCGGTTAACATGTAAGAACCGGCGGGCATTCCCAAGTTTTCGCCATGCAACTCATCCCCAAACTGCAGCGGAGGCGGAAAAAAACAGAATATTGCAAGTTTCTTAAATGCCTTCGGGTAGCATTTTGCTTTGAGCGCCTCGCTCGAAGCTATCTCATGTAAAAATGCGTACTGGCGGCGACATTACTTCATGGAGGAATTTGCGCGCTGTGGCTGACCGCCATGGTGTTCGCGCGCTGCCGCTCGGCATTGTCGTGCTGGCCGCCTTCGGGGCGTTCGATCTTGCGCTCTGGCTGACGTCAGGGGCTACAGCTGCCGCCCTGGCCAGCCTCGTTGCCATCGGCATTGCCATGCTGGCCATCGCCATTGCGGAAGCCGGGTTGAGCGCCGCGGAGGAGTTTCGCGGATATGCCCATTCCTACAGGCAAATGCTCGATGATTACTTCCTGGTTTCCAAGGTTGATGGCCAGGGCTTCTTTTGCGAAGCAAACGAAAATTTTCTTCGACGCATGGGGTACACGCGTGAAGAGCTGATCGGGCGGCGTTTCGGCCTTCCCGGCTCCAGCGCTCGTGGCGATAGCGAGCTGCAGGCGATGTGGGAGGCCGCGCGGCGCGGGCAGATGTGGTCGGGAGAGCTTTGCGAGCGCGCGAAGACCGGCGCGCACGTCTCCATCCGCGCCATCGTCATACCGTGGCTCAACTCATACGGCGTGCTCAGGTCGCTAACCATCGTCGGGGTCGATGTCTCCAAGCAGCGCAGCGCCGAGACCGAACTCAAGCGCGCCCATGCGCGCCTCGAAGCGTTCATCAAGCATGCGCCTGCGGCTGTGGCCATGTTCGATACCGATATGCACTACGTCGCCCACACCGACCGCTGGCTGGCGGACTATCACCTGTCGCAGAAATCACTCGTCGGGCTGCATCATTACGAAGTGTTCCCCGAAATCCCGCAGCACTGGCGGGAGAAGCATAAACGGATCCTGGCCGGCGCCACGGAGGTCTGCGCGGAGGAGAGACTGCAGAGAGCGGACGGCTCGGAGAATATTCTGCGCTGGGAAGTTCGTCCCTGGTACATGCCGGACGCAAGCATCGGCGGCCTCATCATGCTGACGGAGGAGATCACCGAGCGCAAGAAGATGCAGGACGAGCTTTGGCGCCTGGCGAAGCTCGACGGTCTCACCGGGCTGCCCAACAGGCTGCTGTTTAACGAGACGCTGCGCGATGCGATCGTCGCCGCGGTCGAGAGCGGGAGCAGCCTGGGCGTGGCGCTGCTGGATCTCGATCACTTCAAGGAGATCAACGATACGCTTGGGCATGATGCCGGCGACGAGATGCTAAAGATCGTTGCCTCGCGGCTTCAGAATACGCTCGACGGTGCGGGCACCACCGCCCGTCTCGGCGGCGACGAGTTTGCAGTCCTGATCCTCGGGCAGGATGGCGACAAGGCCATCCAGGATACGCTGGGCAGGATCAAGGCCGAACTCGCGGAGCCGATCCAGCTTGCCGGCACGCTGCGTGCATGCTCGGTCAGCATCGGGGTCACGATCTATCCCCGTGACGCGACGGAGCCTAGGGATCTTCTCAAGAACGCGGATCTTGCGCTGTACCGGGCGAAGAGCTTCGGCCGGGGCCGCATCGACATGTTCTCGCCCGATCTCAGGGCCGCCATTGACCGCCGGGTGGAGCTGCAAGGCAGTGTGCTCGATGCCATCCAGCGCGATGAGTTCATGCTCTATTTTCAGCCGATCATCTCGTGCGATCGTGCGAAGCCGCCGTCCTTCGAGGCGCTTTTGCGCTGGCAGCACCCGACGCACGGCCTCCTTTCACCAGGAAGCTTCGAGGATGTGCTCGAAGACCCCAGGGTCGCGGCGGCGATCGGAGATCGGGTGCTCGACATGGCCCTCGCCCAGGCGGCGGCCTGGCAGGCGGAGGGGCTGGGCTTCGGCCGCGTGGCGATCAACGTTACGTCGGCGGATTTTGCATTCGGGTCCATGGCCGAGCGGCTCGAGGAGAAGCTCAAGCGTTATGGACTCGGGGCAGAGCGGGTCTGCATCGAGGTCACTGAGCGGGTGTTTCTGGACAGCGGCACCGCGCACATGGAGGAGGCGCTCGAGGAGCTCGATGCTCTCGGCGTCGAGATCGCCCTCGATGATTTCGGAACAGGCTATGCCTCCCTCTCCCACATCAAGGCCTATCCGATCAGCAGGCTCAAGATCGACCGCTCGTTCGTCAGCGACATGCAGGACAACTCCGACAACCTGTCGATCGTGCAGGCGATCGTACAACTCGGGAGAAGTCTCGGGCTCAGCACGACTGCGGAAGGCGTGGAGAACGAGGCCCAGCTCGCTTTGTTGAGCAGCATGGGATGCGGCAGCCTGCAGGGCTTCTACTTTTCGAGGCCGTTGCCGGAGCAGGAGATCCGACACTTCCTGAGGAGAGCCGAGCCCGCGCCGCAGAAAAAAATCCAGGTTGCGTGATTGATATCGTTTGGGCGCGCGCCCTCAGGCAGCGCACGCCCTCACGCAGCGCACTCGCTGGGCTCGCTGCTTGGCTCATTGCAGGTGCCGGCCCTCAAACATATATTCTTTGTAAATCTTTTTCCGCGGTGACGGGGAGGCGGAGTCATGCTGCAGCGGTCCCTTGCGTGGTTGGAATTTCCAAAAGGGCGCACGCATGGTCCGCCCGATTTGGCCGGCGGGCGGGCTCAGAGGGGCGTATCATGATCCGCGTGGAGAGTATCCTGCCGGCGGCGCGCGATAAGCTGGTGCTCATCGCGGATGATCGGCAGCTGACGGAAGCGGCGTCGCTGCTGGCGTCTGTCAACCGGCATATGGTGGTGGTCTGCGACGGAAGCGGACGCATGGTGGGTGTGGTCACGCGCACCGATATCGTGCGCCAGATCCAACACTGCGAAGGCTGTGCGTGTACGACCAAATGCATCGCAGTGATGAGCACGCCGGTCGTCGCCTGCCAGCCCGGTGATTGGCTGCCCGATGTCTGGGCGACGATGAAGCAAAAGGGATTGCAAAACATTCCCGTCGTCGATGCCGAAGCGAGGCCGCTCGGACTTCTTTCGGCGCGGGATGCCCTGGAGCGGCTGCTCCTCGAGGCGGAGCATGAGGAGGAGCTCTTGAAGGACTACGTCATGTGTGTCGGGTATCGGTAGGCGCGGCACCGGGGGCTCCGGCGTACCGGTCGCGCTTGGCCGAGCTGAAGGGCTGATCCGCTCGGCTCAGCTCAGGAGCCCTTGGCGGCTGAGCTACCCTTGAACACCCGGCCATCGGTATCCTCGGCGGTGACCTCGAGTGTCTCGTCGCCGCTGCCGACGTAGGTGAAGCGGATGTGCGGATCCTCAGAGAGTGAGATCCCGCCTTCCATGCGGAAGATCCGCTCGCCGTTCCGGGTCACCTCAATGACGCGCAGGAAATTTGCCGGAATATAATAGCCCGTGGCCTGATTGAGCTGGAGCCCGGAGTACTGAGGATGGCGGATCTTGATCTGGGCCTCGTGCTCGCCGCTGGCGGTTGGCGGGAGAACCTTGATTTGCATCCGGCCCGCTTCTGCCAGAGCTGCGTCCGTATCCTTGAGCGCTGGTGCCGAGCAGCCGCCCTCGGCCTTGATGAACCGCGTCGCCATGAGAAGCCTGCCGTCCGTGGTTTCCACGATGGCACGGATGTTGGAGTAGGCGTCGACGCGCACACGGGTCTCCAGCACGCGTTCCCCGGCTGCTGCAGCGGGGCCAAAGGTGAACGCCGCCGCGAGGGGCGCCGGGTTCTCGTCGATCACGAGTGAGAGCGCTTTCACAGAGTTGGCCATCGCCGCCGGAATGCGGACGGTGATCGGCACCACGGCCGCATCTTCAGCGCGGTAAGGTGCCTCAAGGGTGACGGCGGTGGAATCCTCGGAGACGGTCCGCCCATTGAAGAGATCTGCCTCGAGCGCCGGCCAATCGACCTGTCCAGCGGCCGCTTGCGGTCCGCTCAACGCGCCCGCGGCGATGATCGCCATGAGAATGCCGCCCAAGCGGCCTGAGCGCGATACGCGGACAGGAGCGGAGATCGTCTTGTCGGCTCGCTTCATGCCTTCACTCCTGACCAGTCCCGGCGGTTCGCCGGCCTTTCCGGTCTTTATGCTGTGTCGTGCGGCGCGCCAGCTCGGAAGGGCGCCGCCTCTATAAGGGATCATATTATAACGGCCGGCCCGTTTTTTCGCATCTTTCCCGAAAGCGAGACTCGCAACCAGGAAGCCAGGCGAACGAAGGTGGCAGGGTTCGTATGTGCTAAGTATCTGATTTTTAATAATTATATCTCTGCCTTTCTGAAGGCGGGGCATTGCGGTGTAAAGTTTGCGCTCCCGGGAGAATTGCCCTCGAAATCTTGGGAAATATTCGACTTTAGTGCTGTCAATGCGGGAAAATACGTATTCGCCAAGAAATTTTTGGCCAAGCATTATGCACATGAAAATTCGATAATCAATAAGACCACTGGATATAACGTTCGGGAATAAATCTTGGCGTGCATTGCATCAATTGACGCTGCATTGCAAAATCAATTGATAAATATACGAAATTAAAGGTCAGCTCTCTTGTCCTATTGGAAACAAGCAAAAAATAGACATCACGGATTGTCTTGCGGACCTCACGAGAAAGTGTCTAAAAGGAACCTACGGTAGCGATGGCTTCAGGTCGCTCTTCAGTGCGAGAGCCGCCAATCGTAAGCCAACGGAAAAACAAGGGAAAAATTCCCGACGCCGTGATCTGGGCTGTGACACGCTGTCGTTCGCTGCCGCTTGCAAGCGTGGCAAGAACTTTTAAGGAGGAAGCGCGATGCGCAGAAGTGCACTCGCATGTGGGCTGCTCGCTACAGCTGCTCTCAGCTCGCCCAGCTGGGCGAACGAGGAGCTGATCAAGCTGTCGGCAGACCCCAACAACTGGGCGATGCAAATGGGGAACTACGCCAACTGGCGTTATTCCGAGCTCGACCAGATCAACACGTCTAACGTCAAGGACCTCAAGGTCGCCTGGCAGTTCTCGACCGGCGTGCTGCGCGGTCATGAAGGTTCGCCGGTTGTGATCGGCGACCGCATGTACCTGCATAGCGCGTTCCCGAACAACGTGTTCGCGCTCGACATCTCGGACCCGGTGGGCCCGCGGGTGCTGTGGAAGTACTCTCCGAAGCAGGATCCGTCGGTTATCCCGGTCATGTGCTGTGACACGGTCAACCGCGGCGGCACCACCGTCATCGGCGACACGCTGATCTTCGGCCAGGCCGACACGACGCTCGTGGCACTCGATGCCAAGACGGGCAAGGAGAAGTGGAAGGCCGTCAACGGCGATCCGAAGAAGGGCGAGACCCACACGGGCTTCATCCTGGTCGTCAACGACAAGGTCATCATGGGCACCTCGGGCGCCGAGTTCGGCGTGCGCTGCCACGTGACGGCCTACAACCTGGCCGATGGCAAGCGCGTCTGGCGCGCCTACTCCATGGGTCCGGATTCCGACATCCTCGTCGATCCTGAGAAGACCCTGTCGCTCGGCAAGCCGGTCGGCAAGGATTCCTCGCTCAAGACGTGGACCGGCGACCAGTGGAAGATCGGCGGCGGCTCGACCTGGGGCTACGCTTCCTACGATCCCGAGGCCAACCTCTTCTACTACGGCACGGGCAACCCCTCGACCTGGAACCCGGCTCAGCGCGCTGGACCGGATGGCAAGCAGATCGACCAGAAGTGGTCGATGACCATCTTCGCTCGTAACCCCGACACCGGCGTTGCAGCGTGGGCCTACCAGATGACCCCGTTCGATGAGTGGGACTACGACGGCGTCAACGAGAACATCCTCACGACGCAGACCTTCGACGGCAAGGAGCGCAAGGTTCTGACGCACTTCGATCGTAACGGCTTCGGCTATACGCTCGATCGTCTGAACGGCGAGCTGCTCGTTGCGAAGCCCTACGACGAGGACCTCAACTGGTCGACCGGCGTCGAGATGGACAAGTCGAGCCCGAACTACGGCCGTCCGTATGTCGTGGCCTCGAAGTCCACCTTCCTCAATGGTCCGGACGTCAACACGAAGAACGTTTGCCCGGCCGCTCTGGGCTTCAAGGATCAGCAGCCGGCAGCCTACTCGCCGCTGACGAACCTGTTCTACGTGCCGATCAACAACGTCTGCATGGACTACGAGCCGTTCAAGGTCTCGTACACGCCTGGCCAGCCGTATGTTGGCGCGACGGTGTCGATGTTCCCGCCTGAGGGCAAGACCAACACGGGCCACTTCACGATGTGGGACGCCGTGAAGGGCGAGATCGTGCAGCAGCACGACGAGCCGTTCTCTCTCTGGTCGGGCATCCTCACGACCGCTGGCGGCCTCGCCTGCCACGGTACGCTCGAGGGCTACTTCAAGTGCCGCGATCAGAAGGACGGTTCTGAGCTCTTCAAGCACCGCCTGCCGTCTGGCTCGATCGGCAACGCCATGACCTACTCGCTCAATGGCAAGCAGTACATCGGCATCTTCTCGGGTGTTGGTGGCTGGGCCGGCATCGGTCTCGCCGCGGGCCTCGACAAGCCGACCGATGGTCTCGGCGCTGTGGGCAACTACTCGGGCCTGAAGTCCTACACGGATCTCGGCGGCTCGTTCACGGTCTACACGCTCCCGTAAGGTGGGTCGTTAGGAAAAGTCACTCCGGCGCGGGGAAACCCGCGCCGGTTTCTTGCTGGAATGTAATCTCCGGATTACCTTGCCCAGCAGTCCGGTCTCACCAAATTTTGAACGTGGCTTGGGAAAAAATGGCCCGTTCGTGAGGTCATTCTCCCGAAATTGTCGTTGTGTTTTCGGCGGGCTGGACGTTTATGAGAAAGAGTCAACAAGGAAAACAGGGGATACGCGTGAAAAGGTTTGGGACTGGACTTGCTGCCGGCTTCTTCAGCGCAGCGCTCATTGTGCTGGGAGTGACCGCAGCTGCTGCCAGCGACGATAAGGAGTATCAGGTTGCCCAGGATGCGCCGGCTGACGCACCGGCTAGTGCAGCAACTGGCAAGGAACCGCCGCCAAGCGAGGCGACGGCTGAGGAGAAGGCAAAGGCTGCTGAAGCCCTTGCGCTCTCGAAGGCTGGAAAGAAGGAATTTGTCGACGGAAAGTGGCAGCTGCCCGACGGCACGCCGACCTACAACATCGTCAAGGACGGCGATGAGGTGAAGCAGGTCGACTGGTACACCTATTCGGGATGGCGCCGGTATCACTCCGAGTGCCACCAGTGCCACGGTCCGAACGCGGAAGGCTCGTCCTTCGCGCCGGCTCTGGCGGATTCGCTCAAGACGATGACCTATGAGAAGTTCCTGCAGGTCGTGTCCAGCGGTCAGATTCGTGACGTCGGCGGAACGCAGTTCGTCATGCCCGCGCTCGGCGATAACAAGAACGTCATGTGCTACATCGACGATCTTTACGTCTACATCAAAGCGCGTGCGTCCGGCGAGCTGCCCGGCGGCCGTCTGAGCCCCGATCAGCGCGCGGAGAAGCCGCAAGAGGCCAGGGACTACGAGTCGGCCTGCCTCGGCGACTGACGTAAACGGCAGCTTTTCATTTCCATCGCTGCCTTTTGATAGAGAGGCCTACCATGCGAATTGGCGCCGTATTTGTATCCGCTCTGTTCGGCCTTGCGGCTGCGTGCGGCAACGCCATGGCGGCCGAAGGCCATCTCGCAGACGCGGTGAACCGCACGGTTCTTCGCGTCTGCGCGACCCCGGCCAATCTTCCCTACTCGGACGAGAAGGGGGAGGGGTTCGAAAACAAGATCGCCCAGCTCATGGCGGACGATATGAAGCGCCAGAGCGTGGAGTACACGTGGTTTCCGCAAAGCATGGGCTTCGTGCGCAAAACGCTGGCGGAAAAGCGGTGCGACGTGATGATGGGCACGGTGCAGGCCGATGAGCTCACGCTCAACACCAACCATTACTACCGCACGACGTACGCGCTGATCGTCAAGAAGGGCAGCGGGCTGGAGGATGTGAAGTCGGTCTTCGATCCGAAGCTCAAAGGCAAAACCGTGGGCGTGCAGGCGGGTGCTCCCGCAGCGGATCACGTCGCCAAGGCCGGGCTCATGGCGACGGCGCGCTCTTATCGCTTCATCGTCGACACCCGCTACGAAAACCCACCGCAAGAAATGGCCAACGATGTGCGCAAGGGCGAGATCGACGCCGGCGTGCTCTGGGGCCCTCTTGCCGGCTGGTACGCCAAGCATGGCGGCGAAGAGCTCGTGGTCATTCCCCTGCTCGAGCAGCATCCCGGCACGGAAAAGCTGGAATACCGCATCACCATGGGCGTGCGTTCCGGGGAGACGGCTTGGAAACATGAGATCAACGATTTCATCGCTCGACGGCAGGGCGACATCGATAAGATCCTGCTCGACTATGGCGTGCCGCTGATCGATGAGGACAACAAGCTCATCACGGAACCGCGCTACGCTAAGAGCACCAACTGAGGCGAACACCGGCTGACGCAAGCCAGGGTCGGTCGGGCTGAGGCCGCATGCTTAGCGCGGTGGCCCTATCGAGGCTTGAAGCTTTCATTCGTCCGTGTGCAGGCGTGCACAATGGGGTGTGGCACCCTCTTTCATCCTCGGACGTCTTCGAGGATGGCGTCGCCTAGAGCCGTTCTGATTTAAGTGGAATCGGGGAACGGCTCTGAGCTTTTGTTCGATCGTGCTTCTCTTCGGAAAACCGGTTCCCACTTTTTCCGGAAGCACTCTAGCTCTTGGCAGGGCTTCCGCGTGGCTTGGCCATGACGAGCGTCGACTTTTCCCATCGCCAAAGCCGATCGAGAGCGCGTTCTCTCTTATTCGGAATCGGATTGCGCGACGTGAACGCGCTCTAAGTTTTTTTGAGAGAGACTGATTCACGTTCTCGGTGAATGCGTGTCCGCATCCACGAGAACGATCAGGCTCTAATTCGGGTAAAAAGTGGAATTTTTTGGATTTTTCGTTTCTTGTTGAGATCGAATTGGAAACGGCTTTAAATTTTTGCCGTGCGGGTTTTCCCCTGGGCACCGGTTCCCGCTTTCGTGAAGCGCTCGCGTGCGGGGCGTCGGCGTTTGCCGCGCTGCTTTCCGGCGCTGGTGGAATGATGGAATGCAATTGCACGACCTGACGCGAAACGGCAGGAAAACGGCGGCGTTGGCGCGCTTGCCAGGCGGGATAGCCGTGGCGGCCGCGCTTTTTCTTTGTCTTGCGGCCATCGCGGCTGACGGGCCGGGCCGTGATACGGCGGCGGTCGCGGAGCCGGACGGTTATCGCATGGACGATTACCGTTCGCCCGTTCCCCTGACGCTCTCGGGCGCGCGTGTCATCCATGCCGACGAAGCCGAGCGGCTGCTCGTAGCGGGCGAGGCGGTATTCATCGATGTCTATCCGCGCCCTCCGAAACCTCCGAACCTTCCTGCGGGAACAGTGTGGCGCGATCCGACCCATATGACGATCGACGGAGCCCACTGGTTACCCAATGTTGGCTATGGCGTGCTGTCGCCGGAGTTCGAAAGCTACTTCCGATCGCGCCTGGAACGGCTGACAGGCGCCGACAAGGCGCGGCCTGTCGTGTTCTTCTGCCTCAGGGATTGCTGGATGTCGTGGAACGCGGCCAAGCGCGCGCTCGAATGGGGTTACGCCAACGTAATCTGGTTTTCCGAAGGGACCGACGCCTGGCAGGAAGCGGGCTTCGATCTCGTCAAGGCCGCGCCGGTGCCGTAAGGCCGCTTCGTAGAGCCGTTCCCCGATTCCACCTAAAGCGGAACGGCTCTAAGTGAAAGACTGGTTCACGTTCTCGGTGGGCGCGTGTCCGCTCTCACCTCAAACGATCAAGCTCTAGCTGGACATGTTGTTGCGGATCGCCCGAGCCACGCCGTAGAGATGCTCCTCGATCAGAACCGGCACCTCGCAGGCCAGGGAGACGTTCGACTGGCGCTCCTGGAAAATGCGCTGCGCCCAGTTGAACTTTTCACGCGCTTCGGCGAGCTCCGGCGTATCCTCGGTTATGCCCGGCGGCTGTTTGCTCTCGAGCTTGGCGATCTCGGTGCTCTGCCGCTCGAGCTCCTGCGCCCGCTCCTTCTGAGATTTCTGATACTTCTCGATGCCGCTCATCACTGTCCGACGCTGGCCGGTAACCTTGTCGAACAGGCCGGCGAACAGGAGCGTGAGCTTCTCGTCGCGTTTATCCGCCGGCTGGGCGTCGGCGAATTTCTTGACAGCGTCCTCGGCCTTGTCGAGCGGCAGGCGGCGGCTCGATAGCTGCTCGATGAGATCGGACATGCCGGGCTCGCGGAACCAGCCCTTGAGGCCCTCGATGGGCGGGCCGTCCCAGATCTGCATGGCCGTCAGTGTCGGCACCTTGCGCTGGACGCAGGGCCAGTCGGTCGTCATGTCGATCGGCGGTGGAGCGGCCTCGGACTGACCCTCGATGACCTTCGATGGCGCGCCGGCACCCAGCTCGGCGGACCCGAGCACGAGGGCGGAAAGGATGAGGGGCACGCTGAGGATATAGGCAGCTCTCGTCATTTTTCTTTCCGTACTTTGTGTGCCCGGCGAAGGGCGTCGTCAGCCTGCGCCGCCGGGCCCGCCCCGCCGGGCAATGAGGCCCTTGGACGGGTTGTAAGCATAGACCGCAGCTCCAAGGAAGAACACCGTGTACGCAATTACAACATACAGGTTCGTAAGGTCCAATGAGCCGTCGTCAAGGCGTGCGCCAACCTGGCCGTAAAGCGCGAAGCGGATCAGCTCGACGGCGTACGTGAACGGATTGAAAAGGCAGATCTCATAAAGCAGCGGGCTGCTTTCCCGGATGCGCCACAGGGGGTAGAGCGCCGAGGACGCGAAGAACATGGGGAAGATGACGAAGTTCATCACGCCGGCGAAGTTTTCGAGCTGCTTGATCACCGAGGATATGAACAGCGACAGCGAGCCGAGCATCAGGCCGGCGAGCAGAAGCGCGGGCAGCACGGTGAAATAATTCATCGTAGGCGGCGGGAGCTGCCAATAGTAGATGGCGCCTGCGAGCGCCACGATCTCGATGATCACGGTTGCGATGATGGCGCGCTGGATGACCTTTTCAGAAAAAGTTTCCGTGGCCGCATTGAACAGAAGCAAGAGCACGAGCAGCGCCGGCACGGCGAGTAGCGCCCAATGGGCAGAAGCCGGCATGTCCGCTTCCCAGAAGTAGAAGATCCCGAGGAAGACATAGGCCTGGATCGTCGCCACCGCCACGCCGCCGATCAGCTTCGATAAAAGCAGGAAGGAGCGTGGGAAGGGGCTCACCAGCAGCGTGCGCATGGCGCCCGTCTCGCGATCGTACACCATCGAGAGGGACGACTGCATGGCGTTGAAGAGCAGGATCATGCCGAGCAGGCCCGGCACGATGTAGACCTCGTAGAGCACGTAGGTCTCATAGGGCGGGATGATGGAGACGCCGAGCACCTGGCGGAAGCCGGCGGCGAAAATGAAAAGCCATACGAGCGGGCGCACCAGGGCCGAGAAGAAACGCTCGCGCTGATGCAGGAAGCGCAGGATCTCGCGCCAGACAATGCCGCGGAAACAGACGAGATAAGCGAGCGGCCCCAGCCGCTGCAGTGTTTCAGGCGCGTATCCGCCGCGCAGCCCTGCTTCGGCGCGCACAATGCCGACGTTCATGCGGCCTCCTCCTCGATCGAGCCTATGCCCGTAAGGGTGCGGAATGCGTCCCGGGCCGTGCTCGCTCCTGTTTCGGCGAGAAAGCCCGACAGGCGTCCCGAGAACAGAACCTTGCCCTTGTGCAGAACGACGATGAGGTCCGTCTCGGAGATCTCATCGATGAGATGTGTGGCCCACAGCACGCCTAGCCCCTGGCGCTGCACCAGTTCGCGCACGATGCCGATCACGCTTTCACGCGAGGCAATGTCGAGGCCCACCGTTGCTTCGTCGAGCAGCAGACAGCCGGGATGATGCAGGAGCGCACGGGCGATTTCGACGCGCCGGGCCTGCCCGCCGGACAAGTTCCGCACCTTCTCGTGCGCTCTGTCGGCGAGGCCCACGGTGGCCAGCGCGTCTGCTGCGCGCCGCCGCGCCTCGCGCGAGCCGATGCCGTGCAAGGCAGCATGGTAGAGCAGGTTCTGCTGCAAGGTGAGATCGCCGTCGAGCGTCTTGGATTGAAAGACGACCCCAAGCCTTTGTAGTGCGGCGCCGGGCCGGCGGCGCACATCATGGCCAAGAATACGAATTTCGCCCGAGACGTTGTCGTACAGACGCGTGATCAGCGAGAACAGCGTCGACTTGCCGGCCCCGTTCGGGCCAAGCAGCACGGCAAAGGTTCCGCGCGGCACGGCAACGGATACGTTGTCGAGAACGAGCTTCTCGCCAAAGCTATGGCTCACGCCATTTACGACGAGAGCATCCGGGTCCGGGGCCCTGTTCTTGTATTCAGCGTCGCTCACTTGAGATTGAACTTCACGTGTATGAATCCCGTTCCAGGGCTCGCAGCATCGCGAACCGGAGCAGTTTCCTGCTGTACCTCTATCGTCTTCCAGCGAACCGATGTCCGGCTCGCGGGAAGACGTCTTGAAACTCCGTTGCGACCATCGCGCACTCGTGCTTGCCAGTCGACATGATCTTGGCCGAGCAACCTTCCCCGCGGAGCTGGAATACTGCCCCGTATTATTCCGTCAGCTCCCGAAGCTGCAAAGCCGCGCCGCAAAGCGCAGCTTCTGCGCAGCCGCTATCTATTTGAACGGCGCTACGACCACGCCCCACGGATAGCGGCCTACTCGGACCGACTTCGTCACCCGAAGCGTCGCCACATCGATCACGGACACGTCGTTCGAGGTGCCATTGGTGGTGAAGAGAAGCTTCTGGTCGGGAGTGAAGCCGAGGTTCCACACGCGCTGGCCGACGAGCAGATACTTCTCGACCTCGCGCGTCGCCACGTCGACCACGGCGACGCGGTTGGCGGGGCCGAGCGCGACGAACGCCTTCTTGCCATCGCTCGTGATGCGCACGCCTACAGGCTGGATGGCATCCTTGGTAATGCCCTGGATCTCGAATGTCACCTTGCCGAGCACCTTGCGCGTCCCGACGTCGATGACGGTGACCGTGCCGCCGATCTCGGCCGAAACCCAGACCTGCTTGCCATCGGGCGTGAATTCGGCCACGCGCGGCCGGTTGTCGACCAGCACGTTGTCGATGTTCTTGTAGGTGTGCGCATCGATGAAGTGCGCCATGTTGGTCGTTTCGGAGGTGTTGACCAGGATTTTTCCGTCCGGGCTCATCCCCATGCCTTCCGGCTCGACGCCGACCGGGACGTCAGTGATGATCGTGCCCTTGAAGATGTCGACGATGGTGACGAGGTTGTCGTCCTCGTTCGAAACGTAGAGAGGATTGCCGGAGGTGTGAAGGATCGGCAGCTCCGGATCGGGCCCTGACGGCAGATCCTTCACATACTCGTAGGTCTGCGTGTCGAACACCTGCATCTTGTGATCGTCGCTCGCGCATACGATCACCCATTTGCCCTCGTTGGCCAGAATGATGCCGCGCGGCCGGTTCCCGGTCTTGATGGTGTGGACGACCTCCAGCGTGTCGCTGTCGATCACCGAGATGGTATTTTCCTTCTCGTTCGAGACGAACACCTTGTAGGCCAGCGCATCCGGGGCCGTGAATGCCAGAAGAGAGAGGGCCAGTGTGCACGCGAGGGCATGCCGATGTCTTGTCACTTGGAAGCTCCTTGGTCGTTCGCTCGCATCAGTTCTTGAAGGCGGTGCATTTGGATTCGGGCCGGTCGACGCCGAGCGTGTCGAGCTCCGTGACCTGATGCAGGAAGCCCTGCTGGGGCGAAACCGTCACGTTGATCTTATCAGTCGCAACGAAAATCGGCTGGCGAAGCTGCCCGTTCCAGGGCCGGTAGGTCACCTTCTGGCCCTTGAACGCCGCCAGCTCAAACTCAGGGGAGCGCATGTAGGCGATCAAGGTCTTGGCGTCGGCCGAGTTCGTGCGCGTTGCGGCCTCGCCGACGGAGCGCACCGCCGTCCATGCATTGTAGTCGAGCGGGCGCATATTGCGGTTGGCAAGCCGCTTGAAGCGGTTCTGGAACTGGGTTCCGCCCCACAGCTCCACGGCCGGATGCCATGGGGTCGCGAAGAGGCCCGCGGTTCCGATCACCGGCCGCGCGGTCCAGGTGCGATAGGGGAAATAGTCGCCGAACAGTGAGCCCTCGTCCGCAACCACGACCACGTCGTGCTCCGGAAGGCCCTGCATGAAGCCGGGGATCTGCTGCTGAACCTGCTCGTAACCGCCGTCGGCCCGCCGGCTTCCAGGATCATAGTCGAAGACGCGCTCGGCGACGATCTTCTGGCCGAAGCGCTTGGCCGTTCGGCGCATGGCGTCGGCGTAGAGCTTATCCTCCGGCGTCTGCCCGATGATGAGGACCCAGTTGCGCCATTGCTTCCAGGCCATGTACTGGCCAAGCGCATCGGTCAGCATCGTCCGCGAGGGGGCGGTATGCTTGACGTTGACGCGGCAATCTTCCTCTCGCAGGGCCTCGTCGGGCGCGGAGACATTGAAGACGAGCGCATCCTTGTCCTTGAGGGCATCGGCAACCTTGAGCAGCGTTCCGGGGCTCGCATCAAGGATGACATAGGGCGTGCCCGCATCGACGCGCTTCGAGATTTCCGCCACGAGTTCGTCGGCCTGCGGGGACTCGAGGGTGTCGAGGAGAAACTCCTGCTTGAGGAAGCGTCCCGTGGTGTTGTTATCGGCGATCGCGAGCTTGGCGCCGGCCACGCCGTCGTCCGGTGGCGGAATATCGAGAAGGGAAAGCGGCGGCAGACGATCCTCGCGGATCTCGCGGGCCATCAGGATGTTGATCTTCAGCGTGGCTTCGGCGGCGGCTTCCGTGCTGGGCGCGGCGGCCTCGGCCGGGGCGGCCGGCGCGGGCGCGCCTTCGCCGGCAACAGCGGAAACGGGTATGGCCAGCACCACAGCCAGCGTAGCCAACAGGGATTTTTCCCTAAGCTTCCCGAGGAAGCTGCCGCATGGGCGACGATAACCGGACTGGGCGGGCCGCAATGCCGGCCCAGTGGAGAAGGTCATGATGGTGTCCTCCCGCTGATGCGCCGGCGATGCCGAACGACCGGGTACAATGTAACATCTTCCCCCGGAAGATCGCATCGAATTACCAATTGTCAAGTTGATGGGAAGCGGGCCTCTCGGTTTTGTTACAGGCCGTGAGGACAAGCTTCCAGACATTGGGCTTGCAAATCGGCGCTCACCCAACGCACGTTAGAGTGTGAGCAAAACGTAGTACTTAGGGGGATGGACAGGGCCTATGACCAGACGTCAGGTGGCGGCTTGGCTGGTGATGGTGCTGGCAGCGGCGGTGGCAGCGCCGGCCGTGGCCGAGGCGGCGCCCAGGCTGGCAATCTTCCCGATCGACATGTCGATCCCGCGGTCGGAAGAGGATTTTTTCCGGGGCGTCTCGGGACCCTCGCCCGAGGAGCAGAGCCGGCTCGCCATGGTGCAGGCCGAGTTTCAGAAACTGCTTTCCGCCGACGGCCGTTATGAGATCGTAGATCTCTCTCCGGTTGCCGAGGAGATCAAGGCCGCGCAGCCCATCTTCGAATGCAACGGCTGCGAGATCGACATTGCGCAGAAAACCAAGGCCGAGCTGGTGCTGACCGGTCTCGTCGACAAGATTTCGGAAACGCACCTCAGCCTCTCCGTCGCGATCATCGACGTGGCGCAGGGCAAGCTCGTGAAGAACGCCAGCGTGCTCATTCAGGGCAATACGGATGAATCCTGGATGCATGGCGTGCGGTGGCTGGTAAGAAACCGGCTGCTGAAGGAGGACAAGACCGAATGATCGACCGCCGCAGGCTCATGGCTGGGACGGGATGCGCTCTGCTCGCGGCTATGGCGCCTTTTTCCGCGCGGGCGGCGGCTGCACCGTTGCGCCTCGCCTCGGTCAAGTACGGCTCGCTGTCATGGGTCATCGAGACGATCCGCGCGCTCGAGCTCGACAAGAAGGCCGGCCTCGCATTCGAGGTCGTGGAGGTTGCGTCGAACCAGGCGGGTCCCATTGCGCTTCTCGGCGGCGGCGCAGACGTCATCGTGTCCGACTGGACCTGGGCCATGCGCCAGCGCACCCTCGGCGAGAAGCTCAAGTTCGCTCCCTATTCCTCGGCACTGGGCTCGCTCGTGGTGCCGGCCGGGAGCCAGATCAGCGAGATCGGAGATCTCGACGGTAAGGTGCTCGGCGTCGCGGGGTCTGCGATCGACAAGAGCTGGCTTCTGCTGCGCGCCTATTCGAGACGGAAGCTCGGCCGCGACGTTGCGACCTTTGCGCGGCCCACGTTCGGCGCCGCTCCGCTGCTCGCCGAGGAACTCCGCTCGGGGCGCATCGACGCGGTTCTCAATTTTTGGACCTATGCTGCGCGTCTCACCGGCAACGGCTTTCGGGAGATCCTCACCGTCAGCGACATTATGAAGAGCCTGGATATCGACCCCGTGCCGTCGCTCGTCGGTTTCGTCTGGGAGGAGAGCTTCCAGGCGGCGCGGGGACACGACGTCGCGACGCTCCTCAAGGTCGTGCATGAGGCCAATGCCGTCCTCGCCGCGGATGACGGCGCCTGGGAGCGTCTGCGCCCGCTCGTCAGGCCGGCGTCCGAAGGCGAGTTCCGCTCCATCATCGCCGCCTATCGGGCTGGCATACCGGAGCCGTGGGGCCCGGCGGAACTCGACTCCGCGAAAAAACTGATGGCCATCCTCGTCGCTTCGGGCGATGCGGAGCTCATGGGCCACGGCACAGACTTTGACGCGAAGCTGTTTCACGATGCAGCGATTTAACCCGACGGTCAGCGCCGCATCCGATCAGCCCTGGCCCGTCCGCGTGGCGTGGGGCGTGGGCTCGCTCGTGGCGTTCCTGCTTTTCTGGGAGGTGCTGGCGCTCGTCATTCACCACCGCCATCTGCCGACGCCGACCGTCGTCTTCGCCGCCATGGCGCGCGAGTTCGCAAGCGGCGAGCTCACCTATCACATCGGCATGACGCTCTTCCGCGTGGTCATCGCCTTCGTGTTTGCCATGTCCATCGGCTCGGCTATCGGCATCGTCATGGGCCGCAACGGACGCATCGACCAGTTTTTCGACACTTGGCTCGTGCTGTTTCTCAACCTGCCGGCGCTCGTCATCATCATCCTCTGCTACGTCTGGTTCGGACGCACCGAGGTGGCCGCGATCATTGCGGTGGCCGTGAACAAGCTGCCGAACGTGGCCGTCACAGTCCGCGAAGGCGCCCGTGCGCTCTCCCGCGATCTCGCTGAGATGGCGCATATGTATCGCTTCGGCTGGTGGAAGACGCTGCGCCACGTCACGCTGCCGCAGCTCGCACCTTATTTTCTAGCCTCCGCCCGCACGGGCCTCTCGCTCGTGTGGAAGATCGTCCTCGTCGTCGAGCTCCTCGGCCGCTCGGACGGCGTCGGCTTCCAGCTCAGCACCTATTTCCACTTGTTCGATGTGTCCATGATCCTCGCTTACGCCCTGGCTTTCATCGCCGTCGTCCAGCTCATCGAGTTCGGCATCCTGCAGCCTATCGCGGCACGGGTGAACAGATGGCGGCGTTAGGCCGGGAGGCCGCCGCGATGGCGGACGGAAGCCTCAGGATCCGGGTGGCGCGCAAGGTCTTCCCCGCCGCCGGAGGCCGTCCGGAGCACCCCGTGCTCAAGGACATCGCCATCGATATCGCGCCACGCTCGTTCGTCGTGATCACGGGGCCATCGGGCTGCGGCAAGTCAACGCTCCTCAACATCATCGCCGGCCTCGATAGCGACTATGAGGGCGAGATCGTGCTCGGCGGGCGGGATACGAAGGTCGGCTATATCTTCCAGTCGCCACGGCTCCTTCCTTGGCGGACCGTTTACGAGAACATCGCGCTCGCGCTCCCGGACCGCGATCCCCGCCACGCGCGCATCGAGGAGATGCTGAGCCAGGTGGGCCTCGCGGGGTTCGGATCACAGTATCCCGAGCGGTTGTCTCTCGGCATGCAGCGGCGCGCCGCGCTCGCCCGGGGCTTCATCACGGAGCCCGATGTGTTGCTCATGGACGAGCCCTTCGTCTCGCTCGATGACCCCACGGCCCAGGCGCTCCGCGAGCTTCTGATCGGGCTTTGGACTCGCCGCCCGACGACCGTGATCTTCATCACCCACGACCGCACGGAAGCCGTTATGCTCGGCACCCGTATCTTGCGCATGTCGGGCGCAAATGCGACTATCAGCCAGGATGAGGCCGTGCGCCTTTCGCCGTCTGAGCGGACCGATCCGGCCGCCGTGCTGGCTGAAGAAAGACGCATCTTCCACGAGGCGTAATTCCCCGAAATGATGAGCGAGAAGACGATGGGGGCGCATCGGGCCCGGGCCGTCCGCCTGTTGGCCAGCGTGACGAGCGAGGCGGAAGCGCGTCTTGCGGCGGCCGAGGGCGCAGATGTCATCGATTGCAAGGATCCCGCTGCGGGCGCACTGGGTGCACTGCCCTGCGCAACCGTCGCACGCATCCGGGATGCCGTTCCGGCTCATGTTCCGGTCAGCGCCACCATTGGCGATCTCCCCGCCGAACCGGGGCCGGTTCTCGAGGCGGCCCGCGCCATGGCGGCGACGGGTTGCGATATCGTCAAAGTCGGATTGTTCCCCGGAGGTGATGCGCGAGCGACCGTCCGCCAGCTCGGGCTGCATCTCGCGCCGCGGACGGCGCTGGTCGCCGTTCTAATGGCCGACGGGCCGCTTGATCGAGCGCTCGTCCCGGCGCTGGGGGAGGCGGGCTTCACCGGCGTGATGCTCGATACGGCCGCCAAGGATGGCCGCACGCTGCTCGATCATCAGGGCGCGGCGGCGCTTGCGGCTTTTCTTGCGGAGGCGCACGCAGCGGGCCTGTTCGCGGGGCTCGCGGGCTCGCTTCGGCTCAACCAGATTCCGGAGCTGCTCGCGCTCGCGCCGGACGTGCTCGGGTTCCGCGGCGCGCTCTGCCGTGCCTCCGATCGCCGGGGTGTGCTAGACGCTGGCGCCATCGCGGCCGTGCGAGCGGCCATTCCACGGGCATCCGGGATGCTCATTCCGTCTTCTCAATTCCAAGCGGACGGGACAGAGAACCCGCTCGCCAATCGCGCGTTGGAACCCACACCATGACGACCGTGACCACACCACGTCCGGGCGAAGCGCCCACGACCGCCAAAGGAGCCGGTGCGCCGAGGCGCGACTGCATCTTCATCAGCGACTGGGTGATCGACTGCAACATCGGCGTCTACGCCGAGGAAAAGGGTGTGACCCAGAAAGTCCGCATCAACGTCGACGCCTATCTCGCCTCCGAGGTCCGCGCCGCCCGAGACGACATGGAGACGGTGCCCTCCTACACGGAGATCATCGACGTGGTGGAAGCCATCACGGCCGGCGGCCATATCAACCTGATCGAGACCTTCGCCGAGGCAATCGCCGAGCGCTGCCTTGCGGATGCCCGCATCGACGCTTTGCGCATCCGCATCGAAAAGCTCGAGCGCGGGCCGGTGCGGGGCGTCGAGATCTACCGATCACGCGCGTGACCCCGGTCGTCCTCAAGCTTGGGGGCAGTCTCGCGGAAAGCGGGCGTCTCCGCGCGCTCCTGGCGCTGGTGAGCCGGGCGCGCCGCTCGGTCGTCGTCGTGCCGGGGGGCGGCGCTTTCGCCGACGCCGTGCGCGAGACGCAGCTCGCTCTCGGCTTCTCGGACGAGGCGGCGCACGATATGGCGTTGCTGGCCATGCACCAGATGGCGGATGCGATGATCGCTCTCGAGCCGCGGCTCATGGGAGCGGAGACGCTGTTTGGCATCGCGCGTGCCTGGCATCGCCGCCGCATCCCCGTGTGGCTGCCGGCGAGCCTTTGCGCAGGAGACCGGCGGATCCCGCGCGACTGGTCCATCACGTCGGACGGGCTGGCCGCGCGCCTTGCCGAGCGTCTCGGTGACGTGGAGCTCGTGCTCGTGAAGTCGCGCACGTCGCGGCGCACGGCATCCGCAAGGATACTGGCGCGCCAGGGCATCGTCGATCCGGTGTTCCCGGAGATCGTCGAGCGGGCCGATCTCGCCTGGCGCGTGCTCGGTCCGGATGATGATGGCGTGCTGTGCGATATGCTGGACGTGGCGGAACGGCGGTCCCGTAACGCGCCGGCGCAGCGCCGCCGCCCGGCGCGACCGGTGGCGCGGGCCACGCGCCGTCAGCCCGCGGCCAAATCGTAACAGCGGACTGCAAGGAGGCCGGGATGCCGCGCATCGTCGAGACGATTGTGACGACCATCGATGCCGCCGGGACGCCGCATCTTGCGCCGCTCGGTCTCATCGAGGACGGCGACCTCTGGATCATTGCGCCCTTCAGGCCGTCGCGCACGCTCGACAATCTGCTGGCAAATCCCCACGCGGTGGCCAGCCATACGGGAGACGTGCGCGTCTTTGCCGGCTGCATCACCGGACGGCGCGATTGGCCGACTGTTCCCGCTGACGTCGTGCCGGGGGTACGCCTGCAAGATGCCGTCTCGCACTGGGAGCTTTCGGTTGTGCGGATGAGCGATGATGCGCAGCGCCCGCGTTTCCATTGCCGCATCGTGCATGCTGCGAGCCATGCTGTGTGGAGCGGCTACAATCGGGCCGAGGCGGCGGTGCTGGAGCTAGCCGTGCTGGCGACGCGGCTCTCGATGCTGCCTCCAGAAAAGATCGATGCCGAGCTCCAATATCTCGAGATCGCCATCTCGAAGACGGCTGGGCCACGCGAGCGTGAGGCCTGGGACTGGCTGATGGAGCGCATCACGGCGTTCCGACGGGGCGATGCCGACGCGGCGCAGAAGCGATAAAATTCAGCGTGCAGGCGTCTCAGGCGCTGGCGGCCACGGTCGCGGCCAAGCGGGCGCGATGACGGGCAAACAGGAACGCGCTGACTGCGACGGCGAGCACGACGAAGCCTCCCGGCATGAGGATGGCCGTCAGGATCGCGAGCGTCTTCTTCATAGCCTCCCCCAAAGTCGAGCTTTCGAGTTCGAGCGATCAGGCTCTGAGAGCGCATACTGGGATGAGTCTATGCGGCTTGCATCGCGGTTCCTCGAGGCATCCACATTCATTCGATGAATTGCGTTCGGCCTGCGTCGCTCACGAAGCGTCGAGAAGCAAGGCGACCGAGACTGCGGGCGCGCAAGCCGTGGCCCAATGCTCGTAGCCGGGTGCGGCTTGGACGAGCGTGGCAAAGTGGATCGCCGGACGGCCGAGGCGGCGCGCGATTTCCTCAACGTCGCTCGCGCCAATGCCTGCTGCAACGATCGGAGCCTCGTTCGGGAGAGCGGCAGACGTGAGGACGCGGGCCGCCCCGTCGTGAATGGATCTGAGCTGCATCTCGCGAACATGAGCGGCTGCGGCGCGCCAGTCGGCTTCGGTTCCGTCCTGCGCGTCGCGGCCCAGCATGCGCGCCAGCCGCACCGTACTTTCGCCGATCGTTTTCCCCTTGCCGTCCGCTGTCGCATGCAGGTCGATTTCTACGAGGTCGACGCCGAGGATGCGGCGCACGTCGGCCATTGTCGCGAGGTATTCACGCGCAAGGCCGACCCATTGCCCTTGGAACGGCGCCTCGCTGGCAACTCCCATCACCGCCGTGCGCGTGAAGCCGGTGTAGACCAGCTCGCCTGTCGTCTGACGCTCGGCATCCGTGAGGCCGTGCACCTGCACGACACCGCCCCGCGCGGCGATGATGTCGGCCGTCGTCGAGCCGAAATCGATGAGCAGTGCGGCACCGAGCCGCCGCCCGGCCAAGGCGGCCGTGGCCAGGAAATTGGTCGAGCCGACGTCGGCATGATGGCGGCGTGCATCCTCCGCAGACCCGAAGCCCTTGAGGCCCATCCAGAAGCGCGCTTTTCCGCCGAGCTCTTCCGAAAGCCGGCCGATGAGCGTCAGAGCGCCGGTCTCGCGGTTGGGGAAGAGATCAGACAACTCGCCCGTCATGGTGATGGCGCAGTGTTCAGCCTGGCTGAGCAGCGCCGCGGCCTCGGCGAGCGCACTGTCGAGCCTGTCGAGGCCTTGCCACAGCGGGCAGGCCACCTGGCGCACGCAGACAGCGCGTCCGTCCTCGACAAGCGCCACCTTGAGGTGCGCCCCTCCCACATCGAGGCCCGCAACGATGCCCATAGCCGTTCCTTCCTTCTTCTTCGCGCCCCTGTGTTACATCACCGGCAAGGAGAAGAAAGCCCATGCAGGTCATACCAGTCATCGATGTGCGGGGCGGCGTGGCGGTGGCGGCGAGCCGCGGCGACCGCGCCCGCTATCGGCCGCTCGAGACGCCGTTGGCGGCCAGCGCCGATCCGCTTTCTGTCGCCGAGGGACTGCGGGCGCTCTATCCGTTCGCGACGCTTTACGTCGCGGATCTCGATGGTATCGAGGGGAGGGGAGCAGGCTTCGCCATGCAGCAGCGGCTTGCCGAGGCCTGGCCGGGTTCGGAGATCTGGATCGACGACGGCGGCATCGGCGCTGGTGGGGACGGGAGCCCCCCCACCCCAACCCTCCCCACGAGGGGGAGGGGGCCCGTTGCGCACGATGGAAACGACATCGGTCCTCTCGCTTTGTCACAAGGGGGGAAAGCCCACCGCTCGCGATCTGGCGTCGTCAACCACATCATCGGATCCGAGTCGCTAAGCTCCTTGGAGGATTACCATCGCGCCCGAATGGCCGCTGGTCCCACCGCTCCGCTCTCGCTCGATTTTCGCGGCGATGATTTCATGGGCCCGCCCAGATTGCTCGACGATGCGACCCTCTGGCCCGAGCGCCTCATCGTTATGACGCTGGCGCGTGTTGGCAGCGGGGAAGGGCCGGATATGACGCGTCTCGCGTCAATCCTCGCGCGGGCGGAAGGCCGCCAAGTGTATGCCGCAGGCGGCGTGCGCAGTATGGGTGATCTTCGTGAGCTGCGCGACGTCGGTGTCGCCGGTGCGCTGGTCGCCACGGCGCTTCATGCGGGGGGCATCACGAGGGATGATCTCGAAGCGTTGGCTCGCGGTGATCGCCGGGCATGAAAAAGAGCCTGACTGCAAGCGCAGCCAGGCTCCAAAGTTTCAGTCCACGTGCGAGTGGATCGTGAAGCTCCACTCGAGTGTATCAGCCGTTCCAACGGCCGGAGAGTAGTCTTCCCAATCGCTGCAGCAGACCCCCCTGCAATGGAGGGGCATCATTATCCTGCTGTGGACGGTTTCCGCTTCAAGCCTTCGCACCGAACGGATGCGTGACCGAGTTGCGCTGCGCGGTGGCCTCGGCGGCCGTCGGCTTGCCGGCGACGGCGCGGGCGATGGCCTCCTTGGTGGCGCGGTAGTTGTAGTCCTGGATCTTGGCGTCGTCGGCCGCTTCCCAGTGGATGAACACGCCGACGAGGACGAAAACGTCATCAGCCTCGTCTGCCGGGATCACGCCCTCGGCGACCGAGTCCTGAACGGCCTTTGCAACGCCGTACTGGGCCGGGCCGAACATCTGAACGGCCTGACGGGCGTCCTTGATGGTGACCTTGTTGAACATGATCGTGTTCGGCTTGCACGGCAGGTTCGGAGCGATCACCGCGAGAAGCGTGGTGAAGCCGTCCTTGTTGTTTGCAAGCGCGTTGACGAAAGCCGTCTCGGCGGCGCTGCCGCGCGGTCCGATCACGAGGTCGATGTGCGCGACTTCGTTGCCGTCGCCGACGAGCGACTCGCCGACCATCACGCGATTAATCTTGGCCATTACAGGGTTCCCTTCCTTCATTAAACAAAAACCAACACGCCCCGAGCGTCCGATGTCTCGTTCGCTTGGAGCGTCTGCCCGGGTTTAAAGGGCCGGCTGCAGTCCGAATAGCTATCCCAGTTGCAGCGAGCGGTGATGACATTCACCGCACCGGTTGGCCAGATAGCGGCGCAGCGAGCGCCGCCCCTTAATAGCCTTAGGATTGCGGCTTCGACAAGGGGTTAGAGACGAAACCCCGGGCGCTGTGCATGTTTCGGGCAAATGTACGCGGCCGTTCCTTGAAGATTGCGGCCTAATTGATCGACCGACCGGTATGGAGCTGATGCAACCATCTGGCTCCGGATTGTTTTTACACGCTCCGGCGGACGAGCCCATCGGCAAAGAGCGTGCCGACGACGAGATCCGCCGTGGTGCCGGGATTGAGGCCGCGGGCTTTCAGGCTTGCATCCAGATCGAGCAGAGATTGCCAGGAGCCGGGGCGCGGCGCGGGCCGCCACAGGTGCTCGAGGGCGCGTGCCTCGCGTTGTACTGCGGCGGCCGCCTCGGCTCCGTGCTTGCGGGCGATGTGGCTATCCTCGAATGTAGCGAGAAAGCTCATATGCAGCGCCGTGACCGCCAAGGTTTCGCTGTCGGCCGCGCGCCGGGCTATCTCGAGTGTGGGCAGTCCTTTCGCGAAAATATCCTCAAAGCCGGTGACATAGGCGCGCGCGATGCGATCGCGCTCCGATGCCAGCGCCATGGCCTCCTTGAGCGTGATTGCGGCGGGCTCTGCGACGTCGCTCGCCGCAACGCGTCCGAGACCGGCCGGATTGGCGATGACGATGGCCTTGAAGGCCGCATCGGCGTCCGCACGATCGAGGGTGTCGAGCACGCGGACGAGGCGCTGGCGGAGGTCGCCGCCGCCGGTCGGTGTGTCAGCCGCGGCCGCGAGCGGTGCCGCGAGCAGCACGATGCCGAGATTGGTGTTGAGCCCTGTAGCGGCAAAGCTCGCTTCGACAGCGCCGAGGATGCGCGTTCCGACGCCCTGTGCAGGCTCCCCAATGAACGGTGCCGCCGCCGCGGCCGCCGCCTCGAAATGCGCCGTTTCCATGCCGTGACCGGCGCCGTGCACGTGCACATTGCCGGGCTTCAGCGCTGCGAGCTCGGCGTGGCAGGCCTCGATAAAGGCTGCCTCTATTGCGGTTCGGTCGAGAGGAAAGGCCATTCAAGTGCGTCCATCGAGCCTCGCCCCGTGCTGCGGGGGGCGCCGGCGCCGGGTTCTCGGCGGGGTTCGGCCCATCATCGAGCGCGCGCCTCGGCGACGGATTGAAGGAAGTCGTGGGCGAGGATATCGGCGATGTCGAGATCGGTGACGCTCTGCAAGCCTTTCCAGGCCGGGTTGGAGTTGATCTCGAGCACCATGAGGCGGCCGGACTCGTCGCGGATGAGGTCGATGCCCGCATAGTCGACGCCGACGGCCGCGACGGCGGCGAGCGCCGTCTGGACCATTTCCTCGCACGGCTCATGCGCGATCGGTTCGGCCCCCTGGTGCACGTTCGTGATCCATGATTTCCCGCGCCGTAGCATGGCGGCGAGCACGCGCTTGTTGCAGACGAAGACGCGCCAGTCCTCGAACACCGTGGCGTCGGGTGCGCGCAGGTAGTGCTGCATGTAGTAGACGCTGCCGACGTCTTCCGGCGACGGCAGCTCATCGGGTCCGTTCGCCCGCCGCACGCCATTGCCCTGGCTGCCGAATAGCGGCTTCAAAACAAACGGCCGCGCGTTGCCGGCAAGATGGCCGTGCGCCCGCTCTCGCGTTTCGACGACACGAGTTGGCGGCGTCGCGAGCCCGGCGCGCTGGAAGAGGAACGTCGCCGTCGACTTGTCGACGCAGCGCTCGATCGCGCGTGCATCGTTCCACACGCGCACGCCGCTGGCGCGCAGCGCGTGCAGAATACCCAGCCGGAACGTGATCTGCTCGAGCGTGCCGGTCGAGACCGAGCGTACGAAGGCGCCATCCGGAAGAAGGCCGTCGAAGCCCGGGATGTCCATGCCGCTCGGGCATGACGTGTCGAAGGCGCATCCGCTGAGGGTGGTGGTAACGACGGTTGCGCCGCGCGCCTCCATCGCCGTCCTGAGGCGGCGCGCATGCCAATCTCCGGAGCCGTCCTCCACGAACAGCGCGATGCGCGGCCCCGAGCGTGTCGCGCCGCTCACATCCGTGGTGGTCACTGGCTTGTTCATCGGTTTCCATGTCCTGCGGCGCGCGCCCTCATTCCCTTCGAGATTGCGAGAGAAGAATGGGGCGCGCGCCGCTACGTCCGGTCTATCTGAAGCTTGCGTCGACGATATCGGGTGCGAGCTTTCCAGCGTGGAAGCTCGACCCGGTATCCAGGTTCGAGACCGTCACCAGCGCCGGGCTGAAGAGTGAGGCGTCGATCTTGTAGAAGTCGCCCTCGACCTCGGCAAAAATCGCGGCGAACGGCTTGCCGTAGATCGAGCAGGTGCTCGAGGGCAGTGCGTTGGCGAGCTTCTCGGCGTCTGCGTCGGTGCCCCTTACGAAAAGCTGGATGCGGCCGCCGTAGATGATGGCGTCGTTGGTGCGCCCCATGGCCTTGACGAAGTCGGGGATCGGCGGCGCAATCGGAGCGACGCCATAGCCGTCGACGATATTCGAGAGGTCGAACTGAAGGGCGTGTGCCTTATGCAGGGCCACCTCGAGCACGCGGGCGGCGATCTGCACCGTGCCGGCGAGGCTGCCGGTCGGTGCGTAAAGCACGGTGAGGTCTTTGGCCTGGACGCCGCATGCGGACGCGACGCTCGAGGCGACACCGGCCGGCGGCGGCGTGTCGCCTTCGATGACGAGGGCGGCCCTGTCATGGCGGTCGACGTAGCCGAGCTCCTTGTAGAGCTCCTCGACGCGCGAAAGCGCGCGCGCCGGCCCGGAGCCGAGCGCGAAGAAGTTGTTGTCGCCAGTGATGGTCCAGCCGGCGTATTGACTGCCGAGGCAGGCGACGACGGGGTTCGACGAATGCACTACGACGCCGAGAGGCCAGCGCTCGAGGCCGGAAGCGGACGTCAGCGCGACTGTGCCGAGGCCGCCCATGCAGATCTCGCCCAAGCGGCGTCCGGCTTCGAGCCCGCCCGCCACCTTGGCACCGAGATCGATGCAGCGCTCCCCGTCCGCCCCGGTCGAAACGGAGATCCTAAGGGCGTCGGCGTTGGCCGCCAGATCATCGACGAGAACGCTTGCCCGGGCGTTGACGCTCGGTGCGAAGCCTGGAGTGCTGCTCATTGTCGAGCTCCTTGTTTATTGGACGTGTCATACAGCAAAGTTTCGAGCATCCCCAAACGCTCGAAACAGGCGGCTTCTACGGCATCGATGTCGTCGCCCTCCGCTATGACGGTCGCGAGAGGCTCTCCGGCGCCGATGACGCTGCCGGGACGGGGACGGTCGGCGGCCCAGTCGGGCCAGTCTACCGCTCCGGCCGTAAGCGGGCCGCGATCTGCGTAGAGGAAGGCGGCCGCGCGAGCAACGGGGGGATGCCAATCCGCGGAGAGAAGCGCGGCCGGATCGCCGCCTCGTGAGGCTTCGACGTGGGCCTTGAAGAGCGTGCCCGACGCATCGTCGAACACGTCGAGGGTCGCGCCTGGGCGCGGGTTCACCTCGAGCAGTGCCGGCGTTCCGTCGGCGACCAGATAATCGAATGACACGAGCCCCTGGAGCTTGAGCGCCTCCGATGCCTCGAGGCTCATTTCGATGAGGCGCGCCTCGAGATCGGGATCGAGCGGCAGGGAGCCTGCCGCGCCGCCGTAGCGAAACGGTCGGCGGGGAAGGGGGCTCGTCCATTGCCGGCTGGCGGCAAACGCGGCGCTTTTGTCGGAGACGAGACCCAGGATGGAGATCGGCTCGCCGGACGCCTCACGCTGGAAGTAGCGGCGCTTGTCCGGCCGCGGCTCGGCCGGACACCGATGGATGTGCAGCCCGCCGCTGCCGCCGATGCGCTTCATCAGCCATCCGTCCGAGACGGGCGGGGCAACGAGCTGCGTTTCGGGATGCGGGATGCCGAGGCCATCGAGCAAGGGGAAGAGCTCACGAGGATCCTTGGCCCGCGCGATCGTCTCGGCGTCGTTGCCGATCAGCCGGTAATGCTGGCCGAGCCTGGCCACGAGCCGGGGATTGCATTCGAATCCCGTGCCGAGCACGAGGCCCACCGGCGGTGTGGGGGCAGCGGCGGTGAGACTCTCGAGGGCCGCCAGGAGCGGCCGCGGCGTGAAGCCAACCTGGACGCGGGCGGGCAGACAGCGCGAATCGTGCGCGAGCGCGACCGTGTCCAGATCACCGAAGCAATCGACGACGAGCGGACGATAGCCGGCCCGCCGCGCGGACGCTGCAAGCGCCCGCGCGGAGAAGGCCGCGATGAGGACCGTTTCGCCCGTCAAGCAACGAGCTGGCGCGCCAGCGTGAAGGCGTGGCGGAAGTCGAGCGAGAGCGGCTCCTTGGAGCCGATCATCTGCTTGAAGAGGCCGGCTTCGGTCTTGTACTTGATGTCGCCGATGGCGAGCGGACCCACGCCGAGCGCGTTGCAGCCCGGCAGCGGTGCGCCGTCCATGAAGAGCTCCATGCCCTCGACGCCAGGCGGCGGGACGGCGTTGACGTCGGCGACCACGAGCAGGTTCTTCGCGATCTCCTTGTGCTCCTTGGAGATGACCTGCACGCCAGCGGCGGCGGCGGCAAAGATGACCTCGGCATTGGCGATGATCTCACGCTTCTGATCATCGGTCTCGCCGGAGACGGCAGTGAGATCGACGCCGAACCGCTCCTTCGAGACCTCGGCGGACTTGATCACCCGCTCGACGCCACGGTGCGCAACGAGCTGCACGTCTGCGCCCTCGAGCGCGGTGATGATGGAGGACGCGAAGCCGACGACGCCGGTGGCGCCGAACACGGCGATCTTCGTGCCCTTCCAGCCGCGATTGAACTTCTGCTTCAGGACACGCTCGACGCAGGCGACCATGGCCGCAGCCGTGGTGAAGGAGCCAGCCGGATCGGCGAATGCCGAGAGCTGGAACGGCGGCACCAGGGCCTTGCGCGCGGCCTCCAGCATGTCGAGCGCCATGATGGCGTCCTTGCCGCCGATGAAGATGCCCGTGTGGGAGCCGTAATCGGGCGGACGCGAGAAGATCGCATCCTGCACCAACGGCGTGACCTCCTCGAGCGTGACGTTGATGTAGGGAATGATGGTCTTGTAGCCGGCGTCCGTCGCCATGTTCACGTCGAACGGGCTCATGTGCTTCTGCGGCGAAAGCATGTGCAGAATTGGGGTGGCGTCACTCATCAAATCGTCTCCCGTTCACATATGGCTGGGCTGCTCGTTTTCGAGCAAGGCATCGTCAGAAGGTCGCGATCGTGGCGCCGGTATTCCGTCCGCAGACGATCGTGATTTCGAGGCCCTTCGCTTTAGCGTCTTCAACTAAAGAATGATAGAGGCGGTCTGCCACATCCGGCGAGGGCGCAAAGGCAAAGCCGGTCGGTCCCCATGAGGTCTGGCCGATGCCTGTGGCGCCAAGCTCGGCGGCGCGTCCGAGGAGGGCGCCGACGCTGGGCGAGGTCCAGGGACTCCCACCCTGCGCGGCCGCGAAATGGCCGCCGACGATCGATTGGATCTCGGTCAGGGCCGCGCCGAAGGCGGCCATGTCGGCTTCCTTGAGGCCGGGCACGAGCTGCATCAGCACGAGCCGGCACAGGCGCTCCGCCAGCGCCTCGGGGAAGGGCGGCAGTGCGGCGAAGGCCTGCGACTCGCGATCTCCGTGCGCGCCCTGGTGGCGCTTGTCGAGCACGAGGAGCGCGCGCCACGCCTCGGGAAACGGTGTCTGAATGAGTACGGGGGGCGGTCTGTCCAGAGCGCCGCGGCCGCCATCGACGATGAAGCCGCCGCCTTCGAACGCCGCCATGCCGATCGCCGAGCGCGCGCCGCGCCCCGCAAGGTCTCCGATCTGCTGGGGAGACAGCGAGAGCCCTTCGAGACGCATGAGGGCCAGTCCGATGGCGAGGGCCAGCTGGGTGCCGGAGCCAAGCCCCGCATGGGCAGGAATGGCGTGCGCCACCTCCACCCGGTATTGACCTTTGAGGGCGAGGGCCTCGATGCACCGATCGACGACGGCGCGCACGCGGTCCTCTTCAGGGCCTGACACGGACAGCGTGTCGGCGCGGGAGACGGTGACATCCGTGGACGGGCGATCGAGCGCGAGCCCGATCGAGCCATAGCGGCGTCCGAGCCCGCCGTTGAGGTCGAGGAAGCCCAGGTGCAGGCGAGCGGGCGCAGAAACGCGGCAGCCTGTGACCGGAAAAGCTTCGTGCATCGTGCAGAATGTCCTTGGAGCTAGTGATGATCGCAAAATTCGCCACATCATGCAGCGCGGTTCCGAGCGAATTTTTCGATCTGAACCACACTAGCAAGTCTGTGTTTCCAGTGTCCCTTATGATTTCGAAGGCTGGAATCGGGACACTAGAGCATTTTCCGTTCGCTTGCGCTCACTGCAAAGTCTCTAGTCATTTGTTTCAGCGAGCATCTTCACCCATTCGGGCGATGCCGCCCCGAATGGGATCTGCTCTAGCCGATTGTGAGGGCGGAGGCGCAAGATAAGGCCTGGCTGGTCCGATGGAAACGGCGCCGCCCAGACACGCATGGGATGCTTTGGCCCAGGCGTACAAGGCCGCTTGCATCCCAATCGGTTAGGCCGGGGCGCATCGCCATCCAGTTCCAAAAAGAATGATCCTGATCTAGGGTCGCGCCCAGACGCAGGGGTGACTGCGCATTTGTCTACGAAAGGCGAGGAGAGAGCAATATGAGCAGCCCAAGAGAAAAGGCACTTTCCGAGGCCGAGGTCAGCGCGTGGCTAACGGAGAACCTGCCGCATTGGCGCCTGGAGGATGGCTGGATTCGGCGCGCATACAAGACGTCGGGCTGGAAAGGGACGCTGATGGTCATCAACACCGTCGGGCACCTTGCCGAGGCGGCTTGGCATCATCCTGACATCACCGCATCCTACGCGTGGGTCGAGGTGCGTCTCGTCACGCATTCGGCGAAGGGCATTACCGAGAAAGACCTCGCGCTCGCCAGGAAGATCGAGGATGTGGTGCATTGGCAGCCGGGCACGGAGGGCGGTCCGCTCGAAGGCACGCCCACCGGAGACCAGCGGTTTGCCTACGTCAAATATGACTGAGACCGCCGCCGCCTCATCCACTCTCGCCGAATGCTCCGCCCTGTTCTGTTCTGGCCTGGTGCACGGATGACCGGAACCGGCGACGGTGGATCCCACTATGATGCCTTGATTGGCCTTGGCTCCAACATGGGCGACAAGGCGGACAACATCCGCCGCGCTGTCGCTCTTCTGAGCGAGGCAGGTGATATCCAGGTTGTCGCGCAGTCGCGGCTCTACCGCACCGCGCCGTGGGGCGTGACGGAACAGGACTGGTTCGTCAACGGGTGCATTGCAGTTGCGACGGAGCTTTCACCGGCGGCGCTCCTAAAGCGCTGCCTCGGTGTCGAAGACACGATGAAGCGTGTGCGCGAGCAGCGCTGGGGGCCGCGCGTCATCGATGTCGACGTGCTGGACTATAGAGGGATGGTTTTCGACGATCCCGATCTCACGCTGCCGCATCCGCGCATCAGAGAGCGCGCCTTCGTGCTGGTGCCGCTTGCGGAGATCGCTCCCGACCTTGAGATTGGCGGGCATCGGCTTGATCACTGGCTGGCGCAGGTGGATGCGCGAGAGGTCACTCCGATGAGCGAAAGCAAATAAAAAAACCGCGGACGCATTCTCGTCCGCGGTTTTGAAGATCAGCGCCTTATCAGGGCCGTCCCGTTATTCGGTGCACTGCGCCTTGATGTAGGCCAGGAGGTTCACGCGGTCCTCCTCGTTCTTGATGCCGGCGGGGAAGATCATCTTGTTCCCCTTGATGACCGCATCGTCCTTCTCGAACCATGCGAGGAGATGCTCGTCGGTCCAGGTGATGCCGGAGTTCTTCACGGCCTCGGAGTAATTATAGCCTTCGTGATGGCCGGCTTCCTTGCCCGCGACGCACTGCAGCGAGGGGCCCAGGCCGTTCTTCGCGTTGGGGCCAATCTGATGGCACGCCGCGCACTTCTTGAAGACCGCTGCGCCTGCCTCGGCATCCTGCGCCGACGCGCTAACAGGAACGGCTACGAGAGCAGCAGCCGCCACAACCCACTTGAGCATTTCGATTCCTCCGACTCTTTGCGAATCTTTAGTCCAGCTGGAGCTGCCGCCTGGTCTCCCGAACCACCCGGCACCAATTCTATACTGGCAAGTTTTCAATGAACCCGGTGTGAACACGATGCCGCACCTAGTTCGAGACGAACCTCTAATAGAGCCTCGCGCTTCTCTCAAGAGACGTTATGAGTTCCAGGCTTTTTTGCCGCTCCGCCAAAGCGTCGGTAAACGAATTCCGGAACGTTCGGATTGTGGCTTTCCACCTCCGCCACCGCCTGCCACTGAGCATGCAGCGGCGAGAGCGAGCAGGCAGGATCCGTATTTGCCGCGTCGCCCGTGAGAGCGAACGCCTGGCACCGGCAACCGCCGTAGTCGATTTCCTTGCGGGGGCAACTCCGGCACGGCTCTTTCATCCAGCTCGTGCCGCGGTAGGCCTGGAAGGCTGAGCCGTTGAGCCAGATATCCGCCAGCGGACGATCCTTGATATTGTCGAAGGTGAGCGTCTTGATCGTTTCGGCCGCATGGCAGGGAAGCACCCGCCCGGACGGCGTGATGTTAACGATGCCGCGCGCCCAGCCGCCCATGCAGGGCTTCGGATACTTCGCGTAATAGTCTGGCACGATGGCGTCGATGACGATCACGCCCTTGTACTTCTCGCGGGCGGCCTCGACCTGCTTGGCAGCCTGCATGAAGGATTCTTTGGTCGGCATGAGCGAGGCGCGGTTGACGAGCGCCCAGGCGTAATATTGGACATGCGCGACCTCGACGCGGCCTGCCCCGACATCGACGGCGAAGTCGATGATGCGGCCGACGTTATGGATGTTCTGGCGGTGGATGGGGGCGTTGATGGTGAGCGGCAAGCCCACCTCCTTCACCCAGCCGGCAACCTGGATCTTCTTCGCCATGCCACCCTTATAGGCGGCGATGCGGTCGGCGTTCTCGGCGTCCACGTCCTGGATCGAGAGCTGCACGTGGTCGAGGCCCATGTCGGCGAGCGTCTGGAGCCGCTCGCGCGTCAGCGTCACGCCGGCGGTGATGAGGTTGGTGTAAAGGCCCACGTCGGCTGCTACCTTGACGATCTCCTCGAGATCCTTGCGTGCCGTTGGCTCTCCGCCCGAGAGATGGATCTGCAGCACGCCGAGCTCAGCCGCCTGGCGCATCGTATCCTGCCATTCGGCGGTGGTGAGCTCACCCGCGGCGCGCTCGAGCTCCACGGGGTTCGAGCAGTAAGGGCACTGAAGCGGGCAGCGATGGGTGAGCTCGCAAAGCATGCCGATCGGCGCGCGTGCGCAAAGCGCGGGATCGGGACCCGGGCCAGCTGTCTCCGCGCTGTCGGGTGAGCGTGCGCCCACCGGCATCGCGGATTCGGTCACGTGGGTCGGTGCGATCTCGTTCATGGGTCGCTCCTATCCTCTGGCCGCCTCAGCCAGGACGCCCTTGTCGGTGAGGTCCTGGAGCATGGCCAGAATGTCGCTTGTTACAACGTCAAGTGGGGCTTGGTACTCACGAGACAAGACTTCTGCGATGGCGTTCACGGAACGTTGTCCATCAATGAGCTTGAGCACTTCGACGGCCGTCTCGTCGGGATTGAAGACGCGCTCGGGCGCCAGGATGATCCAGCGGCCACGGCCCGCATCATGCCGAAGCTTGATATGCCGGGGCATGACAAGCACCGTGGCCTCGGTGACGATGAGGCGGACGGGCGCGGTGCGGGTTTCGGACGTCTCAGCCATTGAGCGTCTCCGGATTGAAGGCGCCGGGCGGAATCCAACCCGGCGAAACATAGGCATGGTGCAGCGCATCGAGCTGCGCCCAGAGCACGTTGCACTTGAAGCGCACGGCAGCGACGCAGCCTTCCTGCTCGGCGCGCGTCTTGGCGTGGGTTTTAATATAGTTCAGCGCGTAATCGGCGTCGAACGGGGCCTGCACGAGGCGCTTCTTGAAGTAGGCCATGACCGTATCGTCGATGAAGTCGTAGTTCTCGAGCATGCCCGCGATGCGTTCCTTGTGGATCTTGGGCGCGAAGAGCTCGGTCAGCGAGGAAGCAACGGCCACGACCAGCGGCTCCTCGCGCACGAAGCGCACGTAGGCTTCCACGGCAAAGCGTGTTGCCGGCAGCGCGCCCTCCATGCTCTCGACATAGCCGCGATCGAGACCGAGACCGTCCGTCAGGATGAGCCAGCGCTCGATGCCGCCGGGATCGTCGCCATGGCCGTCGTGCTCGAGGACGCGATGGATCCAGTCACGCCGGAGCTGGCGGTCGAAAACGCGGCTGACGAAGGCCGCATCCTTGCGCGGCACCGCGGATTGATAGCAGTAGCGGTTGAGAGCCCAGGCCGCGACCTGGCCCTTGTTCAGCTTTCCGCCGTGTAGCAGTTTGTGGAACGGATGCTTGTCATGGTAGCGCTCCGCGCCGACGGCGCGGATCGCAGCCTCGAACTCCTCAGGGCTCCAAAGAGCATCATCCGCCCCGCTTTGCGCCGGCCGCTCGCTCATAGGCGAATCTCCATTCCGTCATAGCCGACCTCCCAGCCGGCGGCTTCCGTTGCCCGGCGCTCGGGCGAGTTGTCGTCCAGCACCGGATTCGAGTTGTTGATGTGCACATAGATCCGGCGGGCGACGCCGAGCTTTTCGAAAGCCGCGATCGATCCGTCCGGGCCCGAGATCGAGATGTGGCCCATGCGCTGGCCGGTTTTCTGCATGAGGCCCTGCCGGATCATCTCGTCGTCGGTATAGAGGGTGCCGTCGAAGAAGACGAGCGGTGCGCCCGCGAGGCGGTCCCGCAGGTCATCATCAACCGTGGCGCAGCCGGGTACGTAGAAGAAGTGCTTGCCCGTTTCAGGTGCCGAGACCTTGAGGCCGATGGCATCCCCTTCGCGGCTGCCATAGTTGTCGGACGGCGCGCTGCTTTCGAGATAGAGCGCAATTTTCCCCGGCACGGCGAACGCTTCGATCACGAGACCGGTGGGGCGGCCTGCGCCCTCGATGGTGAGGGGAGAGCCGAGCGGAAGCTCGCGACGGGGCACGACGGAGGCGTCGAGCACGTTGAAGACCGAATTCGCGGCCAGCGTCGCCAGCACGCGTGAGGAGCCGTAGACGGTGAACGGCTGAAGCTCGCGCAGATTGAGCAGGCCGGCGATGAAATCGACGTCGCCGCCCGTTAGCACGGCGGCCTTGATGGGGCTGTTGCGCAGCTCGCCCTCCGGCCGGGCGCCGAGTTCGGGCGTCTCATTGATCTGCTGGCGCAGATCCGGTGCCGTGTTGAGCAGTACCCAGTCGACCCCGTTCGCGGAGACCGCGAGCGAGCACTGCGTGCGGGCGCGGAAACCGCGTTTCCCGGCCCGCACGTCTGAGCAGTTGCGGCAATTACAGTTCCACTGAGGGAAGCCGCCGCCAGCGGCAGCCCCCAGGATCCTGATCAACATGTATATTTTTCGTCCTGGAGCGGCGCCCTGCGAGAGCGGCGCCGAAAATAACGGCGGCGGCCGAACGTTCGACCGCCGCGCTAAAGCTTCTTACACGGGTTGCGAGCGGATCGATTTAGATGATGTCGATCTCGGCCGGCAGGTAGCTCGTGACCTCGAGGCCGACTTCCTGCTCACGCACCGCGGGCTTGGTCCAGGTCTTCATGATGTAATTCCTCCTTAATTGTGCAGGCTGCTCTATCGAAGCACGCCCCCGCCAGGGCGCCAAAGCTGCCCGGTTCCGAGCGCTTCAGTGCGGAATTTGCCAAGCCTGCCAAAGCAATCCCGTCCTGGAATGACGTAATCACAGGGCCTTGCCCCGGGGAAGTAACAGTGCGTCACGAGTTCGTGTGATATCATGCAATACTATCATGATCATCACGATTGGCGGCTACGGGCTGCGGTGATCATCCACAAATCGGGTGGAAATTCTTTGCAGGCGCGAAGGGGAGTGCGCTTTTAATGGGAAAGCGATAAGTGAGCCCGAAAATTCGCATATAAATAGAATGATATTGCGTTTATCGGCCAGCGTCCTTATGGCAATGGAAAATTATTCCCCGTTAATGTATGTCATCACCTAGGGCCGTCAGTACGTTCGCCGCCACTTTGTAGTCGGACGAGAAACGTGCGCCAGACGGCAGGGTGCAGTGCCGCACGCCGTTGCGTGAGCCCAAGGGATGATCGAGGAGGAGCGGAGTGACCGCGGTGCCGTTATTGCCGAAGAATGCGCCGTTCGCGGCGGAGGATATCGATGCGCTGAACCGTCTGGTCCAGCGCTCGACGCCGTTGCAGCGCAGCTGGCTGTCAGGGTTCCTGGCGGGTCTTGATGCGGCGCAGGGCTTCAGCGGGGCCGTTGCCGCGCCCGCGCAGGCGCCACGCCCACGCCAGCCACTCACTATTCTCTATGGCAGCGAATCCGGGAACACCGAGATGCTGGCCATGAAGGCGCGCAAGCTCGCTGCCAAGATGAACTTCGATGCCAAGGTCGTCGACATGGCGGATGCCGATCTCGCGACCATCGCCAAGGCCAAGAACCTGCTTGTCTACATCTCAACCTGGGGCGAGGGCGATCCGCCCCAGCGGGCCGCTGATTTTCACGCGGCGCTGATGGCCGACGGGGCGCCGCGCTTCGAGGGCGTGCGCTTCGCGGTGCTGGCACTCGGCGATACGGCTTACGTCAATTTCTGCTCGACCGGCCGTGAGATCGACGAGCGCCTCGAGGCGCTCGGCGGCAAGCGGGTGGCAGACCGTCAGGATCTCGATCTTGATTTCCAGAAGGCGGCCGCCGCCTGGACCGACGAGGCGCTGGAGGTTCTGGCGCCGGCCGATCCGGCTCCGAATACCGTCGTGCATGTGGACTTTAAGGGAGCCCCGGCGTTTGATGAGGACGACGAGCCGCGCTTCACGGCCGAAAATCCGATCGAAGCGGAGATCACGGAGCTGATCGACCTCAACGGCACCGGGTCTTCGCGCGAGACCTGGCATGTGGAGCTGGCCATCGAGGAGCCAGGCTTCGTCTACAAGCCGGGCGATGCGATCGGCGTCTATCCCGAGAACGATCCGGAGCTCGCCGAGGATCTGCTGGCGGCTGTCGGCCTTGCCGGCGACGAGGCGCTGAAGCAGAAGCTCGTACAGAACTTCGATATCACCACGCTGTCGCGCCCGCTGGTGGACGGCTACGCCAAGCTCACGGGCCGGTCCGATGTCGCGAAGTTGCTCGAGGGCGATGAACTCGCGCGGTTCTCCGCCGACAGGCAACTGGTCGACCTGTTCGAGACCTATCCCGAGGCGCTGTCCGCAGATCAGCTGGTGAAGCTCCTGCGCTCGCTCCCAGGCCGGCTCTACTCGGTCGCGTCCAGCCAGGCGGCGCATCCGGGTGAAGCCCATCTCCTCATCGGCGCCGTGCGTTGGGATTCGCATGGCCGGGCGCGTAAGGGCGTGACCTCGACCTATTTTGCCGATCGCCGCAAAGTTGGAGATAAGGCGCGCATCTACGTCAAGCCGAACCGCCATTTCTCCCTGCCGGAGGACGGCGGCAGGCCGATCATCATGATCGGTGCGGGAACCGGGGTCGCGCCATACCGCGGCTTCATCGAGGAGCGCGACGAAGCCGGGGCCGCCGGCCAGAGCTGGCTCTTCTTCGGCGAGCGAAACTTTAGCTTCGACTTCCTCTACCAGCTCGAGTGGCAGGACCACCTCGAATCCGGGGCGCTGTCACGCATCGACGTTGCGTTCTCCCGCGACCAGCCGGAGAAGATCTACGTTCAGCACCGGCTGTGGGAGCGCCGCGCCGAGCTCATCAAGTGGATCGACGATGGCGCGCACATCTACGTCTGCGGCGACGAGAAGGGCATGGCGAAGGACGTGGACAACACCTTGGCCAGGATTCTCGCCGAGACCGCCAAGGGTGACGAGGAGGCGGGCCGCGCCAAGCTCAAGGAGCTGGGGAAGGCAGGGCGCTACCAGCGCGATGTCTACTGAGGCGCGCCCTTGATCCGCGCTGGCGGGTCAGGCGCTCCAGGCGACGCTCCATCGTTCGCATTCACTCAGGACGGACCGGTTTGAATGCGCGGGACAGGGTCCGGGCGGCCATCGCGCCCCATGGTCTCGCGCCCCGGCGAGGCCCTAGGCGAGGCCAGGCTGCCGGTCTGTCGAATTCAGTTTGCCGAGGCGGAACATGACGAAAACTCTGTCGAAGAACGAAGGACTCAAGGAAAGAAGCCGCTTTCTGCGTGGCACGATCACGGAAGGGCTGACGCGTGTCGAGACCGGCGCCATCGCGGAGGACGACACCCAGCTCATCAAGTTCCATGGTTCCTACATGCAGGACGACCGCGACCTACGCGCGGAGCGGGCCAAGAAGAAGCTGGAAAAAGCCTACATCTTCATGGTGCGCCTGCGCATTCCCGGCGGCGTGCTCAACGCGGAGCAGTGGCTCGCCATCGATCGCGTAGCGGGCGATTACGCCAACCACACGCTGCGCGTCACCACGCGCGCTACGTTCCAGCTGCACGGCATCATCAAGTCGAACATGAAGCCCGCGCTGCAGGCCATCAATGCCGCCGGCCTCAACACCATTGCCGCCTGCGGCGACATCAATCGCGGCGTGATGGCCGCGGCCAATCCCTATCTGTCGCGTGCGCACCGCGAAGCCTATGAAACGGCTCTCAAGGTGAACGCGCATCTTCTCCCGAAGACGGGCGCCTATAGCGAGATCTGGCTTGATGGCGCGCCGGCTCCCGACCAGTCTCCGCCCTCGGAGCCCGAGGTGGAGCCCATCTACGGGCCGACCTATCTTCCACGCAAGTTCAAGGTCGTCTTCGCCGTGCCGCCCGACAACGATGTCGACGTGTTCGCGCACGATCTCGGCTTCATCGCCATCGTCGAGGGCGGCCGCATCGTCGGCTGGAACATCAGCGTCGGTGGCGGCATGGGCATGACCCACGGCGAGCCCAATACGTTTCCGCGCACGGGCGACGTCATCGGTTTCTGCAAACCGGAGGACGTGGTCGCCGTTGCCGAGCACATCGTCGGCGTGCAGCGCGACTGGGGCAACCGCGTGGACCGCAAGCAGGCGCGCCTCAAGTATACGATCGAGGCGCACGGAGCGAAGGCGTTCCGCGAGGAGGTCGAGAAGCGCCTCGGGTTCAAGCTCGGCGAGGCGCGGCCGTATGCGTTCGCGAGCATGGGCGACGTCATCGGCTGGCGTCAGGGCGAGGCGGAAGCGGGCGGCAAATCCGGCGGCAAGTCCGACGCGCGGAAGTGGCACCTCACGCTCTATGTCGAAAGCGGCCGCATCAAGGATCAGCCCGGCATGATGCTGCGCACGGCGCTGCGTGAGATCGCCGGCCTGGGCAATGGCATCGGTTTCGTCCTGACCGGCAACCAGAACGTGATCATCAGCAACGTGCCGGCGAAGATGAAGGCGAAGGTGGAGGCCATCCTCACCGAGCAGGGCGTTCAGATTCCCACCTCCTCGGGCCTGCGGCGCAATGCGATTTCGTGCGTCGCGCTGCCGACGTGTGCGCTGGCGCTGGCCGAGAGCGAGCGCTTCCTGCCCGAGTTGCTCGCCGATCTCGAGGGCGTGCTCGACAAGGCGGGGCTCCGGGGCGACGATATCGTGATCCGTATGACCGGTTGCCCCAATGGCTGCGGCCGTCCCTATCTTGCTGAGATCGGCCTCGTCGGCCGTTCGCCGGGCTTGTACAATCTCTATCTGGGGGCGGCCTTTAATGGCACCCGCATGAACAAGCTCTATGCCCAGGACGTCGACAAGGCGCGCATCGTCGGGCTCCTCGAGCCCCTTTTGATCCGCTACGCTAAGGAGCGCGAAGCCGGCGAGCATTTCGGCGATTTCGTTATCCGTGCCGGCGTCGTGAAGCCGACCCTGGGCGGCAACACCTTCCACGCTGACGTCGTGCTCGTTTGATCGTCGAGCGCTTCCGGGAACCGTGTTTCCGGAAGCGCTCTCCTTATTCTTGTTCCTATTCCGGCGAATTTCTCACGCTGACTCGGGCCTCCGGTTCAGCGTGACGCCCCATTCCTTCAGCCCATCGAAGGTTGCGGGCCGCCGCCTGTCAGCCTCTCGCGTAGAGCTGCGAGGCGGCGAAGATCAGGATGGCGGCGAGGATGGTGCGGAGGAGCCAATCGGGCAGGCGCCCGGTCAGGCGTGAGCCGAGCGCAATGCCCGGCAGGGAGCCGGCCAGCAGAAGGCCGAGCAACAGGAAATCCGCATTGCCCATGCCGAGATGGCCGAGGCCCGAGACAAGTGTCAGCGGCACGGCGTGTACGATGTCCGTGCCGATCAGGCGCCGTGTGAGAAGCGCCGGATAAAGCAGCGTCAGGATCACAACGCCGATCGCGCCGGCTCCGACCGAGGTCAGCGTCACGACGGAGCCGAGCAGGAGGCCGAGCAACAGCGTTGGCACCGGGCGGATTGCGTGCTGATCGGATGAGCGATCCTCTCCGGCCCGCAAGCGCCCGCGCATCATGATCGGGTAAGCGATGATCGTGGCGGCGCTCAGCGCCAGCGCCCCGATCAGCGCCGAGCGGATGACGTGCCCCATGGTCTCGAGATCCGGTTCGAGCCACTTGATCAGGAGCAGCATGGCAATGGCGCCCGGCACGCTGCCGGCCGCAAGCCAGCGCACGATGCGCCAGTTGACGTTGCCGAACGTGTGGTGGGGGGCCGCCGCAGACGCCTTGGTGATGGAGGCAAATAGAAGGTCGGTCCCGACCGCCAGCGCGGGCTGCACCCCGACCTGGGTGATGAGGAAGGGCGTCATCAGCGAGCCCGCGCCGACGCCGGTCATGCCGACGAGGAAGCCGACGCCAAAGCCTCCGGCGACGATCAGGGGCCAAAGCGCGAGGAGGGACGTGTCGATCATGGATCCCTCTCAGCGCTAATGCAGAGCGAGAAAGAGCGTTCTGAGACTCAGTGCGATGATGACGAAGCCAACGATCAGCATCAACACTTTCGCAGGAACGTGCTTGGCGGCCAGCGCCGCGAACGGGGCAGCGATAATGCCGCCGATGATGAGCCCGAGGATGATGGGCCAAAGGCTCAGCCCGATGGTGAGGAAGAACGTGGCCGAAATCGTCAGTGTGACGAAGAACTCGGCCAGGTTGACCGAGCCGATGGCATAGCGTGGCGTCGTACCCTGGCCGAGCAGGCTCGACGCCACGATCGGGCCCCAGCCGCCCCCGCCGATAGCGTCGAGCAGGCCGCCGAAGAAGCCGAGCGGCCCAACGGCGCGCGGCGCCGGCGCTTCCCGCGGACGTTTGACCAGCGCCTTCCAGATGATGACCGCGCCGAGGAGCAGAAGATACGCGCTGATGAACGGCTTCAACGTGTCGCCGGGGAATTCGGAGAGCACATAGGCGCCAATGGCGCCGCCGATGGCGCCAGGGAGAGCGAGCCGCCACAGAATGGAGCGGTCGACGTTGCCGAGCTTCCAGTGCGCCAGTCCCGAGGCGCCCGTCGTGAAGGTCTCGGCCGCGTGCACGCAGGCGCTCGCCGTCGCGGGCGGCACGCCAGACGAAAGCAGAACTGAGGTCGCGGTCACGCCGTAGGCCATGCCGATCGCGCCGTCGATCATCTGGGCCGCGAAGCCGATGGCGACGTACAAAAGAATGTCATCCATGACAGAGGACGGCGTCTCCGCTTAATCGGGGAAGGCTCCAGAGCGTTTTCCGGTCGGATGGATCGGATCGGACGCTCAGGCTTTTGACGAGACCGATGGCTTGGAGCCGTTCCGCTTTAAGTGGAAACGGGGAACGGCTCTAAGCTTTTATTTCTTCGTGCTTCTTATCGGACATCTTAACTCGCATGGCTTCGCCATGATCGGTTCCCACTTTTCCGGAAGCACTCTAGATCGAATAGTCCGGCGGATTTTCGATCTCAACGTTGATCCCGGCAGCGCGGAGAATGAGCGCCACCTCGTTCGCACGCCGGCGGAACTCGGCCTCGGCGTCCGTACGCTCGGCGAGATCCGAGTTTAGGCCGCGCTCGAGCATGGCCCGCGTCAACACGAACGAGGTCTCGTCTCCTGCTGCCGCTTCCTCCCGCGCCGCCGCCACCACGCCGCCGGCAATGGATGCGCCGGTGATGGCGTCGACCAGCATGAAGCTTCCGGTTTCGGGAGCATCCGTGAAGGTGTCGATGGCAGCCGGGCGCGCCAGCGCGATGTCGCCGATGGCGATGTCGTTGGTGGAGCAGGATGTGGAGGGGCGTTCCTCCAGGGTTTCGAGGTTCAAGAGCGACCGGATCTTGAGGCTCGAAACGGGTGTGAGATCGGTGGCCGTGCGGACGAGGTAAGAGCCGCGCGGATCATAGGGCGTCTCGCTGAGCCAGACGAGGCGCGCCTCGAGCACGCGTGCCACGAGCGGACGCAGATCGGCCTTGGAGAGCACCGAGCCGCGCGCCACGTCGATGTCGGTGTCGAGCTGGATCGCGACGGCCTGGCCTTGCGAGGCCTGCTCGAGATCTCCATCCATGGTTGCGATGCGAAGCACCTTGGCGCTGCGCTTCGAGAGCGCATCGACCACCGTCTCTCCGACGCGCACGCTGCCGCCGCTGATCGTGCCGGCAAGCCCGCGGAAGTCGTTGCGGGAATCGCGCAGCACCGTCTGCACGGGGAAACGGAACGGCCCAGTCGGCTCCGTGACGCGGCTCGGGATCGCCTCGAGATGCTCGAGAAGAGTGGGACCCTCGTACCAGGGCATGTGCTCCGAGCGGCGCGCGACGTTATCGCCCGAGACGGCGGCCGTCGGGATCACCGTCGCCTCCCAGAAGCCGAAACGCCAGGAGAAGGTCTCGAAGTCGGCTTCGATCTTGCGGAAGGTCGATTCCGACCAATCGACGAGGTCCATCTTGTTGACCACGAGGATGATGCGCTTCACGCCGATGAGATCGAGGATCGCCGCGTGGCGCCGCGTCTGTGTCTTGATGCCGTGGCGGGCGTCGATGAGCAGGATGGCGACGTCGGCATGGGAGGCGCCCGATGCCATGTTGCGCGTGTACTGCTCATGGCCCGGGCTGTCGATGACCACGAAGCGGCGCGTCGCGGTATCGAAATAGCGCCAGGCGATATCGATGGTGATGCCCTGCTCGCGCTCGGCGACGAGGCCGTCCATGAGGAGGCTGAAATCGGGGTTGCCGCCGTCCACCGTCTTGCCGCGCTTCAGCGTTTCGCGCTGATCGTCGTACAGGTCGGTGGCATCCCAGAGCAGCCGCCCGATGAGGGTCGATTTTCCATCGTCGACCGACCCGCAGGTGAGGATGCGCAGCATGCCGGAGAGCTCAGGTGCGAGCTTGTTGAGATCGGCAGACGCCGGTGCCGGCGCCGACACCTGGTCAGAGACGACCTTGAGCTGAGATTTCACCTTGCTGTCCATTGATTGATGGCGGGCCGTCGTGGGCTGGGCGGACATCTAGAAATATCCCTCCTGCTTCTTCTTCTCCATGGCGCCGGCCTGGTCGTGGTCGATCAGGCGGCCCTGACGCTCGGAGGTGCGCGCTCCAAGCGTCTCAGCGACGACGCTTTCGATGTCTGCGGCGTCGGACTCGACGGCCGCGGTGAGGGGGTAGCAGCCGAGCGTGCGGAAGCGCACGCGCCGGTTGACGACGACCTCGCCGGGCTTCAGCGGCATCCGGTCGTCGTCGAGCATCAGAATCTGTCCGTTGCGCACCACCGTCGGGCGCGTGTCGGCGAAGTAGAGAGGAACCACGTCGAGCTTTTCGCGGAGGATGTAGCGCCAGATATCGCGCTCGGTCCAATTCGAGAGCGGGAAGACGCGCACCGTCTCGCCGGCGCCGAGACGGCCGTTCAAGAGGCGCCACATCTCGGGACGCTGGCGGCGCGGATCCCACCGATGGCCTTCGGCGCGGAACGAGAAAACGCGTTCCTTGGCCCGGCTCGCTTCCTCGTCGCGGCGCGCACCGCCGAAGGCGGCGTCGAACGCGTGCGCGTCGAGCGCCTGCTTGAGCGGCACCGTCTTCATCACGTCGGTGTAGACGGAGGGCGGGTAGTCGAAGGGATTGATGCCCTTTGCCTGGCCGTCCGCATTGGTGTGCACGATAAGATCGAGATCGAAGTCGCGCGCAGTCTTGTCGCGAAAGAGGATCATGTCACGGAACTTCCAGCCCGTGTCGATGTGGAGCACGGGAAACGGAAGCTTCGCCGGCCAGAACGCCTTCCGCGCGAGATGCAGGAGGACGGTCGAATCCTTGCCGATCGAATAGAGGAGCACGGGCTTTCGGAACTGCGCCGCCGCCTCACGGAAGATGTGGATGCTCTCGGCCTCGAGCAGATCCAGGTGGGAAATTGGTTGCGTCATGCTTGCGCCTCTTTCGGCTTCGGGCGGTTGTGGAGCCCGCATTCCTTTCCGTCCTCGTTCTCCCACCACCACCGACCAGCGCGGATGTCCTCGCCCGGCCGGATGGCGCGGGTGCAGGGCTGGCAGCCGATGGAGGGGAAGCCCTGGGCGTGCAGCGGGTTCACCGGCACGTCATGGTCGGCGATGTAGGCTTCGAGCCTGTCGAGGCTCCAATCCGCGATCGGGTTGAGCTTGATCAGCTGGTGGGGTGCGTCCCAGGCGGCGAAGGGTACGTGCGTGCGTGTTGTTGCCTGATCGCGCCGCAGGCCGGTGATCCAACCCGCGGCACCGGCGAGCGCCTTGTTGAGGGGGCGCACCTTCCGCACGTCGCAGCAGGCTTTGCGGGCCTCGATCGACTGGCGGAACCCCATGATGCCGTCGCGGGCGACGAGGTTCTCTACGTCTTTTGCTTCGGGAAAGACGACGCGGATCTTGAGACCGTAGCGGAGCTCGCTCGCGTCGAGCGTTTCGAGCGTCTCCGCAAAATGGCGCCCGGTGTCGAGCGTGAACACGTCGAAGGCGCGTCCGCTGGCGGCGATGGCGTGCAGCACCGCCTGATCCTCGAGGCCGAGGCTCGTGGAGAACGCAATGCGGCCGGGGATCGCGTCGGCGATGGCGATGAGGCGGGCTTCGAGATCGTCGTGGCCGGCAAGAGACGCATCGAGGCGCCGCGCCAACTCCTCGCCTCCTTCCGGAGCGGAATGGCCGGCCGCCGCACTGGCCGCGAGACCGGCACGTGCCCGGACGTGTGCTTGGGTCATGGAGATCCTCCGATTTCGCGAAGCTAATGAAAAAAAGTTCTTAGATAAAGAGGTTCAGATAAATAAGAATAGGATATCATTCCTGGTCGCCGGTAATGAAGAAAAATTGTTCCCTTTCCGGTCTTGAAGGAACAGTTTCTTGCAAAGCAGCATGAACCTTGAAGCTCATGCCTCCGCGCGGCACCAGTGCGGTTCCCTTTCTCGCGGCTCCCCAGACTCAGGCGTGGACGATGCGGGCGATTTTTCGCCCGGGGGCACAGTCTGCGACCGAAGTTGACTGGTGTGCCGCCTGGAAGGTGAGAGGCGTGAACATCACTCCACGTCTGGCGCCGACAGATGGCGAGGTGCTCCGCGTCGTGACCTCTGCAACCTGGGCGGGTTGCGATATCGTGTGACGAAATTAACACATGAAACATTCGGGGAACACCGACAGCTCGCTCACGCAAGCTCGTGGAGAGGCGTAATTTTTTGCACCAGCTCGGCGGGCCCTCGGTTTTTCCCGGCTCGGAGGGATGGAGGAGGGGCCGAGCTCGCCTCCAATGCGAGGGTGGAAAGAGGGCGGGTCGGGCGCAATGACGCGCGAATCAGCTGCTTTCAAGGTGGCGTCCAGTCGCCGCCCAAAGCGCTTGGCGGCCCGTGCGGAACTCTTGTCATGGAGGAGGTGAAGAAATTTTCCGCAGGCTTGAAATACTAAAATATTATTAATGAGCTCAGCTGGTTAACTTGTCGCTCTCATGTGGACATGCGGTGATTGGAGCGACGCGGAGCGCCCTGGCGCGGGGCGGGGGGCTAGCCTCGGGCATCGCAAATGTTATTGTTCGCCCCGTCGCCAGAGACGCGAAGCAGTCGATGTAGAGGGCAGAGACTGAAACGCAGACGAAGCGACGCATCAGTTCAACGTAGGCCAAGTAAGGCGGGGTAGGATTATGGGGGATAGCAAGTTACCTCCGGAGTATCCGGGTGGTGGAGTCTTTGCTGAAGGTGAACTCGAGCGACTGGAGGAGGGCGGCCTCGAAGTATTCGAGATCGCGGGAACCATTAAGTGGTTCGATGTCGCCAAGGGATACGGGTTTATTGTTCCCGATAATGGCTTGGCGGACGTGCTGCTCCATGTCACCTGCCTTCGGGCTGGGGGCTACCAGACCGCCTATGAGGGCGCCCGCATTCATTGCCAGGTGCTGAAGCGTCCCAAGGGCATGCAGGCCTTCCGTATCCTTTCCATGGATGAATCGACGGCCATCCATCCGTCGCTCTTGCCGCAGCGCACGCACGTTCACGTGCAGCCCGAGAGCGATTGGGAGCGCGTGATCGTGAAGTGGTTCAACCGGGTGCGCGGTTTCGGCTTCCTGACCAAGGGCGAGGGCCATCCGGACATCTTCGTCCACATGGAGACCTTGCGCCGCTTCGGCTTCACCGAGCTGCGGCCGGGCCAGACGGTTCAGGTTCGCTGGGGCATGGGTTCGAAGGGCTGCATGGCCGCCGAGCTGAAGCCCGACGGTTCCGTCACGGGCATCACATCGCCCCATTGACGGGTCTGCGGCAGACCGGCATCTCTAATCGAGAACGTCGGGCTTGCCGGCAGGAACCAGCGATGAGCAATGTAAGCTATTCTAGAAGGGCCGCCGCCAGGGTGGCCCTTTTACACTTGGCGGCAACGTGCGCGGCCGTGCTGCCCCCAGCCATGGGCGTCGCTTTCGCCGAGTCCGGCCAGAAGCCAGGGGCGGATCAGCCGTCAACGGCGAAGGGGAAGAAGCCCTCGGCCGGGGAGGAGCGTCTCGAACTCGTGACGACGGGCGGCGTGCACGCCTTCGAGGTCGAGATCGCCGATACGCCGGAGCGGCAGGCTCTTGGTCTGATGTACCGGACCGTGCTTCCTGAGACGAAGGGAATGCTGTTCGTCTACGGCGGCGAGCACGAGCTCACGATGTGGATGCGCAACACTTACATTCCGCTCGATATGGTCTTCATCCGTGCCGACGGGACGGTGCACCGCATCGAGGCGCGGACGGAGCCTCTCTCCGAACGCACGATCGCGTCGGAAGGGCCGGTCCTGGCCGTTCTCGAACTCGCGGGCGGCGTGGCGGAGCGCTTGGGCCTCAAGCCTGGCGACCTGGTCCGGCATCCCGCTTTCGGCCCGCGCTGACGGGAGAACGGAAAGAGGGGCACGTCTGCCGGCTAGAGGTGCTTGACCGGCGGATCGCAAAGCGGCACATGTTGCCGCCGAGCCGGTGCGATGCGCCGGCTCATCCCGTCGGGGCATAGCTCAGCCTGGTAGAGCGCTTGCTTTGGGAGCAAGAAGTCGCGAGTTCGAATCCCGCTGCCCCGACCATTCCCTTTCATAGCTTCGCGTGTTGTCATCCGAACCGGATGGCCCGCCTCGGGGCTCGCCGCGCGTTCGACGCGCGGCTTTGGCGCCGATCATGCTGCGCAGGTTGTTGCGCCAGCCTTGCATGATGCGGCCTCCAGCTCCGTTCCGTCTTGATCCAGCCTGAAAAATTGATATTCCCCAACGGGTCTTCCGGCTCCGCCCAAAGATCAGATCGCGCAAGCACGAAGGGATTTCCCGTATGGATGAGCTTATTCGCATCGCCATCGCCGGCTATGGGAACCTTGGCCGTGGTGTCGAAGCAGCCATTCCCAAGAACCCCGATATGCGGCTTGCAGGGATCTACACGCGCCGGCCTCCCGAGCAGCTTGTACCGCTCGACGGCGCCACGCCGGTTTTCGGGATGGATGCGCTGCCCGATCATGGCGACCGCATCGACGTGCTGATTCTCTGTGGAGGCTCCAAGGAAGACCTGCCCGAGCAGGGGCCCCGCCTCGCGGCGTTGTTCAACACCGTTGACAGTTTCGATACGCATGCGCGCATCCCGGAATATTTCGCGGCAGTGGACACTCCGGCGAAGCTCAATCGCAAGACGGCGCTGATCTCAGCAGGCTGGGACCCGGGCATGTTTTCCTTGCACCGCGCAATCAGCGAGGCGCTGCTGCCCGACGGCGCGACCTACACGTTCTGGGGCGACGGTCTCAGCCAGGGGCATTCGGACGCGTTGCGGCGCGTGCCCGGCGTGGCCGGCGGCGTGCAGTACACGCGGCCAATTCGCGATGCCATGGACCGGGTGCGCAGCGGATCGCGGCCGGTGCTCGCGACGCGCGAAAAGCACACGCGAGAATGCTTCGTCGTGCTGCAAGACGGGGCCAATGCGGAGGAGGTGCGTCGCGCCATCGTCACCATGCCGCATTACTTCGCGGACTACGACACCACGGTGCATTTCATCAGCGCGGACGAGCTTGCGCGCGATCATCACGCCATGGTGCACGGCGGTTTCGTGATCCACAGCGGCAACACCTCGGCAGCGAGCGCGCATGTGATCGAATATGCGCTCAAGCTCGGCAGCAACCCCGAATTTACGGCCAGCGTCCTTGTGGCTTACGCGCGTGCCGTGCACCGCTTGCACGCGCTAGGGCAGTACGGCGCAAAAACGGTGTTCGACGTTCCGCCCGGGATGCTGTCCATCAAGAGCCCGGAACAACTGCGTGCAGAGCTGCTATAGGCGCGCCGCCCGCAGAGCTGTTCTCAGCCTGTGCTTGCCACAGGCGTCCATTCTGAAAATGCTGCAGCCTGGCCTACCGCTGCGCCGGCCGCATCCGTCAGGTTCCAAACGGACGCGTTGGCAATGCGGAACCGCTTGCCTGTGGCGGAGATGCGCACGCCGGCATAGTCCTCGATGATGCCATTGCGCGTGACGCGCTCGAGCAGGTCTGCACGTTCCTCTCGGAGAAGCGGCTCGGCCGAGAACCGTGACGGCAGGCGCGTGAAGGTCTGAAAATCCATTTCGAAGAGATCGAGGGCAATCCGGTTCCCGAAGAAGAAGACCGGATCCGGCTCCGTGCCGTGGGACACGATCGCGAAAGGGGCTTGCCAAAGCGCCTCTATGAGATCGTCATCGGCTGCCACGAGACGTCGTCCCGTGAGGCGCCGGTAACTGTCGCCAATGCACAAGATGCGGTGACACTGCGCGTTTGTCAGGTGCGGTATGCCCATTGTGCGTCTGATCGGTTTCGTTCAGCCAGCATTGCTTCAACAGGGCTCCCGGTTTTAAAACTTATAGAGCGCCTGACCGAAAATTCCGGCGCGTTCCGTTTCGAGCCGCAAGTGTTGCGGTGGCGTGGGTGTGCTCAGTCCGGACGAGGCATCGAAGGACCGCACCATGCTGCCATCTCTCGTCCACATGGCCCAATAGCGTGCGCCGATGCCTAGGCTGAGCTGCGCCGTCAGATCATAAGAGAGCATCGCCTCGAGCTGCGTGCCGACGCCGTCTCCCTGCAGCGGATTGATGCTCGCAACGTCAGCTGTGCTGCCGAAGAAGTGGCGGTCCTTTGCATCGACCGACACATATGGGAGGAAGGCCGCGTCGACGCTGAGCATGAAGCGTGGCGTGAGGCGGAACTCGCCGGCGACGCCAAGGCGCACCGACTGCCAGGTCGCCTCCTGCGTGATGATGGCATGGCCCGTGGGCGCGAGGGGGCCGCCGACGCTCGGGCCCAGAGGCCCGAGCGGATTCGCCATTTGGATCACGCCATAGGCCTCCATCGTCTCGCGATAGTGATTGTAGCCGACATAGGTTCCCAGGCGATGGCTGGCGCCGCGCCACCAGTCGTAGCCTAGGTCGATCGTTCCATAGACGGGTACGTCGCCCTTGACCTTGGGGCTGAGCGTGTTCGAATAGGGGATGCTGGCAACGGTGTCGCCGGGGATAACGAAGTCCTCGTCGGTCATGTGGCCATTCGTAATGGAGCCGCCACCGATGAAGCCCTTCGCGAACAGGTTCGAGGGGGCCGTAATGCGCCCCGTCAGCTCGCCCGTGCTCGCTGTGAGGTCGTCGTAGGTGAGCCGAGAGACAAGTGAGTGGCTTGGCGCTGGCTTCGTCTTGAGCAATCCAAGATCGTATTTGTGCCGTCCCCAGCTGTACCAGTAGCGTGCGCCGAGCTCGAATGTGATGCCCTGCAGCGCAGGGGCTGAGATGCGAGATGGCGTCAAGTCATCCTGCAGCGGCGCCGATTGGCCGAAGCGGTAGTTGACGCCCAGCTTGAACGCATGCAGGTCGTTCGATACATGCCCCTGCCGCGCGCCGATTGCCTCAACCGGTGTGCCAGCGTCGTCCAGAACAGCGCTTGGCAAAAGCCTCACCGACTGGCTGCCGAAATCCGCGTAATTGTATTCGGCCTTGAGCGACCAGTTGCCGGCCAGCGCATATTCGGCGCCGGCCCCGATCGTCCAGCCCCAGTGCGAAACGTCGTCACTGTGCGTGGTAAATGGATTGCCAGCTCGACCCATGGTGTAGTCGTTCGTCGCCATGTCGAGGCTGCCCGCGTACCAGGCGGCGCCGCCCTTGCCATAGATCAAGGCGCGGCCGTCTTCGCCGAGCGCGAGCCCGATACGGGCCGCTAACGTGCCGAAGGCGTCGATGCGGGATCTGCAGTTCGAGTTCACGAACGAGCCCGATAGCGCCGAACAGGTGCTCGTGCCCTCGCTTTCGGGGATGGAGATATCGGCTTCGAGGCCGTAGACGAGCGTTCCGGACTGGACATTGTAGCCGAGCTGCACGCCCGCAAAGCCGCCGGTCTCGCGGTTGGGATTGCCGAAGAGAGATCGGCCGAGCGGATCTGAAATGTCGTTCAGGTTGGCGAGGCCGCCCAGATGAGCGCCGAGATAGAAGCCTGCCCAATCGAATTGGGTGTGCTGACCACGTGCGCCTCGCGCCCCTTCATCAGCCGAAGCCAACGACGGCAGGGCAAGCGCAATCGCGCAAAGCGAGCAGCGGAGAGGACGCGTCATCGTATGTCTCCCGATGATGTGGATGACGCAACACACCAAACGGGCGCTCCGCTTGGGAGCGCCCGTTTGGTGATAGTAGCAGAACGTCGCACGCGCAATACCGGAAAGCGTGCGGGGCCGCGGGGCGGCGTTGCCGCGCGAACGACCCGAGGGGACGCTCGCGATCGAGCGCTTAAATGCCGGCGACGTTTTCGTTCCAGACAATCGAGCCTTTCGGCAGCACGTGCTTGCGGCCCGAGGGCGCAACCACTTTGACCCGCGTGTGAGGGGGCGCAAAGTCGCTTTCGCGCAGAGCAGCGTCGATGGCGGAGATCATCACATCCCGGCAATCTGTCTCGTCGACAAAGCTCGGCACCCAATAGCGGACGGCGTATCTGACGCCCTCCGTATCGTATGAGAGTGCCCGCACATCCGCCTTCCGCGACTGCAGCGTGAGATCGTTCGAGCGCGCGGCGGCGTCCAGCAGCCGCTTCGCGTCGCCGACTGGAATGTCATGCCCGAGAACGATTTCCAGACTTGCCCGGTAGTGCTTGCGCGGGGCGCTGTAGTTGGTCATCCGCTGCCGGGCGATCTCGCTGTTCGGCAGGATCATGTAGATGTCGTTGCGCGTTTGAAGGCGTGTGGTGCGCCATCCGATCTCGATGACGCGGCCACGAACCGCGCCGTCGATCTCGATCCAGTCGCCGATGCGGAACGGTGCTTCCAGCCCAAGCGCAATGCCGCTCAGAACGTCGGCAAGGACGTTGCGGATGGCAAAGCCGATGATGGCGATCACCAGGCCGGAGCTGGCCAGCGCGCCACCCGCCGATTGGCCGAGCCACATTGCGATCGTTGCTGCCGTTGCCGCCAGGAAGAAAGCAGCGGTGATCAGCTCTCCAAGAAGTCTCGGAACCCGGCGGCGGCCGTTCCCTTTCCGGCGCAGCGTCGCGCCGATCACTCGGGACAGCAGCCAGGCGCTTGAATACCAAGACGCCGCCATGCTGAGCTGCCTGACGACATTCGGATCTGCATCAGGCAAAAAGTTTCGAAGCAGAATGTCATGAAAAGCATAGGTCGCAACTGAAATGCCGAATACGAGCGCCGGCCAAAAAATGCGTAGGAATGCTTCGCGCTTTAACAACCCGCCCACCTCCTTTCGTTTTGGGTTACGTTTCCATCTGATCAAGTATGTAGGCGAGGCGGGGCCAATGCCCGCCTCTCGTCGTCTCCATGCCGGTGCGCGGAGACGTCAGTAGAGCTATTCCGCCGCCTGGGTATGGGCTTCGAGAAGCCATAGTGACTTGTCCAGCATCAGCGAATAAGACGTGAAAATATCCGCCGTTCCAGCGTCGCCCGCCTCTTCGGCATCGGCGATTGCCTGCCTGGCATTGCGCGCCGCCACTGCGTAGGATTCGATCAGCGCCGCGAGGTGGTCCCGCGTCTTGGATATTCCCGTCGGATAGGGCTTCAGATCCGTTTTCTCAACCACAGCCTGACTGGTGCCGCGTGCCGTGCCGCCCAGCTGAACGGCGCGCTCGGCGATGGTGTCGACATGATTGTCTAATTTCGCCCGCAAGCCATCGAGCATCTCGTGAATGGCAATAAAATTCGGGCCCTTCACATTCCAATGCGCCTGCTTCGCGATCAGGCTCAGATCGATTGCGTCCGCCAGTCTCGCATTGAGAAGATCAACGCAAGTCTTGACCGTGTTGGAGTTGAGGTCATTACGAGTGATGTGCATGGTCATATGAAACTCCTTATTAGTTTGTGCATGGTGGTAGAAACCAAAGGCGCCGCGCGCCTTCGGTGGAATATCTCTGGTGCCGGCGCAGATGCTATCGCCGAATGCGCAATGCACCCGCGCCCTCAAAGGGCCAATTCAAGGCAAGTAGACTAGAGCCTTTTCCGTTCGCTTGCGCTCACCGCAAAGTCTCTAATCGTTTGTTTGGGCGAGCATCTTCACCCATTCGGCCGATTCCGTCCGAATGGGATCTGCTCTAGGAAGCGCAGTCGCTAAATTGCGCGCCTGATGGATCTTGAGCGCGGTCATCGCGGGTGGATCGGACTGCTCCGCTCCGGATGGATGCGCTCTCGGTCTTTGCTTGAGAGTTTCCCCTCGTTGTCGATGCGGGCGCGTCGTTTTCTTGCTACGGCAGAAATGCGCGCATTATCGACGGATCAAGCTCAGCGAGCCCTGAAACAGGCAGGGCGGGCATTCTGCCCCGCTTTCGGATGAGCTTGGAAAAGCAGACGGGAGCTAATACCCGTCCGGCGGCAGAATGCCGATCAATGAATATTTATTATTCATGCTCGGCATTGTGATATGGGAATCCGGAAAAGTCAATTGTTTCAATGTGTAAATAGGCGCGACTTTTCAGCGCCCCAGTATGCTGATCAAGAATGAGGTTTGCTGCCGCTAGGGATGGAGTTTTTCAGGCCGTGTGCTGAGAAGACTGACTTAGGGGGTGTTCTCATGTGTTAGGCGACGGAATGAGAGAGCACCCCCTTAAATAGTTCTTGAATGGCTGCTGAAATTTTTGCTGTGAGCTTCGTTTGCCCGCTCGGCTCCGGCGCGAGCGATCAAGCCCTGGCTTGCTCTTGCCGGTCGTCCTTGACGGCCTGTGCGGCTTTCGTCGCTTGCGAGATGCTGCCGACCTGGCTTCCCGGAATTATCCGGCGCCGGCGGGTGTTGGGAACGGGCTGCATTCCGGGGTTCGATGTCTGATCAGAAACCCATACCGGCTTGAAGTTTGCTGCGCGGCGAAGCGCAAGGGCCTTGCGCGCGGCTTCGACATGTTCGGTCCGCGCGGCAAGCCGCCGAAATCTCGCCAGCTCGCTGTTCACGCGTTTCAGAGCTTGGGAAAAGATCTGCATCTGCTTTCTTGGCTGCTCGGCCGTGCCCGGGAAGCTTTTGCCGCGCGCGTCCGCCTTGCCGCGGACTTCCCGCGCCTTCTGTCGGAATTGCGTTCGGGCCTTGTCACGCATTTCCCGAAGACGCTTGCGCGCGTTCTGCAGACCTTTGCCGTCGAATTCGTAGATGGCCGGATGGTGGGTGGCGCTGACCAGCGCAAACGCCTCATCATTGAGAAGGCTGCGTTCCGTTGCGACAGAGAGGGACATGGCTTTACTCCGAACTCAGGCGATTGTGGTGGCCCGAACATCTAGCGCTCATCCTATGGGCCCCATGAACGCGGGTCCCTAAGCATGGATGCGCGAGACCATCATTGCAACGGTGGCGCAGCGTTGCATGCCGGGTGGTTCATAGAACGGAAACGCCCGCTCCAGCCTCGACGATCCCGATGCGGCGGGTTGTGGCGAAGCCCGCATCCATGACCGTTTGCAGGATGGCATCGGCCGCGTCCGCCGCGCAGGAGACAAGGAGGCCACCGGATGTCTGCGGATCGGTCAGAATCTGACGCTGCCAATCCGGGCAATCCGCCGGCAGACGGACATCATGACCGTAGCTCGCCCAGTTGCGCCCGGAGGCGCCGGTAACGAAGCCGTCGCGCGCGAGGGAGGTGGCAGCGGGAAGGAGCGGAACGTCTTTCCAATGGATCGCGAGCGCGTGGTTGGAGCCGCGGGCGACTTCGAGCGCGTGCCCGAGAAGCCCGAAGCCCGTCACGTCGGTGATCGCGTGCACGGCGGAGAGCTTCGCAAGCTCGGCGCCGATCTGGTTGAGCTGGGTCGTGGTCGCGATCATGTCCGCGTATCCCGATGGCGGCAGCGCGCCCTTCTTTATGGCAGCGGAGTAAACGCCGACGCCGATCGGCTTGGTCAGGATCAGTGCGTCGCCCGCCCGTGCGTCGGCGTTGCGGCGCACATGCTCGGGCCGGCAGGTTCCCACGACCGCGAGACCGTAGACCGGCTCCGGGCAGTCGATGGAGTGGCCGCCGGCAACGGGAATGCCGGCGGTGGCGCAGACCGAGGCGCCGCCCGCGAGAATCCGGCGCACGTCGTCGGGATCGATCTTGCCGATGGGCATGCCGAGGATCGCCAGCGCCAGGATCGGTTTGCCGCCCATGGCATAGATGTCGGAGATTGCGTTCGTCGCCGCGATACGTCCGAAATCGAAAGGATCGTCCACCATGGGCATGAAAAAGTCGGTGGTGGCGATGACGCAGGTATCAGCATCGAGCTGCCAGACCGCGGCGTCATCTCCAGTTTCGGCTCCGACGAGAAGCTCGCGGAACGGACCGGCGACGGAGGTATCCGCGAGGATTTGCTGCAGCACCGATGGCGCGAGCTTGCAACCGCATCCGCCGCCGTGAGCCAGGGATGTCAGACGGAGAGGCTGTGGCGCGGTCATGTCTTGCTTCTCTTTCTTCTGGCGAGGTCAGCACGACGCGGATGTGAAAACGCGAAGCTTACAATCGCCGCCCGCCGGCGCGAACGTTGGTTGGCGCGGGCGGCTCAGATCGCGATCTCGCGTGCCGTGATCGCGTATCGGAACGCATCGGCTTCGAGACAATCGAGCCGATGTCCGCCGATTTCCGCCTGCGGGTACATGAGGAAGCCGAGCTTAGGGCCTTCAGAGCCCGGTAGGGCGACGTCGCGGGCGCTGTTGTACGGGAGCCAGTTGCCTTCCCATGATCCGAAGAGAGCTTCGCGGGCCTGCGTAACCTTGTCATCCGTGAGGGCGAGGTTTCCGGGCAGTTCCTCGAGAACGACCTTGCGCACGTCCGCAGGATCGGCCGCAACCCAGCCGAAGCCCTCGAGGAATATCTCGGCGCGGCAATGCTGGGCGCGGGTGGCCGTCTCGCCTTTCGTGCCGAGGCTCACATAACCGAATTCGGACGGCGCCACCCGCAGACCATAGAGATCGCGCGCCGGGATGCCGGCTGCGCGGGCGAGCCCGACGAAAAGACCGTTGAGATCGGCGCACTTGCCGCCCGGCCTGCCGGATTCGAGGAGACGCACCACGTCGCCTTGGCCACAGCCCCGCACGCCGGGATCGCGGTATGTCGTTTCCACGATCCAGTCGTAGATCCGCCGTGCCTTCTCGAGATCGCTTGCGGCGCCGGCGGTGATCCCCTCGGACGTCTCCCTCACGATGCCCTCGGTGGGGATGAGGCGGGTGGCAGCGAGCGCCGCTGCCCGCTCTTCAGCGGAAAGTGTGATGCTGCGCCCGGACGGCTTTCCAAAATCAGCGGCGCGGCTGCGCGCCGCCACCGTGCTTTTCACGCTGGCCGTCGGCTGGGCTCCGCCTTGCGGCCAGGCGAGATGGAGCATCGCGGCGCCCGAGCCCGGATCTACGGCGATCACCGCCCTTTCGGCGTTGGTCGTCCAAGTGGTCCCTTCCAGCCTGGACCAAGCGGCGTCGGAGATCGAAGGCAGTGGAATCCAAGCCTGGACGGCGCCAGCGGGCTCCGCAATCTCGAGATGTGTCAGCAGCTCGAACGTGCGCCACCTGTCGGGTCGCGGTGCGAAGCCGCCATGGGCGCGGGTCGGCAGTGCGGGCAGGGCGGCGGCCGCAGAGAGCGCCAGCCCGGCCTTCAGGGTGTCGCGCCTGGTGATGGTCATGAGGCAGTCTCCATGCAGCAGCCGGCGCCGTGCACGCTGCCTTGCGTGCCGCGCTTCAACCGGCGATTGAGAGAGGGCGCCCCGCGCCCGGTCACGAAGGAAAATGGAAATACGCTCTCGATCGCCGCCAATTGAGCAGGCCGAAACGCGGCGAAAGCGGATGAGGAGACGGCCAAAAATCCGATTTCGGGAGTCAATAATAGGCGCCCCAAAACCGTGCGCGGTATTGTCTTGAATCCGTCAATGTTGCCCCGAAACTCGGGAGCGGCAGCGTTGATCATCACGAGAAAAGTAGCGCGCTCAGGGAACGGGGTCAATCGCGCTCCAGGAAAAAAGCTCCGAGACCGGTATAATGGTGTTATCTATCAAGTGCTTGGGTGAATGGCCGCTACCCTCGGTTGCCGATTGCGCTAAGGATTGATTTATCCAGGCGTTCAAATGTCTATTTCGGCGCAGATTTCATGGCCATTTCATCGGCGATCATACTGCACTGCAAATTGACGGCGCTGATTCGCTGCTATAGCGTAACCTTCAGGCGCATTACGAATATCCGGGAAGCGAATTCACTGGCTTCTTCGGCCCTTTCGTTCGCTTCCATCAGGACTGGAGGAGACGCGGCTCATGAACATCGAAGTCTCCCGCCGGCACTTTCTGAAGCTGGCAGGGGCGGGTGCGGCAGGGTCGGCTCTCGGAGCTTTGGGGTTTGAGGATGCGGAGGCCGCCGTGGCCGCGCACGTGAGACCCTTCAAGCTCGCGAAGGCTACGGAAACCCGCAACACATGCCCCTACTGCTCGGTTGCCTGCGGCATCATTCTTTACAGCCGAGGCGACGTGAAGAAGGGCGAGAAGGCCGAAATCTTCCATATCGAAGGCGATTCCGACCATCCGACCAATCGGGGAACGCTTTGCCCCAAGGGCTCGGCTCTCCTCGATTTCGTCCGCTCCGAAACGCGCACGAAGTATCCGATGCGTCGCGCGCCCGGATCGAACGCGTGGACGCGGGTGTCGTGGGATGAGGCGCTGGATCGGATCGCGCGCCTCATGAAGGACGACCGCGATGCCAATTTCGTCGCCACCAACAGCGCCGGAGTGACGGTAAACCGCTGGACGACAACCGGTTTTCTCGGCGCGTCGGCAACGACAAACGAAACGGCCTATATCACCTACAAGGTGGTGCGAAGCGCCGGCATGCTGGTGTTCGATAACCAAGCCCGTGTCTGACACGGCCCGACGGTGGCCAGTTTGGCTCCGACGTTTGGCCGTGGTGCGATGACCAACTCTTGGACGGACATCAAGAACACGGATCTGGTCATCATCATGGGCGGCAATGCCGCCGAGGCGCATCCGTGCGGCTTCAAGTGGGTGACGGAAGCCAAGGCGCATCGTGGCGCCAAGCTGATCGTCGTCGATCCGCGCTTTACGCGGTCGGCGTCGGTTGCCGATTACTATGCGCCGATCCGGCAAGGCACGGACATCGCCTTCCTGCTCGGTGTGATCAACTACTGCATCGCCAACGACAAGGTGCAGTGGGAGTATGCGAAGGCGTTCACCAACGCGACGTATCTGGTCAAGCCGGAGTTCGGCTATCGTGACGGTCTTTTTACGGGCTACGACGAAGCGAAGCGCGACTACGACCGGGGAGCCTGGGAATATCAGATCGGCGACGACGGCTTCGTAAAAGTCGACGAAACGCTGCAGGATCCGCGCTGTGTCTGGAACCTGCTCAAGGAGCACGTCAAGCCGTACACGCCGGAGCTCGTGTCCCGCATCTGCGGCACGCCCCAGGACAAGTTCCTCAAGGTCTGCGAGATGATCGCGGAGACGTCGGCGCCGGACAAGGTGATGACGTCCATGTATGCGCTCGGGTGGACGCAGCATTCCAAGGGCTCGCAGAACATCCGCGGCATGGCGATGCTGCAGCTCATCCTGGGCAATATCGGCATGCGCGGAGGCGGCATGAATGCGCTCCGTGGCCATTCCAATATCCAGGGCCTCACCGATATCGGCCTCTTGTCGGACTCGCTTCCCGGATATCTGACGCTCGCGACGGACAACGAGCCCGACCTTGCGACCTACATGGCGACCCGGCAGTTCAATCCACTGCGGCCCGGGCAGGTCAGCTACTGGCAGAACTACAAGAAGTTCTTCGTCAGTTTGCAGAAGGCGTTGTTTGGTGCCGCTGCGACGGCGGAGAACGATTTCGCGTTCGACTACCTGCCGAAACTCGACGTGCCGTCCTATGACATTTTGCGGGCGTTCGATCTGATGCGTCACGGAAAGATGAACGGGTACATCTGCCAGGGCTTCAATCCGCTGATGTCGTTCCCGAACAAGACCAAGGTCAAGGCAGCGCTGGGCAAGCTCAAGTTCCTCGTCGTCATAGATCCGCTGCAGACGGAGACGGCGCGGTTCTGGGAAAACCACGGAGAGTACAATCCGTCCGAGCCGGCGGACATCGCAACCGAGGTGTTCGAGCTGCCGACGACCTGCTTCGCGGAAGACGAAGGCTCGCTCACCAACTCGTCGCGCTGGCTGCAGTGGCACTGGCCGGGTGGAACGCCGCCTGAAGAGTCGCGGACGGACATCTGGATCATGTCGCAGCTCTGGAAACGGCTCGTCGCGCTCTATGAAAAAGAGGGCGGGGCCTTCCCGGATCCGATCCTGAATCTCAACTGGCCCTACACGAATCCGGATGAGCCGCACGCAGCGGAGATCGCCAAAGAGATCAACGGCTACGGTTTAGAGGACGTGGTCGATCCTGCCGATCCGGGCCGCAAGCTCGTAGAAAAGGGCAAGCAGGTTCCGGGCTTCGCGGCCTTGCGGGATGACGGAACCACGGCGTGCGGCTGCTGGGTCTACTCTGGCTGCTTCACCGAGGACGGCAACGCCATGGCGCGCCGCTCCAAGGACGATCCGGACGCGACGGGAGCCTATCTCGGCTGGGCGTTTGCGTGGCCTGCCAACCGGCGCATTCTCTACAACCGGGCGTCCGCCGATCTCGAGGGCAAGCCTTGGGATCCCGCCCGCAAGCTCATTGCGTGGAATGGCGAAAAATGGGCCGGCTATGACGTGCCCGATATCCCGCTGGCGTCGAAACCCGGCGAGGTGATGCCGTTCATCATGAACCCGGAGGGAACGTCACGCCTCTGGGTGCGCGGGCTGATGAAGGACGGGCCGTTCCCGGTGCACTACGAACCGTTCGAGAGCCCGGTGGTGAACGTCATCGCGCCGAATATCCGGGGCAATCCGGCCGCTCGCATTTTTGAGGGCGACCTGAACGACCTCGGCGACGTCTCGAAGTTCCCCTACGCGGGCGTGACCTATCGGCTGACGGAGCATTTCCACTATTGGACGAAGCACGTCCAGGTCAACGCCATGTTGCAGCCGGAGCCGATCGTCGAGATCTCGGAAGAGCTGGCGGCGGAGAAAGGCATCGTCAAGGGCGATTGGGTGCACGTCTATTCGAACCGCGGCGGCCTCAAGTGCAAGGCGGTCGTGACCAAGCGCATCAAGCCGCTGATCTGCGACGGCAAGACGGTGCATATCGTGGGCGTTCCCCTGCATTGGGGATTTACGGGTGCGGCGCGGAAAGGGGCCGGCACGAATTCGCTTACGCCGTTCGTCGGTGACGCAAATATCCAGACGCCGGAGTTCAAGGCGTTCCTGGTCAACATCGAGCGCAGCTCAGCGCCGGTGGCATAGGGAGGGCCCGCGATGGCAACATTCAAGCCATTCGACGTCGTCCGCCGCTCGGCGTCGGTCACGTCGGCGCCGCCAAAGGATCGCGGCGTGGAAGTCGTGAAACTGATCGACACGTCGAAGTGCATCGGCTGCAAAGCCTGCCAGTCGGCGTGCCTTGAATGGAATGACAAGCGCCAGCCGGTCGGCGTCAACGTCGGAGTCTACGACAACCCCCACGATCTCACGCCCGACATGTTCACGCTGATGCGCTTTACGGAGTGGGACAATCCCGATACGGGCAACCTCGAGTGGCTCATCCGCAAGGACGGCTGCATGCATTGCGAGGATCCGGGCTGCCTCAAGGCCTGCCCGGCACCCGGCGCCATCGTGCAGTATGCCAACGGCATCGTGGACTTCATCCACGAGAACTGCATCGGCTGCGGCTACTGCGTGAAGGGCTGCCCGTTCGACATCCCGCGCCTCTCCGAAATCGATCATACGATGTACAAGTGCACGCTGTGCTCGGACCGTGTCGCCGTGGGCCAAGAACCGGCTTGCGCCAAGGCCTGCCCGACGCACTGCATCACGTTCGGGACCAAGGACGAGATGGTGGCGCTTGCCGACGAGCGCATTGAAGATCTCAACTCGCGGGGGTTCGACAAGGCGGGCCTCTATAATCCGCCGGGGGTCAGCGGTACGCACGTGATGTACGTTCTGCATCATGCGGACAAGCCGCACATCTACGCGAACCTGCCGGACAATCCGCGCATCAGCCCCATCGTCGAAGCCTGGAAGGGTGTCGGCAAATATGCGGGCATGGCGGTTATCGCGCTCACGGCCCTTGCTGGCGTGGTTCATCACATGCTGCAGGGGCCGAACCGCGTCACCGAAGAGGATGAGGAGCGCGCGGACAAGCTCGCAGGAGACAAGCCGTGAGCGAGAAGCATGGGCATATCCGGGTGCGCCGCTATTCGGGCAGCGCCAGGATCAACCACTGGATTGTGGCCGTCACTTTCGTGTGCCTCGCGGTCAGCGGGCTCGCGCTGTTTCACCCGAGTCTGTTCTGGCTGACGGCGCTGTTCGGCGGCGGCCAGATGGCCCGCTGGCTGCATCCTTGGTTCGGCCTCGTTCTGGCCGTGTCGTTCTTCGGCCTCTTCGTGCGCTTCCTGTCGCAGAATTTGCCGGAGCGTACGGATTGGGTGTGGCTCACGCGCATTCGCGACGTGATGGCGTCGCGCGAGGATTATCTGCCCGAGGTCGGCAAGTACAATGCCGGGCAGAAGCTCGTCTTCTGGTCTCAGGCCGTGCTCATCTCGATCCTGCTCGTCACCGGCATCGGGCTGTGGCTTGCGGCGGTAGCGAACATCGAGGCGCTGACAGGCTTCAAGCCGACGATCGACCAGCTCCGTTGGGCGGCGGTGATCCATGCCACGGCCGCCGTGCTCGCGATCATGGTCTGGATCGTACACGTCTATGCTGCGATCTGGGTGCGCGGCACGTTCGCCGCCATGATCCAAGGGAGCGTGACGGGCGGCTGGGGTTGGCGTCACCATCGCAAGTGGCTGCGCAGCGAGGTGAAGAAGGGCGATATTGAGCGCGATGTGGGAGCAGACGCGCCGGGCAAGAGGCCGTCTTCCGGTGCTTCTCGTGGCGGAGGGATGCACGCTTCTCCTTGATCACTGGTAATTCCATTCATTCGTGCTCAAATAGGATGTGCGCGGGTGCCCCGCGACCCGGGGCCGCGCATACATTGAGTTTCATCCTCGGTCGAGGTGCTCATGTCTGAAGCCAAGGCGCCGAAGCGCGATATGACGAATATCGGCAAGGAAGCGGTGCCGGCGTTTGCCGTTCTGCCCGATGCGTCGTCGGTGTTCGACACGCGGGCGGCGCGCTTCCGTTCTCTTGCATCCGGCCATCCGCTCGAGCCCTACCTCGCGTTTCTCGCGGACCTGGCAGAAGCCCAGCACGACATTCAAACCGATCTGCCGTCCGTCGCCCTGCCGGCGCATGAGGATATCGAGCGGGCGCTCGACGGCGGCATGCCGCCGTTGCCCGCCGCCAGCCTTGCGGACGATCCCGCCGCAATTCTCACAATCGAGCGTCTTGTGGAGCGGGTGGCCCGGTTTGATGCGGTGCCGCCCGCAACAGCCGCGGCGTGCGGGGCGCTGCTGAGCGCCGATGCAGCGAAGCGCAAAGCGATCATCGCGGCGGCCATCTCCGGGACGCCGAATGCAGAAGAGACTGCGGAGCGTGTGCTCGCCTTCGCCGGCCTCCAGGTTCATTTCGCGAGACTCGCATCCCAGCTCGACGCCGACCGCTTGAAGCGCATCGCCGACGGCGTCTGCCCGGCATGCGGCAGCGCTCCCGTTTCGAGCTCCGTCGTCGGCTGGCCGAAGGCGCACAATACGCGCTTTTGCGCCTGCTCGCTCTGCGCCACCATGTGGAACGTCGTGCGCGTGAAATGCGTGCTTTGCAGCGAAACGGGCGCCATCACCTATCTCACCGTGGATGGCGCCCCTGAGACGGTCAAGGCCGAGTGCTGCGACGCCTGCAAGCGCTATGTGAAGATCCTCTATCAGGTGAACGATCATTTGTTGGAGCCGGTGGCTGACGATGTCGCCAGTCTCGGCCTCGACATGCTGCTGGCCGAGGAGGGCTGGCAGCGCGGTGGCGTGGACCCGTTTCTCCTGGGGTATTGAGAGCCGTGGAGCTTGCATGAACGAGGCTCGTCCGGTGCGAAGAATCCGAGTGCCGTCCGTCGATGAGGTCTTGCGCAGCGACGTCGGCGCAGTTCTGCGCGGGAGCTTCGGACACGCGGCAGCGGCGGGCGCCATCCGTCGGGCGCTCGCGCGTGTTCGTGCGGACGTTATGGAGGGCACCGGCGGTTCGTATGATGTGGAGGCCATCGCGCGGAACGCGAGCGCGCTCCTTCATCACGAGCAGCGCCCGAGCGTGCGCCGCGTGTTCAATCTCACCGGAACCGTGCTTCACACCAATCTCGGCCGGGCTCTCCTTCCCGAATGCGCCATCGCGGCGGCCGTGGAGGCCATGCGCTTTCCGGCGGCGCTCGAGTTCGACGTCGATCGCGGCGCGCGGGGTGAGCGGGACGACCATGTGCGCGGGCTCATTCGCGAACTCACCGGCGCGGAAGATGCGGCCGTCGTCAACAACAATGCAGGCGCGGTTCTTCTCGTTCTCAATACCTTCGGCGCCGGCCGGGAGACAGTCGTTTCGCGCGGAGAGCTCATCGAGATCGGCGGCTCGTTCCGCCTGCCGGACATCATGGTGCGCGCGGGCACGCGCCTCGTCGAGGTTGGCACCACGAACCGCACGCACCCTAGCGACTACGAGCGCGCCATTTCGGCCGGCACCGGGCTGATCATGAAGGCGCATACGTCCAATTTCGTCATTCGCGGATTCACGCGATCCGTGCCAGCCTCGGAGCTTGCACGCCTTGCTCGTGAGCGCGGGGTGCCGCTCGTCCATGATCTCGGTTCCGGCGCGCTCATCGACATGGCACGCTTCGGCCTTCCTCCGGAGCCGACCGTTCGCGAGGCGCTGGCGGATGGCGCCGGCCTCGTTACATTCTCCGGCGACAAGCTGCTCGGCGGCCCGCAGGCGGGGCTGATTGCGGGTGCGCGCGAGCTTGTGGCGCAGGTTGCGAAGAATCCCATGAAGCGCGCGCTCAGAATCGACAAGATCCGCCTCGCGGCGCTCGAGGCCGTGCTTAAGCTCTATCGCGATCCCGATCGCCTCGCCGAGCGCTTGCCCACCGCTCGCCATCTTGCGCGGGGAAAGGCGGAGATCGACGCGGTCGCCGCCCGCTTGCGGGATGCGCTGGCTTCTGCGGTGGGCGCGGACTTCGCCGCCGGGGTCGCCGATTGTGTGAGCCAGGTCGGCTCCGGGGCGCTGCCCCTCGAGACGCTGCCGAGTGCCGGGATCGCAATCCGGCCGCGTGCGCGCAAGGAGGCGGGGCGCCGGCTTGCGGCGTTGGCGAAAGCCTTCCGCAATCTGCCGGTGCCCGTTATCGGCCGCATCGAGGATAACGCCCTCGTGCTCGACATGCGCTGTATGGACGACGAAGGCGGCTTCCTCACACAGCTTCCCGAGCTGTGCATTCTCGTGGGGTCCGATGAGGAGCCAGATGTTCCGGCGTAGCAACAGCACGGCCGCGCCTCGCAAGGCACCCGCATCCATGTCCGGCACGATGCGTGATGCCGAAGATGCGGCGCTGCAGGGAGACTACGATACCGCTCTCGCCATTTGGTCACGTTTTGCCCACAGCGGATCGTCGCGCGCCCAGGCTGAGATCGGCCGCTGCTTCGTGGCCGCACAGGGTGTGGAGCGCAACCCGGAGCTTGCATGCACGTGGCTCACGCTTTCGGCGCGCGCGGGCGATCCGCTTGGCCAGCGGCTTCTCGGTGACTTCTACCTCAACGGTGAGAGCGGCAAGCCCGACCGCTCGATCGCCGAGGAATGGTATGCGCGCGCGGCAAAGCAGGGCGATGCCTATGCGCAGGACATGCTCTCGTGGCTGCTCTCCGAAAGCGATCACCGCAAGCCGGACTACGGGCAGGCGCGCAAATGGGCGTTCGCGGCGGCGGAGCAGGGCTCGGTTCCGGCGATGACGCGCATCGGGAACTTTTATCACAATGCGCTGGGCGTCGAGCGCGATCCCGAGGCGGCGGCGGCCTGGTGGCGCAAAGCCGCGCTCCATGACGATGCGGATGCACAAGCCATGCTGGGCGCCGCCTATCACCTCGGCTCCGGAGTTGCGCGTGACGCCGTTCGCGCGCTGCTCTGGCTCACGCGCGCCAAGCGCGCCCGCTGCACGCTCGCCGACCGCTTCTATGCTGCTGCCTATGACGCCGCGACGGACGATCAGCGTCTTGAGGCCGAGCGCCTTGCGGATCAGCCTCTGACCGCCGGAGGCGATGCGCCATGATCGTCGGTACGGCAGGCCATATCGATCACGGCAAGACGACGCTGGTCCACGCGCTCACCGGCATCGACACCGACCGGCTCAAGGAGGAAAAAGCGCGCGGAATGTCGATCGATCTCGGTTTCGCGTACTGGCCGCGCCCTTCCGGAGAGATCATCGGCTTCGTGGATGTGCCGGGGCACGAGCGGCTGGTCCACACCATGCTTGCCGGCGCCACGGGTATCGATTTCGTGCTCCTGGTCGTTGCCGCCGACGATGGTGTGATGCCGCAGACGCGCGAGCATCTGGCGATCATCGATCTCCTGGGGCTCGACCGTGGCGTGATCGCGCTCAGCAAGGCGGATCTCGTTGCGCCGGAGCGGGTCCAGGCCGTGAGCGCCGAGATTTCCGCCACGCTGGCCGGAACAGGCCTCGAAGGTTCAAAGATCCTCCCCGTCTCGGGTGTTACGGGCGAAGGGATCGACGCTCTCGCCGGCGTGCTCGATGCTGCGTGCCGGAAGGCGCCGCAGCGCTCCGACGGGGGCCGTTTCCGTCTCGCCGTCGATCGCTGCTTCACGCTGAGCGGCCTTGGCACAACGGTGACTGGCACCGTGCTCTCGGGCAGCGTCGGTGTTGGCGATCAGGTGGTGATCAGTCCGTCCGGGCTCGAGGCGCGCGTGCGATCGATGAACGTCCAGAACAGACCCGCCGCGCGCGGTGTTGCCGGCCAGCGCTGCGCCCTCGTTCTTGCCGGTCCTCGCATCGAGAAGAGCACCGTGCATCGAGGCGATGTTGTCGTTGACCCGGCGCTGCACGCACCGAGCGCGCGCATCGACGTCAGCCTGCACATTCTCGCGTCGGAGCGGCGTTCTGTCGGACAATGGTTTCCCGTCAAGGTTCATCACGCGGCGGCCGAGGTGCCAGGCCGCGTCGTCGTTCTCGGCGAGGAGCCGATTACGCCCGGAGCGTGGGACTTTGCGCAACTCGTTCTCGATCGGCCGATCGCCGCGGCGGCGGGCGATCCCTTCGTGATCCGGGATACGTCGTCGAAGCGGACGGTCGGAGGCGGGCGGCTGCTTGATCTGCGCGCGCCCGAACGGCGGAGGCGTACGCCGCTGCGGCGTGCCGTTCTGGAAGCATTGACTGAGAGCGATCCTGTGCGTGCGATTGGAGAGTTGCTCTCCGCCGAGGGAGCGTGGTGCGATCTCGCCCTCTTCTGCCGCGACCGGGCGCTTTCAGCAGATGAGGACGACAGCATCGCGGAGCGTCTCGACCTGGTGACGCTTCGGCATGGAGACAGCATCGTCGCCATGCGGCAGGAAAGCTGGGAGGAAATTCGTAGCGCTGTCGGGCGTGCGCTCGATCACTGTCATGCGGAGCGGCCGGACCTTCCGGGATTGGCGTTCGAAAGCCTGCGGCGGGCTGTCAGGCCGCAAATCCCACCGGGGTTGTTCACGGAAATGCTGCGGCGCCTGGGCGAGGCGGGCGAGGTGGCTCTCGATCGTACGTGGATCCGCCGTCCTGGCCACAGTGTGAGCTTCTCGCCCGAGGACGAGGAAATGTGGACCGAGATCGGCGGGCATCTAAGCCCCGAGCCCTATCGGCCGCCCCGGGTGCGGGATATTGCCAAGGCGATGGACGCGGATGAGGGGGACGTCCGCCGCATCCTGCGGATGTCTGCGCGGCGCGGTGATGTGGAGGAGATCGCACACGATCACTTCTTCACGCGCGATAGCGTCAGGCGCATGGCTGCCATCGCGATCGATGTGGCGTCACACGCGCCGGACGGCAGGTTCACGGCTGGTGATTTCCGGGACCGCCTGCACAATGGCCGCAAGGTGGCGATCCAGATTCTCGAGTTCTTCGATCGACACGGGCTCACTATGCGCCGCGGCGACTTGCGCCGCATCAATCCGGCCCGTATCGATAGTTTCATGCCGACATCGGCGCGGCATGGGCATGGAGGAGTCCCGTCCCCGGTGGGGCGACCGGTCTTCAAAACCGGGTGGGGCCGTGAGACGGCTTCAGGTGGGTTCGACTCCCATCCTCCTCCGCCATCCTCTCAGCACGAGTGAGCGTGCGATCAGGCTCTACCGGAAACAGGGGCCAGGACGGACGCCGAGGCGCTTGAGAACGATGGCCAGTGGACAGAATCCCGTGAAGGCCGTTTGCAGCAGGTTGAGCCCGATGAAGGCGGTGAGGAGCAGCCAATAGGGGCTCAGCACTTGGCTCAGAGCAAGGCTCGCAAGGATCATCGTGCCTGCGAACGCCAGCACGGCGCGATCGAGTGTCATTTTTGTTTTCTCCGCTGCTTCGATCCGGCCGGCGCGCAGAAGATCTCGTGCAGCACGCCGATCAGGCGCGCGACGCGGGCGTCAGCCAGGGTGTAATAGATAGTCTGCGCTTCGCGCCGGGTTGCGACGAAGCCGCCTTCCCTGAGCTTGGCGAGGTGCTGGGATAGCGCCGATTGGCTCAGCGGCACCACAGCCTCCAGCGCCGAAACCGACCGCTCCCCGTTGTGCAGCTCGCAAAGGATCATGAGGCGATGCCGGTTGGCGAGCGCCTTGAGAAGTTCTGCCGCTTCCTCGCTGTTGGCTTCGAGCTCTTGAATATTCATGATTGCTAATTTAGTTACAGCTCATATATGAGTCAAGCGCGCTCATGCCAAACCTGCTTGCGGGAGGCGTGCTTGGGGCAAGCTATCGAAGAAGGGGCTGTTCATGAAAGAGTCTCGCGGATTGGTTCGGGCGGTCGCTCTGCTCGGGCTTTTCCTTTCAGGAAGTCTTGCCGCCCAAGCCGGTGGTGGTGAGGCGAGTCCCCCCATCGAGGTTGCCGCCACTGAGATCGATGATCTCAAGTCGGTCTATGCCACGGTCCGCAGCCGGAATTTGATCCATGCCCGTGTGCGCACGCCAGGCACGGTCGCCACGCTCAAGGTGAGCGAGGGTGATGGCGTTCGCGAAGGGCAGGTGCTGGCACTCGTTGCCGATCCGAAGATTGCGCTCAAGATCGAGGCGATCGACGCCCGCATCGTCGCGGCGACCTCTCGCGTGGAAACGGCCCGTGTCGAGCTCGATCGCGCGAAGATCCTTTTCGCGCAGCGTGTTTCTCCGCAATCGCGGGTCGATCAGGCACAGACTGCCTATGACGTCGCCGTCAACGATCTCAAAGCCGCAAGGGCGGAGCGCGCCGTCGCTGAGACGGAGATCCAGGAAGGCGAAGTACTGGCACCCACGGCAGGCCGCGTCCTCAAGGTTCCGGTGACGGAGGGGAGCGTCGTGCTCCCCGGCGAGAGCATCGCAACCATCGCGGCTGGCGGCTATCTGCTGCGCCTCGAGCTGCCTGAGCGCTATGCCAGGTTCATGAAGGTGGGCGATACGGTGCGGCTTGGTGCGCGGGGCCTTGGCGATGCGGCGACGGACGCAGAGGGGCGCATCGTGCTGGTTTATCCGGAGCTCCAGAACGGCCGCGTGGTGGCGGATGCGGAGGTTCCCGACCTTGGCAGCTACTTCGTCGGCGAGCGTGTGCTCGCGTGGATCTCTGCCGGCAAGCGTTTGGGTTACATCGTGCCGCGATCCTATCTCTCCCGCCGCTTCGGCATCGATTATGTTCGTGTCGCGGGCGAGGGCAGACGGTATGCGGACGTCGTCGTCCAGGCTGGCCGCGAGGTTCAGGGTGCGAACGGGGCGAGCGGCATCGAGATCCTTGCCGGGGTGCTCGACGGCGACAGGCTGGTCCAGCCATGACGCCCGGCAGGCCTCTCGGACTCTCGGGTATCCTGACCCGGGCGTTCATCCAATCTCCGCTGACGCCGCTCATCTTGCTCGCGAGCCTGGCACTCGGGCTGATCGCGCTCTTCGCGTTGCCGCGCGAGGAGGAGCCGCAGATTTCGGTGCCGATGGTGGATATCCTCGTCTCGGCCGACGGGCTCAAGGCGGAAGACGCGGTGAAGCTCGTCACAGAGCCGCTTGAGACCATCGTCAAGGCGATCAACGGCGTCGAGCATGTCTATTCGAGCACCGAGGACGATAGGGTGCTCGTCATGGCGCGCTTCTTCGTTGGCACGTCGCAGGACGAGGCGATCCTGCGCGTGCATGAGAAGGTGCGCGCCAACTATGACCGTATCCCTGTTGGAATTCCCGAGCCGCTGATCGTCGGGCGCGGCATAGACGATGTGGCGATCGTCACTCTGACGCTCGCGGCGAAGCCGGGTGCGCGTGTCGAAGACAACGCGCTCTATCACATGGCTGAGAACCTTCAGGTTGAGCTCGCGAAGCTCGAGGATGTGGGGCTTTCCTACATCGTCGGCGGGCGTCCGGATCAGATCCGCGTCGAGCCCGTGCCCGAGCGGCTCGCGCTCTATGGCGTTACGCTGGCGCAACTCGTCGGAAAGGTGAAGGACGCCAATCGCTCCTTCCTCGCCGGACATGTGCGTGAGCGCGGCGAAAGCCTTGCCGTCGCCGCCGGACAGACGCTGCAGGGCGTTCCCGACATCGGCCTGCTTCTCCTTACAACGCGTGACGGCCGTCCCGTCTACGTGCGGGATGTCGCGAACGTCGTCGTCGGCACCAAGCCGCTCGAACGCCGGGCGTGGCATCTCGCGAAAGCGGAGGATGGACACCTTGATCGTACGCCGGCCGTCACGCTGGCGATCGCGAAGCGTGCGGGTGCCAATGCGGTCGTCATCTCGGAGCGCATCCTCGCGCGCGTGACCGATCTCAAAGGTCACCTCGTGCCGGACGACGTGGAGGTTATCGTCACGCGCAACTATGGCGAGACGGCCAACGAGAAGGCGAACGAGCTGCTCTTCCATCTGGGGCTCGCGACGCTCTCGATCGTGGTTTTGGTCGGGCTTGCGATCGGCTGGCGTGAGGGAGCAGTCGTTCTCGTCGTCATTCCCGTAACGATCCTGCTGACGCTGTTCGCTTCCTGGCTCCTCGGCTACACGATCAACCGGGTGAGCCTGTTCGCGCTCATTTTCTCGATCGGCATTCTCGTCGACGATGCCATTGTCGTCATCGAGAACATCGCACGCCATTGGGGTATGCGGGACGGGCAAAGCCGTATCGCCGCTGCCGTGGAGGCTGTCGCGGAGGTCGGGAATCCGACCATCTTTGCGACCCTTACCGTCGTCGCCGCGCTGCTGCCGATGCTGTTCGTCTCGGGGTTGATGGGACCCTACATGAGCCCCATCCCCGCCAACGCGTCGGCCGCCATGGTGCTATCCTTTTTCGTCGCGGTGATCGTCACGCCCTGGCTGATGATGCGGTTCGGCGGAGCGCAGGCGGGTGCTGCTCATGGTGCTGAAGGCGCGGCTGGCGGCGGATGGCTCGGGCGGAGCTACGTGGCGCTTGCGCGTCCCGTCATCGCGACGCGACGACGGGCGCTAACGTTTTTGATCCTGGTCGGGGCTGCGACGCTCCTCTCGATGGTGCTGTTCGCCACGAAGGCGGTGACGGTCAAGCTGCTCCCCTTCGACGACAAGTCCGAGCTTCAAGTGGTGATCGATCTGCCTCCGGGCGCCAGCCTCGAGGAAACGGATCGCGTGCTCGAAGCCGCCGCGGAGCGGCTCGCCGGACTGGAGGAGTTGAGTTCGATCCAGGCCTATGCCGGCACGGCGGCGCCGTTCAACTTCAACGGCCTCGTGCGCCATTCCTACATGCGCACCAGCGCGCACCAGGGTGATCTGCAGGTCAATCTGGCGCCGAAGGAGGAGCGCCGGCGGACAAGCCACGAGATCGCGCTCCATGCGCGCCAACTGCTCGATCGTCTGCCGGCGCCCGATGGCACCGCGGTCAAGGTTGTCGAGGTTCCGCCGGGTCCGCCAGTCATCGCAACGCTGCTTGCGGAGATCTACGGTGCCGACGGCGAGCAGCGCCGCGCGGTCGCGCGTGAAGTGGCCGATATCTTTCGATCGGTGCCGTTCATCGTCGACGTGGACCTGGGCTTCCGCGAAGGCGCGCCGCGCTTGCGCATTGCCATCGACCAGGACAATCTCGAGTTTCACAAGGTCGAGGAAGGCGACGTCTACAACACGATTGGCGCCTATCTCGGCGGCACCACGGTTGGCTATTCGCACAAGGGTGGCGGTCGCCACCCCGTGGAGATCGCGATCGCGCTGCCCAAGCAAGATCTCGCTATCACAGAAGCGACGCTTTCGACGCCCGTGCCTGCCAACGCGCTCCCCGGAGAGCGCGGCATCGTGGAGCTTGGCGATGTGGTGCGGGTCGAGCGCGAGCAAGCATCGTCCGCGATCTTCCGGCGCAACGGTCGGGCGGCCGAGATGGTGATGGCGGAACTCGCGGGAGCCTACGAGGCACCGATCTACGGCATGCTTGCCGTCCAGGATCTCATCGACCGGAAGGATTGGGGGGCGCTGCCGAAGCCCGAGGTGCGCCTCCACGGCCAACCTGACAACGAGGCCGCGCCGGCTCTCCTGTGGGACGGCGAATGGGAGGTGACCTACGTGACTTTCCGCGATATGGGGGCCGCGTTCGCCGTAGCGCTGCTCGGCATCTACGTGCTGGTGGTGGCGCAGTTCCGCTCGTTCACCTTGCCGCTCGTCATTCTGACGCCCGTCCCCTTGACGCTGATCGGAATCATGATCGGGCACTGGCTGTTCGCCGCGCCATTCTCGGCTCCGTCGATGATCGGGTTCATCGCGCTCGCTGGCATCATCGTGCGCAACTCGATCCTGCTCGTCGATTTCATCAGAGACCGCCGCGCAGGAGGCGCGCCGCTGCGCGATGTGCTGCTCGAAGCGGGCGTCATCCGCTTCCGGCCCATTCTGCTCACCGCGCTGGCAGCCATGATCGGTGCGGCCGTCATTCTCGCCGACCCGATCTTCCAGGGGCTCGCCATCTCACTTCTGTTTGGGCTTGCATCGTCGACCTTGCTGACGGTGCTTGTCATCCCGGCGATCTACATCGTCCTGCGTGACGACGGGATGCGCTACGAGACGGCGTAATAACTCTTGTACCAGTCGACGAAGCGGCGCACGCCGTCCTGGATCGGCGTCTTCGGCTGGAAGCCGATGTCGGCGGTGAGCGCGTCGATGTCTGCTCTCGTGCCCACCACATCACCCGGCTGCAGCGGCAGCATGATCTTCTCGGCGGTGTAGCCCAGAGCCTGTTCGAGGCAGGCGATGAGGTCCATCAGCTCGACGGATTGGTTGTTGCCGATGTTGTACAGCCGGTAGGGCGCGCTGGAGGTGGCGGGATCGGGAGCGTCACCGCTCCAGGCGGGGTTCGGTTCAGCTACACGGTCGAGCGTGCGCAGGACGCCCTCGACGACGTCGTCGATATAGGTGAAGTCGCGCGCGTGGTGGCCGTTGTTGAAGACCTCGATGGGTTCGCCGGCCAGGATCTTGCGCGTGAAGAGAAAGAGCGACATGTCGGGCCGGCCCCAGGGGCCGTACACGGTGAAGAAGCGGAGGCCGGTTACGGGCAGGCCGTAGAGATGCGCATAGGAATGCGCCATCAACTCGCTCGCCTTCTTGCTGGCCGCATAGAGGCTCAGCGGATGATCCACGTTATCGTGCACGCTGAAGGGCATGCGCGTGTTGGCGCCGTAGACGGATGACGAGGACGCATAGACGAGATGCTCGACGCCGTGATAGCGGCAGCCTTCGAGCACGTGCAGAAAGCCCGTGATGTTGGAATCGACGTAGCTGTGCGGATTTTGGATCCCATAGCGGACGCCGGCCTGCGCTGCGAGGTGCACGACGCGCTCCGGCCGCTGGGCGGCGAAGACGTCCTCGATCGCCGCGCGATCCTTGAGATCGCATTTCAGGAACCGGAATCCTGGGTGCGCTTCAAGGCGGGCGAGGCGTGCGCGCTTCAGGTTGACGTCATAGTAGTCGTTGAGGTTGTCGAGCCCGAGGACCTCGTCGCCGCGCCGGAGAAGAGCAAGCGCCGTCTCAGCTCCGATGAAACCGGCGGCGCCTGTGATGAGAATTTTCATGTTCCTGGATGTCCTGTCTAGAGCCGGCGGCCCCAGCTGCGGATCCAGTCTGCGATGCTGTGCCAGAAGGTTGCGACCGCAACGAGAAGCGTTACCAGGATGACGGAGATGACGAGCTGAACGACGCCGAAGTTCGCCGAATCCTCGGCTACGAACCAGCCGGCGATGATGGCCGCCACGAACATGATCGGGCGAACGAGCCAGTTCAGCATAGGCGGCCTCTCCGTCTAGAGTTCGGTCGTCTTCTCTGTAAAACCATCATCAATTTCCCGGAAGCACTTAGGCGCTCGGTTTCGCATCCTCCGTCTTGGTGGCGCCGCCCCGCCCCTCGGTCAGGCGCTGGAACACCACGTAGAGCATCGGGATGATGAAGATGCCGAAGATGGATGCGGCCAGCATGCCCGCCAGCACCGGAACGCCAACCGCGATCATGCTGTCGGCGCCGGGGCCGTTCGCCACCACGAGCGGAAAGAGACCCATGATGAAGGCGAAGCTCGTCATCATCACGGGGCGGAAGCGAAGCTTGGCGCCGTCGATGGCCGACTCAAGCAGCGAGTCGCCCGCCGCTCGGCGCTCAATCGAGAACGCGACGATCAGAATGGCGTTCTTGGCTGCGAGCGCGATCAGCACGACGAGACCGATCTGAGCGTAGAGGGTGAAGCTCATGCCGAGCATCCAGAGCGCAACGAGGGCGCCCAATATGGATACGGCAACCGATAGCAGCACCGGGATCGGCACGATCCAGCTTTCATAGAGCGCAACCAGGAACAGGTAGGCAAAGACCAGCGCCATGCCGAGCACGATGGGAGTCTGGCCGGCGGATTGGATCTGCTCCAGCGCCTGCCCCGTCCATTCATAGGCGTAACCACTCGGCAATGTCTCGGACGACACTTCCTGCATGGCCTCGATGGCCTCGCCGGGCCCACGGCCCGGACCGGGACTGCCGTTGATGGAGATGGCGCGATAGTTGTTGTAGCGGGTGATCGTCCGCGGCCCCACGTCGAGGTGGACGTCGGCGATGCTCGACAGCGGTGTCATCTCGCCGGCGGCGTTCTTGACGTAGATCGCCGAGATGTCGTCGATCGAACTGCGGAATTTCGTCTCCGCCATCATGCGCACCGTCCAGGTGCGTCCGTAAAGGTTGAAGTCGTTGACGTAATAGCCGCCGAGAGTGGCCTGAAGCGCGGCGAACACGTCCGAGAGCGTGATGTTGAGCGTCCGCGTTTTATCGCGGTCGATGTCGAGGCGGATCTGCGGCGTCTCGGCCTCGAAGGTCGAGAATACCGCGGCAAGCTCCGGCCGCTGGTTCGCTGCCACCGAAAGTGCGCGCATGACGGCGGCCATGTCGGAGGGAGGCTGCCCTTGCAGCGCCTCGAGCACGTACTCGAAGCCGCCGACCTGGCCCAGGCCGGAGATTGAGGGCGGATTGAGGGCGATCATGGTGCCGTCGGGAATGGCGGCGAGCGCCATCGAAAGCCGGCGGGCGACCACTGTGGAGTGCATGTTGGCGGTCTTGCGCTCGTCGTAGGGCTTGAGACGCACGAACATGACGCCGCCGTTGGAAGCCGAGCCGCCGCCGAGGAAATCGAGCCCGAGCACCGTCGTCACCGTTTCGACAGCCGGATCCTTGCGGATGACGTCCAACGCCTTTTCAGCGGCGTCGCTGGTGCGGTTGAGGGAAGCGCCCGCCGGCAGATTGAGCACGGCGATGATGAAGCCTTTGTCCTCATCCGGCAGGAAGCCCGAGGGAGTGCGCTCAAAAACGAAGTATGTCGCCCCGCCGATGACCGCAAGCGCGAGAAGGCTCGTCGACGAGATGGCGACGAGGCGGCGGACGATCTTCGCATAGCCTTCAGCTGTTCGGTCGATGGCTTTCGTGATGCGTCCCATGATGCCCGTCGGCTGGCCGGGCGTGAGCATCATGGCACAAAGCGCTGGCGACAGGGTAAGCGCGTTGATCGCCGAGATCACCATGGCGGCGGAGATCGTGATGGCGAACTGGCGGAACAGAACGCCCGACGAGCCGGGCAGGAACGCTACCGGTACGAAGACCGAGAGCAGAACGAGCGTGATCGCGATCACGGGTCCCGCGATCTCGGCCATGGCCTTGTGAGTCGCCTCCGCTGGCGTCAGGTGCGGCTCCTCGTGCATCACCCGTTCGACGTTTTCGACGACGATGATGGCGTCGTCGACTACGATGCCGATGGCAAGCACGAGGGCGAGGAGTGAGATCGTATTGGCCGAATATCCCACGGCATAGAGCACGGCTAGCGCGCCTATGATGGCCACGGGCACGGCGATAAGCGGAATCAGCGTTGGACGTAGCCGGCCGAGAAAAACGAACACGACGAGTGCCACCAGCACGAACGCCTCGATCAGCGTGTCGATCACCTTGTCGATCATCGCGGAGACGAAATCAGCGGTGTTGTAGACGTAGGCGAACTCCACGCCGGGGGGAAAGCGGGTCCGCAGCTCTTCGAGCCGTTTCGATACCTCCGTGGCGACGTTGACGGCGTTCGCGCCCGGGGAAAGATAGACGCCAATCGGGGCCGCGGGCTTGCCTTCGTAGAGAGCCTCGCTGTCGAAGGTCGCCGCCTCGAGTTCGACGCGGCCAACGTCGCGTACGCGCACGAACGAGCCGTCGCCTTGCGCGCGTACGATGATGTCGCCGAACTCCTCCGTGGTGGTGAGGCGGCCCTTCGTGGTCACGGTGAGCTGCAGGCGCTGATCGGCTGAGAGCGGGGCGGCGCCGATGCGTCCGGCCGCTGCCTGCACGTTCTGCGTCTGAATGGCAGCGATCACGTCCTGCGTCGAAAGATCGAAATTGGCGAGCTTCTCCGGGTCGATCCAGATTCGCATCGCATAGTCGCGCGCGCCGAAGATCGATGCGTCGCCGACGCCCGGCACGCGCTTGATCTCGTCGAGGACGTTGAGCGTCACGAAATTCGATAAAAAGAGAGCGTCTTTATCGCCTTCGGGCGAGTAAAACAGGAAGACCTGCAGCAGGTCGGTCGAGACCTTGGCGATGGTGAGGCCGGTGCGGCGCACCTCCTCGGGCAGCTTGGCCGTCGCCAGGTTGGCACGGTTCTGCACGTTGACGGTATCGATATCCGGATCCGTGCCGAGCAGGAACGAGACGGTAAGCGAGTAGGAGCCGTCGTTGGCGGACGTCGACTTCATGTAGCGCATGTCGGTGACGCCGTTGATGGCATTCTCGAGCGGCTGCGCGATGCTCTCTTCGACGGTCTGCGCATCGGCGCCCGGGTACGATGCGCTGACGCGCACAGTCGGAGGGGCGATCTCGGGATACTGGGCAACGGGGATCACGCGCATGGCGATGAGGCCCGCAAGCGTCAGCACGATCGAGATCACCATCGCGAGGCGAGGACGCCGGATGAAAAGGTCGAAGATCATGTTGGCGCCCTAGTTCCCTGCCTGGTCGAGGCCCGGAGTAGCCTGGAATTCACTTGGCTCCACGACAATGCCTGGGCGCACCTTCTGGTGGCCGCTCACGATGGCGCGCTCGCCCTCGGCAAGGCCGGATGTGACGATGATGCGCGGGCCGCGCTGCTCGCCGACCTCGATGCGCCGGATCTCCACCTTGTTCTCGGGCGTGACCAGGAGCACGTAGGGACCCTGCTGGTCGAGAAGGATTGCCGATTGCGAGACCATGAGCTTGTGCTCAGGCTTCTTGGCGACGACGCTGACGCCGACGATCTGCTGATCAATGAGCAGGCGCTCGGTGTTTGGAATCTCGGCGCGCACCGTCACCGTGTCGGTGCCGGAGTTGCTTTCCACCTCCGAGAACTTGATCTTGCCGTCGTGCTCGTAGGTGCTGCCGTCCGGAAGCTTGAGACGGACGACCACGGCGTCAGCGCTGAGCCCCTCGCGCCGCACGGTGAGGAGAACGCGTTGGGGCACGGGAAATGCCACGTACATGGGATCCTGGCGGACGAGCGTTACCAGCGGATTGCTCGAAGGCCCGACGTACTCACCGACGGAATAGGTGGCCCGGCCGGTGCGTCCGTCCATCGGTGCGCGGATCTCCGTATAGCTGAGGTCGAGCTTGGCTTTGGTCAGGGCGGCTTCGCGGTTGCGCACCTCGGCGTTGGCCTGGGAAAGCTTGGCCGACGCGTCGTCGAGGGCGGAAAGCGATGCAGTGCCGCGGTCCGCCAGCTCTTTGGTGCGGGCATACGTTGCCTCAGCAAGGACGAGCGCGGCGCGAGCGCTCTCTAGATTCGCCTCCGCCTGGGCGAGTGCCGCCTCATAAGGCTCCCGCTCGAGCGTGAACAGAACTTGGTCACGCTTCACCTCGCTGCCTTCGTCAAATCCACGGCTGGCGAGGAAGCCATCGACGCGCGCGCGCAGCGTGACCTTGTCGATGGCCTGCACCCGCCCCGTGAACGTGGCCTGATCCGCCACATCATGCTGGCGCACGGTCTCCACGATGACGCTCGGAGCGGGCTGCGGCCCACCGGGCTCCTGTGCTGCCGCAGCCTGCGAGAGGCTGCTGGCGGCGAGCAGTGCCGCGGCAAGGCGTAGGAGAGTTCGCATGGCGAGGTCCAATCGTGAATGCGGGGAGTTGGCGAAGAGCAGCGGCGGACGGGAAGCCCGGCGGCGCGTCAAATACGAACGGAGCAAATCATGCCGCCATCTTTGAGGAAACTATGAATTTACGCAATGGCGTCGCGCCGCAGCCCCGCTGTCCCTCAGTGCGGAGACCGTCTGGGCGTGCGGCTGTCACGCAACACGCGCCCACCGGGAAGCCGGAGTCCCGGGGGAAGGGTGGGACCGCGAGAGACCGCGCGAGATCGCCGCATTCATATAGAGTACTGGCGTTGCGAAGTAAGGGTCCGGTTGGAAAGCCGGCCGGTTAAGCGGACGGGAGAGCTCGGTAAGCGTCTTTCATCCAACGCCGTGCGTGCGGAGCCATTCAAGAAGACGTCGCCAGCCTTCCTTGGCGGGGCCCGGGCGATAGCTTGGCCGATAATCAGCATGAAATGCGTGCGGCGCCCCCTCGAACACGACGATCTCGCAGGTCTTGGCGGCATCCGCGCACGCGGTCCGCATGGCGTCGACCGTATCAATCGGGATGCTCTGATCGTCGGCGCCGTAAAGGCCGAGCACAGGCGCTTTGAGATCGCGTGCGACGTCCAACGGGTGCTTCGGTGTCAGCTCCGATGACGTGCCGGTGAGACGGCCGTACCATGCGATTGCGGCCTTGAGCTTCGGATTGTGGGCTGCGTAAAGCCAGGTGATCCGGCCGCCCCAGCAGAAGCCCGTGATGGCCATCCGCTCCCCATCGCCGCCGGCGTCGGCCGCATAGCCGGCCGCCGCATCGAGGTCGCTCATGACCTGGGCATCTGGAACTTTCGCCACGACGGCGCGAATGTCGTCGATGCTCTTGAGGTTTGCGACATCGCCCTGGCGCACGTACATTTCCGGTGCAACGGCGAGATATCCGGCTTTCGCCAAACGGCGACAGACATCCTTGATGTGCTCGTGCACACCGAAGATTTCCTGCACGACCAGAACGATCGGGAACGGCCCGCCCGCAGCCGGCATGGCGCGGTAGGCGGGAATTGTCCGATCTCCGGCGGAAACCTGCACTTGGCCAGCCGTGAGGCCCTCGGTGTCGGTGGTGATCGTCGTCTCCGCAGCCACCGGCCGGACAGCAAGAGCAAAGCCGGTGGCGAGGGTTGCAACCATAGCCTCGCGTCGCGAGGGCTCGAAGATCGCGGAACGGCTCGGTTTGCCGGTGGCGAGATCAATGGTATCGGCCTGCCGGTCACGGGACTGGGTCATCGTGCGGTCTCCCTGCGGCGATATCCTCAGCAGATGGGACCGGATGAGCGACGTTCAAGCGCAGGATGCGGCACGTGGAGCCCGCGTCAACCTTTGCGAGCGGGCGTCTTCCCGCGGGATTTCGGCTTCTTCCCCTTTTTTCCCGCGGCCTTATCCACGGGGGCTGTTGTCTTGATACCGCTGTTCTCCAAGCGACGGCGGCGGTAAGCCTCGAGCCGCGATTGCTTGAGCAGGATGCTGTCGTGATTCGGGTGGCTGGGATCGAGCTGGGTCAGGACAGGTTCTGACTTGGTTTTTTTCATTCGGAGCCTGTGAAGCCGGAAAGCAAATCGGGAAATTTTCCCTCATTATAGGGAATAAATCCCGGTGCTCCACCCGTGGCCGCCAACGGGCTTGCCAAGCCCTTCCGGGCCGACGTATGGACAAAAATATCTTATGAACCAACTTGTTGAGTTGGATGCTGCCGGTGGAGCGCTCGGCGCGTCCCGTATCTCTCTCCCTTGATCTCGTTCCGGCAGAAAGAGAACCCGTTGTGGTTGCTCGCCGGCTCGCCGCGTGCCATCCAGCGCGGACAGCCGTTGCTACCCGGAGCCCGCATGCCATTCGCCTGGATTGAAACGCCCTGTCCGCAGCCATCGGCCTCTCACGAGGCGATGGCGCGCGCGCGTCAGGCAGTGCTGACTAAGCCGGCCGGGTCCCTGGGTGTGCTTGAGACCTTGGCGATCACGCTGGCTGCGCTGCAGGCGACAGAGCGTCCGAGCGCGAATCGCACGCCCATCATCCTGTTTGCGGGCGACCATGGCGTGACCGCGCAAGGCATCTCGGCCTTTCCGCCCTCGGTCACCGTCGAGATGCTGCGCAACTTCGCTGCCGGGGGGGCCGCGGTCTCCGTGTTGGCACGCGAGCTCGGCGCGCCGCTTACCGTCGTCGATGTGGGGACGTGGGCCCGGGAGGCGGTGCCGGGTGTGGTCGTCGACAAGCCCCGCCATGGCACGCGCGATTTCACCCTCGATGAGGCGATGACGGATGAAGAATGCGCGGCCGCGCTCGCGGCGGGGCGCCGTGCGGTCGAGGCGGCCGGGGCCGCCGATCTCCTCCTGTTCGGCGAAATGGGCATCGGCAACACGACATCGGCTGCGGCCGTCGCCGCCGCGCTGCTCGGGAGGCCGCCCGCCGAGATTGCCGGCGCCGGCACGGGGCTCGACTCGGACGGCATCGCGCACAAGATCAAGGTGATCGAAGCCGGGCTCGCGCGCCATGAAATTGGCAAGGGCGATCCCGCCCGTGTGCTGCGCGCTGTTGGCGGGCTCGAGATCGCCGCGCTTGCCGGAGCGATCCTCGCGGCTGCCCAGGCGGGGCGCCCCGTGCTCGTGGACGGCTTCATCGTCACGGTGGCGGCGCTCGTGGCAACGCGGCTTAATCCGTCCACCGCGCCCTGGCTCCTTTATGCCCACCGCTCGGCCGAGCGCGGCCATGGCGCGGTGCTCGATGCGCTCGGCGCGCGGCCGATTCTTGGACTCGACCTGCGGCTCGGCGAAGGCTCGGGCGCCGCGGTGGCGCTTGCCGTGCTGCGTCTCGCCTGTGCGCTCCACAACGGCATGGCGACGTTCGAAGAGGCGGCCGTCTCGGGCCGCTCCGTGCCGTGACGTCCATCGATTTCGTGCGCCACGGGGAGACCGGCGCGGTGGATGCCCTGCACGGGCGAACCGACCTGCCGCTTTCGGAAGCGGGCAGGGTAGCGGTCCGGCGCATGACTGGCGGGCTGGCGTGGACAGCGATCGTCACCTCGCCGCTGATGCGCGCGCGGGAGACGGCGGCGATCCTTGCCGCTGCGTCGCGGCTATCTCCCGAAGTCGATGACGCATGGCGGGAGATTGACTTCGGCGAATGGGATGGCAAGCCGCGCCGCGATCTCGCGTCCGATCCGCGCCTTGCCGCGTTCTATGCCGATCCCGACGGTCATCCGCCGCCGGGGGGCGAACCGATGGGCGACGTGCGCGCCCGGATCACGGCGGCGCTCCGCCATCTCAGCGCACGGCAGGATGGACGGATCGCGGTTGTGACGCACGGTGGTGCGATCCGCATGGCGCTGTCGATCCTGCTCGCCATTCCCCTGGCGCGGCTGTGGGCGATCCGCATTGCCTTTGCGACACGCATCCGTGTGGAGATGGGCCACGATCCCGAGCACGGCCTCTGGGGCGAGATCGTCGAAATCATCCAGCCGCCGGCGGCGCGACCATGAGAGGCTTCTTTACGGCCCTTGCTTTTCTCACGCGCTTGCCTGTGCCACGCGCACTCCTCGGCGACGCTCAGGATCTCGCCAGCGTTGCGCCGTGGCTTCCCGCGGCCGGCGTGCTGGTCGGCGGGCTTGTCGCGGCGGCCGTGGCGCTGGGTTCGCTCGCCGATCCCTGGATCGGCGCGATTCTCGGCCTGCTTGCCTGGGTGCTCGTCACGGGCGGGCTGCATCTCGACGGCCTCTCCGATGTCGCCGATGGCCTGGGCGCCGCCCACGGCGATAAAGAGCGCTTCGTCGCGGTTGCGCGCGATCCTCACCTCGGGAGCTTCGGCGCCATGGCGATCGGGCTCCAGATCGCAGCCAAGCTGGTGCTGCTTGCGGCGCTGGCGGGAACGGCTACGGGGGGTGCACTGGCCGGCAGTCTTGTGCTCGCGGCGGCATGGGCGCGCTGGGCGGCGCTGGCACTCGGGCGCGCGGTGCCGCCACTGACGGATGGGCTCGCGAGCCGCCTTGCAGCCGGCATTAAAACGCGTACCGTCGCGATCACGGGAACTCTGCTCGGCGCTGTCACACTCTACTTCGCGCCTGTGCTAATCGCGGCGCTGCCGCTCACGGCTCTCGCCGCGCTCTACTGGCGCACGCGTCTGGGCGGCATGACGGGCGATTGTCACGGCGCCACCATCGAAGTCATGGAAACTCTGCTGCTCCTGCTCCTCGCGGTGTCGTTGCCATGACGGTCCCGTTTCGCCACACGGGCCGCTATGCTAGAGCCGTTCCGGTTTAAGTGGAAACGGGAAACGGCTCTAAGTTTTTGTTTCTTCGTGCTTCTTTCCGGAAAATCCGCCAAAAACCGGGATCCACGTCGCCGGAAGACCTGAAGACCTAGAGCGTTTTCCGTTCGCTTGCGCTCACTGTAGATTCTCTAGTTATTTGTCTGAGTGAGCATCTTCACCCATTCAGGCGACACCGCCTGAACGGGATCTGCTCTAGCGAGCGTGTTCATTCGTGCTGGCGCTGCGCGCCGCGTGAGCACGTTCAAGGAATTCGTTCGCGAGCCTGACTTGCCGTCTCGATGCGTGCCGAAAGGCCGGCATCCGCAGTGGCTGGCTCGAGACCGTACGCCGATGGCCTTGCTCTGGGATAAGCATGACGCTTGCGCTGGCCTTTTTCGCTCTTCTCATGGAGGCCGTCGCCGGCTATCCGCAGACGTTCGTGCAACGCATCGGCCATCCGGTCACGTGGATCGGCGCCCTCATCGCACGTGCGGAGACGGTCTGGAACGAGGGGCATTTGTCGTTCGCCAGGGCGCGGCTGCGCGGCATTCTGGCCTTGGCGGTGGTCCTCCTCGTCACGCTGTCGGTGACGTTGCTGATCGACCGGGCGCTGCATCTCGTATTGCCGGCGCTCGGGGTGCTCGCGGTCGAAGCGATCCTCGCGAGCACGCTGCTTGCGGGCCGTAGCCTCGACGAGCACGTGTCGGCCGTAGCAGAGGGGCTGGAGAGCCGCGGCCTCGCCGGGGGACGTGTAGCCGTGGCGCGCATCGTCGGCCGCGATCCCGAGACGCTCGATGAAGCCGGCGTATGTCGCGCCGCCATCGAAAGCCTCGCCGAGAATTTCTCCGATGGCGTCGTCGCGCCGCTCTTCTGGCTGATCTTCGGAGGGCTGCCTGGCTGTGCGATCTACAAGGCGGTCAACACCGCGGACAGCATGATCGGGCACAAGTCGGAGCGTTATCGGGCGTTCGGATGGGCGGCGGCGCGGCTTGACGACCTCGTCAATCTCCCGGCCTCACGCCTTTCCGCGCTCTGGATTGCCGCGGCCGCGCGGCTCATGCCGGAGGCGGATTGGCGGGCGGCGGCCCTCAGCGCCATCACGGACGCCCCGCGCCACCGCTCTCCGAACGCCGGCTGGCCGGAGGCGGCGATGGCCGGCGCGCTCGGCCTCGCGCTCGGTGGGCCGCGTACCTATGAGGGTAAGCGCGTGAACGACGCCTGGATGGGCGCGGGCCGGCGCGCGGCGACCGCCGCCGACATCCATCGTGCGCTGCGCCTTTACCGCATTGCCTACGTGCTGCAAGCGGCGAGCGTGGGTGTGGCGGCCCTGGCGGCCGCCATCGTTTTTCTGGTCTGGTGGTAAGGCCGCTTAAACCACACCGAGAGAGCGCATCGCCTCTGCAACACGGATGAAGCCGGCCACATTCGCGCCGAGCACGTAATTGCCCGGCGAGCCATACGTCTCGGCCATCTCGGCGCAGCGGTCATGGATGCCGTGCATGATGGTGGCAAGGCGCTTCTCCGTGGCCTCGAAGGACCACGAATCGCGCGAAGCGTTCTGCTGCATCTCGAGCGCGCTCGTTGCCACACCGCCGGCGTTGGCCGCCTTGCCAGGCGCGAACAGCACGCCCGCGTCGAGGAAGGCTCGCACCGCTTCCGGCGTGCACGGCATATTTGCGCCTTCGCCGACCGCCATGACGCCGTTCTTTATGAGCGTGCGCGCATCGTGGCCCGTAAGCTCGTTCTGCGTGGCTGAGGGCATGGCGATGTCGGCCGGCACGTCCCAGATCCGGCCGCCGGGAACATAGATGGCGCCAGCGCCGCGCGCTTTCGCATAGTCCGCGATACGCCCGCGCTTCTTTTCCTTGATCTCCTTGAGCAGCGGAAGATCGATCCCGTGGCCCGCCTCTTCGACGACATAGCCGTCCGAATCGGAGCAGGCGATGACGCGTCCGCCGAGCTGATGCACCTTCTCAATGGTGTAAACGGCGACGTTGCCCGAGCCCGAGACGATGACGCGCTTGCCTTCGAATTCCTGGTTGCGGGTCCGCAGCATGCGCTCGACGAAATAGACGGCGCCGTATCCCGTCGCCTCGGTGCGGACGCGCGAGCCGCCCCACATCAGGCCCTTGCCGGTGAGCACGCCGCTCTCGTAGCGGTTGGTCATGCGCTTGTACTGGCCGAACATGAAGCCGACCTCGCGCTGGCCGACGCCGATATCGCCGGCCGGCACGTCGGTGTGCTCGCCGAGGTGGCGGAACAGCTCCGTCATGAACGACTGGCAGAAGCGCATGATCTCGCCTTCGGAGCGCCCTTTCGGATCGAAGTCGGAGCCGCCTTTGCCGCCGCCGATCGGCATGCCGGTGAGCGCGTTCTTGAAGACCTGCTCAAAGCCGAGGAACTTCACCGTTCCGAGCAGCACGGTCGGGTGGAAGCGAAGGCCACCCTTGTATGGTCCGAGCGCGGAGTTGAACTGCACGCGGAAGCCGCGGTTGATCTGGACGTTGCCTTTGTCGTCCACCCACGGCACGCGGAAAATGATTTGCCGCTCAGGCTCGCAGATGCGCTCGATCAGCGCGCCTTCCGCATAGTCAGGGTTCTTGGCGATGACGGCGCCGATGCAATCCAGCACCTCCCTTACCGCCTGGTGAAATTCATCCTCCCCCGGATTGCGGCGCAGCACGTCCGCAAAAATCGGTTCAAGCTTCTCGTCGAGCATTTTAAGCAGTCTTTCCACAGACATGTTGGGAGACCGGCCAGCAGGGGACAGGTGCGTTTGACCCAGCCAGCCGTTGACACGGGCGAGATGGGCCGGACGGCTGGCTCGAGTGTCGGAGAGCCCATGTATACGCACAAAATTGGATATGCGGTAAATTTAGCCGTAGGCGCAATTTGCCGCTCCCGTATTGATGTCACTCCGGATGCTCGGCTTCCAAATCCGGGCTCGACCCCTGGGCACCGAGCGCGTTCCCTGGCCGCATAGGTCTTTGACTTGGCTTTAAATTCCCTTCATCGGCTCGATCATGGCCGAGCCGGGGTGCGACGGCGAACTCAGGCTTTCTTGAGCGTGAGCGGTAGTCCGGCCGCCATGAGCACAACCGTATCCGCCGCGGCGGCGACGGCGGCGTTGAGGCGGCCTTGCGAGTCGCGGAAGGCGCGGGCGAGTGCGTTGTCGGGCACGATCCCGAGGCCGACCTCGTTCGAAACCGCAACGATGGGTCCCGCCGAGGAATGGAGCGCCGCGACGAGCCGCGCGCTCTCCCCCTCAACATCCCGCCCGCTCGCCATGACGTTGCTGAGCCACAGGGTGAGGCAGTCGATCAAGATCGGGCGGGAGGAAACCTCCGGTGCGCGAATGGCCTCGGCAAGCTCGAGCGGCACCTCCTGCGTGACCCATCCCGGCCCGCGGCGGGCGGCGTGGTGCGCGATGCGCTCCGCCATCTCCTCGTCGAGAGCTTCTCCCGTCGCGAGATAGTGCCATGGCGCGGGGAAGGCGGTGACCAGATCCTCAGCAAAGCGGCTCTTGCCCGAGCGTGCGCCGCCGAGGACGAGGGTGAGACGGGGAAGGGTGGTGCTCATGGTCAGAAGGCCGGGCAAGACAGTGGTGGACGCAATAAGAGCGTCGCATCCGGGAGCAAGGGTTCTGTTTGACAGGACTTCCGGGCAAAGGCTATCCCATCTCTGCCTCTCGTGGCACACGCGCACTTTTCCGGCGAAAGGCCGGAGGATGGATGCGCTGCGCCTTTGCCGGCTCCGGCGCCGCCGCTCGAGCCACCTCCCTTAGCATTCCCGTCTTTCGAGCTGAACGCTCGCGAGCCGCTGGTTGAAGCGCATTGCTCATGGATCTGCCGCCAGACATTTTCCCTGCCTTTCCCGAGATGGCTCCCGGTGAAGTCTGGCTGGTGGGTGCGGGCCCCGGCGATCCGCGTCTGCTCACGGTCATGGCGATTCATGCGCTCGGCTCCGCTGATACCATCGTCCACGATGCCCTGGTCGACCGGCGCATCCTGCGCCTTGCACGCGCTGGCGCCGAAATTCATTTTGCCGGCAAGCGCGGCGGCAGGCCCTCGTCGCAGCAGCGCGACATCAATGAGCTGATCATCGCCGAGGCGAAACGAGGACGGCGCGTGCTTCGGCTCAAGGGCGGGGACCCGTTCGTATTTGGACGGGGCGGGGAGGAGGCGCACGCGCTCGTGCGCGAGGGCATTCCTTATCGCGTCGTGCCGGGGCTGACGTCGGGGCTGGCAGCGCCGGCGCTGGCGGGCATTCCGGCGACGACGAGGGAAACCAACCATGCCGTCATTCTCGCTGCCGGCCATCGTGCCGAAGGTGACGATGCCGCCCGGGCCTGGGAAGCGCTCGCCGCCACGGGACAGCCCATCATCCTCTACATGGCGCTGGCTCAGTTGGAGGAGATCGTGGCTGCGTTTCTTCGCGCCGGCATGGCTCCCGATACGCCGGTCGCCATCATCTCGCATGCAACGAGCGAGGGCGAGCGCGTGATCGACACCCGGCTTGCGGATCTCGTGGCCGATGCCAAGGCGAATGAGGTCGAAGCGCCGGCGGTCCTCGTCGTCGGGGCTATCGCTGGCCTGCGTTCCGTCCTCGCGGCGGGCATGGTGCGGCCATGACCTGTTTCCTGCTTCTCTCCCCAGGCGCGGAGAAGGCTTGCGACGCGGGCGTGCTTGTCTGCGCCCGCATAGAAGGGTATGCACGCATCGTCGCCGATCGTGGATGGAGGTCTGTGTGACGGCACGTATCTTCAAGCCGGCCAAGTCTGCCATGCAGTCCGGTATGGCTCGCACCAAAGAATGGGTCCTCGAGTACGAGGGGGCGGTGCCCCGCCAGATCGATCCGCTCATGGGTTGGACGACGTCTTTCGACACGCGCACCCAGGTCCGCCTGGAATTCGCGACGAAGGAGGAGGCGATCGCCTATGCGGAGCGCGAGGGCATCCCCTATCGCCTCGACGAGCCGAAGCCGCGCGAGCTTATCCGCAAGTCCTACGCCGACAACTTCAAGTTTGGCCGCATCGGTGCCTGGACCCATTAGAGCGCATTCGCGCTTAATGTTTCGCGCTTAATGTTTCGCGCTTAGTCGCTGAACGCGCGCCGTCGGGCCTGGCGACTGCATATGCGCACGACTTCGCTAGGTTTTTTTAGCTGCGTGGCTCCGCCTGATTTATAAGCTGCGTGGCTCGGCCACGACAAACCGACCGATGCTGGCAAGATTGCCCGGCTCGAACAGCACCTGGAAGAGCACGGAGGTGTGTGCGCTTGCCTCAAGGCTCGGCCTACCTTATTGAGCGCGAGGCGGCCTTGTGCGTTCGCAGCGGACCCCGTAGCTCAGCCGGATAGAGCAGCCGCCTTCTAAGCGGCAGGTCGCAGGTTCGAATCCTGCCGGGGTCGCCATAGTCCTGAAGAGGTTCGCTGACCGCCATTTTCTACGCGCATGATCGCGCCCATGAATGGCTTGGCTCGCGAGTACGGTGCGCCAGGACCTGTTGACGAGACGCGATCAGCGCTCGAGGCGTTTGCAGGTTTCCCGCCACTCAGCCTTCGTCATATGCGTATCCGACGTCCAAAAGCCCATGCATTCCTGGAAATTCTTTCCGGCAGCGCCGCCACTGCCCCGCGTCACGCGATTGGGCTCATCGCTGATCGAATCGGTCTGGCGACCCGAGCCGAATTCAGCGGGCTGGCCGGACGGATCCACTGGCATTAGAGAATCTCCGCCAGATCCGTCGCTGCGCCCCGACGAGGCGCCGCCGCTTCCGCCCACGGGCGCATCCGTTTGTGGCTGGCGGTCCTGCGTTCCTCGCGGATTCAGGGGATCGGAAGATTGATAATCGCGAGGGGAAGTATCTCGATAGATGGGAGAATCGGGCTCGGCGTTCCCCGCGGAGGGCGTGCGCCTCGGTGCTGTCTCGACCTGAGGCACGGTTGAGGGCCGCGGAGTGGGCGAGCGCGATTGAGGCCCCGTGGAGGGCGTCGCTGTGGGCGGAGCGCTCGTCGGTCCGCCGGGAGACGTCGCGCCGCCCGGAGACGCGGCACTGCCAGCGCCGCCACCCGCGCCTGAGCCACCGCCCGTTCCTCCGGCACCACCTGCACTACCGCCGCCACCAGCGCCTCCTCCGCCTCCGCCTCCTCCACCGCCGCCCGATTGCGCCAGCACCGGTCCGCTGAAGATGGACGCGCAGGGGAGGGCAAGCGCAAACGGCAACGCCGCGAAGATGACGGCTAAACGGAAGCAACTCGTAGTGCCATGGTGCAAGCGTTTTCTCCGATCTCCGGCGGTCACCAATTCAGCTCAACGCATCCGAGCAGTCGGCGTTCCCCAAGGGCCGGACGACCCAAGTGTCCTTGGATGGCGTCTCCTTCGTCCTGGGCCACCTCAGCTGGCTAGGCTGCGTCCTTGTAGCTGGTCGTGGATTCGATAAGGCCATGATCGCGAACGGAGTTCGTCGCATTGACGTTCGCTTCCTCGTCGACACCGACGCTCAGCCGGGCCACGAGCTCGCCACCGAGCCAACCCGTTACAAGCAGAAGCCCGGCTCCGATGAATGACAGGTTGAGAATGGGCGTGGAGGGGACCTGATCCGGTGCGCCGCGATACCACCAACTGGCTGCGAAAAGGATCAGAACCGCTGCGTTGCCGAGTCCGTGAAGGATGCCGATGCGGTTGGCGCGGGTATGGCTCGGCACATTGCTCCAATCCAATAGGCCAAAAACTGCAGCGAGCACGCCGCCGATCAGACCCGCGGCCAACAGCCAGTAGGACACGGTCCAAAATTGCGGCTCCCCGGTAGCGAGGGCGGCCAAGTCAAAAAGAACGGCTGTCAAAAGCAATCCAACCGGAAATACGATGAGAACTTGATGCATGGAATGTCCGAGGATCTTCATGGCTTGCTCCTTTTGAAAAAGGGTCTTTATCAACGTTTGCCCGGGTTCATTGGTTCTAGCTTCCGGTCGCCTTTCGATAATTTTTCAAAAGCCAATGCGCATTCAAAGGCAGTGTGCATTCCATGTGGGCGACCATTCGCGGCGGCGAACAGTGGGCGGCATTTCGGAACCTGGCGGCATTGAGCGTGTTGATGGGCGAAAGAAAGGAGATCGTCATGAGACTTACCTTTGCTTTTGCCCTGGGAGCCGGGCTTGCCCTTTGCACGATGGGAAGCGCGCTCGCCCAAACGACCGGTGCCTCGCCGGCGGATCCGAACAACGAACGCAATCAGCGTCCGGCTCCAAGCAATACCCAGCCAGCGGATCCCGCCGCCGATGCCAATCCGGCGGCGCGCGTTCCAACGGACCCGGGTGATGCAGCGGCCGCAGATCGCGAGGAAGGTGGAGCCTCAGGAGGCGTTGGTTCACCCTCCACGGAACCTGTCCCGCCCCCTCCGCGGTAACAGGAGACGCTCCGGGCGGGACGAGCAGGCCAACTGGCGGGTAGCGCCGGGAAGCTCGCGTTACGTCCGGAGCGAGCACGATCTACAATGAAGGCCGGGTTCTAGCGCGTGCGATGTCGCATCGCGCACTTTGTGGTTCTGCACGCCTATCCGGCGTGCATACCGTCGCGCGTTTCGGTGTCGAGCCTTCCACGCATCAATCCATATCAATCCAATAACTAAGTGCCGTCCTGTTTAGTGGAATTCGAGACGGCTGAGTTTTTGTTTCTTCGTTCCTCCGCCGGACACTTTAACTGGCATGTGTCCGCCATGACCGGTTCCCTTTTCCGCAAGCACTCTCGTCGCCATGGAACTCTCTCAACTTTCCAGTGTTGAGTGGACACCCGTCAGAGAGTGCGCCCCATGCATGAAATCATTTATCTCATTGGTCTGATCGTCGTGGTGATGTTCATCCTCGGCGCCCTTGGACTGCGCTAGAGCGATTGACGCTTCGGATGGATATGAGTCCTGAAGTCTAGGAGGCTGAAATGGCTGAAACCGATGGTCGAACCAGCTACGTTGAATGGAGCGCGATTTTTGCCGGCGCGGTCGCAGCGTCGGCTATTTCTTTTGTGCTTTTCACGGTCGGTGGTGCGATCGGTCTATCGCTCCTGTCGCCGTATCCGTCGCAATCCTATGGCCGGTGGGCAGCGACGGTTTCAGCATTCTGGGCCATCTTCGTTCCCATCCTATCGCTGCTGGTCGGCGGATATATAGCCGGGCGCATGCGGGCGGCGTGGAGTGCCGACGCCGACGAGGTGCAATTCCGGGACGGAGTTCACGGCATGCTCGTCTGGTCGATCGCCGTCTTAATCGCCGGGTTGCTGACGTTCATGGCTGCCGGTACGGCGATCCAAGCCGGTGGGGAGCTCGGAAAAGCCGCCATTGGCGATCGCGGTGCTCTGGTCACGTCGTCCGTGGATGCCTTGCTGCGGCCGGCGCCGACGGGTGCTGGTCCTGCTCCCGCGACAGGTGAAACCGGGAGCCAGGCCAGCCGCGATGAGCTGACCAGGATCTTTGTGTCGGCGACGGCGGACGGATCACTCGATAGCGCGGATCGCGATTACATTGCGCAAGTCATTGCGAACCGCACCGGGCTCACACCGGATGCGGTGCAAAAGCGTATCGACGAGGCATACGCGACAGCGGTTTCGGCGGTCGATACGGCGCGGAAGGCAACGGTCGCCGCGGGCCTTGTGACCGCCACGGCGTTGCTGCTCGGGCTCGCGGCCGCTTGGTATGCGGCGCAGCGTGGCGGCCATCACAGAGATCAGAACATACCGGCGCGGCTTACCTACTTTGTCATGCGCAAGCGCGTCTAAGCATAGAAAGGCGAACATCATGCTTCGCGATCTTACACTTTGGCTTCTCGGGGTGCCGATCATCGCGATTGTCGCCCTCCACCTGCTGGGCATTCTCCACTGATGTAAACGGAGTACGTGACATGGAAACGCTGGGAAGGCTGTTCGAAGATACATTGCGAGACGTCTACTACGCCGAAAAGGCGATCCTGAAAAATCTGCCGAAGATGGCGAGGAAAGCCAGCTCGCCGGCTCTGAAGGGAGCGTTCGAGGACCATATCGAACAGACCGAAGGCCAGGTTTCGCGCCTTGAGCAGATCTTCGACATGCTCGACAAGGCGCCGCGCGGCAAGCGGTGCCCCGCGATGGACGGCCTTGCAGAAGAGGCGGCCGAGGTGATGCACGAAGCCAAGGACGAGACGGTGCGAGACGCCGGTATGCTGGCGGCAGCGCAGGCGGTCGAGCATTACGAGATCTCGCGTTACGGCACCTTGGCGGCGTGGGCGGACAAGCTCGACATGCCGGATGCTGCGGATCTGCTGAGAGCGACGCTGCAGGAAGAGAAGGATACCGACGCCAAGCTCTCGGAGCTCGCGCTATCCGAGATCAACATCGAAGCGGAAGAGGCGACGGGAGCGAAGGATAGCGATCGTAAAAAGAGGAGCCGCAAGGACGCGGCCGAATAGCAAGGAAATCGGGAAACGATCCGGCGATCCGGTCGTTCATTCAGCAAGGCTTAGAGCGTGTTCACGCTTCGTCGCCCACCCTTTTGGGGTGAACGCGCTCTCACTATTTCTTTGAGGGACTGATTCACGTTCTCGGTGAGTGTTGGTCCGCGCTCACCTCGAACGATCAGGCTCTAATGGGTAGCTCGAGGAGCCGCTGATGAATGAAACGAAAACAATGATCGTCGCGTCCGTCGTCATCCTGGTCTGCGCTTACGCGCTGCTGTGGGCGCTCGGCCTTTTTTCAGGCCTCGGCTTTCATGGAACGATCGCTGCCATTCTCGGAGTGCTGTTGGCCTCGGGCGTTGGGATCGCTCTCATGGGGCTGCTTTTCTACAGCAGCCGCAGCCGCCGCGACCGCGACGTCTACGAGCAGACGAAGAAGCACGGATAGCGCCTTCAGTTTGCGCGCCCGAATACCTTGACGACTGTGCTCAGAAGCTCGGCCGGATCGGCCACGTGATCGGCCATCTGGAAAATGAGCTTGCCTATTGAATCACGACGGGGATCGCGCTCGTCGAGGCCGACCTTCTCGCATGCCCGATCATATACGAGCTGCAAGCGGGCAAGCTCGACCTCGTCGTAGGATCGGTTGAACCGCTCCTCGCCAACCTGTCTGATGTGGCGTGCAAGGCTTGGCATAATGGGAGCACTTTGACAGCACGGAGAGCGGGAGAGAAACGTGGCGTAACCTTAAAGTAAAGAATTATCTGAGATTACGCTTTGAGCAGGGCGGCGCGCGCCGCAGGATGCAGCCGAAACTTGCTTGTTTTATCGCAGTCACTTGATCGATTAGAGCCGTTCCGGTGGAGCGGCTCTAAGCTTTTGTTCCTCGCGTTCTTCTCGGAAAACCAGTTCCTACTTTTCCGGAAGCACTCTAAGTTTTTGTTCCATAACGCGTGTTTTCAATCCGCTTGCCGGAGGCTCTCTAGACACCTACGGCATGGCGCGTTTCCGTCGTTCCGAGATAGGCGTCGAAACAGGCGCAGATGCTGCGAATGAAGGGACGGCCCCGCTCGGTCACGCGGAAGCCGTCGGACGTCTTCTCGACAAGCCCGTCGGTGTCCGCCTCGACGAGATCACGCGCATCCTCGATCAAGGGTGCTGCGGCATCGCCGAAGCGATCCCTGAGGTCTGTGGCTGAGAACGCGAGGTCGCACATCAGCGCCTCGATGACGTGGCTGCGGATGCGGTCGTCATCCGAAAACGCGATTCCACGTGCCGTTCCTAGCCGGCGTTTAGCCACCCGCTCGTGATAGTCGGGAATGCGCGCGGCGTTCTGGGCATATCCTTGCGGAAAGCGGCTGATGGCGGAGGAGCCGAAAGCGATCAGCGCATCGGCGGTGTCGGTCGTGTAGCCCTGGAAGTTGCGCGAGATGCGGCCGCTCGCCAGATGGTCGGTCGGCTTGGCGAAGTGATCCAGGCCGACGCGGACGTAGCCGTGCGCCAGGAGCTTGCGGGCGATGCGGTTCGCCTGGCCGAGGCGCCCCGCGGGACCAGCGAGCGCGCTGCTGTCGATCAGGCGCTGATGGCGGATCCGCTCAGGAAGGTGCGCATAGCCGAAAACGGCGAGGCGGTCGGGCTCGAGCGAGAGCACGAGATCGAGCGTGCGCGCGACACTGGCCTGCGTCTGGCCGGGCAGCCCGTAGACGAGGTCAACATTGATGGAGGCGATGCCGGCGTTGCGCAGGCTCTTCACGACATCGCGCGTCAGCTCGAAAGGCTGGTGCCGGTTGATCGCCGCCTGGACGTCGGGCTCGAAATCCTGCACGCCGATCGAGACACGATTGACGCCGGCACGGCGAAATGCCGCGGCGCGGGGCTCGTCCATATAGCGGGGGTCGATCTCGGCGGCGAACTCCGCGTCCGGGTCGATCTGGAACAGCGAGCGCGTAAGGCCCGCCAGCTCGCCAATCTCGTCAGGCGACATCGTATTCGGGGAGCCGCCGCCCCAGTGGATGTGCCGCACGTGATGGGAGGGCACGAGCGCCGCCGCGTTCGCCATCTCCGCTTTCAGCGTCGCGAGATAGGCCGCAACGGGCTCCGGGCTGTTGGCCACCGTCGTCGCGCAGCCGCAATACCAGCAGAGCGACCGGCAAAAAGGAATGTGGGCGTAAAGCGAGAGGGCTGAGTCCGGCTCGAGCGAGCTGATCCATGCCGCGGCCTCCCGCGCGCCGACGCTGTCGTTGAAGTGGGGTGCGGTGGGATAGCTCGTGTAGCGCGGAACCGGTGCTGCGTAGCGTTCGGCCAGGGCTTGGAGTGGAACAGTATGCATGGGAACAGCCAGCCTCCGTTCGAAAAGCGCCCCAGCTCTATCGTTGATCGTTTCGTCGCAGCTTGATCGTGATCAAGCCCGAGGTTCGAGCTTCTGCCTATGCCTCGGCCGGTTGGATTCCAGCACCGATCGAGGGGAAGATGAGAGCAACCAGCGAAGAGGTGATTGCGCTTTCAGGCGCTGGCGCGCTCGCGGCAGCTGCCTGCGGCATTTTGATCGGCGGGGTCCTGGCGTTCGCCGGCCTCGACGAGGTCATCCGGTTCCACGGGATGCTGCTTTTGGCCGCAAGCGTCGGCGCTGGACTCTATGTCATGGGCAATCCCCGCAAGGGCGGGAGCGACGAGCAGTCCACCTACATGGACGGCCCCATCAAGTTCGCGACGATCGCCGCGGTCTTCTGGGGCGTCGTCGGATTCGCGGTCGGCGACATCATCGCGTGGCAGCTCGCCTTTCCGGCATTGAACTTCGACCTGCCCTGGACGAACTTCGGCCGGCTGAGGCCGGTCCATACGTCCGCCGTCATCTTCGCATTCGGCGGCAACGTACTCATCGGCACCTCGCTCTATGTCGTCCAGCGCACATGCCGCGCGCGTCTTGCCGGGCACTGGCTGCCCTGGTTCGTCGTCTACGGCTATCAGCTCTTCATCGTTCTCGCTGCAACCGGCTATCTGCTCGGCGCGACACAGAGCAAGGAGTATGCGGAGCCGGAATGGTACGTCGATATCTGGCTGACCCTCGTCTGGGTCGCCTATCTGGGCGTGTTCCTCGGGACGCTCGTCAAGCGCCGTGAGCCGCATATCTATGTGGCGAACTGGTTCTATCTCGCCTTCATCGTCACCATTGCGATGCTGCACATCGTGAACAACCTCGCGATGCCTGTTTCGCTGCTGGGCTCCAAGAGCTACGTGCTCTTCTCCGGCGTCCAGGATGCGATGACGCAATGGTGGTACGGCCACAACGCGGTCGGCTTCTTCCTGACCGCGGGCTTCCTCGGCATCATGTACTACTTCATCCCGAAGCGGGTGGAGCGGCCGGTCTATTCCTACCGCCTGTCGATCATCCATTTCTGGAGCCTGATCTTCATCTACATCTGGGCTGGCCCCCATCACCTCCACTACACCGCTCTGCCAGACTGGACGCAGACGCTCGGTATGACGTTCTCGATCATCCTCTGGATGCCGTCGTGGGGCGGCATGATCAACGGCCTGATGACGCTCTCGGGGGCCTGGGACCGGCTGCGTACTGATCCCGTCGTGCGCCTGCTCGTGGTCTCCGTCGCCTTCTACGGCATGTCGACCTTCGAGGGTCCGCTCATGTCGATCAAGGCCGTGAACTCGCTCTCGCATTACACCGACTGGACCATTGGCCACGTGCACTCCGGCGCACTCGGCTGGGTCGGCATGGTGTCCTTTGGCGCCATCTACTGCCTGCTTCCGTGGCTGTGGAAGCGCGAGGGACTCTACTCGCTGCGCCTCGTCGAATGGCACTTCTGGATCGCGACCATCGGCATCGTGCTCTACATCACGTCGATGTGGGTGTCGGGGATCATGCAGGGATTGATGTGGCGGGCGTCCGATCACATGGGCTTCCTCACCTACTCCTTCGTCGAAACGGTCGAAGCCATGCACTGGCCCTACATCATCCGCGCCGTTGGCGGCCTCCTGTTCGTAATCGGATCGCTGCTGATGGCCTGGAACACGTGGATGACCGTGCGCGGGGCGCAGTCCGTCGATATCGAGGACCAGCCGCGGTCTGCGGCGGCCCCCGAGCTGCGCGCCGGCGCTGTCGCCGCCCCTGCCGAGTGATGGAGAACGGAAACTATGAAATTTTCGCACGCGTTCTTCGAGAAGAACACCTTCGCGCTCCTGATCGGCACCCTGATCGTCGTCTCGATCGGCGGTCTGGTCGAGATCGCACCGCTGTTCTTCATCGGCTCCACCATCGAGAAAGTGCAGGGCATGCGGCCCTATGCGCCGCTGGAGCTGGCGGGCCGCAACATCTACGTCCGTGAGGGTTGCTATAACTGTCACAGCCAGATGATCCGCTCGCTGCGCGACGAGGTGGAGCGCTACGGACACTACAGCCTCGCCGCCGAGAGCATGTACGACCATCCGTTCCAATGGGGCTCGAAGCGGACCGGGCCGGATCTGGCGCGGGTCGGCGGAAAGTACTCCGACGCCTGGCACGTTGATCATATGAAGGCGCCGCGCGAGGTGGTGCCGGGCTCGGTGATGCCGGGCTACCCGTTCCTCGCCGAGCGCACGCTCGATACCGACAGCATCGCGGCCGATATGAAGGCGCTGCGCGCGGTCGGCGTTCCTTATACCGACGAGATGATCGAGAACGCGAAGGCTGATCTTCTTGGCCAGATCGCCCCCGATACGAAGGGCGGGAAGGCCGTGGCCGAGCGTTATCCGAAGGCGCAGGTGCGCAAGTTCGACGGCAACACGGACGGGCCGCCGACCGAGATGGATGCGCTCATCGCCTATCTGCAGATGCTCGGCACGCTGGTCGACTTCACGACCTTCGACGCTGCTGGACCGAACCTGCGATAGGAGGACGGCATGGGCTACCAGGATGTGGCGTTCTGGTCGCAGATGATTGCCATGACGATTTTCGCAATCGTCATGGGCGGCGTGCTGGTCTATGCGCTGCGGCCCGGAAACAAGGCGCGCTTCGACGCCGCGTCGCGGGTGCCGCTTGCGGACGACAGCGATAAAATGGGGGAGCCGCATGGCCGGTCATAAGGAACTCGATACCGTCACGGGCGCCGAAACGACCGGACACGTCTGGGACGGTGACATCAAGGAGCTGAACAAGCCGCTGCCGCGGTGGTGGCTCTACGTCTTCTATGCGTGCATCGTCTGGGCGATCGGATACTGGATCCTCTATCCTGCCTGGCCGCTCGTGGACGGCTATTCGAAGGGTGTGCTCGGCTACAGCCAGCGCGTCTCGGTGGCGAATGACATCGCGGCCGCCAAGGAAAGTCAGGCGCATTTCATCGAGGCGATCGCCGCCAAGTCCGCGGCCGAGATCGAGAAGGATGCCGATCTCATGGAATTCGTGCTGCGCGGCGGGGCGGCGCAGTTCGGCAACAGCTGTGCGCCATGCCACGGCAAGGGCGCCCAGGGCTTCAAGGGCTATCCGAACCTCAACGATGACGACTGGCTCTGGGGCGGCACGCTCGAGGAGATTGAGACGACGATCCGGCATGGGATCCGGGCCGACCATCCGGAGACGCGTGACAGCGCCATGCCGCGTTTCGGCGCCGACCAGATCCTCACCAACGTCCAGATTTCGGATACGGCGGAGTTCGTGCTCTCGCTCTCGGGTGCTGCGGGTGACGCCGCCGCCGCCGAGCGCGGCAAGGAGATCTTCGCCGAGCAGTGCGCGGCCTGCCACGGCGAGGAAGGCAAAGGAACGCCCGAGATGGGCGCGCCGAACCTTACCGATGCCATCTGGCTCTATGGCGGCAGCAAGGCGGATGTCGAAGAGACGATCCGCAACAGCCGCTCGGGCGTGATGCCGGCCTGGGAAGGCAAGCTCGATCCGGTAACGATCAAGATGCTCGCTATCTACGTGCATGCTTTAGGCGGCGGGAAGTAGGGCGGCGGCGACGAGAGAAACCCTTCGGAGGCGGACGTGGCACGCATGGAACCGACATCGAAGTTCACGGGGACGACGCCGACGGAGGCCGCCCCCGGCGTGGCCCGCCTCGATGTCGATGCCGTCTCGTCCGCGGCGGCGCGCAGCTACTACGCCGCCCGGCAGCCCATTTATCCGAAGCGTGCAAAGGGCACGTTCCGGTCGGCCAAATGGGTGGTGATGGCGGTCACGCTCGGCATCTATTACCTGCTGCCGTGGCTCCGCTGGGACCGGGGGCCGAGCCTGCCTGATCAGGCGTTCCTGCTCGATTTCGCCAATCAACGGCTCTTCTTCGGGCCGATCGAGATCTGGCCGCAGGAGCTCTATTTCATCACTGGCATTCTCATCGTGGCGTCCCTCGGGCTGTTTCTCGCCACGGCGCTCGTCGGACGCATGTGGTGCGGCTACACGTGTCCGCAGACTGTGTGGACGGACCTGATGATCGCCGTCGAGCGCTTCTGGCAGGGTGATCGCAACGCGCGCATGCGCCTCGACAAAGCGCCGTGGACCTTCGAGAAAATCTGGAAGAAGACCGGAACCCACGCCACTTGGCTCGCGATCTCCGTCGCCACAGGCGGCGCGCTCGTCTTTTATTTCCGCGATGCACCGACGCTCGCCGGCGAACTCGTCACAGGCGATGCGCCGCTCGTCGCCTATGTATTCCTGGGGCTGTTCACCGCCACGACCTATGTGCTCGGCGGTTTCGCGCGTGAGCAGGTTTGCATCTATATGTGCCCGTGGCCTCGCATCCAGGCGGCGATGTTCGATGCGGATTCGCTGCTGGTATCCTACCGGGGCTTCCGCGGCGAGCCGCGCGGACCGCATAAGAAGGGGCAGCCCTGGGCCGGCCGGGGCGACTGCGTCGATTGCAAGGCGTGCGTTGCCGTCTGCCCCATGGGGATCGACATCCGCGACGGCGCTCAGCTCGAATGCATTCAGTGCGCACTGTGCATCGATGCCTGCGACGACATCATGGACCGGGTGGGCCGTCCGCGGGGCCTCATTGCCTACGAGACGTTCCGCAACATGGAGGCCCCGTCTGAGGCTGACCGTCAGCCGCTGAAGCTCTTGCGCCCGCGCACGCTCCTCTATTCCGCGCTGATCGCCGTGGTGCTCGCCCTCATGGGATGGGCCTGGGTGATGCGCTCGGCGGTGGAGATCAGCGTTATCGAAGATCGGAACCCGCTCTTCGTGACCCTGTCGGACGGCGGCATCCGCAACGGCTATACGCTCAAGATCCTCAATAAGACGCACGAGAGCCAGCGCTTCTCGATCCATGCCGACGGCATCGCAGCGAGCAAGCTGGCGATCGTCGGGCGCGAGAACGGCGGTGTCGAGATCGCTGTGGACGCCAATGCGGTGCGAGCCGTCAAGGTGTACGTCACCGTGCCGGCTGCCGGACGCGGCGAGATCGCGTCGGCTTCGACGCCGCTCAGGTTCGTCGTGACCGATCTGGCGACCGGGGAACGGGTGATCCGTGAAACGAGCTTCAGGAGTCCAGGCCAATGAGCAGGCTACACACCGCCGGCCCGCGTGATGGGCGCGCTCTCTCGGGGCGCCACGTCCTCGTGGCCATGCTGGCCTTCTTCGGGGTTATCGCGACGGCGGATGCGGTGCTGATCTATAAGGCGCTATCGACGTTCGGTGGGCTCGATAACGCCAATGCCTATAGCCAGGGCCTCGCCTATAACGAACGTATCGCGCGCGCCGAAAAGCAGTCCGCGCTGGGCTGGACCGAAACGGTGGAGCTGCAAAACGATCCGGCACGGCTGCGTGTCTTCTTGAAGCGCACGGATGGCGCGGCACCGGCGCTTGCGCGGGTGGACGCCGTTCTTGGCCGGCCCGCGACGAACCGCGAAGATACGGCGGTCCGCCTGGCCGAGATCGCGCCTGGCCACTTCGAGGCGGCCGTCGGCCACGACCTTGCTCCGGGGAGCTGGATTGCGACGGTGCGTGCGTTCGATACCGAGACGCCGGCAGCCGAGCCCGTCTATCAGGTACGGAGGCGTTTGTGGATCGCACCTTGAGCCTGCCCCTCGTCGGAAGCCCGACCGTTCAAGAGAGGGAGGCGGGAGGCATCCGGCGTACCACGTCGCTCGTTGTCGAGAATATGCGCTGCGGCGCCTGTATGGCGGTGGTCGAGCGGACACTGACGAGCCTCACGGGCGTGAGTGATGCGCGCGTGAATCTTTCGGCGCGGCGCGCGAGCGTCACCTATGACGAGAGCCTCACCGACACGCAGCCGCTGATCGACGCCCTGGCGCAGCAAGGCTATCGGGCCGCCGAGTCCGCGGATACGGATAGCAAGCCGGAGGCCGGCCGCGCCGACGATCTCCTGCGCCGCCTCGGTGTTGCGGGCTTTGCCTCCTCCAACGTCATGCTGCTCTCAGTATCGGTTTGGGCCGGTGCGGTGAGCGACATGGATGCGACTGTCGCCGCGCTTTTCCATTGGCTCGCCGCACTGATCGCCATGCCGGCGGTGGCCTATTCGGCCCAGCCGTTTTTCCGCTCGGCCGCCGGCGCGATCCGGGCACGCCGGCTCAACATGGATGTGCCAATCTCGATCGGCATCACGCTGGCGACGGCCATGAGCCTCTTCCAGACCATGCGCGGCACGCATCATCAGGTCTACTTCGATGCGGCGATCACACTGACCTTCTTCCTTCTCATCGGCCGCTATCTCGACGAGCGCGTGCGCGTCAAGGCGCGTGGCGCGGCCGAGAACCTGCTTGGCCTCAAGGCGCTGACGGCGACGGTGCTGCTCGACGACGGATCCGTCGAGCGCCGCCCGGCGCGTGCGCTTGCGGCCGGAATGCGGATCCAGGTCGCGGCGGGCGAGCGCATTCCCGTCGACGGGCGCATTCTAGCGGGCGCGACCGACATCGATGAAAGCCTGATTACAGGCGAGACACTGCCGCGGGCGGCCAATGCCGGCGCGGAGGTGCATGCCGGCACCGTCAACATGACGCACCCCATCACCGTGGAAGCGACCGCGACGGACGCCAACACGCTGCTGGCCGAGATCGCGCGCCTGATGGAGACGGCAGAGCAGGGCCGTGGGCAATACGTGAGACTCGCCGACCGTGCGGCAAGGCTCTATGCGCCCGTCGTGCACACCCTCGGTGCGGCGACGTTCGTCGGATGGATGCTGGTGGGAGCCGGCTGGGAGCCGGCGCTCACCTACGCCATTGCCGTGCTGATCATCACTTGCCCCTGCGCCATCGCGCTCGCCGTGCCGGTCGTCCAGGTCGCTGCCACGAGCCGCCTGTTCGGCAAGGGCATCGTGATCAAGGCGGCCGACGGGCTCGAGCGTTTGTCCGAGATCGATACCGTCGTCTTCGATAAGACGGGCACGCTGACGCGGGGAGAGCCGGTGCTCCGGAATGGCGCGGAGGTTTCCGACACCACGCTGGCTGCGGCCGCTTCGCTCGCCGCGGCGAGCCGCCATCCTTATTCCAAAGCCGTGGTCAAGGCTGCGCACGAGCGCGGCCTTGCTGTCACGCCGCTGGCGAGTATGCGTGAAGTTCCGGGGTCTGGCCTGGCGGCGCCATTCGATAACGGCGAACTGCGCCTCGGCTCGGAGGAATGGGTTCGGGGCGTGAACTCGGACACGGCGGAGGGTGCCACTGGGGCGCTCTGGTTCGCAGATGCTGAAGGGCGCGAGACCATGCTCGGCTTCGAGGATGCGCTGCGCGCGGATGCGGCAGCTGTCGTCGGGGCGCTCAAGGCCGCAGGCTATGACGTGCACCTTCTTTCGGGAGACCGTGCGCCGGCCGTCGCAAGCGTCGCTGAGAGCGTCGGCATCACGCAGTGGTCGGCGGCCGTAAAGCCGGACGGCAAGATCGCCGCTATCGAAGCGCTGAAGACGGCGGGCCGCAAGGTGCTGATGGTCGGGGACGGGCTCAACGATGCTCCCGCGCTTGCGGCTGCCGACGCGTCGCTCTCGCCGTCAACGGCGGCCGACATCAGCCAGACGGCGGCGGATGCCGTGTTCCAGGGGCAAACGCTGGCGCCGATCATCGAGACCGTCGCCGTCGCCCAGACGGGGCAGCGGATGTCGTTCGAGAACTTCGCCATCTCCATTGCCTACAACGTGATCTTCGTGCCGCTCGCCGTCGCTGGTCATGTGACGCCGCTGCTCGCGGCGATCGCCATGTCGCTCTCGTCGATCGCGGTGACGGGCAATGCGTTGAGGCTGCGCCGCCGAACCGTGAGGCTGAAACCCGTGAGTGTGCGGTCATGAGTGCGCTCGCCTGGCTCATCCCGTGTGCACTCGTCCTGGGACTTGCGGGCCTTGTCGCGTTCCTGTGGGCGCTGGACAGCGGACAGTTTGAGGATCTCGAAGGAGCCGGCTGGCGCGCGATACAGGATGACGACGACGCGCCGCTTCCGCCGGAAAGAAAATAAACACGGCGCTGCGTGACGCCCGTACCGCTGCGCGTCCGGTCCTCAAAATCGCTCAATGCTTCAGAGGTAGCCTCACACGGCGTAGAAGCGGATCCTCGGCGTCGGCCTCTACGGTGAAGCCGAGCGCGCGGCACATGTCGATCATGGTCGTGTTCGCGGTCAGCACCTCGCCGTAGAGCGAACCTAGTCCGTCCGCACGCGCATAGGCGATGAGATGCTGCATCAGCATCCAGCCGAGCCCCTTGCCCTTGAGGTCGGAGCGCACGAGCACGGCATATTCGCCCTGGCTGTAGTCCGGATCGGCGACGAGGCGTGCGCTGGCGAGCAGCTCCCCATCAGGCTCCGAGAGCGCGACGAAGGCCATCTCGCGCGCGTAATCGATCTGCGTGAGGCGCGCCAGAAAGCGATGCGCGCGGTGCGGCTTGGCGGTGAAGAAGCGCATGTGCATGTCGTCCTGCGTCACGCGCGTGAAAAACTTCTCGTAGATCGGTTCGTCCTCGGGACGGACGGGACGCACATGGATGCGCCCGAGCTTCGGCAAGGTGACCGTCTTCTCCCAGGCTACCGGATAGGGCCGGATCGCCATGGGTTGGCGCGGCGAGGCGGCTTCGTCTGCAACGCGCATGCGCGCGTCGAGAGCGATGCAGCCCTTGTCGTCGGCCACCAGCGGGTTGATATCGAGCTCGCGCAGCTCGGGCAGCTCAGCAACCAGCGTGCCGATCCGCACGAGCACGTCGGCGATGGCGTCGAGGTCGGCGGCGGGGCGGTTGCGATAGCCCTCGAGCAGCCGATGGATGTGCGTCTGCTGCATCAGGTCGCGCGCGAGTCCGCGGTCGAGTGGAGGAAGCGCATGGGCGGTGTCCTTGATGACCTCCACGGCCGTGCCGCCCGCGCCGAACAGCAGCGTTGGCCCGAAGGTCGCGTCCTCACTCATGCCGATGATCAGTTCGTGTGCGTCTGGACGCTCGATCATGGGTTCGACCACCCAGCCGTCGAGGCGCGCGTCTGGACGCACACGCGCGATCTCGGCCGCCATCGAACGGGCCGCCTCGCGCGCTTCGCTGGCGCTCATCAGGCCAAGGCGAACACCGCCGACGTCGGACTTGTGCGAGATGTCATCGGAATGGATCTTGACGACGCAGGCGCGGAACTCTTTCAGGATGCTGCCCGCGGCGGCTGCAACCGCACTCTCATCCGCGCAGAAGACCGTCTCGGCAACGGGGATGCCGTAGGCCATGAGCACGGCTTTGGCTTCAAACTCTGTCAGCATCGGCTGGCCGCGCGCCAATGCGCCCGCGATCACGGCGCGTGCCTGCTCGCGGTCGACCACGACGCCCTGGGGGCCGGCCGGCGGCGAGCGCATGAGCTCATCTTGAGAGCGCCGGTGACGCACGAGCTGCATGAAGCCGTCGATGGCGGAGGTCGGCGTGTCGAACGAAGGGATGCGTGCCTCCGAGAAGAGACGCCGGCTTTCTGTGGCAGCGCCGTCGCCGAGCCAGTTCGTGAGCACGGGCTTGCGCGGGCCGCGCTCCTGGGCGCTGGTGACGGCCTTGAGGATGGCGCCCGCGGCCGCTTCGCTCGAGGCGAGCGCGGTCGGGCAGTTGATAACGAGAATGGCGTCGGAGGCGGGATCGTCGAGCAGCACGCGCATCGCCGCTTCGTAGCGCTCGGGGCCGGCGTCGCCGATGATGTCGACCGGATTGCTCTTCGACCAGGTGGCGGGCAGCACGGCGTCGAGGGCGGAACGAACGGAGGGCGTGAGATCGGCGAGCTTGCCGTCATAATCTTCGAGGCGATCGGCAGCGAGCACTCCTGCGCCCCCGCCGTTGGTCAGGATCATCAGGCGCTCGCCTGCGAGGTGTGGCGTGAACGAGAGCATCTCCGCCGCCTCGAACAAGCCGTCGAGGTCATTGACGCGGACGAGACCCGCGCGGCGGAAGGCGGCATCGTAGACCGCGTCCGAGCCTGAGAGCGCGCCTGTGTGCGAGGCTGCAGCCTTGGCGCCTGCCTCGTGCCGCCCGGACTTGAGGACGATCACGGGCTTAGCGCGAGCAGCGCGGCGCGCGGCGGACATGAATTTGGCCGCGTGCGTCACCTGCTCGACGTAGAGCAGGATGGCGCGGGTTTCGGGATCGCCGGCGAGATAGTCGAGCGTGTCGCCGAAGTCCACGTCCGCCATCTCGCCCATGGAGACGACTTTCGAGAAGCCGATGCCGCGTCCCTTCGCCCAATCGATCACGGCGGTGACGAGCGCGCCCGACTGGGAAAGAAACGCGAGGTCCCCCTTGAGCGGCATTGTATGGGCGAAGCTGGCGTTGATGCCGAGGCCCGGCAGGATAAGTCCGATGCAGTTCGGGCCGAGAATGCGCAGGCAGGTTGGGCGTGCGGCCTCCAGCATGCGCGTGCGCAGGTCAGCGCCGAGGCCGGCGGTGATGACGATGGCGGCGCGCGTGCCGTGGCGGGCGAGATCCGCGATCACGCCCGGCACGGTGGCGGGCGGGGTAGCGATGACGGCAAGATCGGGTGCGCTCGGTAACGCCGACACCGAGGCGTAGCAGCGCGCGCTTCTGATCGCATCGTAGCGTGGATTGACCAGCCAGACTTGGCCGCTGAAGCCGCTTCCGAGAAGGTTCGAGGCGATGATGTGCCCCACACTGCCGGCCCGCTTGCTCGCTCCGACAAGGGCGATGGAGGCGGGGCTGAAGAGCGCTTCAAGATTGCGGATCGTCATGGGAAATCTCGACCTCAAGTGCTTCCGGAAAAGTGGTTGCCGGTTTTCCGAAGAGAAGCACGATACTAAGAAAGTGCTTCCGGAAAAGTGGTTGCCGGTTTTCCGAAGAGAAGCACGCCCAGAAAGGATGCTTCCGGAAAAGTCGTTTTTCCGAATAGAAGCACGATAATGAGCGCGCGTATTTCGAGTATTACAAGGCAGATGGCGGCCGTGTCAGCCAAAGGCCAGCGCGGCGTATCTCCGGCGCCTTGAGGGATGATCAGTCCGATTGGACGGAGCCGGTGCCCGGGCCGCGCGTTTTCGGCGCGACCTTGCTGCGTCCCTGGGTCCGGTCCGGCTCGGATACGCTCGCGCCGTCAATGGCGTGGTGCACATCGTGGGTCAGCAGGATGTTGCAGCGGGCATCCAGAAGCGCCCTCGAAATCCCGAGCTGCTGCTCGGGGCCCGAGGCGTGCACGATGACGACGGTGGCCCCCTGGGCGAGATGATGCACGAGATCCTGGAACAGACGCTCCATGCCGGAGAAGGCAGTGCCGTTGATCGGCGACGCGTGAACGCTCGCCCCGAGTGCGCAGAACGGTTCGATCCCGCTCAGCATCGTGGCAAGGTCGGACGCCAGCGCGCCCGAGCCTTCGATGTGCCGGAAAAGCACGTTGCCATCGCTCACAAGCGCGGCGGTGGCGTCGCGGCCGGACGCCGCGTGCGATATGACGAGCATGTGGGGCACGGCTGGGGCTAGCGCGGCAACGGCTGCGTAGGCCTCCGCGGACACGGTAAACACGCCAACGGCATATCTGTGCCGTCCGGCGGCGGCAGCGGGAAACGCAGAGGATTGTGCAAGCTCCCGGCTGGGCACGGGCCGTGGCGCCATGGCCGTCGGAGCCATCTGCGAGCCGGGATCGTCCTGCAGGTTCGCGCTCACCATCCCTCCAACCTCACCCTTTTGGTCGGCGGCGGCGCGGCCGCAAAGGATGCGCTTCAAAAGAACGCCACGGGCGTGGCCCGCGTATGCTGCCAGTGTGAGATTGTGTGACATGATGTGACAGCGGCGCATGCCCAGGGGCTGTTACACTAACGCCACAGACCGCCTGTTCGCCGAGCCGCTTAAGTCTGTGATAATCAGCAGCATATCTGTGGAGCGTGTGCGAGCGGCATACGCGGTAGCGTTCCTTTGCGGTACAACGAAGCAGGGAATCTTGGTGTAGTGTGCTTAGCTCCCAACGCGCATTCCGGACCGATGACAAACCCGATCCTGATTGTCGATGACGAGCCCGAGGTGCGGGCGCTCCTTCGCCAGGGCCTCGAGGCCGAAGGGTTCTCCGTGGTGGAGGCCGGCAGCGGCGCGGAAGCGGACGCGCAGCTCGCTGCCCATCCGGTCAGCCTGCTGACGCTGGACCTCAAGCTCGGCGGCGAGGATGGCCTTAAGCTCGCGCGTGACCTCAGGGCCAAACGCAACACGCCGATCATCATGATCACGGGCAAAAGCGACCCCATTGATCGCGTGGTGGGCCTCGAGCTCGGTGCCGACGACTACATCGCCAAGCCGTTCCTGATGCGGGAGGTGGTCGCCCGCGTGCGCGCCGTGCTGCGCCGCTACGAGGCATCTCTAGCGGCCGGGGCCCCGATGGACGCTCCGGCTGCCGGCGGCTCCCGCTATGCGTTCGAGGGCTGGACGCTCGATCTGCACCGCCGCGAGGTGCGTGATCCCGGTGGCGACCTCTGTGATCTGACGACGGCGGAGTTCAATCTGCTGGCGCTCCTCGTGCAGCGGCCGGGCCGTGTTCTCTCCCGCGACGAGCTGATGGACCTGCTCAAGGGACAGGATTGGACGCCGCTCGATCGCTCGATCGATGGCCTGGTCGCGCGCCTGCGCCGCAAGATCGAGCCCCAGAGCGAGCGCCCGCAGCTCGTGAAGACGGTGCGCGGTGTGGGCTACGTGTTCGCCGGAAGCGCGAAGCGCATCTGAGGCGCGTTAGAGTGCTTCCGGAAAAGAGGGAACCGGTTTTCCGGAAAGAAGCAAGAAGAACAAAAACTTAGAGCCGTTCCCCGTTTCCACTTAAACCGGAACGGCTCTATAGAGTCCGGGAGCGCTCTAATCTTCTCCGGCCCGCAGGGCATTGCGGAGCGCGATGGCCAGGGCGGCGCGCGCGTAAGGTTTACGCAGTACCGGAATTTCCGCCGCGTCGGCCTGCACCTCCTGGGCAGCATAGCCCGTCGTCAGTAGGACTTTCACGTGGGGGACGTTCCGCTCCGCCCAACGCGCCACGTCATAGCCGGAGATGCCGCCAGCCATGACGATGTCGCTGAGCACGACCTGGACGTCGGCCCCGGATTCGAGAATGCGGATGGCGGCAGCGCCGTTTTCGGCTTCGAGCACGACATAGCCGAGCCCCTCGACGCGCTGCAGAGTTAGCTCGCGGACCTCCGGATTGTCCTCGACGACAAGAACCGTCTCGCTGTTTTCGGAAAGCGGAATGGGTTCGATCGATCCCGGAACCGGCGAGCAGGGTTCCTCGACGCGTGGCAGATAGAGGTTCACCGTGGTGCCGCGGCCGGGCTCGCTCTGGATGGCCGCGCGTCCGCCGGACTGCTCGGCGAAGCCATAGACGGTACTGAGCCCGAGGCCGGTGCCGCGCCCCGGCTCCTTGGTGGTGAAGAAGGGCTCGAAGGCGTGTTCGAGAACGTCCGGCATCATGCCGTGGCCGGTATCGGTGACGGAGATCAGCACCATCTCGCCGCCGTCGGGCATGCCCGCCTCATCGCCTGAAACGTTGCGACTCTCGATCACCAGGTTTCCGCCGCCCGGCATGGCGTCGCGCGCATTGATGGCGAGGTTCAGGATGGCATTCTCGAGCTCGCTTCCATCGGCGCGCGTGTGTCCGAGGTTGCCGGCGAGCACGGTCGTGAGCGCGATCGGCTCGCCGAGCGACCGCTGTAGGATCTCGGTCAGGTTGAGGATCATCTCGTTGACGTCGAGAACCTGCGGCGTAAGCCGCCGGCGGCGTGCGAACGTGAGCAGGCGTTTCGTCAGCGCCGCTCCCATGTCGGCTGCATCCGTCGCTCTCTTGATCAGCGCCGCCTGCGCGGCCGGCGCCTCGGGGCCGAGCCGATCGAGAAGAAGCTCGAGATTGCCCGTGATGATCGTCAGAAGGTTGTTGAAATCATGGGCGATGCCGCCCGTGAGCTGGCCGAACGCTTCCATTCGCTGGGCTTGGACGAGAGCGGCGTGGGCCTCCTCGCGGCGGCGGATCTCGGCTTCGAGCGCGCGCGTCCGCTCGCCGACCCGGGCTTCGAGCTCGCTGTTGGCGGCCGCCAGCGCCGCTTCCGTGAGCTTTCGCTCGGTGACGTCGCGCAGGACGACCATGTAGGCTTGCCGCCCGTCGATCACCTGCTTGGCGATGGAGGCTTCGGCAGGAAATTCGGATCCATCCTTGCGAAGCGCGAAGATTTCGCGGCGCTCACCCATCTTGCGTGCCGCCACGGGGGAGGCGGCGAAGCTTTCCACGTGATGCACGTGCTGGGCTCGCACGCGCTCGGGAATGAGAATCTCGATATTGCAGCCGAGGATCTCGTGAGGCGCGTAGCCGAAGATGGCGGCCGCGCCATCGTTGAAAAGGGTGATGCGCAGGTTCTCGTCGAGAGAGATGATGGCGTCGGCGGCGATGGCTAGGATCGCCGAGACTTGCGATTGGGCAAGCGCGACCCGCGTCGCCGTTGTGCTGGAGAGCGGCAGCTCGTTGCTCATCTCGTCCACCTCGAAGCCATCCGGCCGGCACCGGCCACCCGTATTCCAGTCAGCCGAGCCTTAGATCATCAGGAAAGCGCGAACAAGGTGGACGGAGGCCTGCGTGCTGCCGCGCCGCGGGCAGCGGAGTGTCTGCGGCTGCGTATGAGCGGCGCGTAAGGTGCTGCCGACATTGCCTTCGACGGCAAGACTCCGGGTTCGAACGCCCGCTATGGAGCGCTGAGCGTGTGGAGGTAGGCGATGACGGCTGCGATCTCATCCGGTGCCAGGACGAATTCCGGCATGTCCGGATGCCCGGACGTGATGCCCTCGGCGAGGGACTCCTCAAGATCCTCGGGCGGATAGCGCATCACGATTTCGCGGAACGGCGGGGCCGCGGCGTGCGTGCTGTCGCCTGAGAGGCCGATGGCATGGCAGCGGCTGCAGCGTGTCTCCAGCGCGTGGCGGCCGGCTTCCACCTGGGCGGCGGGCTCTGTTGCCTGGGCGCCCGGTGCCGCCATCCATGCGAGAGTGGCGGCGGCGAGCAGCCAGCGCCTCATGGCTTGGGCCTCTTGAGGGTCATGATGTAGGCGATGAGATCGTCTCGCGCCTCCGGTGGGATGATGAAGTTCGGCATGGTTGGGTGCGATGTCTGCAGCCAGACTACGAGCGCGCGCTCCGTCATGCCGGGTGTGTTGGCCACGACCGAGAAATCGGGCGCATCGGCGTTGGGGGAAAAATCTTGGGCGGTGCTCTCCACGCCATGGCATTCGGCGCAGTGGGCGCGGGCATAGGCGAGCCCCTCCTCGGCATTCCCAATCTGCTGGGCGCCGGCATTGCCCGGGATGGCACAAGCGGCAAGCGCCGCGATAACCGCTGCCTTGCGCATCGATGGTCCTCCGATGACCGAGATAATTTTACTGGCTAGGGTGCTTCCACAGAAAGAACGACCAATGAAAGCTTAGGACCGCTCCTCTGTCCACGCCGTCCGGGGCAGCTCCAATAAGACGATCCTTAATTCACGGGAAGAGGTGCGGCGTTGACCCGTGTCAAAGCAGCCTGATCTCCAGGCGCGCACACGGGGCTCAGGCTGCTGTGCGGCACCCAAACCGTGAGGAAGCCAAGGGTGGCGATCGCAAGCCCGGCCGCGACCCTCAGCTTCGGCCGCCCGGCACGCGCGAGGATGCCGAAACCGGCGGACGCGGCGATGAGGCCCGGCAGGGTGCCCAGGCCGAACGCCGCCATCACCGATGCGCCGCCGAGCGCCGAACCGGCAAGCATGGCAGTGAACAGCGCGCCATAGACCATGGCGCAGGGCATCAAGCCCCAGGCAAGGCCGCCGGCGAGCGCGGTTGCGTGGCGGCCGGGAAGGGGGCGGGCTGCCCGTGCGAGCACTCCGGCGAGAGGTGCGAGGAGGCGGTCGAGGATGGATAGCGGCGGCAGCAGGCCGGCCGTGGACAGCCCGATCCACATCAGCGCCACGGCGCCGGCCCATTGCGCGAGCCGGAAGGCGAGTTCCCTATCGAGCCAGGCCAGGATCGGTGCGCCAAGCGCGCCAACGAGCAGCCCGGCGATGGTGTAGGAGGTGATCCGGCCGGTATGCGTCAGCACCATGAGGGCCGAGCCTTCGCCTACGCTCCGCGGGGAGCCGAAATGAAGGAGACCCGAGGCGATGCCGCCGCACATGCCGGCGCAATGCAGCGTGCTGGCAACACCCAGGCCGAAGCCGCCGGCAGCAAAGAGGAGCAGGGTTTCCATTCCGACCAGCCTTTCTCTGGCGACAGACCGCCGAGCCTGCCGCCACAGCAGCGCACGAGGACGAGCACAGAACAGGAGAGGGGCCGACCGATGACGTAGCCGCCCCTCTGTTTGGTTTATTTGACTAGCATCAAGGCAATTGAAAAGCTGGAGCCTCAGGGTCGCGGCTAGAGCATGCTCATCGTTCGTGGACCTGCCTTTTTTTTTTTGATGTGAACACGCTCTAAGTAGTCGTTTGACAGACTGATACACGTTCTCGGTGGGTGCGTGTCCGCGCTCACCCCTAACGACCAGGCTCTAGAGGATGCCGGACCCGAGAGGCAATATGCGCACCATCCCTTATGCTGTGGCGCTGTCCCTAGTCGTTCTTGCCGCCGCTTCGGCCATTGCGGCCGACGACGTGGAGCTGCCCGCCGAGCCGCCATGGCGTATCGTCCTCGAAAAGCAGCTCAAGGCTGAGAAGACTTGCGACCTCAACGAGGTTCTGGCTTACCAGGAGGTGCCGCTCGGCAGCGATACCGGCCTCGACGGCCGCGTCTCCTGCTTCGATGGCCGCCACTTCAATTTCACGCGCACGCGCAAGCACGAGAAATTTACGATTGAGCTATGTGCGCCCGCCGTCTGCTGAGGCGGGATGCACGTCGTTCAATCCCAGCAATCGAGAATGAGGCTGACCGGGAACGCGGAGGCCTTGCGTGTGTCGCGCCACGTGATCAGCCTATCGCAATCGGCGGAATCGAGGTGTGCGCCGACCAGCCGCTCGAGCGCCGCTTCCGCGGCGTAATGGCGCTGCCGCAACTCGAGCGTGGCGCGCAGGCAAGTGTGGAAGCGGCCATCGTTCTGATGGCGGCCGGCAAGAAAACTGGTAAGACCTGCGGAGACGAGGCGATGATGCTCCGCAATGGCGCTGTGCTCGCCGCCGAGACGATCTAACAGCAAAGAAAGCTCGGGAGCCTCGGCGCGCCGGGCAAGAAGGGGGAAGAGCACCTCATCCTGAAAGCTTGCATGTTCGGCCCAGGCGGGCTCCAGAACGGTAGCGAGCATGCGTGCGAGGCGGGTTCCCGCAACCGGCACCCGGGTGGCAGAAAGACTCTCGATGCTCTTGTCGATCTCGCGCTGGAGATAGCGATCCGCCGCGATCCGTCGACTGATGTCCAGCGTGGGTTGAGCGGATGGGGGAGTGGCGGATCCCATGGCGCAGCCTTCGTTTTGATGACGAGCTGATCGTAACGTCGCATGCGGCGACGTGCCCTTGATCCGCATCATGCCGGCGGCCTAAGAGCTTTGCAACTGAAGCCGTTACAAACTCTCACAATTCGTCACGCGCAGTGCATACTGCCGGTTCGCAATGCACCTTTAATCCAAACCATCGCACCAACGGCAAGCTCAGTGCCGAGGCGGCCGAGGAGAGATGATGCTCGCGATTAACGACCTTAGCACTACCCCCCCGATGGGGTCGTCCCAAGACGCCGCGCGCTCGAAGGGAAGCCGGGTCTTCGACGAGAGACTGACGCATGCATCGGAGCGCAGGCTCGAGGCCAAGGAGCACGTCTTCTGCGAAGGCGATCCGCGCACGCACGTCTATCGCATCGAGGAAGGCGTCGTCGCGATCTACAAGACGCTTTTCGACGGCCGCCGGCGCATCATCGATTTCGCTTACCCTGGCGACTACATCGGCCTTGGCATGATCGGCGAGCACATCATGAGCGCTCAGGCGACCTGCCCGGGGCGGGTGCGCTGCCTTTCGGCTGCAGCGCTGGAGAGCCTGGCGGAGACCGATGCGTCGCTGGCGCTCAAGCTGTACAAGTCCGTCTGCCAGGATCTGGCGGCGGCGCGCAGCCTCCTCGTCACCGTCGGCCAGCGCAGCGCTATCGAGCGTGTCGCAGCCTTCCTGGTTGCGCTTCGCCGCCGCACGGGCGACGGGTCGAGCGACGTCGTCACGCTTGCCATGCGCCGCAGCGATATCGCCGACCTGCTCGGCCTCACCATCGAGACGGTGAGCCGGACGCTGACCAAGCTGCGCGAAATGGATGTCATCGATGTCGAGCAGGGCGGAACGACGGTTCGCCTCCGCGATATCGCCAGACTTACGGATCTCGCCAACGAGTAGGCGAGAGCCACGAGACGGCGGCGCCCTCGCGCCGCCCCGGAATGGCCGGCTCCTGACCCGCAAACGTGCTGCGCTCGCCGGAACGCGGCTATGGTGGGCCCGGGGCCGGTCGCCTTTCCTCCGCGGCTGGGACTGGGGGATGCTCCGCCGCTTGGAGCCGGGAATTCATCCCGACCCTTTCTGCCATGACATTGCTGCCACATAGCCTCAGAAAGCCTTCAAAATCCGAAGGAAAGGCAGGGAGGTTTTCATGGCTCGCTTTCTATTGTTTCCAGCTCTTCTGCTCGCCCTGGCAGGCACGGCACAGGCCGGCTGCAAGGACGAGGTTGATCAGGCGTTCTCGAAGCTCCGTGGCGGGAAGGGGTTTCGTCTCGAAACCAAGATCGTCAACGAGCAGCAGGGCTCGCTGACCATGACCGTCGACTACGTGCTGCCGGACCGCATGCATCAGCGCGTCTCGCTCGGCAACTCGCCCGCCCAGATGGAAACCATCGCCATCGGCAGCAAGGTCTGGTCGAACCAGGGCCAAGGCTGGTCGGAGGTTCCTCCGAATTTCGCGGAGATGATCACCAAGCAGCTCAAGGAGTCCATCGCCGAGCCCTCGAAGAGCAATCTCGACTACGAGTGCCTCGGGGAGACCACGTTCGAGGGCAAGGCGTATCTGGCCTACAAGGCGACGCTGCCGGCCGTGGCCGACGAGACGGTCAAGGGCGAGAAGGATGCGCCGGCCGGCCCGGACAACATCCAGACGCTTTACATCGACAAAGATACGGGGCTTCCGGCGCGGAACGTGGTGGTGAAAGGAGACGGCTCAGAGAAGCGTCTCTTCGATGGCACCTTCAGCCAGCCGGCGGAGATCACCATCACCGCGCCCGGCTGACGATGGTTGAGGCCTGATCGTTTGAGAGGGGAGGCGAACACGTGCCCACCTCGAACGATCAGGTCTCTGAAAGACGTTCCAGTTTAGGTGGAAGCGGGAAGCGGCTCTAAGTTTTTGTTTGATCGTGCGTCTTCTCGGGCACTTTGACCTGCATGGCTTCGCCATGACCGGGTCCCACTTCCGGAAGCACTCTAAACCTTGCGGCAGCCGTCCTCGCCCGGCACCGGCCCGCTCTTCGGAACGAGGCGCTTGCGGGCGCACTGCTCGACGAGAAGATCCCGGAGAGCGCTTTCGCGCTCTTTCCATTCGGGTCGGCCCGCCAGGTTCTCGAGCTCCATCGGGTCCGCGGTCACGTTGTACATCTCGTATTCGCTCGGCGCCGGCGAGACTTTGATGCGCTCGTCGTAGACGAGACGCGAGGTGCCGTCTTCGCCAGTTTCGCGCCCCTTGAAGCGGCTCATGACGTCGCGCACGCCGGCGGCGCCCGGTGTGCCCGGCGCACTCCAGTAGCGGGGATGGTCGAAATAGCGCGAATATTTCCAGATCTCGCCGCCGATCCGGGTGACGATCGTTTCCACATGGTTGGGCTGCGCCACGGAGCCGTAGGCGATGCCGATGAAGTTGTTCTGGTCGAGACCGCGGCTCGGGTCGTCGTCGGACATGAAATAGATCGGCTCGGCCACCGTCTCGGGTGCGACCTCGCCCCGGATGAGCGGCGACAGATCGCGCCCGACCAGCGGCAGCGGGTCCGTGAAGCCGGGGGCGATCGCCTCTCGCGCGGCGTCCTGGTCGATGCCGGCCAACCCGAGCAGGGTTGGCGCGATGTCAATATGGCTGGTGGGGATCGGGACCCGGCGCTGGGCTTGCTGGCCGGGGAGCGCCACCACGAACGGCACCCGCAGCGCCTCCTCGTAGGCCGTGTACCACTTCTGGTGCAGGCCGCCATGTGCACCAAGAAGGTTGCCCTGGCTGGAGGTAAAGACGACGATCGTCGTATCGAGAAAGCGCGTCGCTTCAAGGGCGGCGAGCACCGCGCCGATGTGTCGGTCCACATCAGCGTGCAGGCGGTAGTAGAGCCGCTGATACTGCCGGTTCGCGAAGTCCGGCTGCAGGAACTTGGCGTAGGCGTCGCGGTACGATTTTTGGCATGAAGGCTTATCGTCGAGCTTTTCGAGGCGCGTGCGTCCGAAGAGGCTGCGGTCGAAAACCTGCTGGGGAATGGTTTCCGGAACGGCGAAGTCGTAGGCCGACCGACGTTCCTCGGGGAGGTTGGAGACGAAGCCCCATAACGCAATGTCGTGCGGGCTGGCGAACGAAGCCACCAGAAGCCAGGGGCTTTCGTCCTCCGACCGGTTGAGCTCGTCGAGCGCCTGGATCGCCTGCGCCGCGATGGCAGGGTCGCGCGCCTGGCGGCCGCTTCCCGCACTCGAGCCGGTGCGAAGGGGGTTGGAACCGTATGGCTCGGGTCCGATCCAGCCTGAGAACCCGAACGGATCGAGCGTATCGGCCTTGCGGTAGATGTCTTCCTTTTCGGCATCCGCGTTGCCGTCGGCATCGTAGCTCGTGATCGCCTGCCGCGTGCCAGGCACCCTCAGGTCCGCATCGGAGAGGCGCCATTTCCCTTTCCAGATCGTGCGGTAGCCGGCGTGGCGGAAATAGTGCCCGATGGTCGGCACGGAGCCGCGTCCGAGCCAGCGCATATCGGGATCGTTGGCAGCCTTGGCGGCGCCATCCGTGCTCGCGGCGCCATGCAGCGACGGGTAGTGCCCGGTGACGAGCGAGGTGCGGCTTGGCACGCAGGCCAAGGAGGCCGCGTAATGGCGTTCGAAGTTGATACCGGCCGCGGCAAGGCGGCTTTGGGCGGGAAGATGGCTCGCCCGGAATTCCCGCAGCGCCGCGCTCTCGTAGACGGTGGGGAAGCGCTGCTCGTCAACGAGCAGAAATAGGATGTTCGGCCGCTGCTTTCCGGTAGCGGCGACGGGATTGGCCTCTGCCCGATGCCCTTTGATGCCGGCTACGCCGGCGGCACCGGCCAAGCCCAGCTTCAAGGCATTTCGTCGGGTCAGCCCCGGACTATCGGCCATCACGCCCCCCTTGCGGTCTCCGGCGAGTATGGCGGGGCGCTTTGTGCAGTTGCAATAGGGAACCCTGCGTAGGGTAGCGGTGTCACGGATCCTGGCGGCTATTTCGCGACAGGGGATCGAGCTGATCGGCGCAAGCTTCGAACTCGAGCTCGACGGTCGCGTGCTCCACGCCGTAGTGCGCCTTGAGGTGCGACTTGATTGCGCCCGCGATCCGCTCGGGCGCGCTGCCGGCGTCAGAAATGCGCGCGTGCAGCGTGACGATCGGGCGCTCCTGGCTGAGCGACCAGGCGTGCACATGGTGGACATCGTGCACCTCCTGCACGGCGGCCTTGATGCTGGTCGCGATCTCGCCCGCGTCGAGCCCGGCCGGTGTGCCCTCGAGCAGGATGTGGCCTGCGTCACGCACGATGCGGGCTGCCGAGCCGAGGATCAGGAGCGCCACCAGTACCGACAGGATGGGGTCGATGGGCGTCCACCCGGTGGAGAGAATGACGAGGGCAGCCGCGAGGGCCGCCACGGAGCCCAGGAGGTCGCCGATCACGTGCAGGGCGGCCGCGCGCACGTTGAGGTTTCTATGGTCGCCGCTCTGAAGGAGACGGAAGGCGATCAGATTCACGGCAAGCCCCGCGAGGGCGACCCAGAACATCACGCCGCCGAGGACCGGCGAGGGAGCGCGAAAGCGGTGCACCGCCTCGACCACGATCCAGCCTGCGATGGCAAATAGCAGGAGCCCGTTGGCGAAGGCCACGAGCACGCCGAAGCGGTCGTAGCCGTAGGAGCGCCGTCCATCCGGAGGGCGGCGCGCAAGGCGAAACCCCAACCAGGCGAGCGTGAGCCCGGCGCAGTCGGTCAGCATGTGGCCGGAATCAGCGATCAGCGCCAGCGAGCCGGAAACGAGGCCGCCTGCGAACTCGGCGATCATGAACACGCCCGTTATGAGCGCGGCAAGCCCGATCCGCCGTTCGCTCGCACCGGCTCCATGGTGGTGGGCATGCGTGTGCGGGTGGACGTGTGAATGGGGATGCATGAGCGCGCGGTCTCCGGGCGGCGGGAGCCTCTTTCTTAGATAGGTGTCCATGATAGGCCGGGCGCGCGCCGGCGGGTCAACCTCTGAGATCGTACGCGGCCAGCGCCGCCAGGTTGAGGATGTCGGCGTCCTTGGCGCCGAGCGGCGAGATCTGCACGCTTTTTTCGAGGCCGACGAGCAACGGGCCGATCAGCATCGCACCTCCCAGCTCCTTCAGCAGCTTGGTGGAGATCGAGGCGGCGTGGACGGCCGGCATCACGAGCACGTTGGCCGGCCCGGTGAGCCGGCAGAAAGGGTAGAGCTTCATGAGATCGGCCGACAGCGCCGCGTCGGCCGCGATGTCGCCATCGAATTCGAAATCGACTTCGCGGTCGGCGAGGGTCTGGACCGCCTCGCGCACCTGGCCCGCACGCTCGTTCGGCGGCTGGCCGAAGGTCGAGTAGGTGAGAAGCGCCACCCGCGGCTCCATGCCGAACTTACGCGCTGCGCCTGCCGCCTCGATCGCGATGTCGGCGAGTTGGGCGGCGGTCGGCGTTTCGTGCACGTTGGTGTCGGCCACCAGCACGGCTCGGCCGCGAACGAGGACGAGCGTGACGCCGACCACGTGGCGGCCCGGCCGCGGATCGATGACACGGCGCACGTCTTCGAACACGCTCGCCCAGTTGCGCGTGACGCCCGCCACCATGCCGTCCGCGAAGCCGTGAGCCACCAGCAGCGCTGCGAACACGTTGCGCTCGTTCATCACCATGCGGTGGCAGTCTCGCTTGAGAAAACCGCGCCGCTGGAGGCGCGTATAAAGGAACTCGGTGAATTCCTCGGTCAGCTCGGAGCTGCGAGCGTCGACGATCTCGAAGGTGTCGCGGAGCCGGACGCCGGCCTCGCGGAACCGCTCGCGGATGACCGATTCCGTGCCGACCAGAACAGGCGTGCCGAAACCTTGCGCGGCGTAGCTGCTCGCCGCTCGGATGACGGCGGGATCCTCCCCCTCGGCAAAGACGATGCGCTTCGGCTCGGCGCGCAGCCGCTCAAAGATCGACCGCATCCAGTCTGAAACCGGATCGAGGCGTGCGTCGAGGTGCGCGACGTAGGCGTCCATGTCGACGATGGGGCGGCGCGCGACGCCGGATTCCATCGCAGCCTGCGCGACGGCGGGAGACACTCGGCTGATGAGGCGAGGATCGAACGGCGCCGGAATGATGTAATCGGGGCCGAACATCGGCCTTCGTCCGAGAAACGCGGCCATGACCACGTCGGGCACGTCCTCGCGGGCGAGGGCGGCGAGCGCGCGGGCGGCCGCGATCTTCATCTGCTCGTTGATGGTGCGGGCCTGGACGTCGAGCGCGCCCCGGAAAATGAACGGGAAGCCGAGCACGTTGTTGATCTGGTTCGGATAGTCGGAGCGGCCCGTGGCGACGATGGCGTCGTTCCGCACTGCCGCGACATCCTCGGGCGTGATCTCGGGGTCCGGGTTGGCCATGGCGAAGATGATCGGCTTCGGCGCCATGGCGGCCACCATCTCGCGCGTCATCGCGCCCTTGGCGGATAGGCCGAAGAAGGCGTCGGCGCCGTCCAGGGCTTCGGCCAGCGTGCGCGCTTCGGTCTGCGACGCGTAGGCCGATTTCCACTGGTTCATTCCGGCCTCGCGGCCTTCGTAAATGACGCCTTTGGTGTCGCAGAGGATGACGTTCTTGGCTTGAATGCCGAGGGCCGTCGCAAGTTCGATGCAGGCAATCCCTGCCGCCCCGGCGCCGTTCACGACGAGCTTGCATTCGGCGATGTTGCGTCCGGTGAGCTCGAGCGCATTAAGGAGGCCGGCGGCGGCGATGATCGCCGTTCCGTGCTGGTCGTCGTGGAACACCGGAATGTCGAGCAGCTCTTTCAGACGCTCCTCGATGATGAAGCAGTCGGGCGCGCGGATGTCCTCGAGATTGATGCCGCCGAATGAGGGGCCGAGATAGCGGACCGAATTGATGAACGCGTCGACGTCTTCGGTGTCGACGAGGAGATCGATAGCATCGATGTCGGCAAAGCGTTTGAAGAGCGCGCCCTTGCCCTCCATCACAGGCTTCGAGGCGAGCGCGCCAAGATTGCCGAGCCCGAGGATCGCGGTGCCGTTCGACACCACGGCGACGAGGTTGCCCTTGTTGGTGTAGTCGTAGGCGAGGGAGGGGGTCTCGGCGATGGCCTCGACCGGCGCGGCGACGCCCGGCGAATAGGCGAGCGAGAGATCGCGCTGCGTCACGAGCGGCTTGGTCGGTGTGATCTCGAGCTTGCCGGGTTTCCCCTGAGAGTGAAATTGGAGCGCCTCTTGGGCGGTAATGCGCGTGCGCTGAGACTTGTGGGACATGCTGCCTATGGAGCCGGAGCGGACCGCAGAGACCCGTTTGGGCCTATGTCGTAGGTTCGCTAGGCTATTCGGCAAAGTTATGCCCGACAACTCTCCCGCTCCTCCGACTTTGGACGGAGGCGGGCCGTCATCCGCGGCGAGGACCAGTGTTCAATGCGCTGCTCGGATGCCCTTACCGGCGCGTTCTCAGTGGGTGAGATAAAGCGGCTTGATCTTGAAGGCGATGTCCCGGAATGCCTGCTTAAGCTCTTCGCCGTTCTCCGGCGTGTAGGCCATCGAGGGATCGGATGCGCAGTGATCGAGGGTCTCGATGGCGGATGAGTTTTTGCCGAGAGCGAAGCCGACCGTGTAGATGGTAATGCCCTGCGCCTTCATGGCCGTGCACAGCGAGCGCGCCTGGGAAGCCGAGCCGCCGTTTGCGGAGGAGCCGGCACTGGCACTGACGCCCTGGCTGGTGAACTGCAGATTGTACTCGCCGTCGGTCATCAGGATTGCGATCTTGGTCGTCTGCTCGCCGAAAGCGCCTGCCTTGTTGCTTGCACCCCAGAGCGAGTTCCAGTTGGGAGACAGCGTGTACCAAGCCCAGGCCGTGCCGATATGGCCAGCGGTCGAACCTTTAGGATTGAGGAAGCCGTCGATCCTGGCCAGGAGCGCGGGTTTGTCGTTGGTGAGAGGCATCAGCTCATAGGCGGACGTCAATTCGCAATCCACCTTCCGGCCGCGGCTGTCCTCTGCCTTGTAAAGCGTCGTGACGTAGGTGTTCTTGCCTGGAGCAGCGTCCGTATATTTGTTGGCGCCGGTACGTTCCACCACGCAATCGGTGCTGTGGTAGGTGGTCGTCACCTGATTGCGTCCGCTGCCGGTGGTCAGTTTAAAAGAGCTCTGTGGCGACCCGCGTGCTTTGCTGTTGGCCGAGGATGGCAGGCGTACGGCCTCCGAGAACGGCACCAGAGACACGCGCACGGCCTTGGCCAGGCTGTTGTCGGAGATGACGATGCCGACCAGATCCTTGGCGGCGAGTCTCAGGTCCCGGATCTTGGTTCCGGCCATCGATCCGGTGACGTCGAGCATGAGGGCGATCTCGACGCTGTCATCGCTGGACGAGCCGCCTCCGCCAGACCCGCCGCCGGTCGTGATTTCGACCCGGGAGAAATGGGATTCCGTGGTGCTGAGGAGCGGCAGCTTCGAAATCCGTGCGAGGCTGAGGAAAGACGTGCGCAAGTAGGCGTTTCCGAGGGCAGCGAAAGCGTCGCCGTTCTCTATGGCCTCGAATGTGATCGTATCCTCGATCACGTCGGTCCGGCCGCGGGTGTTCTCCGTATAGTATTGGAGGGCGGCCGCTTTTGCGCCCTCGACATCCTTGCTGTCGAGAATGAGAACGCGGCCGCCCGCAAGCACGGCCGCGTCCATGGCCGCAATCGTCTGGTGGCGTGCCTGCAGCCAGCGGGCTACATCCACGGCTGAGCCGACGAAAAGCGCCAGCGTGACGAACATCAGCGCAAACATGACGGCGATGCTGCCGCCAGTATCGCTGCGGAAGCGGCGAACGAGGGTTTTGAGCGGTGCGCCGGGGAAGGGGGCAGGACGCGAAGTAACCATGAAGAGGCTCCAGGAGAAGGATCGACACGTTTCTCCAGCAGCCGCTTACGGCTGGTAAATTTCACTATCCTGCATCCGTCAAATCACCGTCTTATGAAGGGCGAGGTAAACCAAGCGTGTGTGGAATAGATAAAATTGTCCGCTTTCCAGCGGGGACGCCCGCCCCGGGTGCCGCACGCGCGTGCCACGGTGCGTGGCTTGATGGCGTCGTTTATAGTGCGTGGCCGGCAACGACGGCCGGGTCCTCTCCTCATGCTCCGAAATCATGATAGAAAAACTCGAACTTCTCCTGGCCCTCGCCCGTGAACGCCATTTCGGCCGCGCCGCAGAGGCGGTCGGCGTTACTCAGCCTACCCTCTCGTCAGCGCTGAAAAGCCTGGAGGACCAATTCGGGGTTCTCATCGTCGAGCGAGGCTCCCGTTTCCGCTGCTTCACGCCGGAGGGGGAGCGGATCCTTGACTGGGCGCGGCGCATCGTCGGTGATGCCCGGGCCATGCGCCAGGAGATCGAGGCGCTGAAGAAGGGGCTTTCCGGGCATCTCCGGCTCGCCGTCATTCCCACTTCGCTGCCGTTTTTGGCGCAGCTCACGGTGCCTATGCGCCGCCGCTATCCGGACGTTAATCTGACCGTTCTTTCGATGACGTCGGATTCCATCCTGGCCAAGCTCGAGAACCTCGAGGTGGACATCGGCATTTCCTATATCGATACGGAGCCGCCGCCCCGCTTCGAGACCATTCATATCTATGACGAGCGCTACGTGCTGCTCGTGGCGCCGGAGAGCCCGCTGGCAGAGCGTGAGAAAGTGACCTGGGCGGAGGCGGGAGAGCTGCCGCTCTGCCTGCTCACCCCGGACATGCAGAACCGCCGCCTCATCGATTACCATCTCGAGGAGGCCGGGGTCCGCCAGTCGCCGACGCTCGAAAGCAACTCCATGCTGGTGCTTTATGCGCACGTGCGCTCGGGCGAGTGGGCGAGCATCCTGCCGTCGCGGCTGGCGGAGACGCTGGACCGGCCAAGCCGCCTGCGCCCGATCGCTCTCGTCCAGCCGACGGTCACGCACAAAATCGGCTTGGTCGTCACCAAGCGCGAACCGCATTCGCCCCTGGTGGCAGCGTTCATCGCGCACGCCAAGCGGGTCAGCTCGTCGTCCCGGGCCATCCGCTGAGATCCTGGCCGATGGCCGTTTCTTTGATAGAGCTTATCTATTGAGGAACGAAACATCACTATTGATCTTGGGGCCGCATAGACCGATCTACTTTCAAATAACTATAAACAGCCAGGAGGTCGCTCATGAGCCGCTTCGAGCCGTGGAGCGAGGAGCGTACGGTCGAAATCGTCGCCGGCCATCAGGCGCTTGAAGGGCCGCTGATGCCCATTCTTCATGCCGTGCAAGAGACGTTCGGGCATGTGCCGGAGGAAGCCATCCCGGTCCTCGCGCGGGAGCTCAACCTCTCTCGCGCCGAGGTGCATGGCGTCGTTTCTTTCTACCACGATTTCCGTAGCGAGCTTCCGGGAAAGCACGTCCTCAAGTTGTGCCGGGCGGAAGCCTGCCAAGCGATGGGCTGCCAGAGCCTGGTCGCGCGCGCCGAGGAACGCCTCGGCGTGGAGTGCGGCTCTACAACTTCTGACGGGCGCGTGACGCTCGAGGCGGTATACTGCCTTGGCCTTTGCGCCACCGCGCCCTCGGCGATGCTCGACGGACGTGTCGTCGGGCGTCTGGATACCGAGCGCCTCGACAAGCTTTTGGAAGAGGCCCAGGCATGACGCTTCGCATTTTCATTCCGCGCGATGCCGCCGCCGTGGCGGTGGGAGCCGACGAGGTCGCGGCAGCGATTGGCGCGGCGGCGCGGAAATCCGGGACCAAGATCGAGATCGTGCGCAACGGGTCGCGCGGTATGCTCTGGCTCGAGCCGCTGGTTGAGATCGAGCGCGACGGCGCACGTCACGGCTTCGGTCCGGTCGGCGTGGGAGATGTCGAGAGCCTGATCAAGGCGGGGCTCTTCGATGCAGGCGCTAAGGGCGCCATCGCGCATCCGCTCGCGATCGGGATCGTGGACGAGCATCCGTATATGACGCGGCAGACGCGTCTGACGTTCGCGCGCTGCGGCATCACCGACCCGGTCTCGCTCGAGGACTACCAGGCCCATGACGGCTATAAGGGCCTCAAGCGCGCTCTGACGATGACGCCCGCCGGGATCGTCGAGGAAGTCACGAAGTCGGGCCTGCGCGGGCGCGGCGGCGCCGGCTTCCCGACCGGCATCAAGTGGAAGACGGTCCACGACACGCCCGATACGCAGAAATACATCGTCTGCAACGCAGACGAGGGAGACAGCGGCACCTTCGCCGACCGCATGATCATGGAAGGCGATCCGTTCGTGCTCATCGAGGGCATGACGATCGCGGGCATCGCCGTCGGCGCCACGAAGGGCTACATCTATCTCCGCTCGGAATATCCACACGCCGAGGTGGCGCTCAACGCCGCGATCGCCGCGGCGCGCGAGGCGGGCTTGCTTGGCTCGAACGTTGCCGGCTCGAGCTACGCCTTCGACATGGAAGTCCGCATGGGTGCGGGCGCCTACGTCTGCGGTGAGGAAACCTCCCTGCTCGAAAGCCTCGAGGGCAAACGCGGCCTGGTGCGCGCCAAGCCCCCGCTGCCGGCGCATAAGGGCCTGTTCGGCAAGCCGACGGTGATCAACAACGTCCTGTCGCTTTGCGCCGTGCCGTATATCCTGGCCGAAGGCGCGCAGGCCTACTACGATTACGGAATGGGCCGCTCGCGCGGGACCATGCCGATCCAGCTCGCCGGCAACCTGAAGCATGGCGGCCTCTTCGAAACGGCGTTCGGTATCACGCTCGGCGAGCTCGTCGATGACATCGGCGGCGGCACCTTTACGGGGCGCCCGGTGAAGGCCGTTCAGGTCGGCGGGCCGCTCGGCTCCTATTTTCCCCGCGCCTATTTCGATACGCCGTTCGATTACGAGGCGTTTGCCGCACGCGACGGCCTCATCGGTCACGCCGGCGTCGTCGTCTTCGACGATACGGCCAACATGGCCAAGCAGGCTCGCTTCGCCTTCGAGTTCTGCGCCGTAGAAAGCTGCGGCAAGTGCACGCCGTGCCGGATCGGATCGACGCGTGGCCTAGAGACGATGGACAAGGTGATGGCCGGCGAAGACCGGGAGCAGAATCTCGCGGTTGTCGAGGATCTCTGCAACACGATGAAGTTCGGCTCCCTTTGTGCTTTGGGGGGCTTCACCCCATATCCTGTTGTCAGCGCGTTGACGCATTTCCCTGAAGATTTCGGCCGGCCAGCCCAGAAGCTGGTTCAGGCAGCGGAGTAGCATCATGACCCTGATCAAAGAGATCGACTACGGTACGCCAGCGTCCAAGTCTGAGAAGATGGTGACGTTGACGATCGATGGCGTCGAGATCACGGTTGCTGAAGGCACGTCGATCATGCGGGCCGCGATGGAGATGGGAACCACCATCCCGAAACTGTGCGCAACGGACATGCTGGAGAGCTTCGGCTCTTGCCGCCTCTGCCTCGTGGAGATCGAGGGCCGCAACGGTACCCCGGCATCCTGCACGACGCCGGTTGCGCCCGGCATCGTGGTGCATACGCAGACGCCGCGTCTCAAGACGCTCCGCAAGGGCGTGATGGAGCTCTATATCTCCGATCACCCGCTCGACTGTCTTACCTGCGCCGCCAACGGCGACTGCGAGCTGCAGGACATGGCCGGTGCGGTCGGCCTGCGCGAGGTGCGCTATGGCTATGACGGCGCCAACCACGTGTTCGCGAAGAGCCGCATCGACGGCGCCGCCAACGACCTCTGGCTCAACAAGGACGAGAGCAACCCCTATTTCGCTTACGATCCGTCTAAGTGCATCGTCTGCAACCGCTGCGTCCGCGCCTGTGAGGAGGTGCAGGGCACCTTCGCGCTGACGATCTCCGGCCGTGGCTTCGACAGCCGCGTGGCGGCTGGAATCAACGAGCAGTTCCTCGAGTCCGAGTGCGTCTCCTGCGGCGCCTGCGTGCAGGCTTGCCCGACTGCGACGCTGATGGAGAAGTCGGTCATCGATAATGGCCTGCCCGAGCACTCCGCCATCACGACCTGCGCCTACTGTGGTGTGGGCTGCGCCTTCAAGGCGGAGATGCGTGGCGAAGAGGTCGTGCGCATGCTGCCGTGGAAGGACGGCAAGGCCAACCGGGGCCATTCGTGCGTCAAGGGCCGCTTTGCTTACGGCTATGCCACGCACCCCGATCGCATCTTGAAGCCCATGGTGCGCGATAAGGTCACCGATCCCTGGCGCGAGACCACCTGGGAAGAGGCGATCGGCCGGGTCGCGTCTGAGTTCAAGCGCATTCAAGGTCAGTACGGCCGCACATCGGTCGGCGGTATCACGTCATCGCGCTGCACGAATGAGGAAGCCTACCTCGTCCAGAAGATCATTCGTGCCGGCTTCGGCGTGAACAACGTCGACACCTGCGCCCGCGTCTGCCATTCGCCCACGGGCTATGGCCTCAAGACGACGCTTGGCGAGTCGGCAGGTACGCAGGACTTCGATTCCGTCGAGCACTCCGACGTCATCTTGGTCATCGGCGCCAATCCTACCGATGCTCACCCGGTGTTCGGCAGCCGCATGAAGAAGCGGCTGCGCGATGGCGCGAGGCTGATCGTGATCGATCCGCGCCGCACCGACCTCGTGCGCTCGCCGCACATCAAGGCGGACTATCACTTGGCGCTCAAGCCCGGCACCAACGTGGCTGTCGTCACCGCGATGGCGCACGTGATCGTGACGGAGGGGCTTCTCAACGAGCAGTTCATCCGTGAGCGCTGCGAGCTCGACGCGTTCGAGGAGTGGAAGGAGTTCGTTGCCGAAGAGCGCAACTCGCCCGAGGCGATGGAGCAGCACACTGGTGTGCCGGCTGCGGACGTTCGCGCAGCGGCCCGCCTCTATGCGACGGGCGGCGCGGCGGCGATCTACTACGGCCTGGGCGTCACGGAGCATTCGCAGGGCTCGACCACTGTCATCGGTATCGCGAACCTCGCGATGGCGACGGGCAACTTCGGGAAGCCCGGCGTGGGCGTGAACCCGCTTCGCGGGCAGAACAACGTGCAGGGTTCGTGCGACATGGCATCGTTCCCGCACGAGCTGACCGGCTATCGCCACATCTCGGATGCCGTCACGCGTGGCGAG
>NZ_DAIQCD010000002.1:0-225707 GCF_036780825.1 Hyphomicrobium sp. | reverse complement strand
GGAGCTTCTCGAACCACTACACCAAGGGCAAGTTCGTGGCCGACAACAAGTGGGACCCGAACGCGGTGTCGAAGCAGTGCGGCGCAGCGGTGATGCTGAAGGCGCTTGTCGAGGCCGGCCACATCGCGCCGCCGGCGTAACGCGCGCTCAATCGAACGACGGGCGGGACTGGCGCAGCTTCTTCACCGACCCGCGGCGCACCTTGGCGTCGACGCGGCGGGCCTTGGCAGCACGGCTCGGCTTGGTGGCGATGCGCGTCTTCGGCTGAGGCAGCGCGGCGCGCACGAGATCGACGAGCCGGGCACGGGCATCCTCGCGGTTGCGCTCCTGCGTGCGAAAACGCTCGGCGCGGATGACCAGCACGCCCTCGTCCGTCAGGCGCCGGCCGGCGAGACGCATGAGACGCTGGCGCACGGCCTCGGGCAGGCTCGGCGAGTGGCCTACGTCGAAGCGGAGCTCGACGGCGGTGGAGACCTTGTTGACGTTCTGCCCGCCCGGACCCGAGGCGCGTATGAAACGCTCCTCGAGCTCACGCTCGTCGATCGAGAGGCTTTTGCTGATCTCCAACATGGCGCGGGTGTAGCAGAATTTTTGGCAGGAGGCGTCAAAGAAGCGAAACGATCGCCAAGGCGATGGCAAGCACGATCGCCGTGGTCGACCATCCCTCGCCACCGACGAGAAAGGCAGCAAGCGCAGCGCACGCCACCAGGATCGGAAGCACCAAATCCGTGAGAACGAACGCCGTTGCGCTCGGCGTAAGGGGACCCGCGAGCCGTTCGCGGCGCTCGCTCCAGGCGTCGGCAAACACGACGACGGCCAGCGTCGCGCCGAGCAGCTTCATCCACCACCACGCCGGTGACGCGCTCTCGCCATAGGCGAAGATCGCGAGTGCGAGCACGATAAATGCCAGCACCATCTGCACGGTCAGGCTTTGCTTCATGTCAGTCGGGTGTCCTCGAAGATCAATCGCTCGACGCAGGCCGCAGCTCCTTGCTGCCAGGGCGGCAGGCGGAGCCCGAACGTGGCCTCGAATTTTGCGCAGTCAAGCTCGGCGTTAGCGGGACGGGGCGCCCGCGATGGATAGTCCGACGAGGCGATCGGCTCAAGCGGCGCGCCGTGCAGCCCGCGCTTGGCGCCCTCCGCCAGAAGCTCGGCAGCAAGGCCATGCCACGACGCCGTGCTCGTGCCGGCAGCATGGTAGGTGCCCCAGGCTTCTTCGCCGAGCTCCTTCGCCGCGAGCTTGTGGGCAATGTCGAGGATGGCTTCGGCCAGATGCGGCGCATACGTGGGGTTGCCGTGCTGATCCGCGACGATGCGCAATGGCCCGTCGCCGCCGGCCGCTTCCAGGACGCGCCGCGCGAACGTCTGCCGCTTGGAGCTGAACACCCAGCTTGTGCGCAAGATGATGTGGCGAGGATTGGCGTCACGGACGGCTTCTTCACCGGCGAGCTTCGAGCGGCCGTAAACCGTAACGGGAGACGGTGCATCTCCCTCGGCGTAGGGCTGGTCCTTCGTGCCGTCGAAAACGTAATGCGTCGAAAGATGGATGACGGGAATATTGCGCCGTGCGGCTGACTGGGCCACCAGCCCCGCGCCATCCCGGTTGAGCGCGAAGGCGCCGTCCACGTCCGTCTCGGCCTTGTCGACGGCGGTGTAGGCGGCGCCGTTGATGACGAGGGTTGGCTCGAGATCGCTGAACGCCCGCGCGATGGAGCGCCGATCGCGAACATCGAGGGCGGGGCGGCCGGCCGCGAGCGCCTTGATCTCGGTCCGCGACGGCGCCGCCTCGATGAGCGCGCGGGCGATCTGACCGTGCCAGCCGGCAATCAGCAATCGCATGGGGCCCCCCGGAGTTGTCTAGGACGACATTGTAGCAGGCTTGGCGGCGTGCGTGCCCGGCAGACGCATCATTGCGCCAACCACAAAACGGCGCCACCGGACCGGGGTTCCGGTTTCGAAGTGCGCCAGTTCGCCATGAAAGGTTCGTCATCCCATCAGGACGAAGCCGTGCGCGCCGGAACGTGCGATAACGAAGCGCGGCCAAAGGAAAGCCTTGAATGTCCGCAAGCCCAGCCAAACCGGAATGGCTTCAAGCCTTCCCTCCGCTCCCCTGCTGATGGATCTTGGTGCATGGATCAGGAAGAGCTCTTTCGCCGCCTTGCCGTGGCACTTGCCATCGGCCTGCTCGTCGGGCTCGAGCGTGGCTGGCAGACGCGCGAGGAAAGCGACAATCAACGCGCGGCAGGCCTGCGTACCTTTGCGCTGACGGGGCTACTTGGCGGCATCTGCGGACTGCTGTCGATCGCAAGCGGACCCGTCGTGCTCGCCGCGGGGTTCTTGGCACTCACGGGGGCCATCGGCAGCTTCAGCTACCTTGAGGCGCGCAGCGAACAAAACTTCAGCGCCACCGGCGTCGTAGCCGCGGCTCTCACCTTCGCGCTCGGTGCCTACGCCACGCTCGGCAACGAGGCCGTTGCGGTCGCCGCGGCCGTGGCCATGGCCATCCTGCTCGCGCTGCGGGAGTCGCTCCACAACTGGGTGCGCAAGCTCACCTGGCTCGAGATCCGCAGCGCTTTGATGCTGCTGGCAATGACGTTTCTCCTGCTGCCGATCCTGCCGAACCGGCCGATCGATCCCTGGCAGGTCCTCAACCCGGCGGAGATCTGGCTGTTCGCCATCCTGATCGCTGCCATCTCGTTCGCCGGCTATGTCGCGATCCGCGCGCTTGGCGAGCGCAAGGGCGTGGCCGTAGCCGCGATCGCCGGCGGGCTCACCTCTTCGACAGCGACGACGCTCTCCTTCGCACGGCTCGCCCGCGACAATCCCCAGAGCACGCGCCTTCTCGCAGGGGGCATTTTGCTTGCGGGCGCGACCATGCTGGCACGCCTCGTCGTGCTGGCGGCGATCATCAAGCCGGCGCTGCTCACCGTGATCCTCGGGCCTGCCGCAGCGGCCGGGGCGGTGCTCCTCACCGCGGCCGGCCTGCTCATGTGGCACGCGGGCGGCGATGGCGCGAAGGCGGCCGCGCTCGAGCTACGCAACCCGTTCGATCTCACCACGGTGCTGCAGCTCGGGGGCCTCATCGCCGTGATCATGGTCGTGGCCAAGGTGCTGGCGGACCGGGCCGACGCGGCGGGGCTCTACCTTCTCGCGGCCGTATCGGGCATTGCGGACGTGGATGCGCTCACGCTCTCAATGGCGCGCTTCGCGGGGACGCAAGTCGGATTCACCGAGGCGAGTACCGCCATTCTCGTCGCGGCAGCGGTCAACACGGTTGCAAAAGCCCTGATGGCGGGCGGCGTCGGCGGGGCCCGGCTGGGCACATGGGTGGGAGGATCGAGCGCTGCGGCCCTCGCCGCGCTTGGCCTCGCGCATTTGGCATTCCGCTAAGGTGCCGTTCTGTTTCAACGCGTTATGTCAGGCCTCGCTAAAAGCGGTGACCGAAACAACGTTGCTACACAAACGCGTGATCGGGAAAAAGCCCCGTTGCGGGAGGTGTTATAGTATAGCATAACCTGCGATGTGAGGGTGATGTTGCACTTGCAGCGGCGTCGATACCCAAACAGCCGGATCAGCGGGCCGCCACCTGCCTCCGGCGTGACGAAGGACGGGCAAGAGCGCGATCGAACAAGCTTTCCTCCTTGCTTGATTGGGTCCCTTCCGTCCGAGGTCGACAGGATCCGGCCGCCCGGCTTTCCGGTGCTATCCGGTCCGAATGAGGTCACGCGGCCGCGAGCGTCAGCGAACTGGCAACGCCATGATCATTTCGCAAGCTCGCGGCTGCGCCCGGCTCCCGCCAGGACGGCCTCCGTCAGCAGATCCGGCACGCCATTTTCCCGCATAAGAACGGAAAGCGCCGCCGCCGTGGTGCCGCCCGGCGAGGTGACGTTCCGGCGCAGTTCGCCAGCATCGAGATCCGAACGAGCGAGAAGCTCGCCGGAACCGGAAACCGTCGCACGGGCGAGGCGGCGGGCAAGCGCGGCATCGAGGCCCGCGGCGATCGCTGCCTTCTCGAGTGCCTCGGCAAGCAAAAAAACATAGGCGGGACCGGAGCCAGAAACCGCGGTCACCGCATCCATGAGCGCCTCGTTCTCGACCCAGGCGACCTCCCCCACGGCCGACATCAAGCCCTCGCAAAGTTGCCGATGCGCGGGCGTCACGTGCGGGTTGGCGGCGCAGACTGTGATGCCGCGGCCAATGGCGGCGGGCGTGTTGGGCATCGCACGAACTACGGCGGAGCCTGGCGGCAGAAGCGTCTCGAAGCTTTCGAGCATTCGGCCGGCGGCAATGGAAACCGTCAACGTGCCCGCATCGGCGAACCTCGCCACGGAGGGAAAGACGTCGTCCATAACCTGGGGCTTGACGGCGGCGATGATGACGCCCGGAGGGGATGGCATCGCCTCGATGCGCGCTTCCGCGGCGATGCCATGGCGGCTGAGGAAGGCCGCGATCTCGGATGGCGGAGCAGGGTCCTGCACCCGCACGCGGCTCGGGGCGAGACCACGCGCGATCAAGCCTTCGAGCAGCGCGCCGCCCATCTTGCCGGCCCCTACGAGAAGGAGCGGCCCCTCGAATGCAAATGCCATGGCCTTACCCGATTGAATGCGAGCGCTGGTGAGCTCTTAGGACTATAGGTCTCCAGGGCCATGTTATGCGGGCCGGGGAGATCCTGTCACGCAGCGGCCCCGGGTCACTCCGAGAAGCGGCTTTCCTGCGGCCGGCTCCAAGCTCAAGCCTGGCCCTCGGTCTGGAACATCGTCGAGACGAGCGCCTCACGGCTTTCCTTGCCCGCCCAGACGACGAACTGGAACGCCTGGTAATAACGCTCGCACGCTTCCAGCGCCGCCTTCAGGATGGCCTCGCACTGGCCGGGCGTCACCACCGCGCCGTTGAGAAGCAGGGCGTGGCGAAACATCACCAACCCCTCCTGGGTCCAAAGATCGAAATGGCCTAGCCAGAGCTGCTCGTTGATCTGGGCGATCAGGCGGTACATTTCGTTGAGCCGGTTCTCCGGCACGCGGAAATCAAACGCGCAGGCGAGATGCAGCGCCTCCAGATCGTCACGCCAGTTGAGCGAGACATGATAGTCGGTCCAATCGCCGCCAACCACGAGCGTCAGCTCATCATCGGCTAGGCGATCTGCAGTCCAGCCGTATGCGGCAGCGAGCTGCTCCACGAGATCAATCGGGTGGATCATGCGCTCGTGGCCCTTTTCGGACGATCCCATTCTGGCTCCTTGAAAACCGGCGACAGCTTTGTAACCGCCGACCGCCCGCGCGGTCCATGACGGGATAGGGCGAAACGCGACTTGTCCTTGGTTAATTCGTCAGATGCGGACGAAAACAGACGACGGGACGAATCGCAAGGCGGCGGCAATCTTGTCCACGAGCATTGTGCCAGCGGCCCCCATCGCACGGCGGAAGCGCTGCAATTGCGCATCGCTCGCAACACAAAACGGAGAGCAAGATCGAAGCGGTGTGGAAACGGCAGGCCACGCTCTCGACAAAATGGGCGAAGCAGCGTGCGACGCATGACTGCCGCACGGAGCGATGCCGCTTCACGCTCAATCGAGGATCGGCATCACGCTGTTTAGCCGACGGCGCCTTCCGCCAGAAAGCCGTCTCCGCTTCCCAGAGCATTCTAAATCAGTCCGGCCTGCGTCGCTGCGTGCAACCGAGGGGAGGCTCGCCTTCGGGCGCGGCTCTTTCCAATCATCGCCCCCGAAAGAAGCACTTTTAAGAGGCGGACCCGCCTTTTTCGAGCGCCGCCACGCGCGCCTCTAACGCAGCAATCACCTCCGCAAGGCGCTCGTTCTCGGCGCGCGCCTTCTCGGCCATCGTACGCACCGCGTCGAACTCCTCCCGCTTCACCATCTCCATGCCATCGAGCATGCGCTCGGCCTGGGCGCGCATGAAGCCCTCAGCCTCCTGGCGCAACCCCTGTGCGGCGCCCGCGGCGTCCGTCATCAGCTTTGCGACCTCGTCCAGCAGGCGGTTCGATGTCTGTGTCATCGGCGTTCCTTCAAGCTCGCGTCGCCTCGAGGCGATCGCCCGACCTTCAAACCGGGACTATGGTAGCTCCGCCGCTGCCGTTCAAGCGGCTCGCCAGCCGTTGCTTGACACTCACACCCAGACCCGGCAGCGTCCGCCGCGCATTCCGAGGGTCGGCAGGCAGCACCTGTCGCGCCGTCCCGACTTTCCTCGCAAACAGGCCTCCGCCCATGAGCCTTCTCGCCATTCCGTTCCCGGACTTCGACCCGGTCGCCTTCTCGATCGGCCCGCTCAGCGTCAAATGGTACGGCCTCGCCTATCTAGCCGGACTGCTCCTCGGCTGGGCCTATATCAAGCGCCTGCTCGCGACGCCGCAGCTATGGCGGAACGATACGCCGCCGTTTCCTCCGGCGAAGGTCGATGACCTTCTGCTTTACATCACGCTTGGCGTGGTGCTCGGGGGGCGCCTCGGCTACGTCCTCCTCTACGAGCCCGCCACCTATCTCTCATCTCCGCTCGAGATCTTCGCGATCTGGAAAGGCGGCATGAGCTTCCACGGGGCCTTTCTCGCCTCGGCGCTGGCGATCTGGCTCTTCGCACGGCGCAACGGCGTCAGCGTGCTCAGCACCGGAGACCTGGCCACGGCGGCACTGCCGATCGGGCTCTTCTTCGGCCGCCTCGCCAATTTCATCAACGGCGAGCTGTTCGGCCGCGTCACGGACGTGCCGTGGGCGATGGTGTTTCCGCACGCCCGGATGCTCTACCCCGCCGTCGAACCCGCGACGCGCCACCCGAGCCAGCTCTATGAGGCGGCCCTCGAAGGGCTACTTCTCTTCATCGTCCTACGTGTGCTGACGCACGCTTTGGGAGCGCTCAAATCTCCCGGGCTCGTGACGGGCACCTTCCTTACCGGGTATGCGCTGGCGCGGTCCTTCTCGGAAATCTTCCGCGAGCCGCACGATGTGCACCTCCTGAACATCGGACCGCTCACGGCGGGCCAAGTCTATTCGCTCCCCATGCTGGCGGTCGGCCTTTACCTCATCTGGCGGGCACGCCGCGAAAATGCGCCAAGCGCCCGATGACGGATACGCCGCTCTCCGCGAAGCTCAAGGCGCAGATCCGGCGCAATGGCCCGATCAGCGTCGACACCTACATGAGCGCCTGCCTGCATGATCCGGAGCACGGCTACTATCGGCGCCAACCGGCTATCGGCGCTGGCGGCGACTTCGTCACAGCGCCCGAGATCAGCCAGGCGTTCGGCGAGCTGATCGGCCTCTGGGCGGCTGTCGTCTGGCAGCAGATGGGGGCGCCCGAACGGCTTCATCTCGTGGAGCTCGGCCCGGGACGCGGAACGCTGATGCGCGACGCGCTGCGCGCGGCCCGCGTCATGCCCCGGTTTCGCGCGGCGCTGGCGGTGCATCTGGTCGACAGCAATCGCACGCTGCGTAAAGCGCAGGCGGATACGCTCTCCGATGCTGGCGTGCCGCTACAGTTTCACGACGAGGCGGCTGCGCTCGCGGATCGGGCGCGCGTGCCAGCCGGCCCGGCGATCGTCGTTGCGAACGAGTTCCTCGATGCGCTGCCGGTTGCGCAGTTCGCGTACGCGGACGGGGGCTGGCGCAGACGCAAGGTCGCGCTCGGAGACCCGCCCGAGGAAACCTTTCGGTTTGTGCCCGATCTCGAAACCGACATGCTGCCCGCAGCGCTACCGACGAACCGCGAACCGCGGGAGGGCGATATCTTCGAAGTGTGCGAAGAGCACGGCCGGCATGCGAAAGAGATCCTCGGTGCACGGGCTCGGCTCGGTCCGCTGGCGGCGCTGTTCATAGACTACGGCCATGCGGCGACGGGCTTCGGCGACACGCTGCAGGGCGTAGCCGGGCAAGCCCATGTCTCGCCCTTTCATGCGCCGGGCGAGACAGACCTCTCGGCGCAGGTCGACTTCCAGCATTTCGGTCAGGAATGCCGTGGCACCGGTCTCGCGGTCGACGGGCCCCTCTCGCAGGCGGAGCTTCTCGGGCGCCTTGGCATCATCGAGCGCGCCTCGCGGCTGATGGCGGCCAATCCGGCACGGGCGGCGGAGATCGAAGCCGGCGTGGCGCGCCTCATCGCGCCCAACGGCATGGGCTCGCGCTTCCTTGCGCTCGGCGTGCGATCACAGGACATGGGACCGCTGCCAGGTTTCGAAAGCTAGAATGGTTGCGCGCGTAGAGCGCTTCTATCGTTGACGAAGGGGAAGACGTTTCATGCTGAGCCCGCTCGAGGCTGACAGCCTCTCCATTCTGCCGGGCGTCCGCCACGGCTTCTTCACCCGGCAGGGCGGCCTCTCGCGCGGCCTTTACACTAGCCTCAACTGCGGAGCGGGATCGCGGGACGATGCGGTCGCCGTGATCGAGAACCGGTCCCGGGTCGCTAAGCACCTCGGCAGCTACTCAGACGACGTTCAGACCGTTTACCAAACCCATAGCGCCACTGCCCTCGTCGTGGACCAGCTCCGCGACCGCCTTGACCTGCCTAAGGGCGATGCGGTGGTAACGCGCACGCGGGGTCTCGCCGTCGGCGTGCTCACCGCCGATTGCGCGCCGGTCTTGTTCGCGGATGCGGACGCCGGCGTCGTGGGCGCGGCACATGCCGGCTGGCGCGGCGCTCTTGGCGGCATTCTCGAGGCGACCGTGGCCGCTATGGAGGGCCTCGGCGCCGAGCGGGCAAGGATTATCGCTGCCCTCGGACCGGCGATCGGAGCCCGCTCCTACGAGGTGGGGCCCGAGTTCGTGGCTGCGTTCGAAGAGGCGAGTGCCGATAACGCCCGGTTCTTTACCATACCCAAGGGGCGCAAAACGCCCCATTTCGACCTGGCGGGATATGTCATGCACCGGCTCGAGGGGCTCGGCCTCAGACGCGCCGAGAGGCAGTCTCCCTGCACTTATGAAAACGAATCGATGTTCTTCAGTTTTCGGCGTGCAACACATCGAAATGAGCCCGATTACGGGCGCCAAATCTCCGCCATTGTTGTGACCTAACTGCAAAATCCACAACTGTGCTGTGGATGTCGCGGATAGAATTCGGCACGTTGCCAGTTCTGGTCCGATTCCGTCTGGACGCGTGGCGGGCGTCTGGCTACAGGACTCATAGAGGGTACCGGCAGCGTTACGCAGAGGGAAGGCCGCAAAGTTTGTACGCCGGCCGCCGGAAAACAGCGGATCAGTCATAGGGGGACGTCATCGTGACGACCATTGATGCTGCTGCGGCATGGCGTGGAAACAAGTCAGTCGTGTTCGCAGTTTGTGCAGCCCTCATGGGCTTCGGTCTCGGGGGTTGTGAGACGGGCTCGAACCTGTTCGCCAGCAATTCCGACGAGAGCTCGATATCGATCGCGGGCCAGCCCCCGGCTACCGCGGCGAACGCTGCCCGGATCGCTGTGGCACCCGTGATCGGTGCGCCTGATACCGTCGCCAAGCAACTCGAATCCCAGGTCGCGAGCGCCATCGAAGCGCAGCGGATCGCAATCGCCAAGGATCCGAACGCCAAGGCTGAGTATACGCTGCGCGGCTACATCGTCTCCGCGCGCGAACAGGGGCGGACGAAAGTCTCCTACATCTGGGACGTCACCGATCCGTCCGGCAAGCGCGTCAATCGCATCACCGGCGAGGAGGTGCTCACCGGCACCCAGTCGAAGGATCCATGGGCCTCGGTCACGCCACAGGTCATCGGCACGATTTCAAACAAAACGGCGGGCTCGCTCGCCGCGTGGCTGCCTTCGCAGAACCCAGCCGCGGTGGCTGGCAGTTCGTCCGCTCAGGGCGGGAACCAGGCGCAGGTCATCGGCGGCACACCGCCATCGACGGCGGGCTACACGCAAACCGCCGCGACGGCACCGGCGACCGGGCCGGCGACCACCGGCAGCATCGCCCGTCCCGGCGCTGTGTCGGCCATGGTGCCGAGCGTAGTCGGCGCACCGGGCGATGGCAGCGTAGCCCTCACCAACGCCATCCAGCGGGAACTTTCCCGCAGCGGCGTGGCGCTGACCACCACCCCGTCGGGACAGACCTATAAGGTCGAGGGCAAGGTCGCCGTCGGGCCAGGGCAGAACGGTAAGCAGCCGATCCAGATCGACTGGGACGTCAAGGACCCGCAGGGCAAGAAGCTCGGCACGGTCTCGCAGAAGAACGAGATCCCGCAGGGCTCGCTCGACGGCGCCTGGGGCAAGACGGCCGACGCGGCGGCTTCTGCTGCTGCGCAAGGAATCGTTAAGCTTCTACCGAAGGTCAACTGACACCGCGTCGAAAGGGCCGACGGGGCTGGTTGGCCACTCTGAAGGAGAGTCTGCTAAACATCGCGGGCCCGGGGAGTTTACACACCCGGGCTCGCGCGTTATTACGCGCGTCATCGGAGCGTCGCATGAGGAGCGTTCATGCCATTCGATGTACGCGGAGAGAGTGGCAGGGGCGGCCAGACCATGAAAATCGTAGCCGGCAACAGCAACCGGCCACTAGCGGATGCCATAGCGAAGTATCTCAAGATCCCACCGGCGAAATCCCAGGTGAAGCGCTTCGCGGACATGGAAGTGTTCGTCGAGATCCAGGAGAACGTGCGCGGACAAGACGCGTTCGTCATCCAGTCGACGTCCTTCCCCGCCAACGACAACCTGATGGAGCTCCTAATCCTGATCGACGCGCTGAAGCGCTCGTCGGCCCGGCGCATCACCGCCGTCATTCCCTACTACGGCTATGCCCGCCAGGACCGGAAGCCCGGTCCGCGCACGCCGATCTCTGCCAAGCTCGTCGCCAACCTCATCGAACGCGCCGGCGCCAACCGCGTGCTGACGGTCGATCTGCATGCCGGGCAGATCCAGGGCTTCTTCGATATCCCGACCGATAACCTGTTCGCGGCCCCCGTCATGGTGCGCGACATCGAGGAGCGGTACGGAACGGAAAACCTCGTCATCGTCTCGCCCGACGTGGGCGGCGTGGTGCGCGCACGCGCGCTCGCCAAGCGCATCGACGTGCCGATCGCCATCTGCGACAAGCGCCGCGAACGGCCAGGCGAATCCGAAGTCATGAACGTGATCGGCGACGTCGATGGCAAGCGCTGCATCCTCATCGACGACATCGTCGACAGTGGCGGCACCGTGGTGAACGCCGCCGACGCCCTGCTCGACAAGGGCGCGACGGAGGTGATGTGCTACGTGACGCACGGCGTGCTCTCGGGGGGCGCGGTGTCGCGCATTCAGAATTCCCGGCTCAAGCACCTCGTGATCACGGATTCGATTTTGCCGACGGCGGCTGTAGAGGCGGCGCGCAACATCCGCGTGCTTTCGATCGCCCCGCTGCTCGGAGAGGCCATCCTGCGCACTTCCCGCGAGGAAAGCGTATCGAGCCTGTTTTATTAAGCCAAGCGGACAGGTAGCGTGGACGCGCTCTGAACTCTAAGCGCAGCAAGCCCGGCGTTTATCCCGCCGCGATCTCGAGAACCTCGCTGATCTGCGGCGGGTATGAGGGCCGCATGTCTTCGCTGTCCCAGACGCCTTCCGCATAGCGTGTTCCGCCTTCGCCCTGGACCGAGACATCCTTGAAACCAGCGGAGCGAAACTTATCGGCGATCATGTCGTTGCTGGCGAGCCGCTCGACGAAGCCGAGCGTGATCGTCGCCCGGTAGCGTTTCCCGCGCTGAAGGTTGAAGATCATTGCAGTACCTCCCCTTCCATTGCGCACGTCACGGCACTCGTGCGCCATGATGCGCATTTTTTCTAGAGCCGTTCCAGTTTAAGTAAAACCCCGGAACGGCTCTAAGTTTTTGTTTTTTTTTGTGCTTCTTTCCGGAAGCACCCTAAGTTCTAGCGCTCAAGCCCTTTCGCTTTGAGATCGGCAAGATATTCGGCCCAGCGCTTATCCTTTTGCAATGACAACATGTGAAGATAGGACCAGGTGAACAGCCCGGAATCATGCCCATCGTCGAAGACAACGCGCACGGCGTAGTTGCCGACGCCGCGGAGCTCCCGGATCTTGACGTTCTTCTTCCCGGCAACGGTGACGCGCTGGTCCTTCGAGTGCCCTTGGACCTCCGCGGACGGGCTCAGAACGCGCAGGAACTCCGCCGGAAGCTCGTGCTCGTCCTTGGTTGCGAACAGGACGCGCAGCGCCTCTCCGCCATGCACCACCTTGAGCTCGGGCGGTTTCATGCCGCGACCGGCTGCCCTCTCAAGCTCGCTCCATGCCTTGGCCGCGATGCTGCGGAAAGCGTCCGCGCTCGGGCTTTCTGGCGCCGTGGCGGTGATGGGGCGGCCGGAATCGGACGTCTCACGGACTTCCATGGTCAAGGGGACCTCGCCAAGGAAGGGAACCTCGAGCTTCTCCGCTTCCGCGCGCGCTCCGCCGTGGCCGAAAATATCGTAGCGCTTGCCCGTATCTGGCGCGATGAAATAGCTCATGTTCTCGACGATGCCGAGCACCGGCACGCTGACCTTACGGAACATGGCAAGGCCCTTGCGGGCGTCGATCAAGGCCAAATCCTGCGGTGTCGAGACGACGACGGCGCCGGAGAGCGGCACCTGTTGGGCGATGGTGAGCTGAACGTCTCCGGTGCCGGGCGGCATGTCGATCACCAGCACGTCGAGCTCGCCCCAAAGCACTTCGCGAAGCATCTGGTTGAGCGCGCCGACGACCATCGGGCCGCGCCAGACGATCGGCGTGTCCTCCTCGACCATGAAGCCCATGGACATGGTCTTGACGCCATAGCCCTCGATGGGGACGAGCTTCTTGCCCTGCGCCTCGGGCTGTTGGCCCGTGACGCCGAGAAGGCGGGGCTGAGACGGCCCATAAATGTCAGCGTCAAGGATGCCGACCTTGAGACCGAGCGCCTGGAAGCCGAGCGCCAAGTTCACGGTGACCGTCGACTTGCCGACACCGCCCTTTCCGGAGGCGACGGCGATGATGTGGCCCACGCCTGGGACGCCCTGCGTCTGGCGCACGGGTGCCGGCCCCGGCTGAGGCGGACGGTGTCCACCGTCCCCGCCGCCGCTCCGCGCGCGCGCTTCCGTCACGCGGTGGTGTTCACGGCCATTGGCGGACGACGCCGCGGGCCGCGCAGCCTGGCCGGGCGCCGCATCCGCCGTCAGCACGGCGACGACGCCCGCGACCCCCTCGATCTCGCGTACGACCTTTTCTGCCGCCTCGCGCAGCGGTTCCAGCTCCTCGGCCCGCGCCGCCGGAACGGTAATCGAGAAATAGACGCGGCCATCCTTGACGAGGATATCGGACACCAGCCCGAGATCGACGATATTTCCGTCGAGATCCGGCCCCTTCACGCGCCGCAACCGCTCGACAACCTCACTTCTCAGATCGGACATTCCACGCCTCTGTTATTGCCTCCCGCGGCCGCGCAGCCGGACGCAGGGGCCAGCCAATGCTCGGTCCAGCCCTACGTCATGCCTGGGGTACCCGCAAGGTGGGTTCTCTGCGGTTCTCCCCTGCCGCCCTTTCCGATATAGGAAGGCGGCAGATGTTCCGCCAGCAAAACGGCACCATTGAAAGACGCTTCATGAAATTGCTGCTGGCCTTGAGCCGTGCCATCGATCGGGCGACCAGCGCAGTCGGGCGATGGGCAGCCTGGCTGATCGTGGCCGCAGCCGTCATCAGCGCGGGCAACGCGGTGGTGCGGAAGGTTTTCGACTGGAGCGCGAACTCGCTTCTCGAGGTGCAGTGGTGGCTGTTTGCGGCCGTCTTCCTGCTCGCGGCGCCCTGGACGCTGGCGGTCAACGAGCACATCCGCATCGATGTCCTAAACAGTCGCCTCTCCCACAGGGTGCGCAATGCCATCGAACTTCTGGGCCATGTCCTCTTCCTACTGCCGATGGCAGCCATGGTCGCCTACACGTCCTGGTTCTTCTTCACCTATTCGCTGGCGCAGAACGAGCAATCCCCCAACGCGGGCGGCTTGCCGCTATGGCCTGTCAAAGCCCTCATTCCGGTTGCCTTCACGCTGCTTTTCCTGCAGGGCGTCTCGGAGCTGATCAAGCGGATCGCAATCATGCGCGGGCTGCTGCCCGAGCCGGCCGCGCAGAGCACCTATCACACGGCGGCCACCGGAGCCGATCCCGACAACGGCATGGCGCCGCCGGCGGACGAGGCGCGATGAACCGGGGCGGGGGACGCGTGCCAGCCCGCGCGCGCGAAAGGGGGATCGACAGCCCATGACGGCATTCCTGGCGCAGAACCTCGCGCCGATCATGTTCGCATCGCTGGTCTTCTTCCTCCTGCTCGGCTACCCGGTCGCGTTCTCTCTCGGCGCGGTGGGGCTCGTCTTCTTCTTCGTCGGCGTGGAGCTGGCGCCTTACTCCGACGGCGCCATCACGCTCTCCTGGCATCTCCTGCAATCCATGCCGGGGCGCATCTTCGACGTGATGCGCAACGACACGCTGCTCGCCATCCCGTTCTTCACTTTCATGGGGCTGATCCTCGAGCGCTCGGGCATGGCGGAGGACCTGCTCGAGACCGTGGGGCAGCTCTTCGGCACGGTACGCGGCGGGCTTGCCTACGCCGTCATCTTCGTTGGCGCACTGCTTGCCGCGACGACCGGCGTCGTGGCCGCAAGCGTGATCTCCATGGGCCTCATCTCGCTGCCGATCATGCTTCGTTACGGCTACGACCGCCGCCTCGCGTCGGGCGTGATCGCGGCTTCGGGCACGCTGGCGCAGATCGTTCCGCCCTCGCTCGTGCTGATCGTTCTCGCAGATCAGCTCGGCCGCTCCGTCGACGATATGTACAAGGCAGCACTGCTGCCCGGCCTCGCATTGGCCGGCCTCTATGCCGTCTATGTTCTCGTCGTATCCCTTATCAAGCCGGCCGCCGCCCCGGGCCTGCCGGCGGAACACATCGTCCACCGCGAGGCGGATGGCTCTCGAGGGCTCCTCTCGATCGCAGTTCTGGCAGCGCTCTCGGCCGTATTTGCCGCCTGGATGATGCACGGATCCGCCTACGCCGGCATCGATCGCGCGATCCTGGCGATGGCATGGGCGATCATGTTCGCCCTCGCCGCGGCGCTCGCGAACCGCGCCCTGGCGTTCGTCTCAGGGCGCAGCCTGCTGTCCACAATCGCCGAGCGCGTCACCTTCGTCATGGTGCCGCCGCTGCTGCTCATCTTCCTCGTGCTCGGCACCATTCTCGTCGGCCTCGCGACGCCGACTGAGGGCGGCGCGATGGGAGCGGTCGGCGCGCTCGCGCTCGCCGCTGCCAAGCGCGTGAGCGACAAAGACGTGCGCCGCTTCAACTTCCGCATCGTGCGGCAGGCCGCGGAGGCGACGGCGAAACTCGCGGCCTTCGTGATGTTCATCCTGATCGGCGCGCGGATCTTCTCGCTCACCTTTTACGGTGTCAACGGCCACATCTGGGTCGAGCACCTCCTGACCTCCATGCCCGGCGGCATGTACGGCTTCTTGATCATGGTGATGGTGCTGATTTTCCTGCTGGCGTTCTTCCTCGACTTCTTCGAGCTCTGCTTCATCCTCGTCCCGCTTCTGAAGCCCGCTGCCGAGGCGATCTTCCGCGTCTCTCCAGAAGCGGTCGCCATCGCCAAGGGCTTCGGCCTCGCCGTCATCACAACCACCGATGCCTCCGGCGCCGTGACGGAAGCCGTGGCGGATGTTTCCCCATTCGTGATCTGGTTCGGCGTGCTGCTGGCCGTCAACATGCAGACGAGCTTCATGCATCCACCGTTCGGATTTGCGCTCTTCTATTTGCGCAGCGTGGCACCGCGAGACGCTTACCGCGATACTGTTACTGGGCGAACCATGGCCCCCGTGCGCACCAGCGAAATCTATTGGGGCGCGGTGCCCTTCCTCTGCATTCAGCTGCTCATGGTGGGCCTGCTCATCACAATGCCGGGGCTCGTCATGAGCAAGCCGGAGGTGCGGATGCATTCGCCCGCAGCGGCCACGCCGACGTCTGCGGCTCCGGTCGCGGCTGGCGTGGAGCACGGGCACGGCTTCGCCCTTCCCCCAACGCCGCCACAGATCGAAGGCGCACCGCATCAGGATGCGGGCGGAGCCAGGGCGCCGACGCTCGACATGCGAGAGCTGCCGAGCTTCACACCTCGCGAGCGCGCGCCCGATCCTGCTTATCCCTAAGCGCTCGCCCTGCAACAAAACAAGCAAAGCTTGATCAGCATGGATGCGCGGCACACATGCATCGGGGCGTGATGCCCCGTCGCGCACATCTCGCTCATCTCTCGCGCTTGCTCCCGTCTCATGGGGCCGTTGCGCCACAGTTGCAACTTCGGCTGTGCGGCGTCACAATTTCATACTAGAGATGCTCTTCAGTCTCTTGCTAAGTGGGAGGAGATCGGGCACGGGGCCAAGCGCCTGTGGGGACGTCGGGAAGCTGCTCAATCTACCCCCATCCATCACAGCCTTATGCGCCGACACTCAGCGTGTGTTCCGAAAGTTATTCATGCGGAAGACAAGAAGACCCGCGTCTGCGACGCTTACAAACAACAACATCGGCGATATCGGCGCTCCCGTAGAGGTGCGCCGGCATCCTGGTGCACGCCGCCTCACGTTGCGCGTCAGCCGTACGCGACGCATGGTGATCGTCACGCTTCCGGTGCAGTGCGACCTCAACGAGGCCGACTCGTTCATCACGCGCAATATCGACTGGGTGCGCGCGCGCCTCGATAGCCTGCCCGATCCCGTGCCCTTCACGGACGGCGTGTTCATACCGCTGCGCGGGGAGGCGCATCGCGTCGTGTTCACCGGCCCGTCGCGGCGCGGACCTGTCGAGCGCCATGTCACGGAGTCCTATCCGGAGCTGCGCGTCGCCGGCCGCGAGGAGCATGCACCACGCCGTCTCAGAGACTGGCTCATGAAGGAAGCGCATCGTAGCCTCGATGAACGCGTGCGCTTCCATGCCAAACGACTCGGCGTGACGGCCAAGCGCATTGCCGTGCGCGATCAAACCAGCCGCTGGGGGTCCTGCTCGACGACGGGCGTTCTTTCATTCTCGTGGCGGCTCGTCATGGCGCCCCCCGACATCCTCGATTACGTGGCGGCGCACGAGGTGGCACACCTCAGAGAAATGAACCACGGGCCGCGCTTCTGGGAGCTTGTCGCCAAGACCATGCCCGGCCTCGAAGAGGCGAAGCGGTGGCTGCAGATCTACGGCATGGACCTGCATCGCTACGGTGCCGCGGCCGACGAAGCCTGAACCGCAAGTGGTTCGGCGAGATCGATCGCTTTGAAGCAAGCTCCACCCTAACGACGTCGCTCTCAGCGCGAGCGCGGTGGATGCACGCGGATGCGGCCCTCCGGCGTGACGACGGCCATCCCATCCTCGGCGCCAAGCGCGGCCGCGCCCCCCTGACCGGAATCGGGACCGGCGCCCAGTGACACGGGGGCGCCTCCGACACCCGCGCCAGTACGGGCTTGGCTCGCCGCATCGGGCGTCGTCGCCTGGACCATCCTGCCGTCGCGCTCGGTATTGCGCACCTGCGGCGGAGCATCGGCGGTGACGTCGATGGCGCCGCCCACCGGCGCATCGTCCGGCACGAGCGTCAGCGGAGAAAAGCGGATGTCAGCCGCGAGGGCCGTTGCAGCCTCCTCCTCGCTGATGAAGCCCGCCTCGCGCATGGCGCCAATGACAACCCGTGCGCGCGCAACCGCCTGGTCAGGGCTCGCGCTCGGCGCATAGCGTGACGGCGCCTTGAGGAGCCCCGCGATGACGGCGGCCTCCGCAAGCTCAAGATCACGCGCCGATTTACCGAAGTAGCGTTGGGACGCCGCCTCGATGCCATGCGCGCCGCCGCCGAAATAGACGCGGTTGAGGTAGAGCTCGAGGATATCGCGCTTCGTCAGCCGCAGCTCCAGCCACAGTGCGAGCACGACCTCCTCTGCCTTGCGCGCCCATGTTCTTTCGGCGGTCAGGAACAGGTTCTTGGCGAGCTGCTGCGTAATGGTCGAGCCGCCCTGCGCCAAGCGGCCCGCGCGCATGTTGGCGATGGCGGCGCGCAGCATGCCGAGCGGATCCAGGCCCGGGTGACCGAAGAAGCGCCGGTCCTCAATGGCGATCACAGCCTCGGCCGCATGCGGGGGCAGCATGTCGAGCGGAATGAAGGCGGGCTCAGCATCAAGCTCGGCCGCAAGGCTGCTGCTGCCCCTGCGGATCTCAGGCGCGGCGGCTTGGAGCCGCATGGAGAGCGGGTCCGGAAACGCGATGGTGTAATAGATAAAAAGCACACCGACGGCGAACGCCGCGGCGGACAGCAGCAGGATGGAGCCACGCAGCAAGAGCCGCCACCGCAGCGGCAGCGCAGGCGCGCCGTCCGGCGGCGGCTGATCGTCGGGCCAGTCCGGATACGGCTCATGCCGGGGATCGGAAAATGACGGCCCATACGGCCGTTGCGGATCTCGGCCGCCATAGTCCATGTGCTTCTGCCCTCACACGAAGCAAGCACGCGGCATCCTGCCCCGTTCGGCCATCATGGGCCGCACGCCGCTAATGGTGCGTTAACCGGAGGCTGAGACGCGGTCACAAACGGCCGCAACGAGCCTGGCCCCGCGGACCAAAATGCAATCGCATCGGTTTTTTTGACGGTCGCTGGTGCAGCGAAGCTGCCATTCTCAGCCCTTTCCTGCCCAAGCTTCGAAAAACGCTGTGGATTCCCCAGTTCGGCCATAGGTGACAGCGCGCGACTCAGCGATGGAGTAGAAGTGCTCAATTTCGGCTGATGGTATTTCCTCTAAAGGGCCTCGCAGGGTCGCAATGCCAAGACTGATCCATCTCACCGCGCTCGTCGCAGTCCTGCTGTTCGCGGGGGCCTGCACGAGAGATGCCGTTCGGGAGATGGGGTCGCTCAAGGACACGGAGTTACGTCCCGCGCATAGAACGGCAGATCGGGCGCACGAGCGTTCCGTCAAGGCAGCGGGCGCCTCGGCCGAGATCGAGCGCGAGGATGAGGCAGACGCGATCGAGACGGGCTCCATCGATACGCAGGACTGCCAGGGCGAGCACATCGCCTATCAGGCCACCAAAGAATATCTGAAGAACTTCGGGCCGAGGCCGCCGGATCAGCCGGGCGAGCGCGGACCCTGCCGGCGCAACGCGCCGGAACGCTGAGCACTGGACCAAGATCGCTTCAAGCCTATCCCTCTGAAGCTGGCATCGTTGGTCCCATCGAAAAGCTGAACCCATTACCGGCGCGTTCTGTTACGGCGAACCGAGATCTACATCTCGGAACGGTCAGTTCATGTGCCAGCCATGACTGACGATGATGCTCTCGCCAGTCAGCGCATTGGTCTTGAAGGACGCGAGAAAAAGCGCGACGTCAGCAATGTCCTCGACCATCGTGAACTGCTTGTCCACGGTCTCGCCGAGCATCACTTCCTTGATGACGCGCTCCTCCGTGATGCCAAGCTCTTCCGCCTGCTCCGGGATCTGCTTATCGACCAGCGGCGTGCGCACGAAGCCGGGACAGATCACGTTGGCGCGCACGCCGTGCTCTGCGCCTTCCTTCGCCATCGTGCGCGCCAGACCCAGGATGGCATGCTTCGCCGCCACATAGGCCGATTTCAGCGGCGAGGCCTCATGGCTGTGCACCGACCCCATGTAAATGAGCGAACCTGAGCCCTTCTTGTACATGTGTCTGACGCAGGCCTTCGTCGTAAGAAACGCACCATCGACATGGATCGCCATGATCTTCTTCCAGTCTGCAAAAGGAAAATCCTCGATGGGATGCACGATCTGGATACCGGCGTTGGAGACCAGGATGTCGACACCGCCGAACGCCGCCACTGTCTTTTCGACGCCTGCGTTGACCTGCTCCTCGTTGGCGACGTCCATGGCCACGGCAATGGACGTCTTGGCGTCCCCCAGCTCCTTTGCCGCGGCAACTGCGGCGTCGAAGTTGAGATCGGCGATGGCAACGCGCGCGCCCTCGGCCGCATAACGCTTGGCGATCTCGTGCCCGATGCCGCTGGCGGCCCCTGTTACGAGCGCGACTTTGCCATCCAGTTTCATGGGGTGCTCCTTTCAGGCTTGAGATAATCGTAGACGACCTTGCCGAGGCCGAGCGTGAGGTCGGCGAGAATGTGTGTTGCAGAGAGGACTTCGAGCACGGGCAGCGCAGCCACGGGAGCCGCCGCATGCGGCCTGAGATCGAGCGCAGCCGGCCCCGTCCAGGCTCCCTTGAGCACCACGTCCTCGAGCCGATAGTCGACGAGCTCGAGAATACGCGGCGACCCGTCCACGTGCGGAATGATCTTGAGGAGGTAGTTGGGCGCCGAGAGCGAGGCGGCCACGTGGCCGAGATCGAGCGCGCGATGCTTGTAGCCCATGGTCCCTGTCGCCACGCGCACGGAGCCGTAGTCGAGGGTGCCGATCAAGGTATCCTTGTCTGGCCTGAGAGACGGCTGGGCATACTTTTTCGGAAACCCCCACAGCTCGCGGCCACCGTAAATCGGCGGTCCGTCGTTGAGGTACATGGCGTGGGTATAGCCGCCCGATCTGCCCTCGAAGGATACCGCGATGACCTGTCCGGATTCGGTATAGTCGCCGAACCCCGTCGAGTCCGGCATGCGGATGAACTCGTATCTAACGATCGGCTCATCGAACGAAAGCGGTTCGGGCACCACGGCGCGCAGCGCTTCGGGATCGGTGCGGTACGAGATGATCAGATATTCGCGATCGATGAAGCGATAAGGACCTGGTGGAAAGGCGGGGCTCGTCAACGGCATGGCAAAGGCGCTTTTCTTGACCTCGGCGATCTTCATGGGTGCCTCTCCGGTCGCGGGGGATCCAGCTCTTTCGTAAGGTCGAGCACGGTGACGCCGCTCGTCGGCCGCTCCCGGTGGATCCAGGAGGGGTGCGAAAGCGTCCGCTCGACGTCATCGCGCCCCGAGCGCCAGTGCTCGTTGATGGTGAAGCGAGAGAACTCGTAGTCGTTGGATTGCGTCGCATAGACTGCGCGGCGGTGTATGAGATGCACGATGGTGATCGCCGCATCGCACCCGAGCGCCGACAAGACATGCCAGTCCATCGACGTCTTGAGGCTGTCCGGCATCTTCGCTTCCAGCCGGCGGATGGCGCGGCGCATAGTCTGAAGCTCGCGGAACACGTCCGTGTTGAGCCGCGTGCGGCTCGAGTAACGGATGTCCTTCTCACGCTGCGTGATGTCGAACACCGTCTCCGGCATGGGCCCTTTGGCGCTGAAGAGATCGAGCTGGAAGACGCACATGTCGCTGCGCGGACCGGTCCGGTCGAGAACGTATTGCAGGGGCGTGTTGGAGACGATGCCGCCGTCCCAGTAGGCCACGCCGTCGATGATCACTGGGGGAAACCCCGGCGGCAGCGCAGCGCTCGCCATGATGTGCTCGGGCCGAAGCTCGAGATGCGCCGTATCGAAGAACTTGAGGTTGCCTGTTTCCACCTGCACGGCGCCGACGCTGACGCGCATTTTTCCGGAGTTGAGGTAATCGAAGTCAACGAGCTCGCTCAAGGTCGCGTGCAGGGGGCTGGTGTCGTAGTAGCTGATCGCCTCGAGCGAGCCCTTAGGGTTCAGAAACGGTGGCGGAATACGCGGGTCGAAAAAGCCGGGCACGCCCGTTACGGCGACGAACGCGGCGCTGAGCTCGTTGTAGATTTTTCGCGATTGGTTATCGGTTGCGATGGGGGCAAGCAGCAACCCGCTCGATACGCGCTCCCAGAACGTCTTGAGCCGCTCCACCCGCAGTTCGGGCGGATTGCCGGCGATGAGCGCGGAATTGATGGCGCCAATCGAGATGCCCGCCACCCATTCGGGACACAGGTCCGCTTCATTGAGCGCCGCGAAGGCACCTGCCTGATACGCGCCGAGCGCGCCTCCTCCTTGCAAAACGAGGATCTTCTTCTCAGCATTCGGGGCGTTTTGGCCGTCCCCTTCGAACCGTGACATGCCACGCGCTCTAAGTCTTTGTTGGAGAGACTGATTCACGTTCTGGAGCGAGCCGAAACGCGAGCCGTGCGTTAATTTCATCTTTGGGGACGAGCTCCCGTTTTCAACCCATGTGCGCTCATCTGGCCCGCGGATTGATCCAGGCACGCGTGACTGCGGATCCCGCACATTGAGGAATGTGCGAGTTCTCTGCGCGGCGGCTGGCCCGCATGGGCCGTGATACCTATGTCAGGGATGCTCCATGGGAGCCCGCTGTAGTATGCAAAGGCCAGCTAACGCAGAATGAGGTCCGTCCCGATGCTCATCCGCAGACCTGCCGATATCCCGCCGTCCGAGATTACGCCGCGGAGCCTCTATCTCCGCCGCCGCGAGTTCGTGGCAGGCAGCCTCGGCCTGGCTGCGCTGGTCCTTCTCCCCATGCGGGGGCAGGCGGCCTATGTCGCTGCAAGGAAAAGCACGTTCTCGACCGACGAGCCGATCACGCGTCTCAAGGACGCGACCACCTATAACAATTTCTACGAGTTCGGCAGCGACAAGGGCGATCCCTCAGCCAAGGCGCACACGCTGACGACCGACCCGTGGTCCGTGAAGATCGACGGCCTCGTGGCAAAGCCCGGAGAGATGGCGCTCGAGGACATCCTGAAGCCGGTTACGCTCGAGGAGCGCATCTATCGCCTGCGGTGTGTCGAAGGCTGGTCCATGGTGATCCCTTGGATTGGCTTCCCGCTTGCGGCGCTCTTGCAGCGTGTGGAGCCGCTCAGCAGCGCGCGCTATGTCGCCTTCGAAACGCTGGTGCGCCCGCAGGAAATGCCGGCGCAGCGCGGCTACTTCCAGCCGCTGCCCTGGCCTTACCGGGAGGGATTGCGCCTCGACGAGGCCATGCACCCGCTCACGATTCTCGCCACCGGCATGTACGACGAGGCGCTGCCAAAGCAGAACGGAGCGCCGCTCCGGCTCGTCGTGCCGTGGAAATACGGGTTCAAGAGCATCAAGTCCATCGTCAGGATCTCGCTCGTCGACAAGCAGCCGGAGACGACGTGGCAAGCCCTGCAGCCGCGAGAGTACGGTTTCTACTCGAACGTCAATCCGGAGGTCGATCATCCGCGCTGGAGCCAGGCGACTGAGCGGCGCATCGGCGAAGGCAATGGACTTTTCGCAAAGCGCCGGCCGACGCTCATGTTCAACGGCTATGGCGAGCACGTGGCCAAGCTCTATGCGGGCATGGATCTCCGTGAGAACTTCTGATCCGATCGGCGCTCCCCAGCGCCAGACGTGGCGGAGGCCCGCGGCGCGAGGCGTGCGGTCAGGAGCGGTTGCGGGTGGGCATGCGCCAGCAAGCGTGCGCGGACGTCCCGGAGGCTCATGGCGCACATGGCTCGCGCCCGGAAGCTGGACGCTCTATGCCGTCGGCCTGCTGCCTGCGGTGTGGACCTTTCATCTCGCCATCACCGACCAGCTCGGCGCCGACCCGCTCAAGACCCTGGAGCGCTCGCTCGGGCTCTGGGCGCTGCGCTTCCTGGTGGCCGGCCTCGCCATCACGCCACTCCGCCGCATGGGCGGGCCAAACCTCATCCGCTGGCGGCGTATGATCGGGCTTCTCGCGTTCGTCTACGCCCTCCTTCACGTGACCGTTTACGTCTGGCTCGATCAGGGGCTCGATGCCGGACTCATCTGGAAGGACATCGTGAAACGTCCCTATATTACGGTCGGGCTTCTTAGCTTCCTCATCCTGATCGCGCTCGCGGCGACGTCGAATGCGACCATGATCAGGCGACTCGGCGCCGCAGCGTGGCAGCGGCTGCACCGTCTTGTTTATGTTGCAGCCGCGGCTGCGGCCCTGCATTTCATCATGCTGGTTAAAGCCTGGCCGCTGGAACCATTCGTCTACGCTGCGATCATCGCGGGACTGCTCCTTTACCGGGCGGGCTATCGCCGGAGGAGGCCGTCCAGCCCATAAGGAAAAGGAGGACGCCCATGAGCAAGATCACACACGACGAGGATTATTGGCGCGAGAAACTCACGCCCGAGCAGTATCAGGTGCTGCGCAAGGGTGGGACCGAGAGACCGTTTACAGGCGAGCACCTGAACACGCATGCACCCGGCACGTTCGCTTGCGCGGCTTGTGGAGCAGAGCTCTTCTCATCGGACACAAAGTTCGAATCAGGCTGCGGCTGGCCATCGTTCGATCAGGCGCTGCCGGGCTCGATCGAATATCATCGGGACACCACTCATGGCATGGTGCGCACGGAGGTGCGCTGTGCAAGCTGCGGCTCACACCTCGGCCATGTCTTCGATGACGGGCCGACAGAGACCGGGAAGCGGTATTGCATTAATTCGGTGTGCCTCGACCATCGGCAAGACACGTGAGCCTACGTGGAATGGATGACGCGGCCTGCCCGATGCTGTCGCACCGATCGCGCCTAACCGGCCTCGCCGATGATGTAGCGGGCGATCCGATCCTCCGGGACGCCCTTTTCGCTCCGGGTCCAGCCGCGCACGGAGATGCCGGCCTGGTGCACGGTTTCAGGATCGCCTGAGATCAGCGGATGCCACCAGGCGAGGCCGCGCCCCTCATCGAGGCGGCGATAGGCGCAACTCTCCGGAAGCCACTTGAGCTTGCGCACCGCCTTGATGTCGATGGACAGGCAGTCGGGCATGCGCTCGAAGCGGTTCTCATAGTCCTTGCAGCGGCATGCACCGATGTCGAGGAGGCTGCAGGCGAGGCGCGTCAGGAAAACGGCGCCGGTGTCCTCGTCCTCGATCTTGACTAGGCAGCATTGGCCGCAGCCGTCGCAAAGCGATTCCCATTCGGCCGGCGTCATATCCGCGAGGCGCTTTTCTTCCCAGAAGGGCTTCGTCTCGCCCTCAGCCCATACGGCGTCATCACTGAAGCGATCCGCCGAAACCCTGGATCCCCGCTTGCGCGGCGCACGCTGGGGTGTGGCGCATCTCGGTTGCTCCGGTGCCTGCTTCCTTCTCGCTGACGAACCCAAACGCTTGCTCATCGGGATGCTTGCCCGCTTGCGTGCTTCGACTTGTAGCTCACAGCCTCGCCGAGGTCGTTTGCCTCGTAGACTCCGCGCGCCACGGCACGTGCGACTGTATCAACGGCAATGGAACCAATGCGCATGAGGTGCATCAGGCGCTCTAGCGGATCCGCGGGAAGGTCGACCGTGCCTGTCGCCAGCACGAAGATTGTATCACCATCGACATGGGAATGGATCGGGCGGATCGCACGGGCGAGGCCGTCTTGCGCCATGATGCCAATGCGCTTCGCCTCGGCCTTCGTGAGGCTCGCATTGGTCGCGACGACACCGATGGTCGTGTTCCCGCCGGGCGCGAGCGGCGAAAGATCCAGACGGCTGCCCCGGAACGGATCTTCTGCGGATACCGGCGGCATCGCCGCCGGCCAGCCCCGCGCGCCGAACTCGCCATCGAGCTCATAGGGGGCGGCCCAGAAATGCCCCTCGCCTCCCATGACGACCGAGCCGAACGGGTTGACGGCAATCAGCGCGCCGACCTGGAGATCGCCATCGCAGGCGCTGGCGGAGCCGAGCCCGCCCTTCAGGTTGCCGGCCATGGCTCCCATGCCCGCGCCGGCGTTGCCAAGGGCGAATTCGCGCGCCACGTCGGCGCACGCCGCGCGCCCCCACTCGCGGTAAGGCGGCGTCTCACCCCAGTTCTTGTCGCCGCCGTTCGGCAGGTCGAACAGCACGGCCCCCGGAACGACGGGCGACACCCGAGGCGTCTCGCCGAGCGCGAAGCCCCGATTGCGCGCGCCAAGCCACGCCACCGCTCCTGACATAGCCTCCAGGCCGTAAACCGAGCCGCCCGAAAGAACGATGCCGTCGACGGCTTCGACGAGGCACGTCGGATCGAGGGCGTCGGTCTCTCGGGTGCCTGGCGCACCGCCGCGCACATCGCATGCGGCAACCACACGCCGATCCGGAAGGACGACCGTAACGCCGCTCCGCACAGTCGCGCACTGCGCGTTGCCGACTGAGATGCCATCGACGTCGGTGATGAGATTGCGCGAGCCAGGGCGTACGGTCATGGTGCGTTGTGCCTCCGGCTGGCGTTCAAACGTGGTGCCCCTGGCCCGACTCGAACGGGCACGTCATTGCTGACAGCAGATTTTGAGTCTGCCGCGTCTACCTGTTCCGCCACAGGGGCCCGGTAACGATCGGGAGCGGGCGCCGCACTATAACGACGCGCCTTACTCAGTCAACGCGCGAAACCCGCAGCGATCGCAGCTATCGCCACGAGTACGTGACGCGCCCGCTGCCGTGAACATGCTCGGCAATCTGCACCCGGTCGCCGACGTGCGGATCGGTCTTCTTCAGCGCCATGACATGGACCAGCCGGCCGTCACCGAGCTTCACGTCGACAGACAGTCCCTCCTCATTGGCGCGGATGGAGCGGCCGACAACTGGCCCCACGGTCTCGACCACGCCCGCCAACTGATGTGTCTCGACCGTCGCATCCAAGCCCATGGCCCATAAGCCGCCGAGCGCAAACACCGCGACCCCTAGCGCCCCGCCAAGCCATTTGACCCGATCCCGCCAGAGCTGGCGCTCCAGCTTGCGTTTCGTCTCGTCGCGCATCGTCCACCCTATGTCTGTGTGTGCCGGCGGCTGCGTACGGGCCCCGCGTCGCTCTGCGGTTGGCACCTCAGCCGCCAGGCGACCGGACCGACCGCCGGCCCGAACCCCTCGTCACACCATGCGTGCCGTGCAGGCCGCGCAGCGCCCGCGCAGCTCCAGCGTCATCGTGTGGACGGTGTATTTGGAGCGCTTCGCCCAACTGTCCAAGGCCTCAACAGCGGCGGGCTCCGAAAACTCCGACACCGTGCCGCAGTCGTCACAAATGGCGAATATGGCCGCGCCGTCGTGATGGTGGTCAGAATGCCGGCAGACGACGAAGGCGTTGAGCGATTCCACGCGGTGCGCTGTGCCGGAGGCGATGAGGCGGTCCAGCGCGCGGTAGACTGTTTGCGGCGCGAGGCTCGCGCGATCGCGAAGCTGATCGATGATCTCATACGCCGATATCGGCCTGCCGGATTGACGCAAGGCTTCGAAGATAAGCTTGTCCTGCTCCTGCGCCGGGCGGCGCTTACTCACTTTTCGCGTCATGCGGCTCCCTTCAGGTGATGGCTTCCCCGCTTATCCGGAAGCGCTCGCTTTTTTCGTGCTCTTTATCGGAAAACTGGCACCACTTTTTCCGGAAGCACGAGGGATAGCATAACCGATCCTGGCCAAATGTGGCCCGGGTGCGATGGTTCGGCTGTGCCGGCAAGGCCTGCCTGGAGACAGCCGACAGGCGCCAAAGCGTCAATTGATAATTGACGGCTCCGCAGCTATAACCCTGCGATCTCAAGCATAAGCGAGAGACCTGCCCGGCACCCTTGGAGGCCGGCTGCAGCCAGGTGGGCCTGTCTCAAGGCCCTTTTTTCATTGGAGAAAATGCCATGTCCGAGATCATGGAGATCAAGGCCACGGCGCGCCCGCGTGCCGGCAAGGGGGCCGCACGCCAAGCCCGCCGAGAGGGGAATGTCCCCGCAGTTATCTACGGAGACGGCCAGCCGGCCGAAATCATTGCCATCAACGGCAACGAGCTCTGGAAGCAGTTCATCAAGGGGCACTTCACCTCCTCGGTGCTCGATATCGCAGTGGGCGATCGCAAGATCCGCGTCATCCCGCGCGATGTCCAGGTCGATCCGGTCAAGGATCATCCGATCCACGTCGATTTCCTGCGCATCGGCAAGGATGGCGTCATCCGCGTCGCCGTGCCGGTCCGCTTCGTGAACCATGGTCTTTCGCCCGGCCTCAAGCGCGGCGGCATCCTCAACATCGTCCGCCACGAGATCGAGGTCTTCTGTCCCTATGACCGCATGCCGACCCACTTCGAGATCGACCTCGGGGGTCTGGAGATCGGCCGCTCGATCCACGTCTCTACTCTTGGATTGCCCGAGTATGTGCAGCCCGTGATCGGCAACCGCGACTTCACCATCGCGACCATCGTCGGCGCTAAGAAGGACGATTCAGGCGGCGACGATGCCGAGGAGAGCTCGGCTGCTCCCACCGAGGCCAAAGCGGCGGCCGGGGCCAAGCCCGCACCTGCAGCCAAGAAGTAATATCACCATCATGGAAAGGCCGGTGGCGCGACATGCGATGCCGGCCTTCTCGCTCTTATTCAAGGCTTTGCCATGAAGCTGTTCGTCGGCCTCGGAAATCCTGGCAGCGAATATGCCTACAATCGCCACAACGTCGGCTTCATGGCCGTGGACCGCATCCGCGACGCGCATGGCTTCGGCCCGTGGAAGCGCAAATTCCACGGCCTTGTATCGGACGGCGAAATCGCCGGCGAGAAGGTGCTGCTGCTCAAGCCCGGCACCTACATGAACGAAAGCGGCCGTGCCGTGGGCGAGGCGGCGCGGTTTCTCAAGATTCCATTGGCGGACATCGCCGTCTTCTACGACGAGATCGACCTCGCACCCAGCAAGCTCAAGGTGAAGACCGGCGGCGGCAATGCGGGGCACAACGGGCTGCGTTCGATTTCGGCGCACGTCGGCAACGATTATGTGCGCGTGCGCATCGGCGTCGGCCATCCCGGCGTCAAAGAGCTTGTCGCCCGCTGGGTGCTCTCCGATTTCGCCAAGGCCGATCAGGAGTGGCTCGAGCCGCTGCTCGATGCGATCGCCAAGGCCGCACCCCGCCTCGTGCGTGACGATCAATCGCGTTTCCTCACCGACGTGGCCAAGGCGCTCGGCGGCGAGCCGGACCCGGCCCCTGGCAAGGGAAGCGACCGCCGTTCCGAGACCAGCACACCCCCGACCTCGCCGGCAGCAACCGCCAAATCCCGCCCGGCCCATCCCACAGGCGAGCGGGCCGGGAAACGTGCCGGCGCTCTTGCCGAAAACCTCAGGAAATGGCTCGCAGGCCGCAAGCCGGACGCTTGAGAACTCCTTCTTCCGAGGCTCTTCGACTTGCAACGCAGGGCACGCCGCGTCCCTTTACCCATTGATCGGTGGGCCCCGGCAGTGTAGGGCCAGCCCGATAAATCAAGGACTTTCTCTCTATGGGCTTCAAGCTTGGCATCGTGGGCCTGCCGAACGTCGGCAAGTCCACCCTCTTCAACGCGCTCACGCAAACGGCTGCTGCAGAAGCGGCGAACTATCCGTTCTGCACGATCGAGCCGAACGTCGGCGAAGTCGGCGTGCCGGATGACCGACTGGATACGCTCGCCGGCATTGCGAAGTCGGGGCAGACCATCCCGACGCGGCTCACTTTCGTCGATATCGCGGGGCTGGTGAGGGGCGCCTCGAAAGGCGAAGGGCTCGGTAACAAGTTTCTCGCCCACATCCGCGAAGTCGATGCCGTGGCCTACGTTGTGCGCTGTTTCGAGGACGACGACGTGACCCACGTCGAGAATCGCATCGACCCCCTCGCCGATGCCGAGGTGGTCGAGACGGAGCTCATGCTCGCCGACATGGAGAGCCTGGAAAAACGCATCGCGACGATCGAGAAGCGAGCAAAAAGCGGAGACAAGGACGCCAAGACGCAACTTGCTATCCTGGAAAAGGCTTTGGCACCACTGCGCGAGGGAAAGCCGGCGCGGCTCGCCGATATTGCGCCGGAGGAGCAGCCGGCATTCGCCGCGTTGCAGCTGCTGACTTCGAAACCCGTGGTCTACGTCTGCAACGTCGAGGAGACGGCGGCAGGCAGCGGAAATGCGCACTCAGCGAAGATGGCTGCGAAAGCCGAGGCGGAAGGCGCCGCCTGCATCGTGATCTCGGCCAAGATCGAAGCCGAGTTCGCGGGCCTCGCACCCGATGACCGCGCTGAGTTCCTGGCCGAGATGGGCCTTTCAGAGCCGGGCCTCAACCGCCTGATCCGCGCCGGCTACCAGTTGCTCGATCTCGTCACCTACTTCACCATCGGCCCCAAGGAAGCGCGCGCCTGGACAATCACGCGCGGCACGAAGGCGCCGCAGGCGGCCGGTGTCATCCATACGGATTTCGAGAAAGGCTTCATTCGCGCCGAGACCATCGCCTATGAGGACTACGTGGCGGCGGGTGGCGAAACGGGCGCTAAGGAAGCGGGCAAGATGCGCCTCGAAGGCAAGGACTACGTCGTCAAGGACGGCGACATCATGCACTTCCGCTTCGCCAACTGAGCGAGCAAGCCGACACCTGACGGCGATGACTGTGCCGCGACGGGACGGAATGCACCATCCCGTCCCGTCCGCTCTCGCAGCCTGCACAGATCTCAGTAGACCTTACCGCTTTCAAAAGAGTCGTGCCGCCTGTGCCTGTGGTGGGCGTAGTGCGCGTGGCGTGCATGATGCATTTCATAGGCCCGCGGCACATAGACAGCTTTGGCCTCGGCTTGCGTCTCCGGATTGATGCCGCCGTTCTGCTCGGTCCAGAAGTCCCAGTTTCCAGGATCGCCGTTTCCGTAGCCGAGGTAATAGGCATTTGCCGCGGTCGAAGAAGCCGCTGCGGCAAGCAAAACGCTGCTGCAAGCGGCGGCGAGATGTATCAGAGATCGTTTCATGACGAGTTCCTTTCCCATTGGGAGAGGCCGGGACCGAAAGCGGTCGGGACCGTCGGCGAGACCTTGCCCCGCCGATATCCTCGAGGTGTTTACTGCCGATCGGGCGCACAAGGGACGATATGCCCACCATACGAAAATGTATGATGCGGATTGCTTGTGAGGCAGCGCGCCCGCGAGCGGTCCGCTGGCTCAGCCATACTTGCGCGACGGCGGCCGCAGAGCGCCCTCGAACCTGAGACCCAGCGTTCGTCCGTTCATCCAAACGAGCGAGCAGGAGACCTCGTGCTTTTCAGTGTCGAAGTAGAGCCAGAGGCCGTCCATGAGGAGGCCCGGCTTGATGGGAGCGCCGAGAATTTCCACCTGTGCGCCGCCGACGGATAGATCCTTGAACATGCAGGGCCGCGGCGCGATCAGCTTGTCCGACCAGACAGCGCCGCTGCGCATCCGCTGCCGCACGCGACGCAGGCGCCGCATCTCCGCGCTGTCGCGGCCGTTTTTTGCCGGCTCGGCCGGGCGCACGGTCCTGAATGTAAGGGCACGTGCAATCGTGTCGAGAAGCGACATGGCCGACCACTCCCACGCCAGCATCGCGGACCGGCAGATACGCAAGGCCAGCCGCCGCGAACAACAGCTGAGATCAGGCTATCGTCCGCGGCTTGAGAATTGGTGAACCTGTGATGCTCGGATTTCAGAGCCGCTGGACAAGCCAATCGGCAACGGGGGCCGGCAGCAGACGCCGGCCCACGGCGGCGAGATAGGTCGGCACCGTCACCTTGTAGCGCCGCTTGGGGCGGGCGCTTTCGACGGCGTGAACGAGCTTGGCCGCCACGGCGTCGGGCTCCAACTTGAAGGTCTGTTTGCCGCCCGCTTCCATGGCGGCGAGACGGGCATGATAAGTCTCGCGATGGGCCGAGTCCTCGATGTCAACGGTCGCACGGAAGTTGGCGAGCGCGTGCTCAACGAAACGCGTGCGGATCGGACCCGGCTGGATGATCGACACGTGGATGCCCGTTCCGGCGAGCTCGTGGCGCAATGCATCGCTCAGCGCCTCGAGCGCAAACTTCGACGCGCAGTAAGCGCCGCGATAGGGAACCGAGACGAAGCCGAGCACGGACGAGCACTGCACGATGCGCCCCTGTCCCGTCGCCCGCATGGCCGGAAGTAGCCGGCGCGTCAAATCATGCGTGCCGACGACGTTGACCTCGAGCTGCCGGCGCAGCACCTCGGGCACGATGTCCTCGACGGCACCCACCTGCCCGTAGGCCGCATTATTGAAAAGCGCGTGCAGGTTGGCGTCCGTAAGCTCGAGTGTCTCCAGTGCGCACCGCGCGATCGAGCCGGGGTCGGCGAGATCGAGATAGAGCGCCTCCACGCCGAGCTCACGGTGCAGCCATTCGAGATCCTCTTCCTTGCGCGCTGTGGCGAGCACGCGCCAGCCCCGCGCCTTCATGAGGCGGGCCGAAGCGAGGCCGATGCCGGACGAGCACCCGGTGATCAGAATGGATCTCTGCATGGCACGGGTTTAATGGCGTCGGCGCGGAAAAGGAAGCACGGCTCGACTCCTGAGCGGGTTTCACACTAGAGGGGCGGCGCCGCCGAGAAGAAGTAGAGCGTATCCAGCAGGCTGATGCCGCCGGGCGCGAAGATGAGCTTCGATGGCTTTCCTTCGCAGCGGATGCCGCTTGCCGCAGTGGAATCAAATGATAGGAAAATGCCGTTGACCCGGAAGCTGTCTGCGGGGATGTCGAAGACACAGCCTTTGCCGACAAAGAGAGCTTGCACGAAGGCCTGCAGCGCTTCGCCGGGAGTTTCCTCGCCCGGATTGGAGATGGCCTCGAGCACGGCGGGCGCCGCGTTCTTGCAGCTCACGTAGCGTTCGGCCTCGAATGCGCAATCCGAAAGCCAGACGCGGCCCGAGCCGGATGCGAACGCCTCCAGCGGCGGCATATCCTCCTGCGCATGAGCCGGCGCACCCGCCCAGAACAGTAGCAGGGCAGGTAGGAAGCGGAGGAGGAGCGTGCGCATCGGCGGTTTCCCGGACGTGGTGGTTCGAGCAAGGTCGCCCGATGGTAAGCTTTTGCACCAGCGCAAGAAATAAACAGTTCGCGAGGAGGCTCAGGCGATATTGAGAAGAACTGCCACACCGGACACGAGGACCAGGATACCCAGCGCCTCGCGGCCGCCCAGCCGCTGCTTGAAGATGCCGTGCGAGACGACGACGGCGAATAGGACCTCGATTAGGGCGACCGTGCGAACGAGGGCGGCGCTTCGGAGCGCGAAAGCGAGAAACCAGAACTGCGCCTCTCCATATATCCCGCGATTCCGCGTGGATGGATGGATCGCGAAATATCCGGCGATGCGCAGGCGGACGCTGGCGTGGGTCCCGGCCTGCGCCGGGATGACGGTGAGAGGAGGCAGGCGGCGTACACGACCGAGACATCGTCATGAGGCCACCCGAGAGAGCCGAGGAAAGCAGGAGCCTTCAACAAGAGAGACGTCATCCCGGCGCAGGCCGGGATCTCCGCAAGGTTCCACAATCGCAAACGCAAACAGGATCCTTGCGCGACGAGGCAACATGGCTGTCCGCGCACGCCTCCGATATGATGAAAAGGCCGCCGCAATTTTCACGGCAGTTCGGCAGACGGCGCATTGCCTAGGCGCCGCGCCGCAGCGCCGATGGCTCTCAGCCCCCGTTCTCGAGCAGACGGCGCGCGATGACTTGCGCCTGGATCTCGGCCGCACCCTCGAAGATGTTCAGAATGCGCGCATCGCAAAGCACGCGGCTGACCGGATACTCGAGCGCGAAACCGTTACCGCCATGAATCTGCAGCGCGTTGTCGGCGTTGGCCCAAGCGACGCGGGCGCCTAAGAGCTTCGCCATACCGGCTTCGAGATCGCAGCGATGGCCTTCGTCCTTCTCGCGCGCGGCGAAATAGGAGAGCTGGCGCGCGATCATGGTCTCGACGGCCATCATCACGATCTTGTTTGCAACCCGCGGGAACGCATAGATCGGCTTCCCAAACTGCACGCGCTCGAGCGCATACTTGAGCGCCAAATCCATCGCGCATTGGGCAACGCCGACAGCACGGGCCGCCGTCTGAATGCGGGCGCCCTCGAACGTGTTCATAAGCTGCTTGAAGCCCTGGCCCTCGACGCCGCCGAGCAGATTTTCAGCCGGCACTTCGAAGCCATCGAAGGAGATGTCGTACTCCTTCATGCCGCGATAGCCGAGCACCTCGATCTCGCCGCCCGTCATGCCCTTGGCGGGAAACGGATCCCCGTCTGTGCCGCGCGGCTTCTCGGCGATGAACATCGAGAGACCCTTGTAGCCCTTCTCGTCCGGGTTCGTGCGCGCCAGCACGGTCATGATATCGGCGCGCACCGGGTGCGTGATCCAGGTCTTCTGGCCGGTGATCTTGTAGACCTCGCCGTCCTTCACGGCGCGCGTGGTGAGAGCGGCAAGATCCGAGCCCGTATTCGGCTCGGTGAAGACGGCAGTCGGCAGCAGCTCGCCGCTCGCAATTCTGGGAAGGTACGTTTCCTTCTGCTCGGGTGTGCCGTTGTTGTGGATCAGCTCGCCCGCAATCTCGGCGCGCGTGCCGAGCGATCCGACACCGATGTAGCCGCGGGACAGCTCCTCTGAGACCACGCACATCGCGAGCTTGCCGAGGCCGAGACCGCCATACTCCTCAGGCAGCGTCAGGCCGAACACGCCGAGCTCGGCTACTTTCTCGACGATCTCGATCGGGATGTAGGCGTTGGCGAGGTGCCATTCGTGCGCGTGCGGCACGACCTCGGCCTCCGAGAACGCGCGCATCTGCTCGTGGATGGCGGCCATGGTCTCGTCGAGCCCCGAGTTGCCAAAGGTCGTGGCCCCTTGCGCGTACTCGATAAGAGTCGCGAGACGGGCCTTCAGGCTCTCGGCGCTGCCGGCTGCGACGATATCGGCGATGGCATCCTCGTAGGCGCGAACCTCGGACTGCGCGACGCCGAGCGCGTCGGGGCGGATGATCTCGAGCTGGCTCATCGGAATGCCGCCCGCGACTTGCGCGCCATACTCGGCGAAGGCTGCAAGCAGGAGAAGCTGTTCGAGTTCGCCGAATGCGCCCTCCTCCTCGAGCCGCGCGGCCCAGAGGTTCATCTGGCGAAGGGCTTCCACGGTGGTGGCGAGCCAGGCGAGGCCATGGGCAGCATGCTGGGCCGCATCGACGCTGCCTAACGCCTCGATCTTGCGCCGCACGCCGTCCTTCGCGAGGTTGAGAATGCGGTCCGCGGCCGCGACGGCGTCCGCTGTGCGTGTGATGAGAGGCTGTGGACCCACTGCGAGAAGATCGGTCTCCAGGTTGACCTCACCAGCCGCCATCGGTCCGTCTCCTCAGCTCGCCCTGTGCAGGGGGATCTATGCTATGGGAGGCCATGGGGACCATGGCGCCCTCTGTTAGGACGCACAATCTGTGGATTTCCGAGGCCGGGCGTCAAGACAAACTCGTCATCCAGCGACAGATGGCGCGGCGAACTGACTGGCACGCCGGGCTGCGGGCCGATGCGTCCACATGCCAGGGTAAATTGACGACGGCCCATGGCGCTCAAGGCATGGACCTCGGCGCACACCTTGACTAGGGTCGCGGCTCGACACGAGCCACAGTCGCCCAGATCAATTGCCGATGAAGCGTTACCGCGCCGTTCTATCCGCCATCTACCGCCTCTACGAGCACTCCGGCTTCGCGATGGCGGGTGCTGTGGCCTTCTCGTTCGTCGTGTCGCTCTTCCCGTTTTGCATCTTCCTCGGAGGGCTCGCGGGCCTGTTCGGCGGCCGGGAACTCGCGGCCACCGCCGTGTCGCAATTGTTCCAGAACCTGCCGCAAGCCGTGGCTGAGGCGCTGGCGCCCCAGGTTGACGCAATTATGGGGCGCACCCGCATCGACCTTCTGACATTCGGCGGCTTCCTCGCGCTCTTCTTTGCGACGAGCGCCGTCGAGACGCTGCGCGCGGCGCTCAACGGCGCCTACCGCGTGGTGGAGACGCGGTCCTATCCCGTCTGCCTCGCACTCAGCATGCTCCTGGTGCTCGTCAGCGGCGCCTCAATGCTCGTTCTGACGTGGGCGGTCGTCGTCGGCCCGGCGTTCGCCTCCCAGATCGCACAGCTTGAGCCGTCATGGATCGAGCCGTCTTGGATCTCCTGGGTCAAATCCCTGCTCGATTCCACCTGGCTCGCGCCGACGGTGCGCTATGCTCTCGGCGGCACAGTGATCGGCGCCCAGCTCCTCGCCTTCCACCTCTGGCTCGCCGCCGGAAAGCGCCGTCTCGCTGATGTCTGGCCGGGCGTCGCCGTATCCGTCATTCTTTGGCTCGCGATCGCAGGCTTCTATTCCTACTATCTCTCGATCAGCAACTATGCCCGCTTCTATGCCGGTCTTTCGCAGCTCATGATTGCCATGATCTTCTTCCAGGTGACGGCGGTCATCATCATCCTCGGCGCCGAGGTCAATCGCGGCATCATGGAGTTCAAGAAGCTGACGAATGGAAACCGCATCGGCGCCATCCTGGCGATGGATGACGACGGCGAGGACTGAAGCGTCGCGGCCCGCGCCGGGATGAAGACTAAAAAGTGCGGCAGGATGTGCCGCACTTTCGTAGTGCTACCTGCTTTCTTAGTCGGCGCCGAAGCGGGCCTGACTCGCCTCCAGAACATCCTCGAAAGTCCTGAGACCCGTTGTCGGTGCCGAGACGAGCACCGCCATGTTGCCCGGCTTGTGCTCGTTCCTCATCATGCGCATGTGCGCCTTGGGAATCTGCGCCCAGGAGAAGACCTCGGACATGCAGGGATCGATGCGCCGCTCGACGACGAGCTTGTTGGCCTGGCTTGCCTGCGCGAGGTTGGCGAAATGGGAGCCCTGCACGCGCTTCTGGTGCATCCAGAGATAGCGGGCGTCCATGGTGAGATTGTAGCCCGTGGTGCCAGCACAGATGACGACCATGCCGCCGCGCTTCACCACCTGCACCGAGACCGGGATCGTTGCCTCTCCGGGATGCTCAAAGACGCAATCGACGTTGACGCCCTTGCCGGTGATCTGCCAGATCGCCTTGCCGAAGTTACGCATCTCCTTGAGCCAGGCGCTGTACTCCGGCGAGCCGACCTTCGGCAGCTGGCCCCAACACTTGAAGTCTTTGCGGTTGATGACGCCCTTGGCGCCGAGCTGCATGACGAAATCGCGCTTGTCCTCGTCGCTCACGACGCCGATGGCGTTGGCGCCCGAGGTGGCGCAGAGCTGCACCGCAAACGAGCCGAGACCGCCGGAGGCGCCCCATACGAGCACGTTGTGACCCGGGCGCAGCACGTGCGGGCGGTGCCCAAACAGCATGCGGTAGGCGGTGGCGAGCGTGAGCGTATAGCAGGCGCTCTCCTCCCACGTCAGGTGGCGCGGGCGTTCGAGGAGCTGGCGATCCTGAACGCGGGTGAACTGGGCGAAGCTCCCATCAGGCGTCTCGTAGCCCCAGATGCGCTGGCTTGGCGAGAACATCGGGTCGCCGCCATTGCATTCCTCGTCATCGCCGTCGTCCTGGTTGCAGTGAACGACCACCTCGTCGCCGACCTTCCAGCGCTTTACCTTGGAACCCACGGCCCACACGATGCCGGAGGCGTCGGAGCCTGCCACATGATAGGGGTTCTTGTGCACATCACGGATCGGCGAGACCGGCGTGCCAAGCGAAGCCCAGACACCATTGTAGTTGACGCCTGCGGCCATCACGAGAACCAGCACATCGTGACTGTCGAGATCCCAAGTCGGAAGCACCTCGACCTGCATGGCCTTGTCGGGATCGCCGTGCCGATCCTCACGGATGGCCCAGGCGTACATGTTCTTCGGAACGTGGCCGAGAGGCGGGATTTCGCCAATCTCGTAAAGGTCCTTCTTGGCCTCGATCAGCGAAGGCCCGGCCGAGGAGGCGGTGCTGTCCCTGGTTGCGGCGCTCTGGCTTGACATGCTCTCGTCTCTCCCTGACGCGAATAAGGGTTCCGCAAGGCCTGGGAGATGCTGCCGGAGGCGCTTCTCCGTACCTTTCGCCAATGTTTCAAGCACTTTTTCGCGGCGCAATAAAGAGTTTGTAACGAAGCCGGCCGATGCGCTTTTGGCCTTTCGTATAGTGAGGCCGAAGCCGCAGGGAGTGCCGTCGCCCGCCCGCTCGCCGCGACACGGAATGTTAAGCGGCGGACGTTAATATATAAGTTTGCTGCTGCTCGAAGCCAAAACGCGGAGCAGATTGGATGACCGGAGTGGATGCCCTCCAGATTTGGAGCGATATCGCCGCGGCAGACCGGACCAGCTACGCCATCGTCGGCGTGATGACGCTCGCCGTCTTCGCCATCATGCGGACCGCGCTCTCCACCAAGCTGCTCGCCATCCTCTTCGCACCGGCTATCTTCTGGAGCGGACTCACCGGGATTTATCTCGTGCCCATCCTGGGCCTTTCCATTCCGGGCGAGAAGACCGCCACTGCAGCCGCTGCGGCGGGGTGCGCGATGATCGTGACCGTCCTCGTCCTCACGCTTCTCGCGCGCGGGATCGAAACGGCGCTCGACGGCCGTGCTGCGTCGCGGGCGGCGGCGCGAGCCGGAGCCGCCGGCCGCAACCGCATTTGACGCGGCCGACACCGCCTAAGCGGCATTGACTTTTGCCTTGCGCACCGCCGTCCTTGCGTTATGGGACTAGGTCGATGGGGCGAGGATTTGAGCATGGCGGATAGAGCGGCCAGCGAAACCAGAGACAAAGGCCCGGAGCGGGACAAGCCCTGGCTGTTTCGCACCTACGCCGGACACTCCACGGCCGCCAAGTCGAACGAGCTCTACCGTAAAAACCTGGCCAAAGGACAAACCGGCCTCTCCGTCGCCTTCGATCTGCCGACGCAGACCGGGTACGATTCCGACCACGAGTTGGCCAAGGGGGAAGTCGGCAAGGTCGGCGTGCCGATCTCGCATCTCGGCGATATGCGCCGCCTGTTCGAGGGCATTCCCCTCGACCAGATGAACACCTCAATGACGATTAACGCCACGGCGGCGTGGCTCCTCTCGCTCTACATCGCCACGGCCGACGAAACGGGTGCTTCACGCACGAAGCTCACCGGCACCATCCAGAACGACATCATCAAGGAGTACCTTTCGCGCGGGACCTACGTGTTCCCGCCGGAGCCCTCGCTGAGGCTCATCAAGGATACGATCGTCTACTCCTATCGCGAGGTTCCCAAGTGGAACCCGACCAACGTGTGCTCCTATCATCTGCAGGAGGCCGGCGCGACGCCGGTGCAGGAGCTCTCCTATGCGCTCGCCACCGCCATCGCGGTGCTCGACACGGTGAAAGCCTCCGGGGAGGTGCCAGACGCCGAGTTCGGAGACGTCGTCGGCCGGGTGTCGTTCTTCGTCAACGCCGGCCTGCGCTTCATCACCGAGATCTGCAAGATGCGGGCTTTCGGCGAGCTGTGGGACGAGATCTGCCAAGAGCGCTACGGCGTGACCGACGCCAAGAACCGGCGCTTCCGCTACGGCGTTCAGGTCAACAGCCTCGGCCTCACCGAGCCACAGCCGGAAAACAACGTCTACCGCATCCTGATCGAAATGCTGGCGGTGACGCTCTCCAAGAATGCCCGCGCCCGCGCCGTGCAGCTGCCGGCTTGGAACGAGGCGCTCGGGCTGCCGCGCCCCTGGGACCAGCAGTGGTCGCTCCGGATGCAGCAGATCATGGCCTATGAGACGGACCTGCTCGAGTACGGCGATATCTTCGACGGCTCGGCGGAGATCGCGCGCAAGGTGGGCGAGCTCAAGGAACAGGCGAAGGGCGAACTCAAGACCATCGAACGCATGGGCGGCGCCATTTCCGCCATCGACTACATGAAGCGCCGTCTCGTCGAGAGCAACTCGGCGCGCCTACGCCAGATCGAGCTCGGCGACCAGATCGTCGTCGGCGTCAACCGCTGGACCGAGACGGAGCCCTCGCCGCTCACGACCGGTGAGGGCTCGATCATGGTCGTGGATCCGGCGGTGGAGGCCGAGCAGATCGAGCGGCTGAAGGCATGGCGCGCGGCCCGCGACGCTAAGACCACCGCCAAGGCGCTCGCCGAACTCGAAGCGGCCGCCAGGGAAGGCCGCAACATCATGGAAAGCTCGATCGCCTGCGCCAAGGCCGGCGTTACGACAGGCGAATGGGGCGCAGCGCTGCGGAGCGTGTTCGGAGAATACCGCGGCCCGACCGGCGTCGCTCAAGCGGCGCCCGAGCGCGGCAGCAACGGCCTCGACTCCGTGCGTGCTGAAGTGGAGGCCGTGTCGGCAAAGCTCGGCCGACGCATCAAGTTCCTGGTCGGCAAGCCGGGACTCGACGGCCACTCGAACGGAGCCGAGCAGATCGCCGTGCGTGCCCGCGACGTCGGCATGGAGGTCGTCTACGAGGGCATCCGCCTGACGCCCACGCAGATCGTACGCGCCGCGGTGGACGAGAGCGTGCACGTCGTCGGCCTTTCGATCCTCTCCGGCTCGCACCTGCCGCTCGTCGGCGAGGTGATGGAGCGGATGCACCGCGAGGGCTTGTCGGACGTCCCGGTCGTTGTTGGCGGGATCATCCCGCCGGAGGATGCGGCAAAGCTCAAGGGAGCCGGCGTGGCGGCGGTCTATACGCCCAAGGACTTCCAACTCAACGACATCATGGCCGACATCGTCCGCCTCGTCGACGGCCACCAGGAGCGGGCCGCTTAAACCGTTCCCGCATACCCGCGTCTTGCAACAACGCGCGCGGCGCGGTCGGATTTTAGCCAAGAATCGAACCCATGCTCGCGTCCGTCGGGGGGCGACTCCAAGGAAGAGCACATTGCTTCTGGGGAGGGACCATGCGAGGGGACGCGCAAGGGCGGCTCGATCGCGGGCCGTGGACACAGCTCGCCGACCACATGCCGAAAATCACCGTACTGGCAGCCCTGCTTGCCGCCGGGTACGCCTATCATGAGACGTCGCGCGCCGAGCGTCACGTTGCCGGCACGGTGCAAAGCGCGGATTGGCGTCTCAACGGCGATACCGGCGAGCACTATCCCTATATCCGGGTGAAACTCGACAGCGGCGCCTCGGTCCGCGTCGGCAACGTCGCGCCTGCGCTGCCGGCCGTCGGCGACCACATCACACTGCGCGAACGGATCCTGCTGTTCGACTACATGACGATTTATGAGTGGGACGGGCCGGACGGCGTGCTGCCCGCGATCGCGCATGGAAGCCGCCAAAATCAATAGGGCGCCCGCCAGTGGCGCGCGCCCTCTTACAACCGGCCTTTACTCAGATGCGCAGCTCAGGCGGCGACCATCGCCTTGCGGGCGCGGGACGCACGTGGCTTGGCCTCTTTCGCCTTCTCCGGCACCGGGCCGCGCGCCTCGGCTGGCGTGCCCCGGAGCTGCTTCGAGACGCGCACCTCGGCGGCCTCGAACGCCTTGCGGAGAACGGGCACGGCACGCGCCGGATCGGCACTGCCGCTCATGAAGATGTCGAGCGCCGCGTAGCCCGTCTCGGGCCAGCTATGGATCGCGATGTGGCTCTCCTCGAGCACGGCAACGCCGGTCACGCCGCCTGCGTGCACGAGCGGCTGCACGTGCATATGCAGAAGCGTGCCGCCAGCGGCCTCGACACATTCCCTAAGGGTCTGTTCCACGTGCCCGATATCATCGAGACGACGGGCGCCAAACAGGTCGACGATCAGATGCCGGCCAGCATGGTTGCGCGCGCTCGTGCGCGTCGCGGTCGTCTCCTCAAGAGCAGTACGTGCACCCTGAGCACGCACAGCGAGATCTTCCTTTTGGGCGGGGCTTGAACGAGTCAAGTCCATCCCCAATTGGAAGAGGGTGTCATTAAAGGCCATATGACCCTCCCCAACCAGCAGACAGATTTAACCCGAACGCTCCTTACCTTGGGGGTGTGGGGATGGAAGTCCTTGACCTTAAGGGCAGGTGGACGAACGGAGACCGCTGATATGGTGCAAGCGCCCCTGCGTCGCAAGCGAAAAATGGGGGCGCGGGACGTAAATGTTTGCGTTCGATCGCCACACCGCCTGAGGCCGGCCCGCCTGACCCGCTCCGTATGCAGAATACATCACTGCGGGCCTAGAAACTGCTCGAGCAGTTTCTTGCCTTTCTCCTTGCGGCTCTTGCTATCGCCGCTCAGGAGATCGTTCACGATCTCGTCCGCTTTCTTGCCCTTGAACTGCTTGCCGATGCCTTTGATAGCCTCAACCGTTTTCGGATCGTTGAGCACGCCGGCGACGTCGGGGGTGTACTTGGGGTTCGCCCAAGGGCCTTGGACGCGCACAGGCACCTCGATGCCGGACAGGTCCTGGGCGCCACCCTGCCCGGCCAGGCTGGCGACGATCTTCGGCCGCAGCGTGTAGTCCACCTCGCGCTGAGGCAGGGCCACCCGGCCCGATCCCGTGAGGCGCAGGAGCGGGCTCACGAGCTTGAGGTCGTCGTTCTCGGCAACGCCGGCTTTGACCGTCCAGGTCGCGCTCATCTCGCTGAAGTCGGTCTTGTCGGTCGGCGCCGCACCGAGACCCGAGAGGTTACCCTTTCCGAGATTGCGTATCATTTCCGGGATGTTGATGCCGAGGACCGCCCCGTCGGCGAAGGCCATCTGAACCCGCCCACTCAACGTCTCAACGATCTCACGCTCGCTTGTGCCCTCGCCCGCGAGGGTCAGGGCAAGGCGCCCGCGGCCCGCGAGCCGATCAACCTCGACCGCATCCTTCAGAAGCGGGAGGGCAGAAACGCCATCCAGCTTGAGATCGGCGGCAAGATTGGCGCTGGTCTCGGCTGCGCCGTCGAGGATGACGGTTCCGCTGGCCGCGCCCTCGTAAAGGCTCACCTTGTCCAGCGTCATGGTCATGACCCGGTTCTTGAGCGCAACCGTGAGGTCCGACCGGTCAAGGTTCAGCGTGCCGATGCGGAGCTTGCCGATCGTCAGGCGCGCGTTGGCGTCCAGAATGCCGAGCTGGGCAAGGTCGAAGGGCTCCTCGCTCCAGCCGTCGCGCTGCGTGAAGCCCTGGACGCGTGGCCCCGGCGGAGCAGGCGCCTCATCGAGCAAGTCCTCGATGGAGCGCGTCTCGCCACCCGCCGGGATGCGCCGCGGTGACCGAGCCGATGCCTTGCGCTTCGAAGCGTAGGTGTTGAGATCGAGCTCGGTGAGCTGCAGGTTGGCATCGACCAGCGGGCGGGCGCCGCGTGCGTCGAAGCTGATGTCTCCGCGCGCCACCGTGTCGTCGAGCTCGATTTCAGCGGTCGTGAACGAGAACCGCTCCGGCATGCCGCGCCAGAGCCCTTTCGCCTTCAGCGCTCCAAAGCCCTCGGATGGCGGAAGATCCGCGCCGAACCAGCCTGCCAGCCCGCGCGCCGAGGTGGACGTGGCGGAGAGAATTCCTTCGGCGCCGAGCTCGCCATGCAGGCTCGCGGAGCCTTCGAATGTGGCATCGAGCACGTTCGTGCCGAGCGCAAGCCTGAGCTTGGCCGGGCGGTGATCGAGGACATCCGCCAGCGAAGTCAGCGTGCCGTCGAAGCGCACCGTCTTGCCCTTCCAGGCGAGATCGCCTTCAGCCTCGAGCGGCGCAGCAAGTGTCGGAAGCGCAAGCTTGACGTTGATGGCGGACAGCTCGGATGTCCGGTCCGTGCGCGCGTCATGGTAGCTCAGCGTGCCGTCGTCGATGCGCACATCGTGCAGCTTGAGATCGGATACGTGGCGTGCGCTTCGGCTCTGAGTGGCCGGGAACCCGGGGTCGGCGTCGGTTGCGGTGGCCTCCTCCGCGCCGGCGCCTTCTGCTTGAGCAAGCCTGATCCGTCCCTGGCGCTCGCCGGACGCGAAATCCCACGAGCGGCGGCCGCTGGCGTCGACCTCGAGATGGAACACCGGCTCGCGCAAGATCAGCGTGTCGACTTCGAACTGACGCCGGAGCAGCGGCCAGAACGCAATCTTGAGATCCAACGCCTTCATGGTCACGAGCGGCTTTGCATCCGCAGCGTCGGGGATGCCGGAGAGCGAGACGCCGGAAAGCGAGATGCCAAGCGACGGAAAGAGCGTGAACGAGGTGGGTCCTGCGATGACAAGATCGCGCCCCGTGCGCTCCTTCACCGCGAGGACGGCGCGATCCCGCACAAAATCGGCGGGGAAGGCCACGAGCGCGAAAGTCACCGCTCCCGCGACCATGGCGAGAAGGCCGAGGCCGGCATAAAGGAGGACGGAGCCGAGCGCGCCTGTGGCACGCCGTTCGGCGGAGCGCGGCATCGCCTGATCGCGCCTGTGCGGCGCCGCCGAGAGCTGGCCCCGCCGGCCCGGACCGGCCTGTCTTGGCCCGTGGGCGGACATCTCGCCGGCCCCTGGCGGCCTCGGCGGAGCATAGCCGTGATGCGCCTCTCGCGCGGGATCGCGGGACGCAGGGCGAGGCGGGTGAAGGGTCGGATCCGGGCGCACCCCCTGTGCCGGCACACCAGGTCTCGGGGGCATGGCCGGCCTCGCCGCGGAGACGCTTGCTGGCCTTGACGGCGGATCGCCGCGCGCGTCAGCGGGCCGGTCGGTGTCCAGGCGGGGCGGCCGCCCGGTGGGCGGGAGTCTATTGGTCATTCAAGGTCCGATATATCGCAACAGCGGCGCGAGGCCGGCTGGCCTCCAGGCTCTAACCCGGAATTGTGTCAGCGCAGGGCCGATCCCGCGATGCCCGCGCCACCTCTTATCCACGCTTCAATCCACGGTGCCGCTGGGCGGCCGAGTACGGCACAACCTCCGGGCGAGCCGACCTCAACGGGCAAAGTTGTATCGATCACCATGAAGAACACCACTTAATTGTTTAAAATTTGCCGCTTTACGGTCTCCCTTTGGTCATTCGACTCTGCCATCATACAACCTATGGCTGAATTTCCCTACACCCGCTTGTCACCGCTTGGATTGGCCCTCGCGCTCGCCGCAGTGGTACTTCTCCGAGCACCGACGGGCGGCCCCGCCCAGGCAGCAAACCCCGATGCAACGGTGCTCAGCGGCGTCGCAACGGTTATCGATGGCGATACTCTCGACATCGACGGCGAGCGGATACGGCTCGAAGGGATCGACGCTCCCGAGGCCGACCAGACCTGCGGCGGAGGTCCGTCCGGATCGTGGGACTGCGGGCGCGCCGCAACGAACCATCTGAGATCCCTGGTGCGTGGCAAGCACGTGGGGTGCGAAACCGCAGGGCGGGACATCTACGGCCGGGTCCTCGGCTCGTGCACGGCCAGCGGCCGCAATATCAACGCCGAAATGGTGCGCAGCGGGCATGCCTGGGCGTTCGTGCGCTATTCGCTCCGCTATCAGGCGCTCGAAGCCGAGGCACGCGGCAAGCGGATCGGCATCTGGAAGGGCGAGGCGGAGCCCGCCTGGGTCTTCCGCGCCGACCGCTGGCAAACGGCAAAAGCGCGGGCTCCGGAAGGCTGTGTCATCAAGGGCAATATATCCGCGAACGGGCGGATCTATCACATGCCCTGGAGCCCCTGGTATGGGGAGGTGCGCATCGAGCCCGGCAAGGGAGAGCGCTGGTTCTGCAATGAGGCCGAGGCGGCTGCGGCCGGTTTCCGGCCCGCGATGGGCTACTGAGAGCCATTTCCCGCGCACAAGCGCTTTGGAATTTGCGTTCTCGATGCGAGCGACCGACTTTGGCTTGCAATCAGCACGCACATCGAGAACGAACGAATCCAGCAGCGCTCTAGAAGCCGTTCCAGCTCAAGTGGAATCAGGGAACGGCTCTAGGCTTTTGTTTCCTCGTGCTTCTTCTCGGAAAATCGGTTCCCACTTTTCCTGAAGCACTCTAGGCGTCGGTCGGCTCGCTGGCGGTGACGGCCGGCACCACCCGCGGCTCGGCGATCTCGCGCTCGCGGCGGCGCGGCTGCGGAGGCTGGAAGGCGCGGCGAGCGTGGAATTCGCAGTACGGCAGGCCGGCAACCTTGGTCTTGCCGCAGAAGTGGAAATCGGCCGCCTGCGGATCGCCGATCGGCCAGCGGCAGGAGCATTCCGTTAGCGTTTGTATGGTGCGGCGCTCCTTGAGCGGGATTACGAGCTCCTCGACCGACTGCGTAAATGGCTCGGCCTCAGGCTGATACAGGGAGCGCAATGCCGAATTGCCCTGTGGCGCAAAGCGGGTCTTCTGCTGCATGCGCCGGGCGGTTGCCGCGGTGCTGCGTGCCCGCGGGCGGTGCGATTTCATGCGCGACGTGGTGGCGCGGCCGGACAGTCCGAGACGATGCACCTTGCCGATCACCGCGTTGCGGGTGACGCCGCCGAGGCGTCCTGCGATCTGGCTGGCGCTAAGCCCTTCAGACCAGAGCTTCTTCAAAAGCTCAACCCGTTCGTCATTCCAGGCCATAGTGGTGCTCCCTCAAGCATAGGCGTTCCCGAGCCCGCGGCTCGGAAAGCGAGGCGTGCGAATGGCTTACGGCTGATCACGACCGGCGGCAGAAAGCACACGCCGAGCGTGAGCAGGGCCGTACCCTACTCGCAACGCGAACTGAAGATGGACGCAGGAACTAGAGCGGACCGGCGGGCGAAAGCCGCGCATCTACACAAGGGTCCGAACGCAGGCCAGACAAGCAACACAGGAGGGCCGCAACACAACGCGACATCTCGTGTCTGGACAGGGTTAACCTACAATAACTTGATTTTCTTGTACAAGCGCAGCCAGCTTGCGCCGAGGCTATTGACAGGGGGCGCGTTGCGCACTCGCCACAGAGTGAGTCGCAACACCCGGCAAGAACGGCCTTTCGCGACTGTCCCCGATATTATTCCGCCCCTTGGCGGCGCAAAAATGGCAGATCAGAACCACACGGTTGCCGCCAATGGGCCGCGCCCCTTGCCCACGGGAGATAGCCCGGCCGCATGCTTGCCGCGGCACCCGGAACGGGTCGGACATCGCCCGGGCGCGGCGGCACTCTTTCACCATGCTCCCTATCCGGCACTTTGAGTGCATGACTTCGCCCAGTCTCTCTCTTGCATGGCTTCGCCCGGTCTTTACTCTTGCATGGCTTCGCCATGACCGGTTCCCGCTTTCCCGGAAGCGCACTTTCCTGGAAGCATGGAGCCTGCACATCAGGCTCCGTTGACTTTATTAACTGGTACGCGTATCACCCGAACCTCGCGCAGCCGCCGGGAGGGCGGCTTTTCTCTTTTTGGGGAGCGGGATTGGCGCCATGTCCAAACCCCTCACAGCATCGGCCGGCTCAACCACGCGCCCGGGCTCGGGCCCGTCGCCAGCGGTCATGGGCACCTATGGCCGCCAGGACATCGTGTTCGTCAAGGGCGAAGGCTCCTGGCTCGAGACCGAGACGGGCGCACGCTATCTCGACTTCGCGTCAGGCATCGCCGTCAATGCCCTGGGCCACTCCCATCCGCGCCTCGTCGCCGCGCTGACCGAGCAGGCGGGCAAGCTGTGGCACACGTCCAATCTCTACCGCGTGGCCGGCCAGGAGCGGCTCGCCGAGCGGTTGACCGCGGCGACCTTCGCCGACCGTGTGTTCTTCTGCAATTCCGGAGCGGAGGCCTGCGAGGGCGCCATCAAGGTCGCCCGCCGCTTCCATTTCGTCTCCGGCCGGCCGGAGCGCTGGCGCATCATCACTTGCCAGGGCGCCTTCCATGGCCGCACGCTGGCCGCGCTCGCCGCTGCCGGAAATCCAAAATATCTCGAGGGCTTCGGTGAAGAGGCGCCGGGCTTCGACCACGTGCCGTTCGGCGATCTCGACGCCGTCCGCGACGCCATCGGCCCGGAGACGGCGGCCGTCATGATCGAGCCCATCCAGGGCGAAGGCGGCATCCATGTGGGCTCCGAGGCCTACCTCCAGGGGCTGCGCAGCCTCTGCGACAAGGCTGGCATCCTTCTCATCCTCGACGAGGTGCAGAGCGGTGTCGGGCGTTCCGGCAAGCTGTTCGCCCATGAATGGGCCGGCATCACGCCCGATGTCATGGCCATCGCCAAGGGCATCGGCGGCGGTTTCCCGCTCGGCGCCATTCTGGCAACGGAGGAGGCGGCAGCCGGCCTCACCCCCGGCACCCACGGCTCCACCTTCGGCGGCAACCCGCTCGCCATGGCCGTCGGCGAGGCCGTGCTTGATGTCGTGCTCGAACCGGGCTTCCTCGAGGGCGTGCAGCAGAAGGCTTTGCGGCTGCGGCAGGGCCTTGCGCGCCTCCGCGACCAGTTCCCCGATCTCGTCGTCGAAGTGCGCGGACAGGGCCTTCTCTCGGGCATCAGGCTATCGTCGGCTCCGGCCGCTGTCGTCGCGGCCGCCCGCGAAGAGGGTCTCCTCGTCGTCGGTGCGGGCGACAACGTCGTACGCATTCTTCCACCGCTCACCGTCGCCGATCACGAGATCAGCGAGGGCATCGAACGCCTGTCGCGGGCGCTCGCGCGCGTTTCCTCACCCAGCAATACCTAACCCCCCAACCTTCCGGATCTGGAGCCGGCCGTCGACCATGGCCAACGCACCCGCTATTCGACATTTCCTGGATCTCGACGAGATCGATCCGCGTACGCTGCGGCGCATCGTCGATGCCGCCCATGCCATGAAGGCGGCCGGGAAGCGCGTGCCTGCCAAGCTCAAGCCGAAAGGCATCGAGGACGACGTCCTGGTCCTCATCTTCGAGAAGCCGTCGACGCGCACGCGCGTGTCGTTCGACGTCGCCATGCGCCAGCTCGGCGGACAGACGATCACGCTCAACCAGAACGACCTCCAGCTCGGCCGCGGGGAGAGCATCGCCGATACGGCGCGCGTGCTCTCGCGCTATGCCGACGCGATCATGATCCGGGCTAACTCCCACGCCACGCTGCTCGATCTCGCCGAGCATGCCACCGTGCCGGTGATCAACGGTCTTACGGACAAGACGCACCCGTGCCAGATCATGGCCGATGTCATGACCTTCGAGGAGCACGTCGGCCCTATCAAGGGGCGCACCGTGGCCTGGGTTGGCGATGGCAACAATGTGGCTGCCTCCTGGATGCAGGCGGCCGCCAAGTTCGGCTTCACCCTGCGCGTCGCGTGCCCGGAGCAACTGCGCCCGAAAGCGGAGATCGTCGACTGGGTTCGCCGCGAGAAGGCCGACGTCTCCATTATGACCGACCCCAACGAGGCGGTGCGCGGCGTCGATTGCATCGTCACCGACACGTGGGTTTCGATGGGGGATACGGACGGTGCGCGACGGAAGAAGCTGCTGAAGCCCTATGCCGTGAATGACGCGCTGATGGCGAAGGCGGCCAAGGGCGCGATCTTCATGCATTGCCTTCCGGCCTACCGCGGCAACGAGGTGACGGAAGCGGTTCTCGAAGGGCCTCAGTCGGTGATTTTCGACGAAGCCGAGAACCGGCTTCATGCACAAAAGGCGATCCTGGCTTGGTGCCTCGGCGCTGGCTGACGCGTCTCCTGCCTCTCTTCTCCGCCCGTGAACGAAAATTACGGACGGAGCCGCGCTCCTTCCCAGCGCCAGCAAAAGGTGCTGTAAGAGCACGCGGTTTCCGCACGCGGGGGAGGACTGCTCATATGACCTTTCGATTTAGGATTGGCCTAGCGCTCGTGCTTGCCCTTGGGCTCGCGGCCGTCGTTTATTTTGCACATGCTGCGGAGCCGCTCGGGCTTCTGGGCGCGGCTGCCGCCGCCAACCTGCTGGTGGCTGCTGCGGGCGCACGTGAGCGCCGCACGCTGCGCGCAGCAAGCGCATCGCGGAGCCTGATCGAGGGCGCAACGGCCCGCACGATGGGCGTGATCTGGCTGTGGGGCGCGGCGGCCCTGGTGCTGATCTACACGACCGTGATGTCGTGGCGCGAATGGACGCATTTTTCAGCGGCTTTCGCCGGCGCCGGCCTTCTCTGCCTCGGCTTTTCGGCACTTCTGAAAAAGGATGCCGACAAAGGCCGCGAGGACGCGACGCTGCTCCGCCTGGGGCGCTATCTCGCCATCGGTCAGCTCCTCGGCATGCTGGCAACGCTTGCCGGCCTTGTCATCGATCCAGACAAGGAGATCCTCTACGCGACCGATAACGACTGGGCCGGCAATGGAATTTTCCTGTTTGGCGCGGTGGCGCTGGCGATCGTGTCCGCCTATGCGTTGATTGACGGACGGAAGGATTCCCCCTAGTCAGGGGCTCGCATGAGCCTCAATCACCAAGGGCGTTCCTACACGTCGGGCATCTCGTTGCGGCCGCTGCTGCCGTGGCTGCTGCTGGCGTCTGCCTTGAGCATCACGATGATGGTGCTGGGAGCCGGGCGCGGCGACGAGGTGCTGCCATCGCTCTCCGCCGGGCTGCTCGTAGCGCTCGTGGTCGGCACCGGGCTCGGCATCAACGCGCCGCTCTGGTCGAAGAGCACGGGCTCGGCAGCCCAGCCGGACGGCTTGGGCTCGATCCGCGAGGCGCTGAGATGCAACGTCTGGCTCGCCGCGCTGGTCTACGCCTGGGGCGCATCCGCGCTTTTTGCCATCTACTCCCTGTCTGATCTCGCGTGGCGTCACGCCTTCCAGTACGGCTTCGGAGCCGCCGTCTTCGCAGCCGGACTCGGCGTGTATGGTATCTGGCTCGGCCGCAGCCGGCAGCGCCGCATGCCGCCCCTCGTGCTCACCCTCGTCCACGGCCTCGCGGCCGCCGGCGGGCTCAGCTACCTTATCGGCGCGGGCAAGCTTGCGACCACGCGGGGCGACTGGGCGGCCAACGAGGTGTTTTTCTGGGGCGGCTTCGCCATCGTCGCGCTCTGCCTCTTTTCAGCGGTGACGCAAACGCGCGTGAGAGGCTGACTGGGCTCGAGCTGCCGTTTAATGCGGATGCAAATAGTCCATGCGGCCGGCGTCGAGAGCGCGCTGCAGCGCATTGGCGAAATCACGGCGCTCATCATCGTTCAAGAGACGCGCGAACTCGAGCTCCCGGCCGTGCGACGCGAGCATCAGGCGATTGCCGCCGTCCGGCCCCTCGGTAAAGAGCAGCCGCACCCAATGGGGGTTGAACTCGAAGCTGCGGCTCTTGCCCGTCGGCGATACCTGCTTCAGGGTGAGCGTTCGCGGCGTGAGATCGACGATCTCATGAGCGAGTCCGGATTTGTAATTGAGCTTGAAAGCAATGTAGACGAGCAGCACGTCGAGGCCGAAGAAGCCCATGATCGGCCAGGCGCCGGAAAGCAGGAAGAACGTCCCGCAGACGAAGCTCACGCCGCCGATGGCCAGCATCAGGATCAGAAAACCGCGCGGGGAGAGCGAACGGTGGGAATACAGAACGGCGCGAAAGACGCTCGCATCCAGGCTCTGAGGTCCGCTATCGTTCATCCGCTTCAGCCTACATTCGAGATTTATCTTGTCAAAGCGCCAAACCTTGCAAGTCCGTTCCCTTTCGCATGCCACCCCTGCGGCCGTCGCCGAGGCCGGCAAAGCGCGCAGGCCGTCGCGCCGCCTCACGCGGACTGAAATTGCGGAAATTTTCCGCCGCTTCTCGCTCGCCAATCCAGAGCCCAAGGGCGAGCTCGAGCATACCAACTCCTATACGCTCCTGGTGGCCGTCGTGCTCTCCGCGCAGGCGACCGACGCAGGCGTGAACAAGGCGACGCGCGCGCTTTTCGAAAAGGCCGACACGCCCCAGAAGATGCTGGCGCTCGGAGAGGACGTGGTGCGCGAGCACATCAAGTCCATCGGGCTGTTCCGCGCCAAGGCGAAGAACGTCATCCTGCTGAGCGAGAAGCTGATCCGCGAGTTCGGCGGGGAAGTGCCGCAAGACCGCGACGCTCTCGAGACGCTGCCGGGCGTGGGACGAAAGACCGCCAACGTGGTGATGAACGTGGCCTTCGGCGCGCCGACGATGGCGGTCGATACGCACGTGCTGCGCGTCTCCAACCGCATCGGGCTTTCTTCTGGAAAGACGCCGCTCCAGGTCGAGAAGGATCTGCTCGCGAAGATCCCACCTGAATACGGCGTGCCCGCGCACCACTGGCTCATCCTGCACGGGCGCTATGTGTGCAAGGCGCGCCGCCCGGCCTGCCCGACCTGCCTCATCCGCGACATCTGCCGCTATCCCGACAAGACGCCACCGGCGGCGTGAGGCTCGCGCTTTTTTCGTCGTGCTTCCCGCCGGTCACCTGAAGACGCAGCAGTCGTCAGGGCATGCGCACGGCGATGCCGGCCGCCGCCATATGGCGCTTGGCCTCGCCGATGGTGTGGGTGCCGAAGTGGAAGATCGAGGCGGCGAGCACAGCACTCGCATGGCCTTCCTTTACGCCCGCGACCAGATGATCGAGCGTGCCGACACCGCCCGATGCAATGACGGGGATGGCCACGGCGTCAGCGACAGCGCGCGTCAGCTCGATATCGAAGCCCGACTTGGTGCCATCGCGATCCATCGAGGTGAGCAGGATCTCGCCCGCGCCGAGCGCCTCGACCTCACGCGCATAGGCGATCGCGTCGAGACCCGTCGGCTTGCGTCCGCCGTGCGTGAAGATCTCCCAGCGCGCCGGCTCGCCCTCCGCCGACACGCGCTTGGCGTCGACGGCGATGACTATGCACTGGGCGCCGAACTTTTCAGAGGCCTCGCGCACGAAATCGCGATTGAAGACCGCGGCGGTGTTGATCGAGACCTTGTCGGCGCCGGCTTCGAGAAGCTTGCGGATGTCCTCCACCGTGCGCACGCCGCCGCCGACCGTGAGCGGCACGAAGCAGCGTTCGGCCGTGCGCTCCACGACGTCGAAGATCACGTCGCGCGCCTCTTGGGAGGCCGTAATGTCGAGGAAGCAGAGCTCGTCTGCGCCGGCGGCGTCGTAGGCCGCGGCTGCCTCCACGGGATCGCCCGCGTCGACGAGGTCGACGAAGTTGACGCCCTTGACGACACGCCCGTCCTTCACATCGAGGCACGGGATGATACGGGTTTTCAGCATGGTGTCCTCAGCTTGCGGCGTTGAGAAGCGCCAGCGCTTCCCGTGGATCGAGGCGTCCGTCGTAGAGCGCGCGGCCGGTGATCGCGCCTTCCAGCATTGCATTCTCAGGCCGCAAGAGCGCCCTCACGTCATCGATCGAAGCGAGGCCGCCGGAGGCGATGACCGGGATCGCCGTGGCGCGGGCGAGCTCCGCCGTTGACTTGAGGTTGAGCCCCTTGAGGACGCCGTCGCGATCGATGTCGGTATAGATGATGGCGGCGACGCCGGCGTCCTCGAAGCGGCGCGCGAGGTCGATGGCAGACAGCTCCGACGTCTCCGCCCAGCCTTCCACCGCCACCTTGCCGCCCCTGGCGTCGATGCCGACGGCGACGCGGCCGGGGAACCTCTTGCACGCTTCACGCACGAGCGCGGGATCGCGGACCGCCACCGTACCCAGGATGACGCGGCGTATGCCGCGCGCGAGCCAAGTCTCGATGGTTGCGAGATCACGGATGCCGCCGCCGAGCTGGGCCGGCATGGCGACCGCCTTCAAAATCGCCTCGACGGCGGACGCGTTGACCGGCTTGCCGGCGAACGCGCCATTCAGATCGACAATGTGCAGGTACTCGAAGCCCTGTTCCTCGAAAGCTTTCGCCTGCGCAGCCGGATCATCGTTGAAGACCGTCGCCTCGTTCATGTCTCCCAGCCGGAGGCGGACGCATTTGCCGTCCTTGAGGTCGATGGCAGGAAATAGGATCACTCGAAACCCTCGCAGTCCCTGAAAGCTCTGGCGGCGCGCCCGCCACAAGTTTGCTATGGTCTTGCCCGATCAACAGAGTTTGTCGCCGAGCGTCAAGTCCGCGTATCAATCATGCAGTCGGCCTATCCCGCAAAATCCTATTCTCGCCCGCACCCGGCGATGGCGCGCCCTTCGCTCACCGAGCGGGACGCTGTCGACATCTGGATCGCGCGCTGGCTCAGAACCCGTCCGAGCGACCTCATCCGGCGCTATGGGTGCGACCCGCGGCGGCTCTACGAGATCTGGCAGGAAGACCGTTTCCCGGGCAGCCGCGATAAGGCGCTGGCGCTTTTTCTCAAGCGGCATCCGAAGCTTGTGGAGCGCATTGATCCGGGGCCGCATGTGCGCCTCACCCGGGGCTCGCATCCGGGCCAGCTTGATCTCTTTGACTAGAGCGCCCCTCGCACAAGCGCAATCTAAGTTGTTGTGCCTAGACATTAATTTCACACAACCGACACGAGGCGTCTCGCCGTGGGTCCACAGGAGAGGGGCGCCCGCACGGACGAGTTGCAGCGCCACAATCTCACATGCAACAATGTGACGTGTTGTGTCGATTGCGCGCGTGTGCCCTAAGTTCTGTGGGCTGCTGGTCGAACCGGGAGGCCCACGAACGACGTCGCAACGGGTCTTTCAGCCTCGGCCCCCACGAGAACAAAGTCCGAACAGACTCTAGACGTGGCTGCCGACTCATGCCACGTTCCCTCTACGTTCTCACCGCGTCGCCCCCCCCTCTTCTCGCCCACGGAGAGCCCCATGCGCACCTATCTCATTTCGTACGATCTCGCTAAGCCGCATCTCATCAAGCACATCGTTGCTCACGCCATCATGGCCGCCGGTCAAAGCTGGGCGCGCCCGCTCGAGCAGACCTGGTATGTGCGCTCGAACGAGAGCGAGGAGGCGCTGGAAGCAAAATTGACCCGCGTGCTCGATATCGATGACGGTCTCCTCATCCAGCGCGTGAAAGACGACGCGATCCTGACCAACACCTCTATCCGCTGGTTCAAGCGCCGCCAGGCGGGCGTCGAAACCGGCGGCGACACCAACATCGTTGCGTTCCCGATGCCGAAGGCCGGCCTCACCGACGAGCCGGAGCTGCCTTTCGCGGAAGCGTGCTAAGCACGTGCGTCCGGAAAAGTGGAAGCTGCTTTTCCGTTCAGAAGCACGATGAGCTTGCGTTCTGTTGCGTCCGTTGCGTTTTTGCGTCGAGCCGCACGGTGCTCCCCCCATCGCGCGCCAAGCGTCGCTCAGCGAAAAGGGAGGCTTTCAAGCCTCCCTTTTCTGCGTCTGGCGAACCCAGGCTAGAGCATTTTCCGTTCGCTTGCGCTCACTGCAAATTCTCTAGTTGCTTGTTTGAGCGAGCATCTTCACCCATTCGGGCGATTTCGTCCGAATGGGATCTGCTCTATATCTCAGGCGATCATGCCTTCAGGAACTCGCTCGCCCTGAAGAGTGACGCGAAGGGGATGCCGGCGTCTGCGTAGAGCTTCGCGGCCCCTTCCTCGCGGTCGAGGATCGAGATGACGAGATCGATCGTCGCGCCCGCGGCCTGGAGCGCTGCAACGGCCTTCATGGCCGAGCCGCCCGTGGTCGTCACATCCTCGACGATGGCGACACGCTTGCCAGCGACGTCGCTCAAGCCCTCGACGAGCTTCCGCGTGCCGTGGTCCTTTACGGTCTTGCGCACGAAGAAGCCCGGAAGCGAGCGGCCCGCACGGCGCGCCGCGATGGAGATAGGCGTGATCAGCGGCACGGCGCCCATCTCGAGGCCGCCCACGATATCGGCGCTGGTCCCCGCAATGCGCGCAGAGATCAGCGTCGCCAGCAACTCCGCGCCCTCGGGGTCGAACATCGTGGGCTTCATGTCGAAGTAGTGGTCGCTCTCCTTGCCGGAGGCGAGCACGACGTGGCCGCGCACGAAGGATTTCGTGCGTACGATCTCGAAGAGGCGGGCGTGGGCGCCGGTGATGTCTGTCATGGGCACGGATCCAAAGTTGCGTGGGTTGCTCATAGACGGCGCGCGGCGAGGCGTCCACTTCATCGGGGCTCGTGCTCCAGGGTGTGCTTAGATTTTCTCGGGGGCGCGTGTCCGCGCCCACCTCAAACGATCCGGCCCCAGGGCCGCCACTTGAGGAAGTTGGCGAGGAGGGCGAGGCCGAGGGCCTGGCTCTTCTCCGGGTGGAACTGCGTGCCGGCGATATTGCCGCTGGCGACGAGGGCCGTAACCGGGCCGCCGTAGTCCGTCTCCGCCACGACGACGGCGCGGTCCTCGGGCACGAAGTGATACGAATGCACGAAGTAGGCATGGAGCCCGTTCGGCCCAGTTGGGATGCCGGCGAGAAGCGGATGCTCGCGGCGCACGTCGAGCGTGTTCCAGCCCATGTGCGGGATCTTGAGCGCGGGATCTGCCGTGCGGATCGCCTGCACCTCGCCCGCAATCCAGCCGAGCCCGTCCGCCGTCTCGAACTCGCGGCCGCGTGAGGCAAGAAGCTGCATGCCGACGCAGATGCCGAGAAACGGGCGGGCGCGGATGCGGACGGCGTCCTCGAGGGCCTCGCGTAAGCCCGGCACGGCTTCGAGGCCGCGCTTGCAATCGGCGAAGGCGCCGACGCCGGGGAGCACCAGGCGGTCTGCCGCACGCACGTCTTCAGCGCGCGCGCTGACGACGATCTCAGAGTCTAGGCCTCCCTCGCGCGCGGCACGCTCGAAGGCCTTCGCGGCCGAGTGAAGATTGCCGGAGCCGTAATCGATGATGACGACGCGCTGCATATGGGGGTCAGGTTTTGACGGCGAACTTGCTGCGAAGGCGAGCGGACAGACGGCGAAGCGCCGTCTCGAGACCCGCGGCGGGATGGTCATAGGCGGCGGAGCCGGACGCTGCTGCGTATCCCGGCATCTCGGCCGGGAGCGAGGGCAGCCACGCGTCGAAGAAACGACGCTCGGCGTCATCCTGCCCGCGGCCGCTGACAGCGGCGATCTCACGCCATCCCTTGCGCGTAAGCGACCAACGCTTGAGTGCGCCGAGCTCGAATCCCGTGAGCACGTTCAGCAGCACGAACGCGAGAGCGCCCCATTCATTGCCGGCACCGGCGAAGCGCAGGGCCGTCGCCAACGCGGCGGCGGCCACGGCATAGGCGGCCAAAGCGAGCCATTCGCCACGCAACAGAAGATAGACCGGGGAGAAAAGCGCCGCGCGCCAGGAAAAGCCGTCGCGGAGAAAAAGCAGCCGCTCGGCTCGCTCGATCCTGGTGCCGCCTGGCTCGGGCGGCTCGTGAACGGTGAAGACAGACACGCGACCCGTCCCGCTAAACAGCAGATGCAGCATCAGGCCAGCATCCCCTTGGTCGAGGGAACGCGCCCCGCCTGCCGTGGATCCAGCGCGACAGCGCTACGAAGCGCGCGCGCCAAGCCTTTGTAGCAGCTTTCGACGATGTGGTGGTTGTTCTCGCCATAGAGGCTTGCGACGTGGAGCGTGATGCCCGCATTCTGCGCGAAAGCCTGGAACCACTCACGGAACAGCTCCGTATCCATGTCGCCGATCTTCGGCTGCGAGAAGTCCACCTTCCAGACCAGATAGGGCCGGCCGGAAATATCGATGGCGACCCGGGTCAGCGCCTCGTCCATCGGGAGGTGCACGTCCGCGTAGCGCGTGATGCCGTGCTTGTCGCCGAGCGCCTTCGCGACCGCCTGGCCGAGCACGATGCCGCTGTCCTCGGTCGTGTGATGGAAGTCGATGTGCAGATCGCCCTTCGCCTCCAGCTTGATGTCGAAAAGGCCATGGCGGGCGATCTGCTCCAGCATATGATCCAGAAAGCCGATGCCCGTTGAGATCTCCGACGCACCGGTGCCGTCGAGATCGACGCTGGCCGTGATCTGGGTCTCCTTGGTCCTGCGGGAGATGGTGGCTTGCCGCTTCACGTTCCATCCTCGATGGGCAGGAGGCCAAACGTACATCCTGCCGTTGTTGCCTTAATGAAACTCAGCGTTTATCAGCTTCGGGAGCCAGGTGCCAGAGTGTGGCCCGGCAGCTTATCGCAGCATTAGGACCCATGACCGACACCCCTCACAGCCCAGCAGGCGCATCCTGGCACGCCACGACCATCCTGACCGTGCGCAAGGACGGCCGCGTTGTGATCGCGGGCGACGGGCAGGTGAGCCTCGGGGCCACCATCATCAAGGCCAACGCGCGCAAGGTGCGCCAGCTCGGCACCGGCGGCGTGATCGCCGGCTTTGCGGGCGCGACGGCCGACGCATTTACCCTGTTCGAGCGCCTCGAGGCCAAGCTCGAGCAGTATCCCGGCCAGCTCATGCGCGCCGCGGTCGAGCTCGCCAAGGACTGGCGCACCGATCGCTTCCTCCGGCGGCTCGAAGCCATGATGATCGTGGCCGACATAGACGTGACGCTGGTGCTCACCGGCACTGGCGACGTGCTCGAGCCGGAGCATCACGTGATGGGCATCGGGTCGGGCGGCATGTACGCGCTCGCGGCGGCGCGGGCGCTCATCGATCAGCCGCTCGATGCGGAGACCATCGCGCGCCGCGCCATGGGCATCGCCGGCGAGATCTGCGTCTATACGAACGACAACCTCGTCCTCGAAAGCCTGCCATCGTCGAAATAACGCCTTCCTTGCGTCGGAGCTCACATGGGTTGGATCTTTCTGTTGCTCGGCGGTGCACTCGAGGTCGCTTTCACCACCGCCATCCGCTATACGGACGGCTTCACCAAATTCCTGCCGACCACGATCGTCCTGGCGCTGGCTGCGATCAGCATCTACTTCGTGTCCAAGTCATCGGAGACCATCCCGCTCGGAACCGCGTATGCGGCGTGGGGCGGTATCGGCGCCATCGGCACGGTCGTCGTTGGCGTCCTCTACTACGGCGAGCCCGTGACGTTCGGGCGCATGTTCTTTCTATCCCTGCTCATCATTTCCCTTGCCGGGTTGAAGCTCGTCACGGATTGAGGCCATCGCTTAATGACCAACTTCTCGCCGCGTGAAATCGTCTCCGAGCTCGACCGCTACATCGTCGGGCAGGGCGATGCCAAGCGCGCCGTCGCCATCGCACTCAGGAACCGCTGGCGGCGCCAGCAGCTCGAGGGGCCTCTCAAGGACGAGGTCCTGCCGAAAAACATCCTCATGATCGGGCCGACGGGCGTCGGCAAGACGGAGATCGCCCGCCGGCTCGCGAAACTCGCCGGCGCGCCGTTCCTCAAGGTCGAGGCGACGAAGTTCACGGAAGTCGGCTATGTCGGGCGCGACGTCGAGAGCATCATCCGCGACCTCGTCGAGGTGGGGCTTCAGCTCGTGCGCGAGGCCAAGCGGAAGGAAGTGCGCGCACAGGCCGAGAAGAATGCCGAGGAGCGCGTGCTCGACGCGCTGGTGGGCCCAACAGCCTCGCCCGGGACGCGCGAGACGTTCCGCAAGCGGCTCCGGGACAACGAGCTCAACGACAAGACCATCGAGATCCATGTGTCGGAGAGCGCGAACCTGCCCATGCTCGACATTCCGGGCATGCCGGGCGCGTCGGTCGGCGCTATCAATCTCGGCGACATTTTCGGAAAGATGATGGGCGGGCGCACGAAGCCGCGCCGCATCAGCGTCAAGGACAGCCACAAGCTCCTGATCGCCGAGGAGAGCGACAAGCTGATCGACTCCGAGCAGATCACGGGAGAAGCGATCCGCGCCGTCGAAAACAACGGCATCGTGTTCCTAGACGAGATCGACAAGATCTGCTCGCGTGGCGAAACGGGGCGCGCGGGCGCGGAAGTCTCGCGCGAGGGCGTGCAGCGCGACCTGCTGCCTCTGATCGAAGGCACGAGCGTATCGACGAAATACGGGCCGGTGAAGACGGACCATGTGCTCTTCATCGCATCGGGCGCCTTCCACGTGGCCAAGCCCGCGGACCTGCTGCCGGAGCTGCAGGGCCGGCTGCCCATCCGCGTCGAGCTCAAGGCGCTGACGCGGGAAGATTTCCGGCGCATCCTGACCGAGCCGGAAGCGAGCCTGATCAAGCAATACACGGCGCTGATGGCGACCGAGGGGCTGGCCCTCAGCTTCACGGAGGATGCGATCGACGCGCTGGCGGATACCGCCGTGCTGGTCAATGCGACGGTTGAAAACATCGGCGCTCGGCGGCTCCAGACGGTGATGGAGCGCGTGCTCGACGAGATCTCGTTCGAGGCGTCGGACCGCAGCGGGGACACGGTGACGATCGACGCCGCCTACGTGACGAGCCGCGTCGGCGAGCTGGCGAAGAACGCGGATCTTTCCAAGTTCATTCTTTGATGGCGTCGGCCGAGGTCTCGGATCGCGGACAGCTCGCGGCGTGCGCGCTTTCGCTGCCTGCGGGAACGGCCGATCCGCACCGCCTGCAGAGCGTATGAGAGCCCGGCTTCACGCCGTGCTCCAGCGCCACACGCTCGTCGAAGACGAAGCATTCGCCTTGCCAGAGGCTATCCTCGGACGGAACCGTCTCGAGGTATTTCAGGATGCCGCCTTCCAGGTGGTAGACCTCGGCAAATCCTTGCGAGAGCATGTAAGCTGAGGCCTTCTCGCAGCGGATGCCGCCCGTGCAGAACATGGCGATGCGCTTGTGTTTTTCGGGATCGAGCCGGGCGGCGACGAAATCCGGAAACTCGCCGAAGGTGCGCGTCACGGGATCGATGGCGCCCGGAAACGAGCCAACGGCAACCTCATAGGCGTTCCGCGTATCGACGACGATGACGTCCGGATCGGCGATCAGCGCATTCCAGTCTCGGGGCGCGACATAGGTGCCGACGCGCTTCGAAGGATCGGCCTCCGGCCGGCGCAGCGTCACGATCTCGCGCTTGAGCCGCACCTTGAGGCGGCCGAATGGCTCCGTCTCGGCGTAGGATTCCTTGCTCACGAGGTCGCCGAAGCGCGGATCGGATCGGAGCCAGGACAGGACGCGGCGCACGCCGGCCTCCGCCCCTGCAATGGTGGCGTTGATGCCTTCCGGCGCGATCAGGATGGTGCCCTTGATCGCGGCGTCCCGCGCTAAGGCGCGCACGCTTTCGCGAAACGCCGGCGGGTCGGCGATGGCGACGAACTTATAGAAAGTCGAGACGGTGACGGGCATGGCGCTTGCGTTTTTTTTCAGAGCCGTACCGGCTTAAGTGGAATTGGGAAACGGCTCTAAGTTTTTGTTTGATCGTGCTTCTTCTCGGACACCTGGCTTGCATGGCTTCGCCCGGTCTTTTTCTTGCATGGCTTCGCCATGACCGGTTCCCACTTTTCCGGAAGCACTCTTAGAGTGCGTCCACGAGCCGGTCGATCGCGCGCTTCATGGCGTCGAAGACGCCGGGCTCAGTCATCGAATGGCCGGCGCTCGGGACGATCTCGAGACTTGCTGCCGGCCAGCGCTTCGCCAGTTCATAGGCCGCGCGAGGCGGGCATAAAAGATCATAGCGTCCCTGGATGATCGCGCCTGGGATGGAGGCCAGCCGCCCCGCGCCATCGAGTAGCGCGTTTGGCGCCAGGAAAAAGCTGTTGGCGATGTAGTGCGCCTCCATGATCGGCGTCGGAGGGATGCGGCCTTCCGTGAGTTCCTGCGCGGACACCTCCGCCGCGGCCGGGGCGAACTCGGATAGGATCCGCTCGAACTGGAACCAGGCTCGAGCCGCGGCCGCCTGCGCATCGGCATCACTGCCCGTGAGGCGTGCGACGTAGGACTTGAGCGGATCGGCGCGCTCGTTCTCCGGCAGAGCGGCGCAGAAGCTTTCGTAAAGGTCGGGGCGCATCTCGGCCGCAGCGCGGCGGAAGGCCCAGTCGACCTCCGCGTCCGTGCCGAGAAACACCGCACGTAGCACGAGCCCCGCGACGCGCTCAGGGTGGGTCTCGGCATAAGCCAGGGCGAGCGTCGAGCCCCAGGAGCCGCCGACGATCAGCATCCGCTCGAAGCCCATGTGGGTGCGGATCCGCTCGATGTCGGCGACGAGATGGGGCGTGGTGTTGGCGTCTCTCGAGAGATAGGGATGGCTGCGCCCGGTGCCACGCTGATCGAACAGCACAGCATGGAAGCGCTCCGGATCGAACAGCAGGCGGTGGCTGCGCTGCGCCCCGCTGCCCGGGCCGCCGTGCAGGAAGAGCACAGGAACGCCGCCGCGCCTGCCGACCTCCTCGACATAGATCCAGTGGCCGTCGCCAACAGACAGCATGATGGCATCGAAAGGCCGTGGGGGTTCCGTGGCCCCGGGTTCGGTGCGCGCAGCGTTTCCTGTCGGAAGCGGCACGGCGCGGCGCCCTATACGTCCAGATTGGCGACGGTGAGAGCGTTCTCCTGGATGAACTCCCGGCGCGGTTCGACCACGTCGCCCATCAGCTTGGAGAAGATCTCGTCCACCTCGGAGACGTCGCCGATCTTCACCTGCAGAAGCGTGCGCGCATCGCGATCGAGGGTCGTCTCCCAGAGCTGCTCAGGATTCATCTCGCCGAGGCCCTTGTAGCGCTGCAGCGAGAGCCCCTTGCGGCCGGACTCGTAGATCGCATCCAGCAACGCGCGCGGGCCTTCGATGAACAGGGTCTCACCCTTGCGCCGCAGCTTGGTGCCGCTCCCGTAGACTTCGGCCAGATGCTCGCGCTTCTCATTGAGACGGCGCGCATCCAGCGAGGAGAGAAGCGCGCGGTCGAGCGCGTGCGCCTCGGTCACGCCGCGCACCTCGCGGCGGAACAGGAAGCCATCGTCACCGAACGTGCCGGACCAATCCTTCTCCGTCTCCTCAGCGACCTCGTTGAGGCGCGCAGCGACGGCGTCGGCCGCGCGGCCTGCCAAAGCGGGCTGATCGAGAAGCGCCGCATCGAACGCGCCGGCGATCGCCGCCTGCTCGACGATGGGACGCGCATAGCGGGAGTGGAGCTGATCGATCAGCCCCACGATCCCCCGCGCCTGATCCACGATTTCGCGCAGATCCCGGCCGCCGCGCTCTGCGCCGCCGGCGATCAGAACGGTGTCCTCGAGCCCGGTGTCGATCAGATAATCCTCGAGCGCGCGCTGATCCTTGAGATAGGCGCTGCTCTTGCCGCGCGTCACCTTGTAAAGCGGCGGCTGAGCGATGTAGACATGCCCGTTCTCCACCAGCTCCGGCATCTGGCGATAGAAGAACGTGAGCAGCAGCGTGCGGATGTGGGCGCCGTCCACGTCGGCGTCGGTCATGATGATGACCTTGTGATAGCGCAGCTTTGAAAGATCGAAGTCGTCGCGGATGCCGGTGCCGAGAGCGCCGATGATGTTCGTCACCTGCTCCGACGAGAGCATCTTGTCGATGCGCGCGCGCTCGACGTTCAGGATCTTACCGCGGATCGGCAGCACGGCTTGATACTCGCGCTTGCGGCCCTGCTTGGCGGAGCCTCCGGCCGAGTCGCCCTCGACGATGAAGAGCTCAGTGTTGGCCGGATCCCGATCCTGGCACTCGGCGAGGCCGCCCGGAAGGCGCAGCCCATCAAGTGCGCTCTTGCGGCGCGTCAGCTCGCGCGCCCGGCGCGCTGCCTCACGCGCAAGCGCCGCCTCGACGATCTTGCCGACGACGGCTTTCGCTTCCTTCGGATGCTCCTCGAACCATGCCGTGAGCTGATCCGAAACCACGCTCTCGACCACGGTCTTCACTTCGGACGAGACAAGCTTATCCTTCGTCTGGCTCGAGAACTTCGGATCCGGCACCTTGACCGAAAGCACGCAGGTGAGCCCTTCTCGCGCGTCCTCGCCCGAAAGGTCGACCTTCTCCTTCTTGGAGATGCCGCTGTCGGCTGCGTACTTATTGATGACGCGCGTGAGCGCGGCGCGGAAGCCCGCCAGATGCGTGCCGCCATCGCGCTGCGGAATGTTGTTCGTGAAGCAGAGCACGTTCTCGTGGTAGGTGTCGTTCCACCACAACGCCACCTCGACGCCGACGCGATCCTTCTCGGTGCGGATCATGATCGGCTCGGGGATGAGCGTCTGCTTCGAGCGATCGAGGAAGCGAACGAAAGCGGACGTGCCGCCGTCGTAAAGGAATTCCTGGCGCTTCACGTCGGCATGGCGCGCATCCGTGAGCACGATCTTGGCGCCGGAGTTGAGGAACGCCAGCTCGCGCAAACGGTGCTCGAGCGTCGCGTAGTCAAACTCCACCATCGAGAACGTTTCGGTGCTCGGAAGGAAGCTCACCTCGGTGCCGCGCTCGTCGCCGGCATCACCGACGATCTGAAGTGGACCGGTCGCGACGCCGTCGCGAAACTCGATCACGTGCTCCTTGCCACGGCGCCAGATGCGGGCGCGGAGCCATGTCGAAAGCGCGTTGACGACGGACACGCCGACGCCGTGCAGGCCGCCCGAGACCTTGTAGGAATTCTGATCGAACTTTCCGCCGGCGTGCAGCTCGGTGAAGACGATCTCCGTCGCCGAGCGCTTCGGCTCGTGGTCGTCGTCCTCCTTGATGCCGGTCGGGATGCCGCGGCCGTCGTCGCGTACGGTGCACGAGCCGTCGGGGTTCAGCGTCACCTCGCAGAACTGAGCGTGGCCGGCCAGAACCTCGTCGATCGCGTTGTCGACGACCTCGTAAATCATGTGGTGCAGGCCCGAGCCGTCATCCGTATCGCCGATGTACATGCCCGGACGTTTGCGCACCGCCTCGAGCCCCTTCAGCATCTTGATGCTGTCGGCACCATAGTCCTCGGGCAAAGGTGTAGTCTTGGCGGGCTGAGCGCTCATTCCGTTCCTGTAGCGAGATTTCTCCTGATCACCGGAAACTCTAGCACAGAGAGGATCAAAAAAGGCGAAAAAAGCGCGTCATAAAGACCGCAGCCCACGCTTATTTTTCATTTTTTATCAAGGCATTGAAGAAGAGGACCGAGAGTCGCGAGCAAAGGCCGCTCAGGCGCCTCGGAAAGGCTCGACGACGCCGTCGCGCACCTGCCAAAATTGCGCCCGTCCCGCAAGGCTCGCAAAGGCCTCACGATCCGTTCCTGTGAGCCAGGCCTGGGCGCCGAGACGCAGGAGTTCCGCGAACAACGCCGAGCGGCGGGCCACGTCCAGATGGGCCGTCACCTCATCGAGAAGCAGCAGCGGCGCCATCCCGTCGCGGCGCACGGCAACCAGCTCCGCGTGGGCGAGAAGCAGCCCCATGAGCAGCGCTTTCTGCTCGCCCGTGGAGGCTTGGCGCGCTGGCGTCGCCTTGGGCCCATGAGTAACAGCGAGATCGCTGCGATGCGGGCCGTCGAGCGCGCGGCCCGCGGCCCGGTCGCGCTCGCGCACCTCGAATAGGCGGCGTGCGTAAGCGTCCTCCACGTCCACAGCGGCACGAAGCGCGAGATCGGCGTCGACGGCGCCCTCAAGGCCTATGCCGCACCAGGGAAACGGGCTCTCCGGATCGCGCTCACGGCGCGCCGCGATCACAGAGGCAAGCGCAGCAACGGCCTCGGCCCGCGCGGCCGCGATGGCGACGCCCATCTCGGCCATGACGATCTCGAGCCCATCGAGCTGGGCTCCGCGCGTCACGCCGTCGGCGAGCAGCCGGTTACGCTGCGCCATGGCGCGTTCGAAGCGGCCGGCACGCGTGCGGTGGCCGGAATCGAAGCAGACGATGAGGCGGTCGAGGAAGCGGCGACGCTCCGAGGCCGGCCCCGTGAAGAGACCATCCGTTGCCGGCGTGACCCACACCATCTCCACATAATCGCCGAGCGCACCGGAGCCGGATTTCTGCTCGCCATCGATGCGCACGAGGCGGCCGGAGGCGCGCTCTCCGATCTGCGCGGGCGCCTGGCCGGTGCCGACGGTCACGGCGCCGTAAGCCGTGTGCACCCGGGCTGAGACGGACCAGCTTCCGTCACCGCCGGCGCGTGCGAGATCGGCAAGCGGCGCCTGGCGCAGGCCCTGCCCCGGCGCCAGCAGCGAGACGGCTTCAAGAACATTGGTCTTACCGGAACCGTTGGGGCCCGTGAGCACGATCGGCTCCGGCGCGAGTTCGAGGGCGAGCGCGCCATAGCTGCGGAAATGCGTGAGCGTCAGCCGCTCGACCCAAAGTCGCGGCGTGCTCTCAGCTTGCGCCGGCGTGCACGGTTCAATGGCTGAGGCCAAGGATCTTGTGTCTCTTCACAAAGCCGTTCCGGTCGAGGTGGAAGCGGGACACGGCACCAGGTTCGTTTGATCGTGCGTCTTATCGCAAAACCGGCATCCACGTTAGAGCACGTTCACGCTTATCGGAATCGGGTTGCGCGACGTGAACGCGCTCTAAGTTTTTTATTCGAGAGCGTGAGTCAGTTTCTCGGTGAATGCGTGTCCGCATCCACCTCAAACGATCAGGCTCAAGTACTACGCCGTCACCCCGGTCCAAGATCCCATGGCGAAGCCTGGCTCCGGCGCCGCCTGCCTCTTTCGGTCTCGCCCAAAAGTGGGAAGGCATTTGCGGACACCGGCCGTCCTCATACGCGCATCGGCATCAGCACGTAGAGCGCGTTGTCTTCCTCGGTGCCGCGGATCATAGTCGGCGAGCCGGGATCAGCGAGCAGGAAGCGCGCCTCCTCGCCTTCGAGCTGGCCGGCGATGTCGAGCAGATACTTGGCATTGAAGCCGATCTCGAGGGGAGCCGCCGTGTAGGTGACGTCGATCTCCTCCGTGGCGCTGCCGCCTTCCGGGTTGTTGACCGACAGCACCAGCTTGCCACTCGCGAGGTTGAGCTTCACCGCCCGCCCGCGCTCGCTGGCGATGGTGGAGACGCGATCCACCGCGCTCATGAAATCGGCGTTGGAAACGCGGAGCTCCTTGTCGTTGCCCTGCGGGATAACGCGTCCATAGTCGGGGAAGGTGCCATCGATCAGCTTCGACGTGAGCGTTACCGAGCCGATCTCGAAGCGGATCTTCGATGCCGAGACGGCGACATCAACAGTCTCCGCACTCTCCTCGATCAGCCGCTGCAATTCATGCACGGTCTTACGCGGGATGATCACGCCGGGCATGCCTTCGGCGCCCGCCGGGCGAGACAGCTCGGCTTGAGCGAGGCGGTGGCCATCCGTCGCCACGGCACGCAGCGTCGGCGCCTCGCCACCCTCCGCGATATGAAAATAGATGCCGTTCAGATAGTAGCGCGTCTCCTCAGTGGAGATCGCGAAGCGCGTTTTGTCGATCAGCCGCTTCAGATCCTTGGCCGCTACATGGAACGTGGTCCCGAGGTCGCCTGCATTGAGATCGGGGAAGTCCTCCGGCCCGAGCGTCTGCAGCGCGAAGCGCGCCTGACCGGCCGCGAGCGTCAAGCGCTCCTTCTCGGCGTCGCGGCGGATATCCACCTGGCTGCCTTCGGGGAGCTTGCGCACGATGTCGTGCAGGATGTGAGCAGGAACCGTGACGGCGCCCGGGGCTGCAACCTCGGCCCGCACCTCCTCGATCACCTCGCGCTCGAGATCGGTCGCCTTGAGCTCGAGCGCCTGGCCCGAGGCGCGCAGCAGCACGTTGGAGAGAATGGGAATGGTTGTGCGGCGCTCGACGACGCTTGTCACATGCCCGAGCGCCCTCAGAAGTTCACCGCGTTCGATCACAAGCCGCATCGGTAGCCTCGAAATTCGCAATCCCCGAACGGAGCGCCGGGGTCGCAGGTGGGGAAGAAAGGTCGCCCGTCTGTCCTCCGACACGCAGAGGGTTGAAGAAGCTCAGCGTTCGTCATGGATGAAAGGAATGGCGTGCGAGCACAACTTGCCCCGATCAGCCCTTGAATTTCAAGAGGCCGGAGCGACACGGGGAGAGCTTTCCCACGTGTCCTGACGGCTATCTCACATCCAGTCCAAGAAAAAACTTCGGGAGCAGCATCCTTGGACGCCGCTCCCGCCCCGCTTGGACGCGGCGTCGATCTCCCTCGAAACGCCGCATCCGTTGCCTCGATCCGTCAGCCTAAAGCCGTTCCGGGTTATGTGAAATCAGGAAACAGCTTCAGTGGCTGATGAGCTTCTTCAGCTCGTCAATCTCGTCACGCAAGTTCGCGTCGCCAGCAATCACGCCCTCGATCTTGCGGATCGCATGCAGGACCGTGGTGTGGTCGCGGTTGCCAAAGCGGCGGCCGATCTCCGGCAGCGAGCGGTGGGTGAGCTGCTTCGCGAGATACATGCCGATCTGGCGCGGCCAGACCACCGAGCGATGGCGGCGCTGCGAGAGGAGATCGCCCCTCGAGACGCCGAAATGGCGCGAGACGATACGCAGAATATCCTCGATCTTGATGCGGCGCGGCTCCACGCCCTGGAACAGATCCCGCACCACCGTCTCGGCGATATCGGGCGTGATCGGAGCGCGCATGTGCTGCCACGTCAGATACAGGCGATTGACGGCGCCCTCGAGCTCGCGCCCGCTTTCGGTCAGCTTGCTGGCTAGAATATCCACCACCTCGCGCGAGAGCTCGAAGCTCGGATCCTGCGTGCGCTTCTCAGCCAGACGCTGGTCGAGCACGCGGCAGCGCAGCTCGTGATCAAAGGTGCCGATCTCGGCCACGAGACCGCGCTGCAGGCGCGAGCGCATGCGCTCGTTCAAGCGCTCGATCTGCGCCGGGTGACGCGCCGAGGCGACGACGACCTGGCGGCCACCATCAAGAAGCGCGTTGATGATGTGATCGAACTCCTGCTCGGTCTTCTCGCCCTGCATGAACTCGAGATCATCGATCAGGAGCATATTGATGCCGCGGAACTTCTCCTTGAAGGAGAGCGGATCCTGCGCGCGCAGCGCCTCGACGAACTGATAGCGGAAGCGCTCGGCCGTGAGATAGAGCACCTGCGCATTCTCGGCGCGCCGCTTCACTTCCCAGGCGATGGCCTGCAGGAGATGCGTCTTGCCGAGGCCCACAGACGAATAGAGATAGAGCGGATTGAACGCCGGGCTGTCGGTGAGCACGGTCTCGGCGACCTGCACCGCGCCGGCGTGGGCCATGCGGTTCGAGGATCCGACGACGAAGTTCTCGAAGGTGTGGTGCGGATCGAGGGGCGAACCCTCGAAGCCATCGACGCTTGTGCGCCCGGCGATGGGGCGAACGATCGGCGCGCGCAAGGGCTCGGCCTGGCCGGCCTGGCGCAGATCTCCGGCCTCGCGCGGAAGCTTCGCCGGCTCCTCGCGGACGATGCTGCGCGCGGGGGCCGCGCCGGGCTGGCGAACCGATACCTCCACGTGCTGCGCGGAATTGAACTCCACCCTGCAGCAGTGCAGGAGCTCATCCATGTAGTGAGACTGAATCCACTTGCGCAAAAACACGACAGGAACCGAGACGCTCACCGTCTTGCCGTCAAAACCATCGAACTCGAGCGCTTTGAACCAGCTCGTGTAGATGTCCTCGCCGAGGCGCGCGCGCAGCATGGCCCGCACCTTGGTTCCCTTGATCTCCCCAACGCCCACATCACCGACGCGTCCGTGATCGATGGCACCCTCGTGGGACGTCCGGCGCATGGTGTGCTCCGGCGTCGACAAAGATGGCTCCGCTTTCGAAATGGCTTGCATCGCTGTACCCCGCACTTGTTGCATCTGCCTCCGCAAGGCAGACAATTCATGGCTCCGCCCGTTCGCCCAAACGAACAGCGCCAACTCTTCAGACGTCCCTATCCTTGCCGCCAGGGCAGTCCGGCTGCTTTCCAGCCGGCCACCCGACCTCGCCTATGGGCGGCATCGAGAGGTCCCTCGAAGCCGTCCGCGACGTTACGGCAGCGCGTATAGCCGACGCCTGCCACTGCAGCGGCAGCCGACCGGCTGCGCGCCCCCGACCGGCAAAGGAAGAACAACTCAGCGTTCTTCGCTACACCGGTCTCATCGAGCAACGTGCTCAGCTTTTCCGCAAATCCCGGATCGACCCGGCCATCCGGAAAAGACTGCCACTCGATGGTCCAAGCGCGCCTGTTCAGCGCGCTGATGTCTGGTAGTCCAACAAACATCCATTCCGCTCGAGTCCGCACATCGATCAGAACGGAGCTGGCATCGGCCGCAAGACGGCTCCAAACTTCCGTAGCCGGCACATCCACTATGTCGACGCAGTCGGCCACTCTTGCCCTCAACCCAAACAACGCCAGCGAAGAACATTGTCCCGAACTGGCACAGTTCACAAAAGTAAAACCCAATAGCACTTCAGAGACGACAAAGAATATCCCGCGCACTCGAGCGAGAAGTCTTTTCACCTCGACGAAATACTGGAGGATTCCGGAGACGCTACACGACAAAACCTGGGCCAGGAGGGGAGGAATACTGACGCTTTACAGCTCGCCTCGCTCCCGCCGCGCTGACGAGGTCTCTTTTAACGGACCGGTAACCTCTTAGCAAGAGCGGCAGCGCGTGGAGAAAGTGCCCGCGACCGAGGGGACACGCCGTGGGCAGGAGGTGGAAAACTTGAGTCCTCTCCACAGGTCCAGTGAGGAACTTGTTTGGGGACAAAGCCAATTCGGAAAGGACGGGGCGCGCCCAAATCGAATTGCGGCGTCGCTGTGGCGAGGGCGGGGGAGGCGCTTTTTTGCTTGCCGGAGGAGGGCGGGTCGGAGCGCTCAGCGGCGACTGGATCGGACCACGCGCGCGGACGGCCACATAAATCCGTCACTTAAGAAGGTCGTGGGAGGGCCGGCGATTCCGCAAGCCGGCCTTCCCTGTAGCGAACAAGCCACACTCATTTGTCGATACGTCAGTTTTGTAAAAGAGCGTGGGAGAACTCGTCAGGCCATGGCCTTTACGCGCTGCGCGAGGCGCGAAACCTTCCGGCTAGCGGCCTTCTGGTGGATCACGCCCTTCTGGGCCGTGCGCACCAGGGCCGGCTCGGCGGCACGCAGAGCGGACACGGCGTCGTCCTTGTTGCCGGAGGCGATCGCCTCCTCAACCTTGCGAACACTGGTCCGCATCGCCGAGCGGCGGCTCTTGTTGACCTCGGTACGACGCACCATCTGGCGCGTCGCTTTCTTCGCCGACTTGGTATTGGCCATTCAGGCTTTCCTTTTCTCCTGGAGGACACCCTTGCGGGGTGCTCCGTGACATTGTCGTGGCTTTATAGAGCCGCGACCTTGTTGACATTCCGTCTGCGCCCCGCACGATTGCCCCTGGTCCGACCGTTACGGATGAAGCATAGCCTCGAGCGCAAGCTCAAATGCATCAACCGCCCGAAACCTGCGTTTCGAGCGGATCTTGGTGAGAGCCGATGACCTAACCGGCCGAATGGCCGGGGACGGCAGGGCCCGGTGGCCCCGTCTATAACTGCGCGAGCCGCCTGCGGTCAACGGATTTGGCCAGGAATTCGGGCCGCAGAGGCCCTGCCGGCGGTCAGGCCGTCTTCCATTTTATCGAACAGCCGAGCGATGGGATCTGCTCGGATGGCCCACGCCCCGTCTCGGCAACGGTCCGCATAGCCTCGAACAGCTCCCGGCGCGCGCCCGGAGGGGCCGGATTGCGGCCGCTGGCATCGAGCCGCCCGCGGTACTGAAGCTCGAGGTCACGGTTAAAGCCGAAAAAGTCCGGAGTGCAGACCGCGCCATAGCGGCGCGCCACGTCCTGGCTCTCATCGTAAAGATAGGGGAAGGGGAAGGCATGGGCGCGGGCCACCTCGGCCATGCGCTCGAAGCTATCTTCCGGATAGGTGATAACGTCGTTCGAGGAGATGGCGACCGTGGCGACGCCGAGCGCCGCCAAGTCGTTCGCATCCCGCACGATGCGGTCGAGCACGGCCTGCACATACGGGCAATGGTTGCAGATGAACACCACCAGCGTGCCGTTTGGCCCTCGAAGGTCCTCGAGGGCATAGACCTTGCCGTCGGTGGCCGGCAGGCGAAAGGCCGGGGCCTTCCAGCCGAAGTCACAAATGGGCGTGGATTCCGCCATTCCGATATCTCCCTTCCGTGACAAACAAGGCTGCGATCACGCGCCGAGGCGTTCGAAGACCAACCCATCATTGCCGGTGAATACGTGCGCGCGGGCACTCGCCTCGGCAGGATCACCAGTGGTCAGAAACGTGCAGCGCGGGGCGTCGGCAGCTTCTCCCTTGTAGCGCGGATGGCGCGCGAGGTAGTCCTCCAGGCTGTCAGCCACGATCTCGGGCTGAGAGAGGATCCGCGTCTGAGGCGGCAGATGGCGCCGGAATAGGTGCTCGACAAGGGGAAAGTGCGTGCAGCCGAGGATGGCGCGGTGGGGAGCCTCGCCGCCGGCTTGGGCCATCGCACCCGCAATGCCCGCCTCGACGAGGCGCTCGAGTTCCGCTTCGGGCGTCCCCTCCTCGATGGCGCCTGCTAGTTCCGAGCAAACCTGCTGCACAACGGTGACCTTCGGACAGCGCTTTCCGATCTCCTCCGCATACACGTTCGAGGCGACGGTGCGCGTGGTGCCGAACACGGCGATGCGATCGGTCAAAAACTTCTGCGGATACTGCGGCGTGGTGACGGCCCAAGGTGTCTGCGTTGCAGCCTCGACGGTGGGCGCGACGATGCCGAGAACGTTGTGGCCACGCTCCTGCCAGGGAGACGCAGGCAGCCACGCCGTTTGAAGGCGCCGGGCCGCGACGGCGGTGGCGGTGTTGCAGCCGAGAAGGACCAGCCCGCAGCCGAGCCCGAAGAGCTGCTCAACCGCGGCACGCGTCAGCTCGACGATCTCGTCGGATGGACGGTCGCCATAGGGGACGTGCGCGTGGTCGCCGAGGTAGGTGAATGCGACTTCAGGAAATCGCCGCCGCAGCGCGGCAAGAACCGTCAGCCCCCCAAGGCCCGAATCGAAGACGCCAATCATGGGGCCCTTGTTTGCGCGGCCGAGGCTGCTGCGTCAATCGCAGGTGGGCGGCGGACTAGAGCATTTTCCGTTCGCTTACGCTCACTGCAAATTCTCTAGTTGCTTGTTTGAGCGAGCATCTTCACCCATTCGGGCGATGCCGCCCGAATGGGATCTGCTCTAGAGCCGTTCCGGTTTTAAGTGGGACCGGGGAACGGCTCCAAGCTTTTGTTTCTTCGTGCTTCTTATCGGAAAAGCGGTTTCCACTTTTCCGGAAGCACTCTATTCCGCCGCCTCCGACGGGGTGCGGCCACCGGCAGTGGCGGCCGCTTCCTGATCGGCAGTCTTCAGCGCGTCGAGGCTCGGCATAGAGATAGTGCTGTAGCCGCAATCAACGAAATGCACTTCGCCCGTCACCGCGCCCGAGAGGTCCGAAAGGAGATACAGCGCCGATCCGCCGACGTCGTTCAAGCTCGGCGTACGGCGCAGCGGCGCGTGCTCTTTCTGGAAGTTGAAGATCACGCGGGCGTCCGATACGCCGGCGCCCGAAAGCGTGCGCATGGGACCGGCCGACAGCGCATTGACGCGGATGTTCTGGGGGCCGAGGTCGGCCGCGAGATAGCGCACGGAGGCTTCGAGCGCCGCCTTGGCGACACCCATGACGTTGTAGGAGGGAACCGAGCGCGTGGCGCCGCCGTAGCTCAGCGTCAGGAGCGAGCCGCCGTTCGGCATCAGCGCCATGGCGCGCTGCGCGATCTCCGTGAACGAGAAGCACGAGATCACCATGGTGTTGGTGAAGTTGTCGCGCGTCGTGTTCACGTAGCGCCCCGCAAGCTCGCGCGGGTCGGAAAAGGCGAGTGCGTGCACGACGAAATCGAGACTGCCCCACACCTCCTTGATGCGCGCGAAAACATTGTCGACCGTCGCAAGGTCAAGGACGTTCACCGGCTCGATGATCTCGGCCCCGATCGACTGGGCCAGCGGAACCGCACGGCGACCGAAGGCTCCATCCTGGTAGCTGAACGCGAGCTTTGCTCCGTGCCCATGAAGGGCGCGCGCGATGCCCCAGGCGATCGAGCGGTCGTTGGCGACGCCCATGATCAGGCCGCGCTTTCCGGCCATCAGCGGTCCGGGGTTGGTGACGTCAAAATCGGCCATCGGAGACCTCACACTTGCACCAAATCTGCGGCCGGTTTCAAACCAGCCGCGTCCTTTTTCGAAAACCTTCATAACGAGACGTCTCCGCGCGGTCACATGACCTTACGGCGCGGGAGCTTGCAACACCTCAGCCATCATATCGGTTAAAGATAAGGGTGGCATTTGTTCCACCGAAGCCGAAGCTATTCGACATGACACTGTTAAGCTCTATGTTGTCGATGCGACTGCGAACGATCGGCATGTCATCGAATGCAGGATCGAGCTCCTCGATGTTCGCGCTTTCACAGAGGAATCCGTTGTTCATCATGAGCAGCGAGAAGATGCTCTCCTGCACGCCGATGGCGCCGAGAGAGTGCCCCGTGAGGGACTTGGTGGCGGAGATCTTGGGAATCTCCTGGCCCGCAAATACCTCGCGGATCGCCTCGATCTCCTTCTGATCGCCCACCGGGGTCGCCGTCGCGTGGGGATTGATATAGTCGACCTTGCCGACGCCGCGACCATTGAAGCCCTGCATGGCGAGACGCATGCAGCGCACCGCGCCCTCTCCCGAGGGCGCCACCATGTCATGGCCGTCGGACGTGGCGCCGTACCCCGTAATCTCGCCGTAGATCCGCGCGCCGCGTGCCTTTGCCCGCTCCAGCTCCTCGAGCACCAAGACGCCGGCGCCGCCGGCGATGACGAAGCCATCCCGGTTCTTGTCGTAGGCGCGGCTCGCCTTGCCTGGCGTATCATTGAAGCGCGAGGACATGGCGCCCATGGCATCGAACAGCACCGACAGCGTCCAGTCGAGTTCCTCGCAGCCGCCGGCGAACATGATGTCCTGCTTGCCCCACTGGATCAGCTCCGCCGCATTGCCGATGCAATGGGACGACGTAGCGCAGGCCGACGAGATCGAATAGTTGAGGCCCTTGATCTGGAAGCTGGTGGCGAGGGCGGCCGAGGGGCCCGAGCACATGGCCTTCGGCACTTCGAAGGGGCCGACCTTCTTCGGATCCCTCTCGCGCGTGGTGTCGGCGGCCCTGACGATGGCGCGCGTCGACGGACCACCCGAGCCCATGATGATACCGGTGCGCTCGTTCACCACTTCGTCGGGGGCAAGGCCCGAATCGCGGATCGCTTGATCCATGGCGATGTAGTTCCAGCCGACGCCGGTCTCCATGAAGCGCTTCGGCTTGCGCGGCACCTGCGCTTCCCAGTCGAGCTGCGGATCGCCGTGCACTTGGCAGCGGAAGCCGAGCTCGGCATATTTCTCCGCCCGCACGATGCCGGACTTGCCCTCTCTGAGGGAGGCGAGCACCTCCTGGGTCGTGTTTCCAATCGAGGAAACAATTCCCATGCCGGTGACGACCACACGTCTCATCGACAACCCCTTCCTCGCCCGCCTGCAGTGATCCAGAATGCCATCCCGATCGCGATGATCAGGCGGCGGGGGCATCCCCCGCCTCGAAAAGACCGACGCGAAGATCGGTCGCAGTGTAGATGACCTCGCCGTCCGCCTTCATCACACCATCTGCGATCGCAAGCTTGAGGCGGCGCAGAATCACACGCTTCATATCCACCACATACTCGACCTTCTTGACCGAGGGGAGCACCATGCCGGTGAACTTCACCTCGCCAACGCCGAGCGCCCGGCCGCGGCCCGGAGCCCCGAGCCAGCCGAGAAAGAAGCCGGTGAGCTGCCACAGGGCATCGAGCCCGAGGCAGCCCGGCATCACCGGATCGCCCTGGAAATGGCAATCGAAGAACCAATCCAACCTGTCGTTGCCTGCGACGGCAAGCTCCGCCACGACCTGCCCCTTCTCATGCGCCCCCTGCGTGTCGGAAATATGCGCGATGCGGTCGAACATCAACATGGGGGGCAGGGGGAGCTGCGCGTTGCCGGGCCCGAACAGCTCGCCACGGCCGCAGGCCAGCAAATCTTCGAAATCATAGCTAGAACGGCGCTCGGCCATCGGTCAGCTTGGTCCCTCTATTCCGCGCCGGCCGTAGCCGACGCTCGTAACGCTGCGGACAGCAGGATGCAGTGCTTTCAACGTCCGGAGGCGCCTGCCGGTGGCCGTGGACCGCGTTGTCCTAGCATATCCGTCAGCCGTTCAAACGATAATCAGGGAGACCGTCAAGTCGCGGCTTGGAAAAGGTGACGGTTTGTCCAGCGTCCAGCGCCCCCGATCGCCCGTTTCACCGCGCAGAACGCCGCAGAAACCGCCGCGGATGGGGCCAGGCCACGGGTTGCAGCGGATGCAGGCTGCTCGTATACTGACGCAACTGGATAATTCGGCTTCCGCCGCACGAAGATCCCTGGATCGATCACGGCGGCGAAGCTTTATGGGCCGGCATGCGGAAATGAGCGACGAAGTTTTCGACGATCTCAGCGCTACAGAAGACAGCCTCCTTCAGTCCGCCATCGCGGACCGCCTGCGGGCGGCAGGCCTGCGCCCGACGCGCCAGCGCGTGGCGCTTGGCATGCTGCTCTTCGGCGAGGAGGATCGCCACGTCTCGGCAGAGATCCTGCATGCGGAAGCACTGATGGCCGGCGAGCAGGTGTCGCTCGCGACGGTTTACAACACCTTGCACCAGTTCACCGGAGCCGGACTCCTGCGGGAGCTCGCCATCGACGGTGGCAAAGCCTATTTCGACACCAACACGTCGAACCACAATCATTTCTTCATCGAGGCCGAGAGCATGCTGATGGACATCCCCGGCGATTCGATTCGCGTGGATGGCCTGCCGGAACCGCCCGAAGGCATGCGGGTCAGCCATATCGACGTGGTCGTCCGCTTGGTTCCGAAGAGCAAGTAACCGCGAGCTTCCACTCTCTCGTTCCGCATGCTCGCCACGGCGAGCCCGTCGCCGTAGCGCGGTTGCGCTCTACTTGACGATCTCGTTCTCGTACACGCCCCAAAGCTGCTTCTGCGGCATGTAACCGCGGAAGCGGTCGATGGAGACGCTGCACCAGCGCCCATCGCAGGAGTGGACGTTAGCGATGACACCCGCTTCAACGATGGCAACCGCTCGCGCACGCTCGCTGTCGCTGTTGCGCACGGGAAGCTGGGGCGCCTGCTGGCCGGACTTTAGATCCCAGGGCGTAACAAGCGCCGTGCGCCGCCCGGAGAGAAGCGACTGCAGAACCCATCCGGTCGCACCTTCCGAATCGCGAACCTGGCGCCATGCCTCAAACTCGCCGATCACCTCCATCGGCAAGCCAGCCCGGCGGTAGACCCATGAGGTCGGGTAGTCGGTGCCCGGCCCAGCGCGGAGGTTCACCCGGTCCGCCTTGAGGCTGACGAACCGCGGCAGCGGCAAGCCGCTCGCCGTCCCCTTAGACGCTGCGGGGGCCTTCGTCGCGGCACCCGACCCCGCCTTGGCTCCGGGAACGGCGCCGAGGCAGACCGCAAGCAGGGCGAGAACCATCCACGGCTCCGCGCTTCGACATCTCGATCGTCTATCGGGTTTTTGCACGTCCCCCCGTCCGCACTTTCCTTGCCCGCGAACACAATCCATCACTTTGTCACCGGCCTGACCTTCTGTTAGACACAGCCAAGATCCTGGATCACGCCTCGTGGAAAAAATATGCCCAACTCTCCGCAGAAGCCCATCGTCGTCGTCACCCGCAAGCTGCCGGATGTCGTCGAGGCCCGGATGCGAGAGCTGTTCGACGCTAGGCTGAATAGCGACGACACGCCGATGACGCAGGCCGAACTCGCCGAGGCGGCCCGGATCGCCGACGTCCTGGTCCCGACTGTCACCGACCGCATCGATCGGGCCGTCATCGCCCAGGCGGGGCCACGGCTCAGGCTAATCGCGAACTTCGGTACGGGCGTGGACAATATAGACCTCGACACGGCGCGCAACCGCGCGATCACCGTGACCAACACGCCGGGCGTGCTGACCGAGGACACCGCAGACATGACGATGGCGCTGATCCTCGCCGTGCCGCGCCGGCTGCCGGAAGGTGCAGCCTACCTCAAGGATGCGAAGAACAAGTGGGCCGGATGGTCGCCCACGTGGATGCTGGGACGGCGCATCTTCGGCAAGCGGCTCGGCATCGTCGGCATGGGGCGCATTGGCCGTGCGGTGGCGCAGCGCGCCAAGGCGTTCGGCTTGCAGATCCACTATCATAATCGGAAGCGCGTCGCGCCTGATGTCGAGGCCGCCCTTGAGGCCACGTACTGGGAAAGCCTCGACCAGATGCTCTCGCGCATGGACATCGTATCGGTCAATTGCCCGCACACGCCCGCAACGTACCATCTGCTTTCGGCGCGGCGGCTGAAGCTCCTCAAGCCGACAGCCTACATCGTCAACACGTCGCGCGGGGAAGTGATCGACGAGAACGAGCTTGCGCGCCTCATCGAAGCCGGAGCGATCGCAGGGGCCGGGCTCGACGTTTTCGAGTACGAGCCCGCCGTCAACCCGAAGCTCCTCGCTTCCGAGCGGGTTGTGGCGCTTCCGCACATGAGCAGCGCGACGGTCGAAGGGCGCATCGACATGGGCGAGAAGGTGATCATCAACATCAAGACGTTTCTCGACGGGCACGCGCCGCCGGACAAAGTGCATCCGGCGATGTTCTAGAGCCGCTCCGGTTTAGGCGGCATCGGGGAACGGCTCTAAATTTTTGATTCGTCGTGCTCCTTCTCGGACATTCAGCTTGCATGGCTCCGCCACGACCGGTTCCCGATTTCCGGAAGCATTCTAGGTTTCGGCAGCCACGGTCGCCACGCCGGCCTCGTGCACGGAAAGATCGAGAATCGTAGGGACGTGGCCCGTCAGGGCGTTGTCGGGATCCCAGGCGACGCGCACGGTTTCGAACCGCCCGCCTTTGGCATCGTAGAGCACTAGGCGGCCGGCAAGGCCCTCGCCGAAGCCTGTGATCTCCTTGATGACCTCCGTGGCCTGGAGGGTGCCGATCACGCCCACGACGGAGCCGAGAACGCCGACCTCCGAGCAGTTCGCTACGAGGCCCGGCGGGGGGGCATCGGGAAAAACACAACGGTAGCTCGGATAAGGCGTGCCGTCCGGCATGGTCATGAACGGTTTCAGCGTGGTGATGTAGCCGTCGAAGGGGCCGATCGCGGCGTGCACCAGTGGCCGATGCGCGAAATAGCAGGCATCCGAGACGAGGTAGCGCGTGGCAAAGTTGTCGGTGCCGTCGGCCACGATGTCGAAGCGGGAGATGATGTCCAACGCATTGCTGGCGTCGAGCCGGAAGTCGAAGGTTTCGACCGCGACATGCGGGTTGAGCTTCGCAAGCGTGTCGCGCGCGCTCTCCACTTTGAGCCTGCCCACGGCATCGGTGACGTGCACGATCTGGCGCTGCAGATTGTCGAGCGAGACATGATCGTCATCGATAACGCCGAGCGTGCCGACGCCGGCCGCGGCAAGATAGAGCAACATGGGGCTCCCGAGGCCGCCGGCGCCAACGATAAGGACGCGCGCCGCCTTGAGCTTTGCCTGCCCCTGGCCGCCGATATCGTGCAGAACCAAGTGGCGCTTGTAGCGCTCGATTTCCTCAGGCGTGAGTGTCATCGCATTGGCTTTCGTGACGGAGCCGTGACGGTTCAGGTGGATCCGGAACGGCCTAGAGCCGTTCCGATTTAAGTGGAATCGGGGAACGGCTCTAAGTTTTTGTTTCTTCGTGCTTCTTTCCGGAAAACCCGTTCCCACTTTTGCGGAAGCACTCTAGGCTCTCGTTGGATCGTGCGCCGCGGGTAGACTTATGCCGCGCAGCCGCCAGCGGCGCACGGTCAGCCGGGGTTCCTGCCGGTCAGGGCTGCCGAGCCAGCGGACTTTCCGGCTTCCGTCCGAGTGATGGCCGGGGCCGTCCACGAACCCTCGAGCTTGAACGCTTTCCGGGCCGCCGCCGCAGCGGCGTTTGCGGCCGTGCCCCCGGCGCCAGGCGCCGGGTCAAACGACACTATGAGATCGAGCAGGCCTTTGTCGATATCAACCTGCCCGGCCGCCGTTACGAGGCGATTGTCGCCGGTCGCAGCCTTGACGTCGTCGGCTGCCACGATGCCGCGATCGACGGTGAGACGGGCAGCGAGGCGGCTCAACGAGGTGGTGCTTGCGCCTACGTCTCCCCAACCCGCAGACGGCGCGACCGAGGCCGGCTCTGCCGGCGCAAGCGCATCGAGATCCAAGCCGATGCGGACACCATCGTCGATATCAAGTGCGAGCTTGCCGGACAGCGATTTCGCAAGCTCGCTCGCACTCGATCCGGACGCGGAGAGATCGAGCTGAATGTCGCCACGCCCCTCGATCGCCGACGGCCCGAGACGCGATGCCACGGCCGCCAGATCCATGTCTCTCAGCTCGGCGCGGATCGTGTAGCGCGGGCTGCGGCCGGTTGCGTCGACCGTGAACTGGGCCTCGCCGCGCCCGCCCTGCTCGAGCTCAAGCTCGGCGAGCTCCCCATAAAGCTTGCCATCGCGGACCGATAGGCTGGCCGCGGCCCGCCCCAGGCGGTCGGAGCCGCTCGTCACGCTGGCCGTGGAGAGGCGGATATCGGCGTCCATGCCGTGTAGGAGCGACGGTGCCGACGGATCGGCGGGGAAACGGCTCGCTATCCAATCCCACACGAGAGCGAGCGCATAGGAGCGCGATGGGGAAACGTAGGGCGTGACATCGAACGAAGAGAAAGCCAGCGTGCCCTCGATGGCCGGTCGCTCGGCGCCGAGCTTCACCATCAGCGTTCCGGTCGCCTTGTTTCCGTCGAGGGTGAACTCGGCGTGCTCGAACGAGGCCGATCGCTCGTCGAGCACCAGGCGGCCGCGCGCCGCGAACGGCCCTAACCCCTGGGCTGGCGGCCACGACATGCCGAGCCATGCAGCGAAGCCGCGCAGATCGTCGACAGACAGGGTGGCGTTGTCGGCCGTGAGGCGCGGACGCTCCCCGAGTGCCAGCATTCCATCGAAAGACAGCGACGTTCCTTCGCCCGTCGCAGCCGCGCGAAGCCGGAGCGGCGCGTCCTCATTGCCGGATGGCGGCCGGGCAAACGCCAGATCAACATCGAAGCTGCGGCCGCGATATTCGATCTGGCCCCTGGCGGTGACGAGGCCGCCGCGCCCAGGCGTCATTTCCATATTGACCAAGGACACGGTCTCATGCGGCCCGTCGCCTGCACTTATGGCGAGGGCACTGTCCAGAATCGTAAGCCTGCGGAATTTGAAGCCTGCGAGAGCGGTCGCTATCGGGCGCAGATCCTCGGGCGGCGCGGCAACGGGGGACGATTCTGAACCTCCCGTGCGATCGACGACGAGATGCGCACCGTCGAGAACGAGGTCAGCGTCCGCGCCCGCCGTCAGAGCCCGCAGAAGCTGCCCTCTATGAGACGCGTCGTTCGATGTATCGACGAGCGCGATCGTTCCTCGTTCGAGCATCAGCAAGGACGACCCGCCCAAGGGGATGGGCGCTGTGACCGCGATACTTTCATGCGAGCTTGCACGCACGAAGGCGCCGGGGATGGGCTCGCCCTTGCGCGCGCCGATCAGCACCGGAGCCACCAACGCGGCGCCGATCGCAGCGACCAGCGCGACCGCTACGAGCCAAGGCCGACGCCTGTCATCATTGCCGGTCATCAAGCCGATGCCCCGCACCTGGACACTCTTGCGTGAGAAATCCCACCAACTGCGCCGATCATCCCCGAGATCCGCGTGCTTCCCCTTTTAGGGAGCGCGCGCTTTCCCTGCAACTCATCGCGAGGCTCAGGCGCCCCGACAGAGTGACGAAAAAACCTGCTGCGTCAGATCTCTACGCCCTCGCCCCCAAACACTTTTCGTCCGAACAGAGACGAATTGCGGGCGAGACACGCGTTCCGTCGCCGTACATCACACGAGACGGCGATAAGACGGCCTAATTTCGGCGACAAGGAGACGGTGGCCGCGAAGCAGGTCTCTCGGCAGCACCGGCGAAATCCCTCGCGCCACGCGCGCGGAGCGAGGGATCTGATCTCAATCAATCAAGCGCGAAACGTACCTGCTCCGGCTCGTGCCCCGGCAGGGTCAAAGAGACGACGACAGTCGTCCCCTTGCCGGCATTGAAGCCGCCTGAGCCCTTGAGAGCGTTACCGCCGGCCGGCTCCAGAGCGACTTTCTCCACCTTGCCGTCCGCCAGGACGGTGGCCGATGCCTGGGCCGCGCTTGCATCCTCCGGCGCGCCGCTTTCGTCCGTCACGTACAGTTTGATGGTGTCCCCTTTGGCGACGAGCTCCAGATGATGGTGGCCACTATGCTCGACAATGCCGCCATGCTTGGCGCTGTGGTCGTGGGCGTGCTCGCCGTCCGCAGCCAGGGCGACGCCACCGCCTATGACGAGCGCGGCGAGGCCAACAACAAGGGTTCGGATCATCGTGTCTCCTTTCGATTGATTGCATCAGAAGGCTTCGGCGTGAACGGATTGCGCGCGCTCCCGGCACAGACGCTCCAGCGGCTTTCTTCCGAAAAGCAGGAACAGGACGGGCGTGAGGAACGCATCGAGAAGCGTGGCCGAGAAGAGGCCGCCGAAAATGGTGATGGCCACCGGGTGCAGGATCTCTTTGCCGGGCTCGTCGGCGCCGATCATCAGCGGCATCAGTGCGATACCGGCCGCAAGCGCCGTCATCAGCACTGGTGTCAGCCGCTCGAGCGTGCCGCGGATGACCAGCTTGCGCCCGAAGCGTTCGCCTTCAAAGAGCATCAGATTGATGTAATGACTGATCTTTAGGATGCCGTTGCGGGTGGCGATGCCAGTGAGTGTGATGAAGCCGATGGCACTCGCAACCGAGAACGGCTGACCGGCGATGATGAGCGCCGCTACGCTGCCGATCAGTGCAAGAGGCACGTTGCCCATAATGATGAGGGCGAGTGCGGTGGACCGGTAGCGCGTGTACAGCACGACGAAGATCAGCGCCAGCGAGACGACCGATAGCAGCGCGATCAGGCGCGAGGCCTCCTCCTGGGCCTGGAACTGGCCTTCGAGGCGCGTGAAATAGCCTTGCGGCAAGGGTGCCGTGGCGATCTCGGCGCGAACGGCCTCGATGATGCGCGCCATGTCGGACCCGTCCGTGTTGGCGAGCACCGCGATGCGGCGGCGGCCGTTCTCACGCAGGATCTGGTTCGGGCCGTCGGTCTCGATGACGTCGGCGACGTTCCTGAGCGGAATGCGACCTGCTGGACTCTCGATCAGCATATCGCCGAGCGCGCGCGTGGTGCGGTCGGAATCTGAGAGACGCAACACGACGTCGAAGCGCTTCTGCTGATCGACGATCTCGGAGACTACGCGGCCATTGGACAACGTCTCGAGGGTTTGCGTGATCGTGCTCGGGTTGAGCCCGTAACGTTTCGCCCGCTCGTAATCGACGCGCACCTGCAGCTCGGGGATGCGAACCTGGCGCTCGGTCTGAAGATCGACGATGCCGGGAACACGACGCAGGCGCGTTTCGAGATCGGCGGCAAGGGAACGCAAGGCGTCATAATCGTCGCCGTAGATCTTGAGCGCAATCTGGGCGCGGACGCCGGAGAGCATGTGGTCGAGGCGGTGGGCGATCGGCTGGCCGACCGTGATGGAGGCGGGCAGCACCGCAAGACGCGCGCGGATATCCGACAGAACCTCTTCCCGGCTGCGCTCCGAGCGCACGAGATCCACATCGAGCTCGCTCACGTGCACGCCCTCGGCATGCTCATCGAGCTCCGCACGTCCCGTGCGGCGTCCGACGGAGCGCACCTCGGGCACTTTCGCGATCAGGCTTTCGGCGACGCGGCCGATGCGGTCCGACTCTGCAAGGCTGATGCCCGGCTGGAGGGAGACCGAGACCAGAACAGTTCCCTCGTTGAAAGCGGGGAGGAACGAGCGCGGCAGCATTACACCGGCGACGAGCGCGGCCATGACGGCCACGACCGGCATGCCAACGACGAAGAGCGGCCGCTCAAAGCACCATTCGAGGCCGCGCTTCTGCCAGCGCTTCAGAACGCGAACGATCGGGCTTTCGCGCTCGGCCAGATGCTTCATGCGCGGCAGGAGCCAATAGGCGAGCACCGGCGTCACGGTCATGGAGACGAGCAGGCTCGCGAGAATGGAAACGACAAAGGCGATGCCAAGCGGCGCGAACAAGCGGCCCTCGATGCCGGAAAGCGCGAACAGAGGAAGGAATACCAGCACGATGATCGCCGTCGCGTAGAGGATGCCGGTGCGGACCTCGATCGAGGCATCCGCCACGACCTCCTGCGTCGTGCGTGGGTCGCGCCCTCTCGCCAGGCGATGGAGGCCGAGGCGGCGATAGATGTTCTCAACATCGACCACCGCGTCATCGACCAGGGCGCCGATGGCGATGGCGATGCCGCCCAGCGTCATGGTGTTGATGGAAAGCCCCATGAACTGAAAGACGATAACGGTCATCAAAACCGAAAGAGGAATGGCGAGAAGAGAGATGAACGTCGTCTGCCAGTTGAGAAGGAACGCGAAGAGGACGATGGCAACGACGAGCAGTGCCTCGACCAGCACACGCTGGACGTTGGCGGTGGAGGTCTCGATGAATGTCGCCTGCCGGAATTGCACGTCTGTCACGCGTACGCCGTCCGGCATCACGCGCTGCAGCTCCGGCAACATGCGCTCGATCTCGTGCGTGATGGTGACGGTGTCGGCATCGGGCTGCTTCTGGACTCCGAGGATCACCGCCGGCTTGCCGTTGAATCCTGCGTCGCCCCGCTTGGTGCGAGCCGCGAAATCCACATCCGCCACCTGACTCAGCGTCACCGCCTGCCCCGCGCGGTAGGCAACGACGAGGTTCCGCAAATCCTCAATGCGCGAGGAGCGGGCGATGTTGCGGATCAGGAACTCACGCGTCTTCTGATCGACGAAGCCACCGCCGGTGTTGACGCCGAAGGACCTGATGGCGCTCTCGATGGCTTCGAAGCCGATGTCGAGACCCGCCATGCGGCGCGGATCGGGGACGACGCGGTATTGGCGCACTTCGCCGCCGATCGGGATCACCTGCGAGACACCGGGCACGGTCAGAAGCTGCGGGCGCACGGTAAAGTCCGCGATCTCGCGCAGCTGCATCGGATCGACCGCGCCTGCATCTGCGCTCGTGGACGGCGCCTCGGACGACAGCGCAATCAGCATGATCTCGCCCATGACGGATGAGATCGGGCCCATCTGCGCCGTAACGCTTGGCGGAAGCTGCTCACGGACGAGTTGCAGGCGTTCGGCAACCTGCTGGCGTGCCCGGTAGATTTCGGCCGACCAGTCGAACTCGACGTAGACGATCGAGAGGCCCACGCCGGACACCGAGCGCACGCGCGTGACGCCGGCCATGCCGTTCATGGCGGTTTCGATGGGGAAGGTAACGAGCTGCTCGACCTCCTCCGGCGCGAGCCCTTCGGCCTCCGTCATCAGCGTCACGGTCGGGCGATTGAGATCGGGAAACACATCGACCGGCAAGCGGGCCAGCGTGACCAAGCCGTAGACGCTGACGGCGATCGCGGCGATGAGCACCAGGAGGCGATTGGCGAGGCTGGCGCGAACGATGGCATTGAACATCGATGTATCCTTAGCGAGCGTTCACTCTTGAGCGCCGCATGTGTCTGCGAGATCGGGTTTTGGCTTCGAAGCGACGCTCATGATCAGCGCACCTGATTGATCAGCTCGGCCGCCTGGATCACGATCCGATCGCCCTCGGCGAGGCCCGCAGACACCAGGGCCCGCTCGCCATCGAGAGGGACGGTGCGGACAGGCCGCGGTGCAAAACGCTCCGGTGCGACCTTGATCCAGACCTGGGGCAAGCCGCTCGGCGCGCGCACGATCGCGGCGTCCGGAACGACGATGCCTTTTACATGCTCGCCATGACGGGCCAGCACCTTGACCGTGCGGCCGATGCCCAACGAGGCATGAGGCTCCTCGACGCGGAACAGAAGCGGCAGCGCCTGCTGGCGCAAGGCGGGCGCGCGCCCGACGAAGGTCAGCGGAATCGTATGGCCATCGGCGTCGAGCGCCGTGGCCTCGGTGACGGGGCTCTCGTCATCGGTGCCCGGAATGCCGATGGCCTCGATCCAGAGTCGCTTGGGATCGACAATCTCGAAGAGCGTGTCGCGGGCGGAGACGACCTGGCCGGCGCGGACAGTGGCAACCGAGATGATGCCGGAGACCGGCGCCTTGAGCGCCATGCGCTCGGCCGACTTCGGCTCGAGCACGCGCTTCTGCTCACGCAGGGATTCGATCTCCGTTCTCGTGTCATCGATCTCCCGCTGCGGGATGTAGTCGCCCGAGATGCGGGTCAGCCGGGCGAGCTTCTGCTCGGCAATGCGCAGCTTGCCCTCGACTTCAGCGGTGGCCTGCTGCAGCGAGCCCCGGTCGTAGACCGGCATGGCGGGTGCAAGCAGCGCCAGCACGTCGCCCGCCTTCACGACCTGTCCGACATAGGACACGCCACCTGCGGCAAGCTCGATCTGACCTTCCATCGGGGCCTGCACACGCCCCTCGTGCGCCGGATCGGCGACCACGGTGCCGACAAGCTCGCTTGCTGGCTGCGTGGTCTCGAACACCGCCGGCGCGGTGCGGACCGCGAGCAAGCGCTGCGTCGCCTTGGGCAGGAACACGTCTCCGCTCGGGAGCTTGGCGGGCGCGCTGCCCGGTGCCGCGGGCGGCGCGGCGGGCCCATGGTCGTGCCCCTCGTGCGCAAAGGATCGCTCAGGGAGCACCGCAACGGAAAGCGCGGCAATCAGCACGATCTCCGCCGCGCCTTTCAGGGTTCGGGGAAGCGATGCAGCAGGCGGTTCCGCAATATCGTCCGGCGGCAGGGCAAGGGGGCGGAACGCGAAGCCGAGAAAGAAGCCGCCCAGGCCGAGTGCGAACGCCAGGAGCCAAAGCTCATACCGGCTGGCAAGAGCCAGCCATCCGGACGCAGCGGCGTCATCGGCCTCAGCGGCGCCGTCCGGAACGACCAGCATTCCGGCCAGGAGATCGGCCGCGTCGCCGGCCATGACAACGAAGGTCAAGGGCCAGGTGCCCGGCTCATGGACCCAGTCGGCCTCGATCTCGTAGACGCCGTCGCCGATCTCCGTGGCTGCCGTTTGCGGCACGCCTTCGCCCATCACATCGATCTTCGCACCCTCGATCGGCGCATTGGTCGCGCGGTCGTCAAGATAGATCGTGAGCGTGTGCTCCTTTGCAGTCGCGACGAGTTCCAGTGCCGAGCCTTCGGCAGTCAAACTTGGCATAACCGGCGCGGCCGAGGCAGCGGGCTCATCGTGAGAGTGGCCGTCATCGCCATGGGCGTAAGCCGGCGCCGAAAGCGCAGCAAGGCCGAGCATCAGCGCGCTCACGGCTCTGAGGATGGAATACGTCATAAGTGCGCCTCGCGGCTGGAGGGGTTGCCTCGTGCGCGGAGCGGGGATGACTGAAGGCGCCGCTCGGCGCATACGATACGAGCCGTGGACGCATGAGGTTGCGCCGCTGCTGGCTCGTGAGGCCGCTTCGCTGCCTGGACGTGATTTGCTAGCCCAAAGCGCAATTGGCGGCCTTGGCCTCATATTCGGCATGGGGATGCCGAGAGGCCGATCAGGCGATGGCGCAGGGAGGGCGGTAAAGAGGTGAGGCGAGCTGGCCGGCCGGTATGTGGGAGGTGGCGACCGGAACGGACATGCGTTCGGGGGAGAGCTTCAGAGCGAGATCCGCGGCGGGGACTGCATAAGAGCAGCAGCTGTGCACATGGATCTGGGCGCATAGGCTGCATTGCGACGCTGGATCATCATCATGCTCGGCGGCGCCGACCATGGCGGGGGCATCGCCATCCGCGTGGTGGTGTAGGCCGTGATCGTGCGCCGCGTGAACGCCGTGCTCATCCGCTTCGAAAGGCGCAAGCCCTGCCGCATAGGCGCTCACGCCACCGGCTGCAAGCAGAACGGCGATCATGAGAGCGTTTAGAACCTGGCGGGCCAAGTGGCGCATGATCAAAGAGAAACCCGAAGATTCGCAGGCGGTCAAGCCGCTGAGTAACGGCTGTTGTGTCAGAAAGATGTGGCGGCGTGATGGTCGCTCAGTCGAGCATCGCCGCCATGGCGGGGGTGAGATGCTCGGTGAGCCGGCCCTCCTCTACCCGCACGAAGCGGGCTGCGATGCGATTGGCCGCGGCAAACGCCGGTCCCTTTTCCGGGCCCAGCACCGTGAGCGCCGTGGCGAGGGCGTCCGCGGTCATGCAGTCTTCGGACGCGACGGTGACCGAGACGAGATCGTGCCTCACGGGGGCCCCGGCGCGCGGATCGAGCGTGTGCTGGTAGCGGCGGCCCTCGACGTCGAAGTAGCGGCGCTCATCCCCGGAGGTTGCGACTGATAGGCCCGCCAAGGCCAGGATCGTCACTGGCAGCGCACCTGCGGCGCGCGAGGAGCGCGGGCGCTCAAGCTCCACCCACCACGGCGTTCCATCCGGCTTCACGCCTTCGCCCCGCAGCTCGCCGCCGATCTCCACGAGCAGATGGCCGACACCCTGGCCGCGAAGTGCGCGCACGACCTCATCCACCGCGAAGCCCTTGGCGATCGATGACAGATCGAGCTCAAGCCCGCCCGGCTGGAGGGCGCTTCCCGTTGCACGGTCGAGCGTCACCCGGTGCCAGCCGCCGCGCTCCCGAGCCTCGCACACCGCCTCGGCCGCGGGAAGCACGCGGTTCGCCGGTGCAGGCCCGAACCCCCAGAGATTGACTGCGGCTCCGACCGTCGGATCGTAAGCGCCATCGGTGCGCTCCGCCCAATGGAGGGCCGCCGACAACACTTTGAAGAAGCCATCGGGCAGGCGATGCCACGTCCCAGCAGGAGCGGTGTTGAAACGCGTGATGTGGGAACCGGGCTCCCAGGGGCTCATCTCGTCGATAACGCGCGCCAGCACCTCCTCGATGACGCGTGCGAGCGGTGCGATATCCGTGCCGGCGGGAACGGCAAGGCGGGCGGACCATGTGGTGCCCATGGTCTCGCCGCCGAGTTCCTTGACGATCAACGTGCGCAGCAGAGCGAGCCGAGGGGGCGGCGCGATACGAAGGGGTATCAGAACCCGCCGCTCGGCCGCTGCAGAACTCAATGGCCCTCCGCTCACCGCGCGCTCCTTCACTCCGGCAGAACCTCAAGGGTCGCGGCGTAGCCGGCGCGGCGCTCCTTGGCTTCCTTCAGCGTCGCCTTGTCGTCGTTGACATTGGCTTCCAGCCAGTACATGCCGGCTTCCGGCCACGTGTACTTGAACACGCCGTCGTCGCCCGTCGTTACCGTCGTATCGCCGAGCTGGTTCCTGTAGCGGATGCCGCCGCGTACAATCTCGACCTTCACGCCCGCCGCGGGCTTTCCATCGAGCAGCAGCCGGAACTCCGCCTCGTCGTTCGCAACGAGATCGTTCGGGTGCGTGATCGGCTCGAGCTCAAGGCCCTTGCCCGTGGGCTTCAAGGCCGCTTCGTCCGGATTGCCGGCGGTGACGAACGTCTCGAGCCGCCGGGCGCTCTCGGTGACGACAAGATCGGTTGCATCCGCCGGGATCTCCTTGGCGAGCCCGTCCGCGCGGCCGCGCCAACGCTTCTGCTCGCCATTCACCTTGTAGCGGGCGAACACGCCGTCCATGACCAGCGCTACGCGATAGGTTCCGGGCGCCTTCAGCGCAACGTCGAATGAGCTGCGGTACTTGCCGGTGCTCGCGTTCTCGGGCTTGACCTCGGAACCATCCGGCGCGGTGATCACGAGATTGTCGAGGCGCAGCGGACGGTGATCGAAATAGAAGAGATCGTTGGAGGCCGCGGCGTCGATGGTGACGGCGAGATCGTCCTTTCCGGAGAGCACGGTCGAGGACGGGAGCAGCCAAGCCTTGTGCGCGCTGGCCGGGACCGCGAGGGAGCCCACGAGTACGAGGGCGGCGGCGGTGCGAAGCAGAGACGTCTTCATGGATATTCTCCTCGATCGGTTCACGGCTTGACGTTGACGGCGACGCTGCCGAGCTCATGCTCGCCCTTGGCGGCGGCCGTTGCGCCCTTCTCGGGCGGCCATTGCAGCGGGATGCGCACGACCTCGCGCCCGCCGACCTCTCGGGCGGCCTCGACGATCAGCTCGTACTGGCCGGCGGCGAGATCCTTGAGCGCGGGGTGAGAGGCGTCGAGCTTCACGTCATGCGTGCCGGGCGCGCGTGTGGCGCTGGTCAGACCGTCGGCGGGGACGGTCAGCGTGCGCCCCGTGCGGCGCCACCACTGGCGCAAATCCTTCAGCCACTTGTCGCCTTCCTTCTTGGCGTTGGCGACGTCGTACCAGACGGCCAGATTGGCAGCGACCTTCTTGTCGGGCCCTTCGAGCCAGACGGCGACGTAGGGGCGATGGTACTCGGCGACGTCGAGCTTCGGGATCTCGATCGAGATCTCCATCTCGGCCGCAAAAGCCGGAGCTGCCAGGAGCCCGGTGAGGCCGACCGTTAGAAGTATGCGCATGTATCACCCTCGCTGGTGGATTGGATGTCAGTGAATGAGGAAGACGGCGAGCAGCACGGGAAGGCCGAGGCCGAGACCGACGAGCGGCCATGTGGATTTGCGGCTCTTGGCGTACATCTGCAGCAGCAGAAGACCAGTGACGCAGAAGACGATGCTGCACAGCGCGAAGAGGTCGATGAAGAGGCTCCACGCCGCGCCGGTGTGACGGCCCTTGTGAAGGTCGTTGAGATAGGAGACCCAGCCGCGGTCGGTCCGCTCATAGGTCACGGCGCCGCTGTCGCGTTCGATGGAGATCCAGGCGTCGCCGCCCGGGCGCGGCAGGGAGACGTAGGCTTCGCTCTCTGACCATTCCGCCTCGCGGCCGGCGACATCGATGCCGACGGCATCGGATACGGCCCGGGCGATGTTTTCGGGAACAGGCGCGCGACCGGTGGCGGGGGCTTCCGACAAAGCGGAAACCGCAGCCTCGCCAAGGGTCGCTTCGTTTGTGGTGACCTGGGGCTTAGCCTCGATGACCGACGAATGGTTGAGCGTGATGCCGGTGACGGCGAACAGCAGCATCGAGACTAGGCTGATGGCGCCGCTGATCCAGTGCCACTGGCGAAGCTGGCGCATCCATTGCGCGCGGCGGTTCGCCTGGGCAGCGCGCTCGGCGGCAAAGTCGCGGACGTTGACGTTCACGTGAGGCTCCCCCCTTCTTTGTCTACCGCGTGGGCCAGATGCCTAAGCTCGGCGAGCGTATGCGCGCGCAGCATGTCCAACGCCTCGGCGCGAAAATCTTCGGGCGCGTGCGCCAAAGACGCGCGGAACCATCGAATTCCGTCGCTGACGCGCCCGTCTGCGACAAGATGGCGTCCGTAGTGGAACTGGCCGCGGAAGCAGCCCCGCTCCGCCGCCCACCGATACCACAACACCGCCGAGCGCCGCTGCCGGCGCGGCAGGCTGGACGCTTCGCGGAAGCGGCCGATCATATTCATGGCCTTGGGGTTGCCCCGTCTCGCCGAGCGCACGAGCAGGGCCAACGCCTGTCGCTCGTCGTAGGGCACGCCGCGACCCTGGGCGTACAGACTAGCCAGGTTAAACTCGCCCCAAGCGTGCCCCTTGTCGGCGGCCCGGCGATACCACTCGGCCGCTTCCCTGTCATCGGGTGGAACACCCCAGCCGATCTCATGGCAGCGCCCGACCATGTTGAGCGCTTCCGGGTCGCCGCTGCGGGCAGCGATGGTGAACCAGCGAAATGCCGCCTCCGCATCGCGCGCCACACCATGGCCATGCAGCAAGCAGCGCGCCCAGCCGATCTGGGCATCGACGGAGCCTTCCACGGCCCGGCGGCGGAGCTCGTCAGGCGGGATCTCGGGCGGCGGCGCAGCGCGATCGAGGACGCGGACATAGAGCGTGCGGAACGCCAGGCCTTCGGCCACGGCGAGCTCAAAGTCATCCTCGATCCTGATATCGGTGTTCATCCGGTGGTCGCACAGGCTCTCGGCCGCATGGCACCCCGCCGCGGCGGGGAGAGATCAGCAATATTGACCTAAAATTTCAAGATATATGTGTGTCGGTCTCGCTGCGGGCCGGTGCAGACAAGAAGAAGGGCGCAAAATGCGCCCTTCTTCTGTCCGTGGATGGATGGACGTAGCGGCTTAGAACGCGTTCCGATTTAAGTGGAAACCGGGAACGGTTCTAAGCTTTTGTCCGATCGTGCTTCTCTTCGAGAAACCAGTGCCCACTTTTCCGGAAGCACTCTAGAATCTCTTGCCGATCGTGAACACGGCACTGCGGCCAGGCGCTACAACGGCGCGGTTTGCGAAAGCTGCATCGTAATTCAACTCGTCGGTCAGGTTGTAGCCGTTGAGCGCGAAGCGCCAGCCGTCCCGCTCGTAGGAGGCCATGGCGTCGAGCGTGAAGTTCGACGGGACCTCCGCCGTGTTCCCCGAGTTGACGTAATACCCATCGGCATACGTTACGCCGCCGCCGAGGAGGATCTTGCCATCGACCGGCAAGTGCTTCGAAATCTCGTAGGTCGTCCAAAGGGAGAACGAGTGCTCGGGGACGAATGAGACCCGGTTACCCTTGTTCGCGTTTTCTGCAACCGGATTGTTGCCCGTCGTAGCCGGGTTATACAGGATCTCGCTGTCGAAATAGGCGTAGGCAGCCTGCACGATCCAGGCATCGGTAATGCTTCCGGTGACGCCGAGCTCAACACCCTGCACGCGCTGTTTTTCACCGGTGACAACGGTATCGCCGGCCGCGTCGGGGTAGGTCGAATTGCCCTTTTCGACGCGGAACAGCGCCGCGGTCAGGCCGAGTCTGCCGTCAGGCGTGCTGAGCTTGGTTCCGACTTCCCACAGCTCGTTCTCCTCGGGATCAGCCAGGTTCTGTCCCACAGTGGTAGGGATGGACGCGTTGTCGTTGGTGATGAACTGCCCGACCGGGGAGAACGACTTTGCCCAGGACGCGTAGTAAGTCTGATACTTGGTCGGCTCCCAGATCACGCTAAGCTTGGGACTCGTGAACTCGGAGGTCGTATCGGTATCCACCGCCGTTCCGCCGGTCCAGGAGCCCGTCGTCGTATCCGTCGCCTGATACTCGGCCGAGTAGCGGTCCCAGCGAATACCGCCGAGGATCGAGAAGGTATCCGTCAGCCAAACCCGGTCGCTCGCGAACAGACCGATGTTGTCGGACTCGGCGGATTTCAAGCTCAGCGGATTGTGCTGGACCGTGTAGCCCGAGGCCCGGAAAATCGGATTTCCGATGGTCCCAGCATTCTTGGTACCGACGTTCATGAGCTGCGTGCGATCGTCCTCCTGATAGAAGACGTCGATACCCGCGACAAGCTCATGACGCAGAACACCCGTATTGAACTTGGCAACAGCCGTCGTGATATTCTGTGCGCCCCAGGTCTCTTGATCGAAGCCCGCAGGGCCGCCAAAGCCGTGCTCGATATCGAACGTGCCGGCAACGACGCTTCCCAGACAGGTCGACGGGTCATCGCCGCTGCCGGGACAGTTTGGCACGGTCTGCGCGAAATAGCGTTCGTACCAGGCGATGCGCGTGTCGTTATGAATCGTGAGCCAGTCATTCACCTTGCTGGTGAGGCGGGCGGTGACCATGTCGACGCTGTAATCGTCCTTGTCAGTCTCCTTGCCATAGAAGTTCGTGCGAGGAACGCCGAACTCCGTTACGGGCTTTCCCTTGATGGAGCCTGCAGCGCCGTCAGGATCGACGATCGGCACGCCGAAGTCCGGCAGGCGCTCGCCATCCTGATGGAAATAGTTGACGGTGAGCTTCGTGTCTGTGCCGAGGCCGAAGCCCAACGAGCCGAGGAAACCGAAGCGCTCGCTGTAGAGATGATCGCGGTCTGCGAAATCCTGGTCGTGATAGAGCGCAACGGCGCGGGCGGCCGTGGTGGCGTTGATCTGCTTGTTGATGTCGACCATGGCCCGGTAGTAGTCGTCGGTGCCGATGGACGCCTCGAAATTGTAAGAGTCACCCAAGTGGGCGGTCTTCTGCGTGAGGTTGATGGCGCCGCCCGTCGTGCCCATGCCGAAGCTCTCGGACGAGGGGCCCTTGAAAACCTCAACCTGCTCGAGGGCAAAACTGTCGCGCACGTAGACGCCAAAGTCGCGCAAGCCGTCGACGTACATGTCGCCCTTGGCCTGAAAGCCGCGGATGCGGAACTGGTCGCCGTTCATGCCACCGCCGCCTTCGCCGATGTTGACGGTGACGCCGGGAACGCTGCGCAGCGCCTGGTCAAGAGTATTGACGCCCCGCTCTTTCATCTCACGTTGCGAAACGACGTTGACGGTCTGCGGCGTGCTCTGGAGCGTGCCCTGCAGACGGCCGAGACCGGTGCCGGATTGCAGCGTGTTGCCGGTCGAGGGCGTGAGAGCCGTGCCATCGCCGAAGGCCGGCTCAGCCAGTTCCTGATCAGCCGCATCCGGCTCGAACGCCATCGGGGCCGGCGAGCTGGCCGGAGCGGGCGCTTTCTTGGCTACGGTTTTCTTCTTCGCGGCCTTCTTGGCCGTGACCTCGAGCGGCGGCAAATCCGTCGCCGGCTCAGCGGCCTGCTGCGCGGACGCACCCGTCGCCGCCATCATCGAAACTAGGCCGAGCGACATGGCGCTCAGCGTCGCACTATCGCCAGCAAACCCAGCAGGCGTACGGCCGCAGGACGCGTCTTCCCCCACACACATATCGGCATTCTCCCCCAATAGAGACTGATATGTCACGACGCACGGGGGCTTGGTCTTAGGTGGCCTGGCTACCGTAAAGATACGTCTGTGAACGCACTCGCGTGACTGCGCGGAGTCTGCTTACATAACTTTTCTTGTCAAGTTATCCCGCGCTGCACGGCACCGTTTCGCCCGCTGGGGACAACATTTCTGCCACAGTGAAGAAATCCGCCGTAGAGAGCGGAAAAATGTGGAATCAACGCTGATTCTGAAGCGTTTTGAAGCGCCGTCAAGCCGACGCTCTCAGTTCGAAGAACGTGTGGATATGCTTCGAACATGGCATGCAAGCCGCACTTCGGTTTTGGCGCGAGGCGCTCGTCCGAGTCTTGCCAGAAGGCTGTTATTTGTCAGCCTTCGGCAAACGTTTTCGCTCGCCTTCGGCAAGACGGGCGAATCGCAAGCGATCAGGGGCTTCAGCGGATGTTGAACTGGATCGGCATGGTGAAGTCGCGCTCTCCGCCAGCCGGCATTTCCGGCGGCGGCGGAATCGGGCTCGCGCGCGACAGCATCTTCAGGGCTTCCTCGTCGAGCAGAGGTGAGCCGGATCCCCGCACCATGCGTGCGCTCTTCACGCGGCCTTCGCGATCGACCGAGAAGCTCACCGTCACGACGCCCTGGATGCGGCGGCTGCGCGCTTCTCCCGGATAGCGCTTATGCTTGCTGAGATGCAGGTTGAGCGCGCGCTGCCAGGACAGCTCAGCCTGATTGGGCTTGCGCGAGGCGCCCTGGCGTGGCGCGGCCGGCTTCGGCCCTTTTTCTGCCGCCTCGATGGGCGGCGGCGCGCTGGCAATGGAAGCGACCGTCTGAGCCTGGATCTCTTCCTGGGGCTTCTTCTCTTCTTCCTCTTCCTTTTCCTCGACCGGCTTCACCTTCTCCAGCGCCACCTCGGGCTCCGGAGCAAGGGGCGCCTCCTCGACGGCGGGAAGCAACTCGTCCGGCGAGGTTTCTTTCACCTCCTCGCTCGGGGGAACCGGAACGGAATCTTCGGACAGGGGGCCCGGCGCCAGATTGATCCGCTCCTCGGCCGGCGCGATCGGCATCGGCGCGAGCTCGACCATCATTGCGCCTTCCGGCTCTTCGTCGAACTCCTCGCTCTCCCATTGCCAGAGCGCCGCCGCGGCCCCGCCGACATGCAGCGTCAGCACGAGCAAACCGGCACCGATCCAGCGGTGCCAGCCTCGCCAGGAGGATTCCAGCAGCTCGAACGTGTTGATCATGGACTCGTGCCCGGTCCCGTCCCAGATGGTGCAGGTGATTGTTGACCTGGAACGGCAGGATTTGCAAGAGGCGCATCCTCAAGACCGACGAGGGCGACCTTGAGGTAGCCGGCGGCGCGCAAGAGGTTCATCACGACCATCAGCTCGCCGTAGGGAACTGTCTTATCTGCGCGCAAAAAAATGCGCTGCTGGCGATCCGATCCCGTGACTCCGTCCAGCGTGCCTGCAAGCTCGCCGCGCATGACGGTGTCGTTGCCGAACGCCAGCGTCAGGTCGGATTTTACAGTGAGGAACAGCGGCTTCTGCGGGCGCTGCTTGGGCTTGGCGCTGGCGACCGGCAGGTCGACGGGAACGTCCACAGTCGAGAGCGGCGCCGCCACCATGAAGATGATCAGCAGCACCAGCATCACGTCGATGAATGGCGTGACGTTGATCTCATGATTATCAGCCAGATCATCATCGTCGAGCTTGCCTGCCATGGACCTGCCCTCACTCTGCGGCGCGTGGCTGCGCAATTTTGATGCCGCGGTCGAGATCGCGGGATACGAGGCGCATGACCTCTGCCGAAGCCTCAGCGATCATGGCCCGATAGCCGCCGATCTGACGCGCAAAGTGGTTGTAAATGATGACGGCCGGGATGGCCGCGACGAGGCCGAGGGCGGTCGCGAGCAGGGCTTCGGCAATGCCCGGCGCGACAATCGCGAGGTTGGTGGTCTGGGCTTCGGAGATGCCGATAAAGCTGTTCATGATGCCCCAGACGGTGCCGAAAAGGCCAACGAAGGGGGATGTCGAACCGATAGTGGCGAGAACGCCGGTTCCACGATTCATATCGCGGCCCGCTGCAGCCGCAAGGCCGTCCAGCCGCGAGCTCACACGCTCCTTGATGCCGGCTTTGTCCGATACATCTGAAGAAAGCCCCAGCTCCATGACGGCAAGGTCGATCAAACCCGAGACGACGCCTTTCTGCCGGCTGAGGCGCTGAGCAGCCTCCGTCAGGGTGAGCGAGGCGTGAATGGTGGCGAACGATCGCGTAAGCCGGCGCTTCGCCCATGCCAACTCCAGCGACTTGGCCAGCCAGACCGTCCACGTGACGACGGACGCGAAGGCCAAGCCGATCATCACCGCCTTCACGACAATGTCGGCGGCAAGAAACATTCCCCAGGGCGAGAGGTCGCGCGGGAGATGGGACACGTCCGCAGCCGGGGCAGTCGTCGTGTCCTCCTCATCCGACCCATCGAGCGAGGTGGAGAAGGGCGCCGAGGCCGGATCGCCATTCTGCTCCGAAGACGGCTCGAAGGGATGCCCGGAAGACGTCCCCGCCGGCGTTGGCTGGGCCGGGGTCAGAGGCGATGTCGTATCTGCGGGAGCGGTCTCGGAAGGCGCCGCTTCGGAAGCGGGCCGCAGCCCGGGGTCTTCTGCGGGAGCCGCCGGTGGGGTCGCGGCGGGCTCTTCGGTCACCGTCATCGCGGGCATCGTCTCACCGAATGACGGGCGCTCCGCCCGGGCCGGATCGCTCTCGAGCAGCGTGTCCGGTGCCGCAGGGGTCGTCACGGCGGGCGCCGGGATTTGCTCTTGCGCCAGAACGGGGGACCAAGCCGTGCTCGCGGCGATGAGCAAAGCGGCGGCTGCGCGCACGGGGCGGGCTCTCCGGTTGCTACGTCCTGAACCGTTCGGCGAACAAAGTGTCATGGCTTTTACGGACCCGCGCGAGTGACAAAGATTTCCAAGGACATAAATTAAACTATACTCGTCCTGTCAATATTAGTCGTGCACGCATGCCCCAGGCTTCATCAGATGAGCCTGTGGAATACTGTCGCGCGCTGCGGCCTGCGCAGCAATGATGAGGCGGACCCCTCCTTTTTCACATCCCGAGGCTTGTGTCACCAACTATCGAAGGCTGGTCTATTGGGACTTGCGGCCCCCGGCGCCGGCAAGTCGCGAAATCAACGTAAGTGCTGGCTGGGAGCTAGGGTGCCGACATTTCCGCGGGATCCGGCTGAAATGCGCTTGCCTCCTCCGGCAAGCCGATTTGGCCAAAACTTTCGACCGGCTCGATCCAGTAGCTCAAATGTGGAATGGCGGTGGGGATCATAATCGTCTCGAGCAGATCAGCCGCACGCGCGCGCGGAAGAACGGCGACCAGAACGGTCCGTTTCACGCGGCCGCGGACACGCTCGGCGACGCTGGCCTTCTCAAAACCATGGCCATGCCCTTCGGCCGGCCACGATGTGAAGCCGCCGACAGGTGGCTCAGCCGCGAGGATCAGCTCGACGATACGGTCCGATCCTTTTGCTGGAGCGACGAGGGTGAGCTTGCATAGGGATTGATCCATATGGGCCTCCGTAGATCTTTCGGCTGGCCGGGAGACGAGCCGACACCAAAGCGCCGAAACAGGATGGGAAGAAGCAGGAGCGTCAGCATCGTCGAGGTGATCAGGCCGCCGATGACGACGATCGCAAGCGGCTTCTGAATTTCCGAGCCCGGACCGGTGGCAAACAGAAGCGGGACAAGGCCAAGAGCGGCGATACCTGCCGTCATCAGAACGGGGCGCAACCGGCGCGCCGCCCCTTCGAGAATGGCTTTTTCAAGCGGAACGCCCTCTGCCAAAAGCTGATTGAAATAGCTGACCAGCACGAGGCCGTTGAGCACCGCAATGCCGAGCAGAGCGATAAATCCAACAGATGCCGGAACCGACAGATAGGCACCCGAGATCCAGAGTGCCAGCATGCCGCCGACCAGCGCGAACGGCACATTGGCGAGGATCAGAAGCGTCTGGCGGAGCGAGCGCAGAGTTGCAAGGAGGACGCCAAAGATCAGGCTTATTGCCATCGGTACGACAATGGCAAGCCGCGCCGCCGCACGCCGCTGGTTCTCGAACTGGCCTCCCCACACCAAGCGATACCCCGGAGGCAGCACAACTTTCTCGTTTACCAACCTCTGAGCATCGTCGACGAACCCCACGAGGTCGCGGCCCGCGACATACGCTTGGATGATCGCAAAGCGCGACGCATTCTCACGATCAATCTTGACCGGCCCAGCCTCACGGCTGAGCTTCGCGATATCGCCGACACGCACCAGTCCGCCATCTCCAGCCGCGAGCTGCGTTCGTGCAAAGAGCTCCGGTGTGTCGCGGACGACCTTAGGCCCGCGGATGACGATGTTCGTGCGGCGGCCAGCCTCAGCGACGATCCCGGCGGAGGCGCCTTCGAGCAGGGCTCGCAGTTCGTCCTGGACATCCGTGACCGAAAGACCAGTACGGCCGGACGTCATCCGATCGATGTCGATCTGCAGATAGTCCACCGTATCATTCGCAACGGTCGACACTTCGGCGGCGCCCGGCACTGTCCCGAGCACCGCTTGTATCTGCCCGGCCAATTCGGATAGCGTCTCGAGATCCGGTCCGAACACCTTGATGGCAAGATCACCGCGCGCACCTGTCAGCATTTCTGCCGTGCGCATCTCGATCGGCTGGGTGAAGGCGAACTCGAAACCAGGCAGATCAGCCATGGCATCCCGCAGCGAGGCGATGAGCCAGTCCTTATCCGGCACGCGCCATTGTTCTTTCGGTTTTAGAACCAGGAACGCGTCTGTCTCGTTGAGGCCCATCGGATCAAGGCCGAGTTCGTCGGATCCCACACGGGCGACAATGCTTTCAATCTCCGGCACACGCTCCTTGAGCGTGCGCTGGATCAGAAGGTCTCCCCCGATGCTCGCTTCGAGATTGATCGAGGGCAGCTTGGTGACCTGCATGATCACCGATCCCTCGTCCATGGTCGGCATGAACGACTTTCCAATGGCGACATAGGCAATCACAGTCAGAGCAAGGCCGGTTAACGCCAGCGCGTAGACTGGCAGCGTGAACCGCAGCGCCGCAGAGAGCAGCGCACGATACCCCCGATTGAGGACACGCATAAGAAGCGGCTCTCTGTGCTGCCCGCTCCGCAGTAGGAAGGAGGAAAGCACCGGGGTCAGCGTCAACGAGATCACGAGCGACGCGCTCAGCGCAAAGACGATGGTGAGAGCGACGGGCGCAAACAACTTTCCTTCGAGGCCTTGCAGCGACAGAAGCGGAAGAAAGACGAGGCAGATGATGAGAATGCCCGAGGCAACCGGCGTCGCCACTTCGCTCGCAGCTTGATAGATCTTGTGCAGGAACGGAACGCGAGCATCGTTCGCATCCTGCTGGAGATGTTCGACGGCATTCTCCACGACCACGACGGCCGCGTCGACGATCAAGCCGATGGCGATCGCCAATCCGCCTAGGCTCATGAGGTTCGCCGACATGCCAAAGACGCGCATCATGGCGAAGGTTACGAGCGCGGCGAATGGCAGCGTCACGGCAACGACCAGCGCCGCTCTCAGATTTCCCAGGAACGCAAGCAGCAGAACGACGACGAGGACCGTCGCTTCCATGAGCGACTCTCGGACGGTTCCGACCGCGCGCTGGATCAAGTCCGAGCGATCGTAGAAAACCTCCAGGCGGACACCATCCGGAAGGCCCGGCTGCAACTCCTGAAGCCGCGCCTTGATGGCGGTAACCAGAGCACTGGCATCGGCGCCGCGCAGCGAAAGCACGAGCCCCTGCACGGCTTCGCCTTTGCCGTCCCTGGTGACGGCGCCATAGCGGGTGAGGCTGCCGATCCGAACCGTCGCCACATCCCCGAGGCGCAGAACGCGCGGCCCGTCCATCTTCAGAACGACCTGGGTCAGATCATGCGGGGTCTGGATCGCACCCTCTGCGCGCACGACGATGGCCTTCTCCCCATCGCCGAGGCGGCCGGCACCGTCGTTCCGGTTGCCCTTTCCTATGGCGTCGATCACGTCCGATACCCCGAGCCCGGCAATGGCAAGCGCCGCGCTGTCAGGGATGACCTCGAACGTACGCACAAAGCCGCCAAGCGCATTGACATCGGCCACACCCGGAATGGTGCGCAGGGCCGGACGGATCGTCCAGTCGAGCAAGGTGCGTCTCTCCTCAAGCGAGAGATCGCCACCCTCGATGGTGAACATGAACACATCCGACAGCGGTGTCGAAACTGGCGCTAGCCCGCCTGTGACGCTTGCGGGCAGCTCGTCCCGTATGCCGGCGAGGCGCTCCGCCACCTGCTGGCGCGCCCAATAGATATTCGTGTCATCCTCAAAATCGAGCGTGATGTCGGCGACGGCGTACTTGGCCATCGAGCGCAGGATAGTTTGGTGCGGAATGCCGAGCAGCTCGAGCTCGATCGGCGTGATCACGCGCGTCTCGACCTCCTCTGGCGTCATCCCGGGCGCCTTCAGGATCATCTTGACCTGAACGGGCGAGATGTCCGGGAAGGCATCTATAGGAAGTTGGCTATACGCATAGCCGCCGAGCGCAGCGACGAATGCTGAAAAGAGCAGTGTGAAGGTGCGCTGCGTGAGCGAAAATCCGACCAGCCTGCGAAGCACGTCATTCCCCCGAAAGCATGGCTTCGAGCTGCGGAAGACCGTTTGCGGCAACTTCCTGACCAGGACGCACGTCGCCGGCAACCGTTGCCCGTAACGGCGACCTTCCGCGAACCGTCACGGGCGTGAGCGTGAAACCGGCGTCGCTCCGCACAAACATCACATGCGACTTGCCAATCCACGCAACAGCTGCTGCGGGCACGTCCAATCCGCCCGTCTCGGTCGGGCGCAGAAGGCTGAGCGTAACCATCTGGCCGGGAAGAAGCCCGGATCCGGCGGGGATGGAAGCGAGCATCAACGCAGACCGGGTCGTACGGTCGAGCGAGCCGCTGATCGAGATCACCGCTCCTTGAGGGCCGTCCATAACCTGGACCGCATCGCCAGGGCGAATACGCGTCACCAGCTCTGCCGGAACCTGCGCCTCGACCCACACTTCGGGGCGCGTCGCGATGGTTATCGCCGGCGCCATGGCCGCAAGCGTCGCGCCCGGCGTCGCCTGGGTGTCGATCACGACGCCGGATTCCGGCGCCACAATGGTATATTGCCCGCCTTCGCCGACGCGGAGGCCGCCAAGCGAGAGCGTCCGCTTATGCTGCTCGAGAACCGCGCCGATTTTGATCACCTGGGCCTCGGCCTCGTCCGCCACCAGAGCGTTTGCGATGCCCTTATTCGCGAGATCGCGTTTTCTGGCCGCCACCGCCTCGGCGATCTGGAGCTCGGCTTCGGCTTGTTTGAGCTGGCTCAATGCATCGAGCAGATCCCGGCTTTCAATAACGGCCAGCGGCGCACCCTTGGCAACGGTTTGTCCGGGAAGCACAAAGACACGGATGACAGACCCCGCAAACGACGCAGCCGCGACGAGACGCGCGTTGAGGGCTGGTACGATGGTGCCCGGAAGCACGGCGACGGCCTCCGTGTCGGCACTTTTGACCTCGGCCAGCTTGATCTCCATGCGCTCGACCTGCTCAGGGCTGAGCGTCAGTCTCTGGGCACTGGCGATCGATGCGGAGCCGAAGAGGGCTACCAGAGCGAGCGTGCCAATTGGGATGCGACGGGCCACGGCGAAACCTTTTTTCTGTCAACGACAGATGCGGTGTGCCGTGCCGAGCTGAACGCAACCTGAATGGGCTGGGCCCCATAAACCTTTTCAGCTTGCTTTCAGGTCATCCATGCACAACCGCGACCGCTATTACGGAGGCGGACAATTCATATCCTTCTGGTCGAAGATGACGACGAGATCGCCCGGCGCATTATCGCCGGGCTGACGCTGGCCGGGTTCGCGGTGGAGCGCGCGGATAATGGCGCCGACGGCTATGCCATGGGCGCCAGCGACGATTTCGATGCGGCGATTCTCGACTTGGGCCTTCCTGAAATGGAAGGGCTCGATGTGCTGCGGCGCTGGCGCCGGGAAGGCCGGGCGCTTCCGGTGCTGATCCTGACCGCGCGAGGCACATGGTCAGAGAAGGTCGATGGCCTCAACGCCGGTGCCGACGACTACATCTCGAAGCCATTCCATATTCCGGAGATCGTCGCACGCCTTAAAGCACTGATCCGAAGGACATCCGGGCACGCCAGCGCTCTGCTTACCCATGGGCGCGTCGTGCTCGATACCGCAGCCGGTCGCGTTACGCTCGACGGCGAGCCCGTGGAGCTAACGGCCCGCGAGCTCAGAATGCTCAATTACTTCATGCACCGCATCGGACGCATCATTCCGCAAGCCGACCTGGTCGAGCACCTCTACACCATCGATGAGAGCCGCGAGTCCAATACCATCGAGGTCTATGTCAGCCGACTGCGCCGCAAACTCGGCGCTGAGGTCATTACGACCGTGCGAGGCCTCGGCTACCGCATGGACTAGCGAGGATACCATGAGCCTCAAACGCAGGCTGATCGTGGTCGCATCGATCTGGATCGTCGCCGGGATGATCGTCGGCGGCTTCCTGCTGTCTGCGATATTCCGGGAGCTCGTCACCGTTCAATTCAATGACGAGCTCCATGTTCACCTCGACGAATTGCGGCGCCTTGCTGAAATCTCGCCTGACGGAGCCATCTTGCAGCGCGACCTGAGCGACCCGCGTTACGATGTGCCGGAATCCGGTTTCTACTGGGAGATCCAAAGAAACGGCAGCATCATCGCACGCTCAAAGTCGCTCGACGGCCCTGCGTTGGATATTCCCGCGGATCCTCCAACGAACACATACATTCATTCCTATTCGATCGCCGGCCCAACAGGGACGCTGATGGTCCTTGAGCAGGCAAAATGGATTGATCCCTCCGGAACGCCCGTGCGCTTTGTCATCGGCACCGATAAGCGCCACCTCGATGATGTCCTGCACAGCTTCGACAGCATGCTCGGATATACCTTGGCGGCGTTCGCCGCGCTCATGATCGCCGCCTCGGCGCTGCTCATTCTCTACGCCATGCGCCCGTTCGACCAGCTCCGGACCGCCCTCGGTACCGTGAGGTCAGGGCAATCGACGGAGGTAGGCGGAACCTTTCCGAGAGAGGTTCAACCGCTGGTGGATGATCTCAATACGCTCCTCAAGTCCACCGCCGAGCTTATCGGACGCGCTAGAATTCAGGCCGGAAACGTTGCGCATGGCCTGAAGACGCCGCTCGCTGTGCTAACCGACGAAGCGTATCAGATCAAAGAGAAGGGGCTTCACCAATCGGCTGCGATTATTCTCGATCAATGCCGAAAAATGCAAACTCAGATCGATTACCAGATCACCCGTGCGCGAGCGGTGGCCATGCGCTCGGCACCGGGCATGGTTGCCTCCGTGCAAAAGGCGGCGCTCGAGGTCACGAGCGCGTTGAGCCGCCTCCACAAGGCGCGCCCCATATCGATTGAAACCAATATTCCGCCGTCCGTCTCGGTAGCGTGTGATGCGCAAGACCTGAACGAGATGATTGCCAACCTGGTCGACAATGCATGCAAGCATGCACGCAAACGCGTCGGCATATCGTTAGCGCAGCCATTGCAGCAGGATCGTGTCACGGTAGCCGTGGAGGATGATGGCGCCGGCCTTCCACCGGAGGCCTACGAGATCGTGTTCAACGTCGGCGAGAGATGGGACAGCCAGAAGCCAGGATCGGGTCTCGGGATGGCGATCGTGCGCGATCTGGCGAGGCTTTACGGCGGCGATGTCCGCCTCGGCTCATCAACATACGGTGGGCTCGCAGCCTATCTCGAGCTTCCGAAAGCTACGCAATAAGGCCAGCAGAAGGATTGCCCTATGGCCAAGTCACGAGCGCACTCTGTAAGGCCTTCGGGTTTCCCCGGCCTCGTCGTGGCGTTGCTTTTCATCGTGGCGGCTTTGCTGCCGCTCATAGCAGCCCTAAGCACCGGGATGCAGTTGGGACGCACGTCTGCCGAGTTTGCGACGGCGCTCGGGTTGACCGCTGCCGCCCTCTTGTTTCTGCAATTCTGGAGCTCAGGCCGCTACGAGAGCATCTCTGGCCGCATCGGTATCGACCGCACGATGGGATTTCACCGCATCGCGGCCTACGCTCTGCTCGCCTTCGCAATACTTCATCCCTTGAGTTACCTGGCAAATACCGCGCTCGCCGATCCGGTCGCGGCGTGGAACCGGCTCATGGCCATGGCATCCAGTCCGCGTTTGCGCAGTGGCGTGGTCGCGCTGGCCGGCTTGATTATCATTGTCTTCCTGGCCGCGCTGCGCACACGCCCCTACATGCGCTACGAGTTCTGGCGTATGTTCCATGGGCCGCTGGCCATTCTCGTGGCGGGCCTGGTCCTGCATCACGCCCTGACAACCGGTGCCTATAGCTCTCAGGCGCCGCTGCGCTATCTCTGGATCCTATATGCCGTCGGCGCCATGGCGGCGATCGTTCTCGTTTACGTGGTGAGGCCCTGGCGCATGTGGCGCGAGGATTGGCGTGTCGAGCAGGTGCGGAGGCTCGGCGAGCGGACCGTCGAAATGATCCTGCTCGGGCCCGTGACCACCCAGCTTCGCTTCCGCGCAGGTCAGTTCGTTTGGATGACACTCGCGCCCCATCGGCCGCCCTTCCACGATCATCCCTTCTCGATCGCATCAGCTCCCGCCGAGCTTCCCCACTTGCGGCTCGTGATCAACGAGGTTGGCGATTGCACGCGCTCCTACGAGCGCACGGCACCGGGCACCCGCGTCGCTATTGACGGCCCACACGGCAGTTTTATCGTACCTTCGGATAAAGCTCCGGTATTACTGCTGGCTGGCGGCGTCGGCATCGCGCCGCTTCTCGGCGCCATTGAGGACGCTGCGGCCCGCGGCGATCCAAGGCCCTACCGGCTTCTCTTTGCGGCACGACAACAAGAAGATTTGATTTGCCTCGATCGGCTGCGCGAATTGCAATCGAAGCTCGATCTCTCCATTCGTTGCTTGGTCGATGAAGGCCATCGCGAAAACCAAACCGGGACCGGACCGCTGAACTCGCGCCACGTGCGTGATCTCGTCGAGGGCATCGATCCCCAAGGAGCGGTTGCACTCGTCTGTGGCCCGCCCGGAATGATGGAGGTGGCTACCGATGCACTTCTCGCGGCCGGTATTCCTGGGAACTCCATCCTATACGAACGATTTGACTTCGGCGCTGGCAAGAGCCGGCTCGACAAGAGGCGTCGCAATCAAGCGTTGCTGATACTGGCGGCAATCATCGCAGCGATGGCAGCTTTCAGCGTACGATAAACAGAGAGCCGCGTGCCTCCTGCCTGACGCTTATCGGACCATTCGAGAGTGGTCGTCCGTCAAGGTCAATCGGCTGTCTCCATCGGAGCTCGACATCGTCGAGCTCCGATGGAAGCGTTTCAGAAGCTCACGGTCAGCCCAACATTGAACGAGCGTCCTTCGCCGGGCACGTTGCCTCGCGGCGAAGCCCAGTAGTAGTGACCGCCAAGTGGATCTTCGAAATACGTATCGAAGACGTTCTTCACTCCGGCATCGAGCCGAAGGTTGTCCCACTCGTAACTGCTCCGCAGATTGACGAGGGTGTAGCCGCCGGTTTGCAACTCGTTGCGCACCGTATCGACGTTGTGCTTCCCCGCAACGGCATAAAGCTCGATCGCACTCGTCCAGGGCCCCACAGAGTGGATCAGCGCGAGCGTGCCGTGCAGCGGCATCATATGATAGAGGCTGATGCCTGTGTCGGCATTCTCACCGCGTACGTAGCCGGCCGATCCTATCAGGGCAAAGCGGCCGAGCTGGCTTGAGTCCGCGAGCAGAAGGCTGCCCGAGATGTTGACGCCATAGAGCTCGGCATCATGATTGGCGAACTGGAGATAGACCGTTCCGGTCGATCCGCCGCTCAGTTTCTCGACGCCGATATAGTCCTCCACGAAGGTGTAGTATGGCGTTACCTTGAGCTCCCAGTCCTTTGCCGGGCCGCTGCTCCAGCCGGCCGTGAAGCTCACCGTATGCGCGACCTCCGGATCAAGCTCGGGATCGCCGACATAGCCGTTGAGGTCACCGAACCATCCGATCATGCGCATGGCCATGCCACCGACACCCCACGTGTAACGCTCATAGAGATTTGGCGACCGCGTTTTTCGTGCGTATCCGACCTCATAGCTTTCCGAGATCGACGGCTCGTATCTCGCAAGCGCCGTCACATCGAAATTGGCGTCCGTACGTGCATGGTCCCGGGAATTGAATGCCACCGCGGCGGCGGCATCGGGGTTCGGCATCATGCACCCCATGCCGAGGCAATTCGCGGTGCTATAGGGCGCGACCTTGCCGGTATCCATCCACACCATGTCATTGCGCGCGCCGAGCAGGGTCGACCATGCGCGGTCCCAGCGGCGTTCCCACTCGACGAAGGTGCCGAGGCGGTCGCGCGTGCCGTCGTTGATGTTCCAGAAGGTATCGGGACTCATCATCGTCCGCCCTGCAACGGGCGGCCACCAATCATCGAGCCCCTGGTGGTAAAACTCGTTGCCGATGTGCACCACGTCACGGTCGGTCAGCGCGATCTCGGCCCTCACCGAGTACCCCGCATCTTCGCCCTTTGTGTTCATCGGCATATCCCTGGGCGGGGTCGAGGCATACTTCTTGTCGTCGAGGAAGTTCATCTTGTGCGCGGTGTTCTGGTAGAAGGCCTTAGCCTCGAGCTTCCCCCAGGCGAACGTTCCGACATAGCGAGAGTTCAAGAACCAAGCCTCGTTCTCGACCATATCCATGGCCTGGTTCACATAGCCCTGAGCCGGGATGTACTGGACGCCGCCCTGGATAACGAAGAGATCTTCACCGTTACGGACGGCGAGCTGAACGGAGTGGTTCTGCGCCTCGTACTCGGACGACATGACCTCGGCGCCACGACCGTCCTCATAATTGCCGGAGCGCGTCCATGCTCCGGCATAGTTCACGCTGACGTTGTGACTTGCCGCATGTGCAGTCGCCGACGTCCCCACGCCATCTCCGTTGCTGCGATAGAACGCGGTGACGCTGCCCGCCGTGTGGACGCTCTCGCCGGCTCCCGCAAAGTGCGGCGGTAGGGTTTCGACCAGTACCGTTCCGCCGAGGCTGTCGCCGCCTTTCGACACTGGTGTCACGCCGGCCAGCACCTCCACATATGCAATTTGTGATGGGTCCGCGTAGGAGAGCGGCGGGTTCATGTGGTTACCGCAGGCCGACGCGACGACCATCCCGTTCAGCAGCACCTTCACGCGATCGTCATTGAGCCCGTTGATGACTGGGAGGCCGGACACGCCACCGGCTTTAAAAATGCTGACGCCAGGCGCATGCCGCAGGAGCTCGGCAGTGTCGCTCGACTGGGGAATTCGCGATTGGATCTCGCGCCGGCCGATTGCCATCGATGAGAGCGGAGCGGCGAGCTTACCGGCGCTGGTGTCGACCATCGTCTGATCGTCCGCTGTGGCTGCCACATCGTCCGTAGCAACAGCCGAAGAGGGTTCGCCGACGGATTGAGCGCCGGCTTCCTGAGCGCGCGGGGATGATTTTGCTGCCTTGATTTTTGCCTTGGATGGCGCCGGCTGAACGACTGTGATTTCCGGCAGGCTTTCGGCCTCTTGAGCCGCCGCTGGCGGACATGTGGCCATAAGAGAGCCGAGTGCGGTCGACGAAAGCAGAACCGCCTTCGCCCGCGTTACGCGAAGCAAGCAGAGCATGGTGACAATTCCCTGGAAAGACCTGGACGATGAGCCCGGGGCAGGCCCGGACGAGGAGAGAGGTCAGGCCAATGCAGGGGGGCCGCGGGCCGATGCGGCGCCGGGCTGAAGTGTCAGACTGAACAGAAGCCGCGCCGACGCATAGGTAACGGAGGCATATTCGACAGCGGCTGACAGTACCGTCGCCTCGCTCGCGAGGCCGAGCAGAGCCGAAAGCGCGAACGGACATGTTTCATGGGATGGCTGGGGTTGCCGCGGATCGGTCTCACCCTCGTCGAGAACAATCTCCTGCGGCCCATGCTCCGTGCAGATCACCACCGTGAAGCCGATGGATGCCGCTGTCACCGGCGCAAGCATAAATCCGGCAGGGACCAGTGCGCGCACCAATAGCGCAAGCAGCATGAGGCAGGTTAGTCGTTGGCGCATGCTCGAAGGCCGTACCGTCCAGACAGATCAGCCAAGCTCTAGCCCTGCTCGAAACTCGAAAACAAGCCGAATAACATCGCGATGCTTCACAGCGCAATGACCTGTAACAGAAGCGGCACGACTTCATTGACATAGATCACAAAACATCGGAATTGACCGCCATTCGGGGCAACGAGAGATCCACCTGCCCGGGGGAAACACCATAGCGCCAATTCAGACTCCAACCCACACAGAGCTCCAAGCGAAACCACGCGAAACAATACTTTTGCCGCATTGTTTTATCAAATTTGACAAATATCAAAATTGACAATCGCCACTGCGACTACCCGCCGTTAGCCTGCCAAAATCGAAAACAATTCGAATACAACGCAGCCGCACATGCGCACCTGCAACGCACGAAAAATCACGACACTTTGGGAACCTTGAGCCTAGTCATCGCCATGCTTCAGCGCTGACAACCCCTTGTTGTCACTAGTGTTTTTACCTGAGAAATAAAGTATTAAAAATACAAACACACACCAAATCTCAAAAGCCAAGATAAAAGCATGTTTAAATGCACACTTTCTGCAATTTAATTCAATTTTTATCATTGACCATGAGTCTCGCGCGAGCCACCCGATCATTGGAGATCGACATGCTCAACAAGATTCCTTTTCCAACACTCTCGATTGGTTATCGCCTTGGCGCTGGATTTTCTTTAATTACCGCAATTCTGACCATCGCCGTCGGCACTACGTTTGTGATCGTGTCCGGTTTATCGACGACAGTGGAGCGGATGACTAACCTGAGAATGCCGGTTTCGATATTGAGCACTGAGCTCGAGGGACGCGTACTCTCGACGCTGGCCACTTTGCGCGGGTATCTCCTCACAGGAAACGCCGCGATGAAGGCGAATTTCAATGCGGCGTGGGAAGATCTCGACGCGACATCCAAAGCATTCGATCAGCAAGCCGCGCGCTTTACTAATCCGGCTAACAGAGAACGATGGGCCGAAGCGAAGACAACCCTGCAAGAGTTCAAGGACGTCCACGAACAGATTATGCGCGTCGCCTTCACGGATGATGCGTTTCCGGCAACGAAACTCCTGTCGGAAGATGCAACGCCCCGTCTCGCCACCATGCTTTATGAGATCACGAATATGATCAATGAGGAGGAGAGTCTGGGCGCTGACTATGAGCGCAAGCGGCTGCTCAAGACCATGGCTGACGTGCGCGGCAACCTCACCTCCGCTGCCGCCCATCTCCGGACGTTTCTTCTCACAGGGGATGCTACCTCGAAAGAGGAGTTCCAGCAGACTTTGGAACTCTTCTCCGCCGCCCTGGGGATGCTCTCAAGCCAGAGTGCGGCGTTATCTTCGACGCAAGAGAGCGCATTCGCAACGTTCACGATGGCTCACGCCGAATTCCCGGCCATTACGGCTCGCATTATTGCTGCTCGCGAAGCGCCCGATTGGAACCGCCCGGCATATCTCCTTGCAACCGAGGCGGCGTCACGCGCGGATAAGATCCTCGATCTTATGATCGGCGCGAGAGGGGCGAATGGATCACGCTCGGGCGGCATCAAGGGCGATCAGCAGGAGATGCTGCTGGCCGACTCCGCCAACATCGCCCGTGAAACGGCGTTCCTGAATTCGATGCAGTGGCTTCTTCTTGTCGTGGGGCTTGTGGGTGCTGCAGCCATCACCCTTTTCACAACAAGGAAGATCGCTCCACCCATCCGGGCCATGACGCAAACCATGAAGGTTCTGGCTGACGGCGAGACCTCGGTGGAAATTCCCCACCTCGGGCGCAAGGATGAAATCGGCTCTATGGCGAGTGCCGTCCAGGTCTTCAAGGACAACCTGATCCGCACACGCAAGCTCGAAGAGGAGGCGGAAGCACAGAAGGCCGCAGCCGAGATCGAGCGCCGCCGCGCAGTTCTTGAGCTGGCCGACAATTTCGAGCAAGCCATCGGCTCCGTGGTGCAGACTGTTTCCGACGCAGCTACTGAACTGCTCGTGGCAGCGCAAACTCTGTCGGCTTCGTCCGAGGAAACGTCGACGCAATCAACAGTCGTGGCGGCAGCATCTGAACAGGCAGCTACGAATGTCCGCGGTGTTGCTGCAGCGGCGGAGGAACTGTCCGGCTCTGTGCGGGAGATCAGCCGCCAGATCGATGAGTCCACACGAATTGCCGAGCAGGCAGCTGAAGAAGCACGTCGTACCGACGTCCAAGTGACAGAGCTTTCCGATGGCGCGAATAAAATCGGAATGATCGTCGAGTTGATCAGCAATATCGCTCGCCAAACTAATCTTCTGGCCTTGAATGCGACCGTGGAGGCGGCGCGGGCAGGAGAAGCGGGCAAAGGTTTCTCGGTGGTCGCTCAGGAGGTGAAGGCACTAGCTGAACAGACGACCAGGGCAACGGCAGAGATTGCATCGCAGATCGGCACGTTGCAGGCGTCCACGGAGCACGCCGCGAAGAGTATATCGGTGATCAGCAAGACCGTCGGGGATATGAACGGCATTGCATCGGCCATCGCTGCGGCTGTAACCGAGCAGAGCGCTGCGACCGATGAGATTACGCGCAACGTTCACGAGGCGGCCAACGGTACTACAGAGGTGACGGCCAACATAGCTGGCGTTCACCAGGCAGCGGAGAGTTCGAGTGCAGCGTCCAGCCAGGTTCTGACTGCCGCGGGAAATCTATCTGAACAATCGGAGCAACTCCGGGCCGAGGTAAACCGCTTCCTGGCCACGGTCAGAGCTGCTTAAACGCGAACTTCAGGCTTAGCATCTGACCCCGGATTGCTCTGGGGTCAGATCTGGCCTGCTGACACGATGATTGCACGCTTGGCTGCGGATGGGCTTTGGATCTCGAATTTACATCTGCCGTGATACCTGCTGCCGCGACTACCTCAACGACAACGGCGCTGTCTCCTTCACGGTGCGGATCACGATATTGCTGCGAATGTCTTTGACCATCGGCAGCAGAAGCAGTTTGCCTAACAAGAACTGCTCATAGTGGGCCAGATCCGGCACGACAACCTCAAGCAGAAAATCGGTTTCCCCGGACAAGAGGTGGCAGGCGACAACCTCCGGCATCTCAATGAAAGCCGCCTGAATCACTCTCGCATTCTCATCTCGGTGACCGTCTACCTTGACGCCGACCATGACGGTAAGCCCCAAGCCGACCTTGGCCCGGTCGAGCAGCGCGCGATATCCCGTGATTGCGCCCGCCTGCTCCAGGGCCTTCACGCGCCTCAAGCAGGGGGTGGCCGACAGTCCGATCCGATCGGCCAGATCGGCGTTGGTCATGCGTCCGTCAGCCTGCAGTGCGCTCAGGATCTTCAGATCGATCTCGTCGAGGGATATTGGCATAATCCACTTTTCTTGCCGTGGAATTGAGTGAAAACAACTACGGTAGCCTGCATTCCCTGTCCAGAACGCGAGGACATGCTCCGTCCTTTCGTGGGACCTTTGCGTCGAGCGGGAAGGATGTGGGATGAGCTTTCGAGATGAAGCCGCAATGACGGTCACAGCGCTGCAGGCTTATGCTGAACGAGCAGCGACCCGCGAAGGCCGTGGCGCACAGCGGCGGGCGCCATCGCCAGTGTTATCGAACGGCAAACCGATCTCGCGCAGGCGGCTGCCGACCTGCTCCGCGCGACTCCCGGTATCGAGGTCGCTGTCCAGCCACAAACCAACATCGTTTGCGTCAGGCTTCAGGGCACAGATGAGTTGCAGCTCTCCGTCCGCAAGCGGCTGACGCACGATGGCGCTTTTTATATCTCGACCGCGGAGGCTTTGGGAAAGCGGTGGCTTCGGCTTGCACTCATGAATCCGGAGGCGACGATCGACGACATCGCTGAACTTCGAACGGACGTTCTGGCTCTCCGGCAGATCCCATCATTGAGGCGGATATGAACTTTTCCCAGTTCGTCGCTGGCGGCAGCCGAGCAATAACGGAAGGAGCCGTGCTTGAGCGCGTCAGGCGCGACCCTGATCTCGCCCTCGATTCGCACATCCTCAACGGTGGCTTCGTCTACGATGCAAAAGCCCGCGGCCGATTGGCCGAGATCCATACTAACTACCTGAGTTTGGCGCGAGAGGCGCGGCTTCCGATCCTCGCGTTCACCGACACTTGGCGATGTTCCCAGCGTGCGATTGACGCCTCGCGTTTCAAGGGGCGGGCCGTCAACCAGGATAATGCCCGCTTCTTGAACGAGCTGCGCGCCTCCCTTGGAGAGGGCTCTCCAATTTTCATTGGCGGGCTCGTTGGCCCCTCGGGTGACGCTTACAAACCCGAGGACGGTCTCGACCGACGTTCTGCCGCCGACTTTCATCGCCCGCAAATTCTTGCGCTCGCATCTGCGGGGATCGACTTTTTGCATTTGGCGACGGCCCCTAACGTTGAAGAGGCCCTGGGGGTCGCCGATGCGATGGCAGAAACGGATCGGCCTTATGTCATCAGCTTCGTCATTCGCCGCACCGGCGTCGTGCTCGACGGAACACCACTTGTTCAGGCCATGGATCGGATCGACGCGGATGCCGCCCGTCCTCCAATCGGCTTCTCCATCAACTGTGTCCATGCTCGGGTGCTGGAGACGGCGCTGGAAGCGGTCGCAACCACTCGCCCCGAGGCCTGTCGGCGCATCCTGACTTTCCAGGCCAACACCGCCGACGCCGAGGTGGAAGAGTTGGATAACAGCGAAGTGCTGGTGACCGAACCGGCGGAGGAGTTCGCGGATCGCATCGCAAGGCTGGCGAGCCGGTTCAGCCTGCGTGTCCTTGGCGGCTGCTGCGGTACAGAGGGTAAGCACATCGAGGCCCTGGCAAGCAAACTGACCGGCAAAGAGACCTTGGCCTGATGCGCGGGCGGCTTGCGCCCATCATCAGTCGAGTCGTCGAACCGCAGGACCTATGAGTCCATACCGCTATAGCAAGAGAACAACTCTATGATCGATACTGCCACGCTCATCAAAGGCGCGCTCATTGGCATCGCCGGAACCGTTCTTCTGGATGTCTGGGCGCTATTCCTTGCCCGCGTATGGAACATCCCGGCGACCAACTGGGCGATGGTCGGCCGATGGCTCGGCCATATACCCCGCGGCAAATTCCACCACACATCGATGAGCGAAGCGGAATCCGTGAAGGGGGAGCACGCAATCGGGTGGATTGCGCATTACGTGATCGGCATCGGATATGGCCTTCTTCTTCTCGCGCTTTGGGGATCCGCATGGCTGACGGAGCCGACGATCCTTCCGCCGCTCGTCTTGTCTTGGGTGCTCTTGGTCGCTCCATATTTTCTGATGATGCCGAGTATGGGAATGGGCTTCTCCGGCTCCAAGACGTCAAAGCCTGCAATCACACGCATCAAGAGCGTCGTGTCCCACTCGGTTTTCGGGCTCGGGATGTATCTCGCCGGGGAAGCACTGGCGCATCTATGGCCGACGGCAGTGTAGAGCCGTTCCGGTTTAAGTAGAATCGGGAAGGGCTCTAAGTTTTTGTCCGGTCGTGCTTCTTATCGGAAAACCGGTTCCCACTTTTCCGGAAGCACTCTAGGGGCTTCGTACGAATATGACGTGATGCGAAGCGATGTGCGCCGTGGCGCATAAGGTCGCCCCAACGCCGTTGGGACAGATGCCGCTGAGCATCGAGGGCAATCTCGCGAAGATGCCGAATCAAGAACAAATGAAGTACGCCGCGGCTGCATGGGATGGTACCGCCTCCCCGGATCGAACGGGGGACCTCTAGATCCACAATCTAGCGCTCTAACCAGCTGAGCTAAGGCGGCTTACCAATTATTGCGGCCGGCCCGGCGAAGAACGGAACTCAGAGGAGGTCCTGTCCACCGGCTGCATACGGGCGGTCAGAGGCGCCTTATAGAAGCTCGCACCGCTGCCTGCAATCCTCATATCCATCGTAGCGCAAACCTTCAAGCCGGGATAGCATCGAGGCCGCAACCCATCCTCACATATCGATTTTTGGAAGGTTGTCGGGCAGGGTTCCCGGCGGCAGGCACGGGCGGCCCGAAGCGCGGCAATGAAAGACGCCACGGCCGTCCTGGCGGCACTCCATGGCCCGTTTATCGGCGTTGTCCCAGTCCTGGTAGCCGCGGCCGAGGGCTCCGGCGCGAGACGACCACCATTGCTGAGCCGCTGCGTGCGCCTCCTCCTGCGTCGCGCCCGAGGAAAGGCCGCTCTCGAGCGGGTCGCCGCAGTATTTTCCGGCCGCGAGGCCCGCTTGCGACGCAATGGTCACCAGAAATCCTGTCGCGGCACCCAGCAAACCCGCTCCAATCCGCATGCCCTATGCTCCCTTTCGACGGCTGCTTCTCATGGCAGCCGCGCTCCAATGACAATCCCCCGCGGGCCGCCCGCGCATTTGATGCGATGGATCTCCCGCCCCCGTTCGAGATCGACCACGGAAATGTCGTCGGAAAACCAGTTGGCGACGTAGGCCCGCCGGCCGCCGGCACCGATGGTGACACCTTCGGGGTAGCCGCCGACCCGTACCGAGGGAGACGGCGCGCCGCTCCTGTCAAGGATGGAGAGCGTGCCTGCCTGCTGGTTCGTGACGACGAGACGCGAACCATCGGGCGTCACCGCCGCGCCGTAGGGCATGGCGCCGCCGCTCGCCCACGTCTCGATGACCTCCCGCTTCCCCGTATCGATCACGGAGACGGTGCCAGCCTGCACGTTGGCAACGTAGAGGCGCGCCGCGTCGGGCGAGAGCGCCAATGCAAACGGCGCGCGCCCCACGGGAATGGTGGCTGCGACCGTGAGATCATCCGTACGGACGACGCTCACGTCGTCGCTTTCGCGATTGGCAACGAAAAGGAGGCTTTCGTCAGGTGACAGAAGCAGATGAGCCGGCGCACGCCCGACCGCCACGCGCGTGGGAGCGGCCCGACCATCGGCGTCGAGAATCGAAACATGAGCACCGTTCCAGTCGCCGACGAAGATCCGTCCGTCCGAAGCTACGGCGATGCCGAAGGGAGAGCCGCCGATCTGAAGCTTCTGCGTAACGCGGCGGCTTGCGAGATCGACGACGGTGACCTGGCCGAGATCGGGGTGCGTGATGTAGGCCCGGGCGGACGCCGGAGCCAGAGCCATCGCGGCCGGCGCCTTGTCCAAAGCGAGCGTGAACAGCGTCTCCGCTTCGGACTCGTCCTCGAACGCGCTCAACGCGGAGCCGGACTGGCTCAGGACATAAATGCGCTCGCCGGCCCCTGCATCGCTTGTAAACAGCGCTGCCAGAGCAGCGGACAGCGTGAGCAGCCGCAGGCGAGATCGCATCGTCCTGGTCTCCTTCAGCCGCCGCCTTCGACCTTTGCCTTGAGGCCCTTGAGGCCTTCCTGCATGAAGCTGGTCATGGCCTTCACGGCCGCCTCGTCATTCAGATGATCGGGTGGGAAGTTGCTCGTGTCGCCACGGTAGAAGCGGCTGATCCATGTCACCTCACTGCCATCGCCCGACGGCGCGACGGCGATGGTCGCCGAATAAAAGCTGACCGGAAGCACTTCGACGTCTTCCGTCGAAAGGCGATAGCCGTAGAACATCTCCGCATCGTTGTACTCGTCGAGGCCCTCGACGAGGTCGCCGCTCTCCAACGTGATGGTGCGCGTGGCGCCCGCCTCGTTGCCACCACTCGCCTCTGCCTTCTTGATCCCGGGGTGCCAGCTCACATCCCCGAACGCCTTGAGGGCGGCCCACACGTTCGCGGGCGGGGCGCCGATCGTGATCTTTTCCTCAGCCTTCTGCGGCGTCGGTCCATGCGCGAAGGCCGGTATCGCGACGGCGAAGCCGAGCGCCAGGGCGCACATTACGCGGGCTATGAGCATTGCTAGTTTCCTCGCTGACAGTCGTTACGGTTTCAAAGATGCGGCAGGCGAGAGGCGCTTTAGTGCGGCAGAGCGTGCCCGCGCCGGATAAATCCGCGAGAAAAGCGGGGCGCCGTAGAGCCCAATCAAAAACAAGAGCGCCAGCGCCGCCGGTAGCGGACGGATATCGACCGCCACCTCGATGGGACGCGTGCGGGCGTGCATCTCAACCGCGTCGAGAAGATCGGGGTTGTCTATCAAGTCCACATGGCCGAAGCCGACCCGCGCCGCCAGTGCGGCCAGATGATCGCTGCGGACGGATGTCAAGTGCTCGTCGCCGCCCGGCGGATCAGTTCCGAACGGCGCCCATTTCGGATGATAGCCAGGCCTCAGATGCGCATCGGGCGGCGGGGGGCCGGTGCGGTTCTCCTGCGGTATATCCTCGCGCGCATACGTCCCGATCTCGTGGCCTTCGTCATCGAATTTCAAGAGAGGTACTTTCTCGCGGCCACCGACGCCGAGCAGCAGCCCCCGAGCCTTCCCCGGCGTGCCCTCGAACTCGGGAAGTATCGTGCCGCCGCCGGGAAGCGGGGGCGCCTCCTGTCCGTCGGTGGCGAAGATCAGGTCGGCCTTGAGATCCTCGGCGAAACCCACGGCCTGAAAGAAACCCTTGGCGATCATGCTGTCGCCATCCCACGCCATGCGCCAATCGAGTTCCTGAATGGCCGTCTCAACGGGTGCGAAATTCTCGCAAACCTCGACAGGATTGAAGAGCAGAAAGGAGCGGCGCTCGGTGAACACTCCAAGCCCGAGCCGCGACTGGCACGGCAGATCGGTCAAAAGCCGTTTCAGGGCGCTCTTCGTGGCATCGAGACGGCTCGCGGGCTTTCCCGCCACCGTCATGTCGCGCGTGTTCATGCTGCCGGTAATGTCGACGACGGCGATGAGATCGTAGACGTCGCGCGTCAGCGTGACCCGCGGCGCCACGATGGCGAGGCACGTGAGCGCAACCGCGGCGAGTAGCGCCCAGAGTCTGGCGTCCTCCAGCCGCTCGCGCATCAGGGCAGCCCTCCCGGCACGCCCGGCAAGTCGGTCCAGAGCCGCTTCGGCGCATCCGGGGGCGCTTCTTCCCCTTCCATCTCGTAGCCCGGGAAATCACGCACGATGCGCATGGCGACATCGTAGTTGAACTTGATGTCCCATGCCTCGGGATCGAGCCGCAGGGCGAGGCGATACTCATCCTTGGCGAGGCGTGTGAGAGGAATGGCCCGATCCTGATCGCCGCGCTCGATAGCGGAGATGGCATGGCGGATGCGCGCGTTGGCATGGTTGTAGAGTAGACGCGCGCGCAGCTTCGTGTCCGGCATGCTCGCCGACGCGTCGAGAAGCGTCTGCGCATCCTCCTCCCGGTCACGCGCCAGCAGGAACGCCGAGCGGGCAAACAGCACCTCGCCCGAGGCCGTGCGCAAATCGACGGCCACGTCGTCGCCCGCCTTCAGAGCTGCGATCACGGCATTGTCGCGCCGCACTTCGGAGATCCGCCATGTCAAAACGGCGAGCGCCGTGAGCGAGACCACGAGCAGCACGGCGAGCACCGGTGTGCGCACTTTCCGCGCCACGGCGCGCGCCAGATCTAGAGGGTGGAGGATGCCTTTTTTCCTTGGCGGCTTCATCACGCGTCCTCCGCAGTCGGAACGAGACGAACCTCGGCGAGCTTGGCGAGCAGGAGAAGGAGAAGGGCCACGAGGGCGACGGCAAACGCGTGCGTTTTGAGATCCTCCTGCGGAACGCGCTCGTAGTACTTGATCGGGCTCTGCTCGAGCTTGCTGATCTCGGTGATGGCGCCGCCGATAGCCTCTGGATTTTCCGCCTCGAAGGCGCGGTAGGGGATGTTGAGCGACTTGAAAAACTTATCGAGGTGACGCTCCGGCATGGCCTGCGGCGTATCTTCCTGGCCCGGCTCGGGGATGGTCGAGATGCCGGGCGTACCTGCCGTGCGGAGGAACAGCCAATAGAGGTTCATGGGGCGGCGGGCGAACGCGGCGCGCAGCGTCTCCTGTACCTTGCGATCGATCACCGCCGCGCCATCGGAGACGAGCAGGATGACGCGGGCGGCGGGAGAGGTGTCGGCTTCGTGCATGTCGAGCGCGAGAGCCAGCCCCCGCCCGATGTTGGTGAAGGCCAGTCCCGGCCGATCCATTGCGTCGATCGCCGCCTCCACCGCCTCCTTGTGATCGGTCATCGGCAGAATATGCATGGGCGAGGTCGAGAAGGCGGCAACGCCCACGAGGTCGTGCTCGCGCTGGAGGATGAAGTCCTTGAGAAGGCGGCGTGCGGCAGACGACTTGCTCTCCTCATCCCCCGCGGGCGCACGGCCGGCGAACGTGTTGTCCATGCTCGAGGAGCGATCGATGAGCAGCACCATATGCGCGCCTTCGCCCGTCTTCTCGATGGTGCGGCCAAGACGGTGCAGCCCGCCGATGCCGAGAATGAGCGTGGCGATGGCGATGACGCCTGCGATGCGCAAGGCCCAGTCGAGCAGCAGGGAGATAAGATCGATCTCCATGCCATCGAGCGACGGGTAGGTCTGGAGCCGCTGCGCGGACATGAGCAGCGGAAGCAGAGCCAGCGGCATCAGGAACAGAACACTCGGCGTGGACAGGGCGAGGTTCATCGCGCAGCCCTCTCCTGGCGCGCAAGCGCCGTCGCCAGCGCCTGGAGATCGGCGGGAGGCAAGTGTGACTTCCCTTCGCTCGGCGCGTCACCGAAGAACACGGAGCGGGACGCAGAAAAGAAGCGCTCAAGCAGCGGGCGGCTTTCGCCATGCTCGGGATGTGCGGCGAGAAACGTATCGAGATCCGCGGCCATGAGGCGATGACCGGCCGCGGCGTCAAACGCACGATGCAGCGCCAGGAGGGCCAGGCGGTAGCTCTCGGCGCCACCCTTCGCAAGCGCGCGGCTGATATCTCGCACAGCACGCGAGAACGGGCGCGCCGCGCGATGATGGAACGGCCACCAAGCGAGATCGCGCGCGAGCAGCAGCAAGAACAACAGCGAGAGCGCGAGTGCCGCGAGGGCTGTGGTGCGCAAGCCGCCGGAGTGGCGCAGGGCCGGTGGCGCGTCCGGACGCAGGAACGTCTCCGACGTCTCGCCGCTCTTTTCCGGAAAGATCTCGCGGATCGGCGACATGATCGTCGTGAACGACGGAATGGTCACCGTCTCGTTTCCGCCGGGTCCGCGCAATGAGATCTCTGTTTCGGGGATGACCACCTTCCGCGGATCGACCGCCGCATAGAACGACTGATAGGTGATCTCCAGCGTGTGCCGGAGCCCATCCCCGCGCCGCGCCGAAGACGTCTCGACGGAGCGCACCTCAAGCCAGTAATTCGAGGGGCCAGTGCGCGGCAACGATGCCGGCACGATCTTATCGCCCGGTCCCGTGTCGATCTCGACCGTTCGCGTCAGCGTGTCGCCTAGGAAATAGCCGAAAGACCGAGGATCGATCACATGCACGGACCGCACCTCGGCCGCAGCGCGGACCGTGAGTGTGAGCAGCATCAAGAGTACGAAGCCGGCCCGCACCATCGCTCAAGCCCCCGTCGCGAGATGGGCTCCAAGGCGATCCCATGAGATGGTGTCGGTGATCTCGAACGGCTCGCGCCCATAGCGTCCGGCAAGCGAACGGAAAAGGGACCGGCGCGCCTCGAACCTCCTTTGCCATTCCGCCCGCAGGGCGGGCCTCATGGCCACGAGTCGCCGCCGGCCAGTTTCAAGATCGGAAAGCTCCACGAGGCCCCAGGCGGGCAACGTCGCACTTTCACGGGAATCGGCGATGCGGATCGGCACAACATCATGATTGGACAGCGCCTCGAACACATCCTCGAGCTGCTCCTCGGGGAGAAGAAAGTCCGACACCACGAGCACGAGATTGCGCCTGTGGCCGACCATGCGGGCGGCGTCGAGCAGGCCCGACGCGCCCTTGCGCTCCGGCACATGCGCGCGCAGCCTCGCGATCATCTCGGCTTCGCCTGCCCGCGAACGTGTCGGCGGAACGGACAACTCCTCGCGTATCGCCTCGTCGGCGGCGTAGAGCGCGAACGTGTCGCCAGCGCGGCGCACCGAGGTAGCGAACACCTGGGCAAGATCGGCCGCGAGCGCCATCTTGCGGGCCGCGCCTTCGAAACCCATCGACCCCGAAATGTCGAGGAGCATGACGACGCCGGTCTGGCTTTTCTCCTCGAAGCGGCGGACGTGAATGCCTTCGAAAGGATCCCGCAGGGTCTGGCGAAGATCGATCCGCCGCGGATCGTTGTATTCGAGAAGCGTCGCGAGGTCGCGAAAGAGACCGCCGGCGCCCGATTGAATGCTCCGGTGCATGCCCTGGCGCAAGGCCCGGCTTTTCCAGACGATGCGATAGGGCAATTCAACCGGGAGCGGTCTGCTCGTCGGATTGGCGGTCGTGATACCGCTGCTCATGGCACCGGGACCGTCTGGAACAATGCGTCGATGAGCTCGCGGGCTATGGTATCGCGCCGCATCTCGTAGACCGGCTCGAAGAATATGCGGTGCGCCATGGTCTCGAAGAACACCGCACGCACGTCCTCGGGAACGGCCATGTCGCGGCCGTCGAGCCACGCTGCCACGCGAGCTGCACGCACGAGATAGGAGAGGCCGCGCGGGCTGGCCCCGGCGGCGACCAGACGCGAGGTGTCGACGCCCGCGATCTCTATGCCGGCCGCGCCTGGATTGCGCACCGCCTGCCATAGGTCGAGCACATAGCGTTCCAGAGCTTCGCTGGTCTTGATCTCGTTCTGGATCGCGCGGCCGACATCGTTCAGTTCGGCATAGGACAGAATGCCTTCCTCGAGCGAGTCGATCAGGCGGTCTCCATCGTGGAAGCGGGGATTGAAGGCCAGGGCGCGGCGCACCTCGGCGTCCTCCGGCGTCGCGATCGAGATCTCCATGAGGAAGCGGTCGCGGGCGGCGGCCGGCAGCTCAAAGGTCTCCTCCCGCTCGACGCGGTTGCGGTCGGCGAAGACGACGAGGTGAGGGAAGCTGAATTCGCGGTTGAAGGCCGAAACGCTGCGCTCCGCCATGAGACGCAAGAGAAGCGAATGCACCTGAGGGCGCGCGCGGTTGATCTCGTTGAAGAAAAAGATCGCGAGATCTTCGCCGGCGCGAAGGACTGGGCCTTCCTCAACACGCGGGCGGCCATCCTCCGCAAGGTACGTGTGATAAATGAGATCGCCGGGCATCAGGTCGATGGTGCCCTCGATGCGCTCATAGGCACCGCCGACGCAACGCGCCGCGGCACGCAGCAGCGTCGTCTTGCCGACGCCCACGTCACCTTCGAGCAGCACGTGGCCGCGCGCGAACAGCGCAATCGTAAGGAGACGAATGACGCGCTCCTGGCCGATGACGGCCTTGGCGATCTCAGCCTCAAATCGCGCGGCGCGGGTGCGCCACGCCGACAGGTCACAGCGTCCGGCGGTTTCGCCGGCTTCGATCGTATCGTGCGGCATCGCAACCTCATGGCGCGCGACGGAGAGCCGCCGCTTCGCTCAAAAGGAGGTGCGGCCGAGGCCGCACCTCAAGAACCCTCGGAGAGGAAGCAGAGCGCTATTTGCAAGCGTGGCACTGCAGCCGAGGAGACCGATGCGTCCAGCCGCTCTAGAGCTTCGAGACGTCGTATACCCACTTGCCAGTCTTCTTGAAGTGGTCGGCGCGCTTCTTGTTGCGAGCAGCCTGGTCATCAAGAGCCTTCTGCTGCTTTGCGAGCTCCTTCGGATCGTGCTTCGGATCATACTTCGATCCCGCAACCTTATCCGGGTAGCCAGGCTTGGGCTCCCAGCAGCTGCCGGGCGCCTTGCACTTGGTGCCGTCATAAGCGGCTGCCGCGCCGGCACCGACGGCGAGGATCACCGCACTTGCGGCGACCGTGATAAAGGACGTCATCTTCATGGGTCAGTTCCTCCAATCCACGTCTTCCACTTCGGACGGTTCCCTCCGTCCTGGACATCCGCACTCCTGCGCAAGCGACCGGTGAGGGCGCCTGTGCCCGGCTAATTTGCGGATACCTTGCACTCGCCCCCTTCGGCAGGCTTTTCGCTGCCTTCCGCGGACGCGTGTTCCTCTGGCTTGAACGGCGTGAAGCTTTTCTTCTGCTCGTCGGTCAGCCAATCCGCCTCGCTGATGTCGTCGGAGTACATGTGCCGGATCCAGGCGATGAGCTTTAGAATCTCATCGAGCTGAAGATCGCTATGCGGCCCCATCATGCCCTGTGCGCCACCATAGATGGTCTCGAAGAGACCCTTATCTGTCTTGTTCTTGGGATAGGTCCAATACGCGTCCGCCAACCCCGGACCCAGCTTGCCCTCGCCGTGGTGGCCATGGCAGCCCGAGCATGCGGTCAGATAGATCTCCTCACCCTTGGGCAGGCAGGCCTTCACCTCCGTGTAGAGGTTGGTCCCCGTCTCAAGGAAATGCTTTACCGCCTCCGTATCCCGTCCCTCGGGGTTGGCAGTTTCGGGCACCTTCAGATCCTCACCGGTGACCGTGTGATGGAACGTGTTGGCCCAAACGGCAGCACTTGCGCATACGCTGATCATCGCCGCGGCCAGGACAAACTTGATGCTTTTCATTCTTTGATCGAACCTGTTGTTTCTTGCACTTCTCTCTCGAAACGCCGACGCGGGTTTCAGGCTCATGAGCGCGACGTCCCGGCGATGAGAGGAATGCCTTCGTTTTTGAGGATCTCTTCGATTTTCGGAAGGGCTTTATCGAGCGCGAGGTTCAGCGCCGATAGAAGCGCCGTATCGTCCTTGCGGACCGCCACGGACTGATCGAAATGGTGCGGAACCTTCTCACCGTCGGCGCGCACGTTGTCATCCGGAATGACCGTAAGCTTGAGCTTATCGGAGGCCTTCACGTAGCGCGCGACTTCGGGGGCAAAGTTGACGGCGAGATCAGCCGTGCCATCCGCCACCTCATTGACCATCCGCTGAGGCGGAACGCGCGAGAACTTGTTGCGCCGATCCTGGAAGTTGGTCAGCGAGTGCATATAGTTGAAGTTCTCGCGGAACAGACCGAGCTTCTCGAGCATGATCTGCGCCGGCGTGCCGGGCGTGAAGCCGATCTTTCCGGCCTTTGCGAGATCCGGGCTGCTCCAGTCCTGGATGTCGAGATTCGTATCCTTGCGCTGGATGAAAACGTAGGATGCGCGATAATAGGGTTTCGTTGTCGCCACACGGGGATCGTCCGTGTCGACGCCCATCACGACATCACACATCTTCATCTCGAGCTGATCGCGGATGATGTAGATGCCCGGGCGGGAGAACCACACGAACAGTGGCTTGCGGCCCATGGCCTCCGCGAGCGCTACAGCGATTTTGTTCTCGAAGCCTGAGCCATCGCGGTTCGAATACGGTAGTTCTTCGGCAGCGGCGCAGATGCGCAGGATATCGGTGTTGTCGGCAGTCTCCTCAGCCGCCTCGGCCGACCCTGCCGCCAGGCCTGCGATCAAGAGCGACCCGCAAACTGTGGCCGCCAGGGAGGAGAAGCGCGACGACGCGAAACGCTTCATCATTTCACCTTTTTTCCTCTTGCTTGCCCAAGCTTGCCGTCTCTTCATCCGCCAGCCACTCATGGCCGAGACTTGCGGCTTTCAACTCGAGCGTTCCCCTGTGCGGACGCCTTGGCGGCGCCTTCTTCGTTCGTTGAGGGAAGGTGGTTTTGCTATGCGGGCAGGCGGCGGATCGGACCGCCGCAGCGCCTTTCCAAGGAAGGATCGGCGCTGCGGCTAATCTCGATCAGGCGCTATCAGCCCTTCTCAAACTCGCCGACGTGGATGTCCTCGGAGTAGGGGTTCTTGCCGTCGAGCGAGAACACCTGGAGGCCACCACCCATCTGCGTGTAGTTCTGCAGGTTCTTGAAGGCGCCGACGGCACCCAGACCAGCGGTCGGATCCTGCAGGTCGAACACGAGGCCAACGCCCGGCCAGCCACCGACGCCGTACATGATAGCGATGTACTGCGTGCCTTTGTGCTCATACGTCATCGGATGACCGATCACGCCGGAGGGAAGCTTGTACTTCCAGAGCAGCTCGCCAGTGTCGGAGTTGCGAGCCTTGATGAAGCCGTCCAGCGTTCCGTAGAACACCAGGTTACCTGCGGTCGACATGGTGCCACCCCAGACAGAGAAGCGCTCCATCTTCTCCCACTTGTAGTCGCCGGTGATGGCGTTGTAGGCCTTGATCTGACCGAGGCCGAGGTAGTTCTGGCGATCGCCCTTCGGACCCGGATACATCCACAGCGTGGCGCCGACGAAGAACTGGCCGGCACGATACGGAAGCATGAACGGCTCCCAGTCCATGCAGATGTGGTTGATGCCCATGAAGAAGAGTTCCTTCGTGGGATCGTAGCTGTCGTGGCCCTGGTTGTGATACCCCATGGCCGACGGGCAGATTTCCTTCGCCTTATGGTCCATGCGCGTGCCGAACTCGGGATCGCGAACCGGGAGGCCCGTCTTGAGATCGACCTGCTTCACCCAGTTGACCGTGTCGTCCAGCTTGTTGGCCGAGACGAGGTCGCCGTTCTCGCGATCGAGCGTGTAGACGATGCCGTTACGGTCCGGATGGGTGAGGAGCTTACGCTTCTTGCCTTCCTTGTCCGTCTGCTCCGAGAGGATCATGACGTTGACGCCAGCGTAGTCCCACTCGTCGTGCGGCGTCTTCTGATAGCCGAACTTGGCCTTGCCGGTATCCGCGTCGCGGCCCCAGATGGTCATCGTCCACTTGTTGTCGCCCGGACGCATGGTCTCGTTCCACGGCGCCGGGTTGCCCGAACCGTAGTGGAAGAGGTTCGTATCGGGATCGTAAGCATACCAGCCCCAGTTGGTGCCGCCGCCGATCTTCCAAGCGTCGCCTTCCCACGTGCCGGTGCCGAGACCCTTCTGGCCATAATGCGGGTTGGCGCTGTTGAAGTCGTCGGCAAGGCCGATGTCCTCATCCGGACCGGTCGCATACACGCGCCACACCTGCTCGCCCGTCTTGACGTTGTAGGCGGTGGTGTAGCCCCGGACACCAAGCTCGGCGCCGGACGATCCGACGAGAGCCAGATCCTTGATCACGTACGGCGCCTGCGTGAGCGTCTGCCCGGCCTTGATGTCGCCGTTCTCGACCTTCCAGTATTCCTCGCCGGTTTCGGCGTTGAGGGCCACGAGATGTGCGTCGAGCTGCGTCTTGATGATGAGCGGGGGCGTATCTCCGTCGCCCGGCCAGTAAGCCAGACCGCGGTTCACGATGTCACAGCAGGCGACCGAGCGGGCAGCCGGATCCTGCTTCGGCTTATGCTGCCAAAGGATGTGGCCAGGATCGTTGAGATCCAGGGCGAACGTATTGTTGGGGAAGGACGTGTGGACGTACATGACGCCATTCACGACCAGAGGCGTACCCTCGTGCCCATGCAGCAAGCCCGTCGAGAACGACCAAGCGGCGCGAAGCTGCTTCACGTTCTCGCTGTTGATCTGCGTGTTGGGGCTGTAGTTCTGTGAGCTGTAGTTCTTGCCCGGCATGATCCAGGCCTCGTTGCTCTTCGACAGCTCGTTGAGCTTGTCGTTGGCAAACGAGGAGGATGCCATGGTGACTGTCAGCGCGACGCAGGACGCGCCAGCCAGCAGCCCCTTACCCAGGTGCTTTATCATTCCCAAAACCTCGCGTTATCCATCCCAAGGCCGAGACGAACCTTCCCCGAAAACATGCGGGAAACCCCGCAAACGCCTCCGCGAATGCCTGTCTCTCTCGATTGTCGCAGAAGCCCCGACCACGTACGGAACCCCAGCGCCTGCGAGCCCTATCTGCCATCCCGTCAAAGACTTGTTCCGCCTTGCTCGGGCTGCCTCTCGGGCTGCAGCCGCACGCTAGACCGCGACATTCGGCGGCGTCTTTAGTCCAACTGGCAGACATGGACGGGACAAACTTGCAAAGGAACCGGGCGAGCGCGCGGGGCGAGCATAAGCGTAACGATGTAACGTTATTGTGATCGCCAGTTAGGACGATCTTGTGCTGTCTCAGACCTCAATGAGCGACGCGCAAAAACCGCGCGCGCAATCAAAGCGTCACAGCGGAGGACAGTGATGATGATGCACAGTCGTCCTGTGGCGAGCGGCGCATATCACCCGCCACTCGCCGCAATCGTTGTCACGCTCGCTTGCCTAATCGGTCCGGGGATCTCCGGTTGCAGCGAAGAGGAGCCAGCCTCTTATGACAGGAGGGAAGACGGCGGAGCCGCCGTCACCCCGCGCACGATCACATGGCTCAATATGAGCAGCCCGATCGATCCGGCGCAGTGGCTCGCAAGCCGTGCCGAAGAACACCTGCGGCCGCCAAGCGATCCTGAGGTGCAGCGTATTGCCGGATTGCTCGCGGCCGCGCATAGGCGCTATCGGGAAAGCAGCCGCATGATTGCGAACCGATCCGTGCAGGTCGAGGAAATGCTCGAACAGCTCGGACACGAAGAGGGCGCGATTTCCATCCTCGACGGACTGACGGGCATCGACATCGCGGCCGGGCATGTCGAAGGCTACGGCGCGATCAGCCACTACTATTTCAATCTCAGGGCGGCCGACGTCTCGCGCGAGGAGGCCCTCGCGATGCTTAAGGCGCGCTATGGGTCAAAACCCTGACAGAACGACGGACATTACCAATGGGACTAGCTATGACGCAAAGTGCTGAGCCGCTCCGCGTGCTCATCATCGATGATCATCCGTTCGTGAGGCAGGGATGCGCGCGCATTCTCGAGGATGCGGAGATTGCACGCGTACTGCAGTCCGGAGGCTTGGCTGATGGCTATCGGCAGTATCGCGCGCACAACCCGCACGTGATCATCGTCGACCTCTCGATGAAGACCGCCTCGCTCGGCGGGCTGTCGTTCGTGCGGCGCCTCAGGCTGCATGACAAGAAAACGCCGATCCTCGTGCTCAGCATGCACAACGACCCGATGATCATCCGCCGCGCGCTCGAAGCGGGCGCGACGGGCTATTTGCTCAAGGACGCCCCCTCCGACGAGTTTCTCAAGGCGTTTCACACCGTGCGCCAGGGCCGCCCTTATCTCAGCCATGAGGTGGCCTCCGAGATCGCCTTCAGCGAAACGCGCCTTAACCAGAGCCCGCTGCAGGCACTGACCGTCCGTGAGTTGCAGACGCTCTCTCTGATCGCTGAAGGGAAGTCCTATGGCGTCATCGCGGAAGAGCTCAACATCAGCTATAAAACCGTGGCCAACACCACATCGCAGATCAAAATGAAGCTCGGGGCGCGCAGCCTGCCGGAGCTCATGCGCATCGCGATCCAGCACCTGCCTGGCCCCTCCGGGCGGCGCAGCCGGACTTAGCGTCGCCCCATAGGGCGTGAGAGCACTTGTGCTTTCCGCGATGAAGGACCTCGCACTTAGGCGCGCGGGCGGTTAGTGTCACGCCCAATGATCAGGGCCCGCATCATAACCTTTGCCGGGGATTTACCCCGGGCCGTCCTGGACGAGCTCGAAAAGAGCCCGGAGGCAGCGGCGTGGGCTATCGAGCTTTCCGGCGGCGGAGTGCTCGCTGCCACCGCGGCCGGAGCGGAGCTCTTCGGGCTGGAAGACAGCGGTTCGGCCATCCCCAAGCTCGACGCCGCGATGCCGGCGCTCTCGCGGATGAGAACGCTCGCGGCCGAGACGCCTGCTGGTGGCAGCGTGCTCGAGCCCCTCACGCTGTGGACGCCGGTGGGCGTGATACTGGCGCCGTGCGGCATGACCTTCTATCGCGCCGATACGCTCCTGCTCGCGGTGGTGAGAACGCCGGCTGGTGCGGATAGCCCGGCAGAACACGGTCCACACGCGCGGGATGAGACACCGGCCGCAGCTCGCGCTCTGCGCGCCGCTCTCGCGCACGAACTCAAGACACCGCTCAACGCCATCGCGGCGGCGGCCGAGATCATGAAGGATCAGCGTTTCGGGCCTCTCGGCTCGGCCCGCTACGCCGACTACGCGGCCGACATCCACGGCAGCGCGCAGCATGTCCTCCGCATCATCGACCGGATGCTCGACGACGGCGCCATGGCGCAGTCCCCGCTCGACTTCGCCGAGATCGACACGGCAGCGGTTCTCGCCGCTGTCGCGTCCCAGCTCAGGCCTCTCGCCGAGAGGGCAGGCGTCGCGCTCGCACTCGAGCACACGCCCCGGTTGCCACACATCATCGCCGACGCGACAAGCCTGCGGCAGATCGTGCTCAATCTCGTTACCAATGCCCTGAAGTTCACCGACCGGGGCGGGTATGTGACAATCCGGGCTCGCTACGATGGCGCGGGGCCGCTTGCGGTCACGATCGCGGATACGGGGCGGGGCATGAGCGACGACGACATCGCACGCGCCCTGGGATCCGGCGCTGTCACGGGAGAGCCGAGGTCCGGCAACCCGGCGAGCAGCGGCGGACTTGGGCTCGGCCTGCCGCTCGTTCAAAAACTCGCACAGGCCAACGGCGCCCAGTTCATCATCGAGAGCACGCCCGGACAGGGAACGTCGGCCTCTGTCATATTCGACAAGGGGCGCGTGGTTCCGGTTTGAGTTCGGCTTCGGGCCCCAGCCGCCCCCGCGACACACGGCGCTCTCGCGATCCGGGGCAAAAAATCGTCTGTCGCGAATTGTTGACTTTCTTGACGTAGTTATCACCTGCTGCTCTATGGACGGCGCGTCTTGCAGGCGCGATCGCCGGAGAATGCTCCGACGGTGGCCAGCCGATAGCGGGACCTTGACCCCGATTATTGGAGACATGCTCATGATCCCCTCACGACACACCAGGCGGCGTGGCGCGCCCTCTCTGCTCGCGCTGCCCGTTCTTGCCTTCGCCGCACTCGCAGGATTTCACGCAGCCGCCAGTGCCGCTGAAGAGGTGAACGTCTATTCGTACCGCGAGCCCGGGTTGACCGATCCCATATTCAGGACCTTCGAGAAAGAAACGGGGATCAAGGTCAACGTCGTCTACGCGCGAGACGGTCTCATCGAGCGCATCGCCGCCGAGGGGCGCAACAGCCCGGCAGACATTCTCCTGACGCCGGAGTCCGGCCTCCTCATTCGCGCCAAAGAGGCCGGTATTACCCAGCCGCTCAGGTCGAAGGTTCTTGAGGATGCGGTCGCCGCGAAGCTGCATGACCCGGAAGGTCATTGGTTTGCGCTCACGCGGCGCGCGCGCGTCGTCTATGCATCGAAAGAGCGGGTGCAGCAGGACCAGATTACTTACGAAGAACTCGCCGATCCGAAATGGAAGGGCAAGATCTGCATCCGTTCTGGCCAGCATACCTACAACATCGCGCTCATCGCCTCGATCATCGCCCATGATGGGGAGGAAAAGGCCGAGGCGTGGCTCACGGGGCTGCGCGACAACCTGGCCCGCAAGCCAGCCGGCGGCGACCGAGAGGGCGTGCGCGACATCCATGCCGGTCTTTGCGATCTCGCCATCGGCAACACCTACTACATGGCCGCCATGCTCAAGAATCCGGAGCAGAAGCCGTGGGCAGATTCGGTGAAGATCCTGTTCCCGAACGCCGAGGACCGCGGCACGCACATCAACGTCTCGGGCGCGGCGCTGGCTGCGAATGCCCCGCACCGCGAGAACGCCGTGAAGCTGATCGAATTCCTAGCTTCCCCGGAAGCACAGGAGATCTACGCCGAGAGAAACGGCGAATATCCGGTGCTGCCCAGTGCCAAGACGTCAGAGCTCGTAAAGAGCTGGGGCGAGCTCAAGGCGGACCCGATCCCGCTCGCAGATCTTGCCAAGCTGCGCAAGAAAGCATCCGAGCTGGTGGACAAGGTGCGCTTCGACGCTGGGCCCAGCTCCTGAGGGGCTCATGAGCAGCCCGGCTAGCGCGCGCCAATGTGACCGCTACCGGGCCGCTGCCTTCCACCTGAAGCGCCCTCAAGATTAAGCACCCCGCGGCGTGGAGGCGCGCGAAGACCGGCAGGCCTGCCAAAAGCTTCGCGCTAAAATCAGGAAGAGCTTGACGGGTGCACACCTGCCCGCAATGGTCGCGCCAATGAGCCTCACCCCGCCAGCGTCGGTCGCTCAAGAGCGGCGCCCTCCAGAAAATTCGAAACATGCTCTCGGCGCATGGCTGCGGCGTTCGCATGCGCCGGGATGGAGCCTCGCGGCGGGGCTCGTGCTCGGCATCGTGGTCCTGCCGATCGGGGCCGTGCTCTACCTCGCCGCGACCGCCACCGACAATGACTGGCCGCACCTCTTGCATACCGTGCTGCCCGTCACGCTCGGACAGACCCTGCTGCTGACGCTCGGCACCGGTACCCTCACGCTCATCACCGGCACGGGCACGGCGTGGCTCGTCACCATGTACCGCTTTCCCGGGCGGGCGCTGATCGACCGGTTGCTCGTGCTGCCGCTTGCCATCCCGACCTACATCGCCGCCTATTGCTATGGTGACCTCTTCGACTATGCAGGCCCCGTGCAGTCTGGATTGAGATCTCTCTTCGGCTGGACGGCGGCCGATTATTGGTTCCCGAGCGTGCGCTCCCTCGAAGGCGCCGTGCTCATCATGTCGGCGGTGCTTTATCCTTACGTCTATCTCGCGGCGCGGGCGAGCTTCGTGCAGCAGTCGGTCTGCGCGCTCGAGGTCGCGCGCACGCTCGGGTGCCGCTCATTCAGAACCTTCTGGTCCGTCGCGCTGCCGCTTTCCCGGCCAGCGCTCGCCGCGGGCGTGGCGCTCGTTGCCATGGAAACGCTCAACGACCTCGGCGCCGTGCAGCACCTCGGAGTCGAAACCCTGTCGGCCAGTATCTATGCAACGTGGCTGCAGCGCGCGAACCTCGGCGGCGCGGCGCAGATCGCGAGCGTCATGCTCGTCCTCATCTTCGTTCTGCTGGCCGGCGAACGCATGGCACGCGGCGGCGCCAAGGTGCATCACACGACCGGGCGCTACCGCGCCATCCCCTTTCAAGACATCGAGGGATGGCGCGGCTATGCGGTGGCGGCCCTCTGCGCGCTGCCGTTCGTGCTTGGATTCGTCATCCCATTCCTGCAGCTCGCCAAGTCTGCCGTGGGCCATGCCTCTGTTGCCATCGAAGGCGGCTTCCTCCGCGCCGCTGCCAACAGCGTGCTTCTCGCCACCCTGGCCGCCCTAGCTGCGATTGCGCTCGCGGTGCTGCTCAGCTATGCGCCGCGCGTAGCACGGACGCGCTTCACCGGCGCGGCGGCGCAGATCTCGGGCTTCGGCTACGCGCTGCCAGGCACCGTGCTAGCGCTCGGCGTGCTGATCCCGCTCGCCGCGCTCGACAACGGCATCGACGAACTGGCACGCACGTATCTCGGCGTGTCCACAGGGCTCATTCTTTCCGGGTCCATCGCGGCGCTGGTCTACGCTTACGCCATCCGCTTCCTCGCCGTCGCGCGCGGCGGGATCGAAGCCGGCCTCGAGCGCATTTCGCCGAACCTCGATGCGGCGGCACGCGCGCTTGGCGAAAGCGCAGGCTCGACGCTGCGGCGCATCCATCTGCCACTGCTGGCCCCGGCGCTCGGCGCGGCGGGCCTTCTCGTCTTCGTCGATGCCCTCAAGGAGTTGCCGACGACGCTGCTCTTGCGTCCGTTCAACTTCGATACGCTGGCGACGCACGTCTATGCGTTTGCCGCGCTCGAGCAGATCGAGAGCGGAGCGCTCGGCTCGCTGACCATCGTCCTCGTGGGCCTCATTCCACTGGTGGGCCTGCACCGCACGATCGCGGGACGAACCGGAAGCTGACACAGCCCATAAAAAAAGGCCCGGCAAGCCGCGCAATCGCGCTCGCTTGCCGGGCCGCATGCATAAACCGCGTTACTGCTGCACGCCTTCGACATCCAGCGTCAGCTCGACTTCTTTCGACGCCGGGCCAAGGTCGAAGGTGATGCCGTAATCCGCAAGCACGATGCTGGTCGTGCCTGAGAAACCGGTACGATTGCCGCCCCAGGGATCTGCACCGCCGCCGACGTATTCGGCGTCAATCGCGACCTCCCGCGTCACGCCGCGCAGCGTGAGGTCTCCAATAATCTTCGCCTTGCCTTCGCCCGCGGGCTCCACCTTCTTGCTGACGAACGTCGCCTTGGGAAACTTATCGACGTCGAGAAAGTCAGAGTTGCGCAGATGCTTGTCGCGCTCGGCGTGATTGGAGTTGATGCTTGCCGTATCGATCTCGACGCTCACCTTGGACGCCTCGGGCGCCTTCTCGTCATAGCTGTAGGTCCCCGTAAAGCGATCGAAGCGGCCCGTCAGCCAGCTGAAGCCGAGATGCTTGATGCGGAAGCCGATCGAGGCATGCGCCCCATTGGAGTCGATCGCATAGTCGGCGGCCGGCGCGGCGGACGGCAGGGCGACGGCGGCTGCGAGAGCCAGCGGAGCAAGATAACGCTTCATCAGTTGTAGTTCCCTCTTCATATGTGGGTGGAAAGTTTCGCTCAATTCTTCGGCGCGCCGGACCACATCCGCGACAGAACGCGGGTGCGATCGACGACATGATGTTTCACGGCAGCGGCGGCATGAATGGCGGCCAGCGCAATAACCAGATACGCGAGCCACGCGTGCACCTCGCCCGCACGATCCTCGAGGCCCTTGTTCTCACCTGGCGACGGCACCTGAAAAAGGCCGAACACGTCGATCGGGCGGCCATCCGCTGTGGAGATGAGATAACCGCTGACCATCAGCGCGAGGAGCAAAGGATAGAAGCCCCAATGCAAGATGCGGGCAGCGATGCGCTCGACCCAGGCGAGATCTGCGTCCTCCGGCCGGACATTCGCGATCCGCCAACCGAAACGCAGCACGAGCGCGATCAGCAGAAGCATGCCGGCGGCCTTATGCACGTACGGAGCCGAATGATAATAAGGACTGTAATAGCTGAGATCGACCATCCAGAGCCCGAGGCCGAACAGAGCAAAGATGGCCACGGCCATCAGCCAATGAAACAAGCGGCTCAGCAGGCCGTAACCTTCAGCCGTATCGCAAATGCGCACGTCGTTTCCCTCGCCCTCCGCTTCGACCAATACGGTAGATAAATGTGCACCGCGTCATTTCAATGTCGCGGAGCAACAGCGGATGGGGCAGTAGCGGAAACAATGCGGTGCGCACGGCGCATCAATCCGCATGGGGCCGTTCCGCCTTAAGCCGATCAGGAATGGCTTTAACTTTTTGTTTCCGGATGCTTCTTCTCAGAACTCCGGACCAACGGCGCATAAAAAACCGGCCGCAAGCTGATGCCCGCGGCCGGTTATGCTCAATCGCCTATCATCCTAGAGCTTCATCATTCGTTCGGGCGCTGCCAGCCCCGAATGGGGATCGGCTCTAAAATCCGAAATACAGGCCAAAGCGCGGCCGGTGGCGATAGTAGCGATAGGGCCGATAGTAATACGGGTAATAGCCCCCGTAGTAATACGGCCTGTAGTGCCTGTGGCGATGCCACCGGTGGTGACGATAGTGGCCGCGGTGCCGATGATACCGGCGCTTCCGCACATCATGGACGGCGCTTTCTCCTGCAGCAGCCGACGTTGCTATTCCGGCACCTGCGGTGGCAGTCATGGCCTGCGCAGGAGCGGAAGCGGCAGAAAAGACGAGTGCGCTGGCCCCTATTGCGGCCATGGCGATCAAACTTCGCATGGCTGGTTTCCTTTCACTGTTGGTCCCGGCTGATAGTACAAGTGTACTACGAAACCCTGCAGGATCAGATCACCCAAATTGGCTCGTAGTTAGGCGCTGGTGGACACGATCCGCATGCCAACGTTCTTCTGGAGCGATGCGGCATTGCAGCGCCTGCCCGGATTGCGCTAACAGAGCTGCAATTCTCAGCATCTCCGGCACCTATCGCCGGTATCAACGTCTGCCTCATTCGATGGTTCCTATCGTGTCGATCTGCTCGCCTTCTGCGGGGCGCATTCATGCGGTTGAAACGCCGCGCCTCAATGCGATGGCCGTGTTGAGCAAGATCAAACCTCAGCAATGCTTATCGCCAAGATGGGGCACCACTTGAGCCAACCGCCGGGTCGCTCGTCGCCTTCGCTGCCATACTTGCCGCACGTGGACGGATTGCGTGCCCTCGCGGTCGCGCTCGTGGTCGTCTTCCATGCCTGGCCGCAATCCCTCAGCGGAGGCTTCATCGGGGTCGACGTCTTCTTCGTCATCTCCGGATTTATCATCACCCGGCAAATCCTTTCGGAGATGGAGGCTCAGACGTTTTCCTTCCTGAGCTTCCTGGGCCGGCGGGCGCGGCGCCTCATACCCGCGGCACTCGTCTGCTGCCTCCTGGTGACCGCTGCCGCCTTCATCCTCCTCATGCCAGATGCGCTCGTGCTCTACAGCGAGAGCCTGGCCGCGACATGGACGATGACGGCCAATTTCTACTTCTTCCAGCATGCGGGCTATTTCGATGCACCGGCGGCGGTTTCGCCCCTCCTCCACATGTGGTCGCTCGCCGTCGAGGACCAGTTCTATCTCACGTGGCCGCTGCTGCTCTTGCTGCTCGTAGGCAGGCTCGCGACGCGGGGCCGCATCGTCGCCGCCATAGGCGCGATCGCGCTCGTCTCCCTCCTGCATGCACAGTACAGTGCCCGGACAGATCCCAGCCTCGCCTTCTATCTTCCGTTCTCACGGGTGTTCGAGCTTCTCATCGGCGCCGCGCTCGCAGCGGCTTATCCGCTGATGCGGGCACCCGCCGCCTGGGCGCGCGCCGCACTCGATACGGCTGGCGTGATCCTCATCGTCGTCTCGGCACTGGTGCTCGATGCGAGCATTCCCTTCCCGGGCCTGTCGGCGCTTCCCGCCGTGATCGGCACGGCGCTCGTGATCGGAGCTGGCCTCTATGGCCCAACCCCTGTCGCACGTCTTCTCTCTGGCGACCGGGCCGTCCTCATGGGCCGCATGAGCTATTCGATCTACCTCTATCATTGGCCCCTTATCGCGCTCGCGACGTATGCGCTCGGGCGCGCACCGGACGCGGGCGAAGCGGCCTTGCTCGTTGCCGCCGGCCTCATCCTCGCGGCCCTGTCGTGGGTGTACGTCGAGCAGGGACTCACCCGCCGGCTCGGCCTCTACACCATGACGCCAACCCGACTGATCGGGCGAACCGTGGCGATCTCGACAGCCTTCTGCCTCGTGGCTGTGGCGGGCCTCGCTGGACGCGGCTGGCCGGAACGGCTCGACGAGCCGGCCTACCGCGTCTACCGCGCAGCTGCTGCCGGAAACCCCTTGCGCAAAGCCTGCGACGGTTACGACCAAGCCTTCACCAACGATCACCAATGCAATTTTGGCATCCCCCGCACAAAGGGCGGCTCCTATGACATCGCCGTGTTCGGCGACTCCAACGCCGATCACTTCGTGCCCATGATCGCAGAGCTTGCCGAGAAGGCGGGCTTTTCCGGACGCCAGGTCACTCAAAGCGCCTGTGGGGCCTTGATCGGCGCCGACGGCGCCGGCCGCCCCCAGCGCGAGGTCGAGACATGCGCACGCTATCAGGAAACCATCCTGGAGTTTCTTGACCGCAACCCCGGGCTGAAGATCGCCATCCTGTCATCGGCGTGGGGCGGCTACCGCAACGCCGCTCCGAACCGGATGTCTCCGCATCCCAGCGGCGAGCGCATTTCATTTGCGCGCGCCGCTGCGGACACCATCGCCATCTTCCGCAAGCGCGGGATCGAGGTGCTCGTGATCGGCCAAGTCCCCCATCTCGAAACCTTCTCGCTCAACTGCCTCGCAGACGCTGCGCGCAACGACAGTGAAGAGATGGATTGCGCGACGCCCAAGGCGAAGATCGATACGGAGCTGGATACGTCCGAACTCGCTTTCCGCTCCATCGCGGCCGGCGACCGGGACGTGACATTCATCAGCATGCGCGATCTGCTCTGCGAGGGCGCCATCTGCAGCCCGTTCAAAGACGAGATCCTGATCTACCGCGATCACGGGCACCTCAACGCCATCGGCGCCGCCTATCTTTCACGATACGCGACGCTGCCGGAACTCGAGCACTGAGGCGGTTTCGTGCCGTGAACGAGGCGCGCCATACCGGCCCGCGCACCTGCACTCCGCTTACAGCGGAATGTTGTCGTGCTTCTTCCAGGGGTTTTCGAGCGTCTTGTTGCGCAGCATGTTGAGCGCGCGGCAGATGCGCCGGCGCGTGCCGTGCGGCAGGATCACCTCATCGATGTAGCCGCGCTCGGCCGCCACGAACGGGTTGGCGAAGCGCTTCTGATATTCGTCGATGCGGGCCTGGATCTTCTCGGGATCGCCGAGCTCGGCGCGATAGAGAATCTCGGCTGCGCCCTTGGCGCCCATGACGGCGATTTCAGCCGAGGGCCAGGCGTAGTTCACGTCGCCGCGGATGTGCTTCGAGCTCATCACGTCGTAGGCCCCGCCGTAGGCCTTGCGCGTGATCAGCGTCACCTTCGGCACGGTCGCCTCGGCGTAGGCGAAGAGCAGCTTGGCGCCATGCTTGATGAGGCCGCCGTACTCTTGCGCCGTGCCCGGAAGGAAGCCCGGAACATCGACGAAGGTCACGATCGGAATCTCGAAGCAGTCGCAGAAGCGCACGAAACGCGCCGCCTTGCGCGAGGCATCCGAGTCGAGCACGCCGGCCAGCACCATCGGCTGGTTGGCAACGATCCCGATCGTCCGCCCCTCCATACGCGCAAAGCCGGTGACGATGTTCCTCGCGTAGGCGTCCTGGATTTCGAAGAAATCGCCCTCGTCCACGACCTTCAGGATCAGCTCCTTGATGTCGTAGGGTTTGTTGGGATTGTCGGGGATCAGCGTGTCGAGCGAGTGGTCGACGCGATCGGCGCTGTCAACGGTCGGCAGCGATGGCACGCCCGACTTGTTATTGGATGGCAGGAAGTCCATCAGCCGGCGCATTTGTAAGAGCGCCTCGACATCATTCTCGTAAGCGCGGTCGGCGATCGAGGATTTGGTGGTGTGCACCTTGGCGCCGCCCAGCTCCTCGGCGGTGACGCTCTCGTTCGTCACCGTCTTCACGACGTCGGGGCCCGTCACGAACATGTAGCTCGTGTCCTTCACCATGAAGATGAAGTCGGTCATGGCGGGCGAATAGACGTCGCCGCCGGCGCACGGCCCCATGATCACCGAGATCTGCGGGATTACGCCCGAGGCCATCACGTTGCGCTGGAACACCTCGCCGTAGCCGCCGAGAGCGTCTACGCCTTCCTGGATACGCGCGCCGCCGGCGTCGAACAGGCCGATGATGGGCGCGCGGTTCTTAAGGGCCATATCCTGGATCTTGGTCATCTTCCGGGCGTGACTTTCCGAGAGGGAGCCGCCCATGACCGTGAAGTCCTTGGCGAAGACGTAAACCACGCGGCCGTTGATGGTACCCCATCCGGTGACCACCCCGTCGCCCGGGATCTTGTGCTTCTCCATGCCGAAATCGGTGCAGCGATGCTCGACGAACGTGTCGAACTCCTCGAAGGAGTTCTCGTCCATGAGGAGATCGATGCGCTCGCGGGCGGTTAGCTTGCCGCGCTTATGCTGCGCCTCGATGCGGGCGATGCCCCCGCCGAGCCGCGCGTTGTCGCGCCGGCGCGCAAGCTCCTCGATGACTTCCTTCATGGAGATGTTCCCCGTATGTAGATGTGCGGTGACTGCATAGGGCTGGCGTGGGATAGCACAGCGCTCAGCAGGCAGCCAATGGACTAACACGGGCTCAGCGCTGCCATAGCCAGCGCCTCGGACAGGGAGACGGACCGCCATGGCCAAGGCAATCCATATGATGGTGCGGGTTCTGGATGAGGCGCGCAGCGTCGCCTTCTACAGCCAGGTATTCGGCCTCTCGGTCGCCGAGCGAGCCGATTTCGACGATTTCACGCTCGTCTACATGAGCAACCCCGAAGCCGACTTCGAGGTCGAGCTGACCATCAACAAAGGCCGGACCGAGCCTTATGATCTCGGAAACGGCTATGGGCACGTCGCCTTCTCCGTCGCAGATCTCGAGGCGGAAAGAGAGCGGATTCAGGCGCTTGGTTATTCCCCGAAGGATATCAAGCAGATGACCCACAATGGAAAGCCCTTCGGCCGCTTCTTCTTCATCGAGGATCCGGACGGATACAAGATCGAGGTGCTGGAGCGGGGTGGCCGGTTCCGCTAACGGGCCCGCGGTCTCCGGCCCGGCTCGGGTCCGCTCGTCGGGTGCCGAACAAAGCGTAAGCTCCACATCAGCGAATGTCGGTAAGCCTCTGACTCAACGTATCGTTTTATGCCCGGCACATTATGATGCAGCGATCCGCTGAATCGTATGATGCCAGCGGCTGCAACGGATCGTGCCGCATCCAGACTTCAGAGGCTGCGACGTGCACCAGATCGTGCCACAGGCATCATGTGTTGCGGAGGATATGCATCCTCTCGTGCCAGGCTCTTCGGGCTCGGGGAACGCGCTGGCCTGCCCACATAGCGGTGACGCCTGCGCAGCGCTGGCGCCGCTTTTTGCGTCGCTTGCACCCTCTCTTGACGGAGCGGCGGCCGCCTGGGTGCAGGGGTTGGCTCCGTGCGTCGGCTGCCGGGTGACCTTCGAGGCGGGCCGCCGCAGCCTTCGTCGGCTGCGTCTCGGCCAAAGGGAGCGAGAGCTTCTCATCGCCGCGTCGGCTACGGAAGGTGGAGAGCCGCTCACGGTCACGGCGCCGGGGATGTCGCGCTCCGAAAGCGCCGCACGGCGCCGGGCGGCGCTCTCCCTCAGCAAAGCGGGCCTCGCAGCCGCCTGCGCAAAAGGCCGCAATCGGCGTGCCGCCATTTCGCTCACGGAGCTTGGCCACTATGTGATGGCCGCCTACGGCCGCTACATCGTTACGGGTAAGCCCATACGCTGGACCCGGCCGGCGCGGGGGGCGGCGCTTCCGGGGCGCGAGCCGGCGGAGCTTCGCGACGAGGCGCTGGCGCGCACCGAGGCGGCGCTCCGGAGCACACTCGACGACCTGAAAAAGGTTCTGCTAGCGGCGATCGGCGGCCGGTACAAAAACGATCCTGCCGGCCTCGAGGAGGCGTCACGGCAACTGGAACGCAAGGCCACGCTGCTCAAATCGGTGCTAGAACCGACTGGGGCGGCGAAAATGGCCGATCCGGGCTACAAATCGCATAAGCCCGCAGCTTGAACGGCGGGCAGTCCGCTCCAATATCAGGGACATCTTACCAGTGCCCAAAAGGGGCTGGTCCGGCGGTGATCCAATCGGATGCCGCTGCGTTTAACAAAGTAGAAGGTCGCTTATCGAAAGGACTTTCGCTGTCATGAGCAGACTATCTGTGCTGTCCAACCCGCTCCTTCTCGGGTTCGAGGAGATCGAGCGCCTTATTGATCGCACGAAGACCGGCAACGAGGGCTACCCTCCGTACAACATCGAGCGCATCGGCGCAGCGGATGGCGCGAAGGAAAAGCTTCGGATCACGATTGCGCTCGCAGGCTTCACGCGCGACCAGCTCGAGATCACGGTCGAGGACAATCAGCTCACCGTGAGAGGCCGCCAGCAGGACGACAGGGAGCGCGAGTTCCTCTACCGGGGAATCGCGACACGCCAGTTCACGCGCACGTTCGTCCTTGCGGATGGCATTGAGGTGCAGTCGGCGGAGCTGTCGAACGGGCTGCTTGCAATCGATCTCGTCCGCCATGAACCGCACCGTCTCGTGCGCAGGATCGAGATCGGCGCGGGGTCATCCTGACGTGGCAAAGCCGGTTCGGCGCGATGGAGCGATCGTTCCTGCCAACGTCAGAAATGGCGCGAGGCTGAACGGCAAGCCGATTGATTTGGCTCGCCCAGGCGCCCGTCCGCTACAGCCAGGGGCATCGAATCATAGGATCATGGCATGGGGTGGCGAAGGAAAATGAACGCCTGCCTCGTTACCATGACGTTGGACCTCGAGAGAGGAGGAGTTGCGTCATGAAAGAGAATACGACAAAGCGGCGCCCGAAGGCGCAGTCCGCGGTCGCTCCGGTGATGAGCGACATTGAGCTGGCAAGGCTCGGCGGTGGCCAGGTGGCCTATATCAAGACCATGTCCTCCGACGAAGCGCTTCGCATGTTCCCCGCGATCGAGGACCTGCCGCGTGGCATCAACCTCTTCGCGCTGCATGCGGCGGATGGTACGCCGATCGCGTTGACCGATACGCGCCAGGCGGCACTCAGCCATGCCATGGACGGCGAGCTCGAAATCGCGAGCTTGCACTGATCTAGAGTGCTTTCGGAAAAGTGGGACCCGGTTTCCCAAAAGAAGCACAAGAAAACAAAAGCTTAGAGCCGTTCCCCCATCCCACTTAAACCGGAACGGCTCTAATGACACGAGGGCGCATCCGGAGACGGGTGCGCCTTTACACGTTCAGCACGGGTTTCCTCGGAAGTACCGGGCTGGCCCTCGGCAAGATTTTCGTCTCACGCGATCAGGCTCTAAGGGCGGCCATGGAGTCCGTGATCTTGTCCATCGTGGCACGGGTCGCCGGCGTCCAGGGTGCGACGTTTGAAGCGATCAAGTTGGCCTGGGAACGCAGGATCAGGCCGTCATCGAGAATCCGCAGGCCGTTGGCCTTGAGCGTGGTGCCGGTGGTCGTGATGTCGACGATCAGCTCGGCGGTACCAGCGGCCGGCGTCCCCTCCGTGGCACCAAGGCTTTCGACAATCCGATAATCGGCAAGCCCTCGGGCGGCGAAGAAGCGCCGCGTGAGGTTCAGGTATTTGGTCGCGACGCGATAGCAGCGGCCGTGCGCGCGGCGGAAGGGCATGGCAATCTCGGCCAGGTCGGCCATGGTGCGCACGTCGATCCAGCAATCGGGCACGGCGACGACGACATCGGCATGGCCGAAGCCAAGCTCTCTCAGAAAGCTGACGCGTGTGGTGGCATCCGACATCTGCTCATTGACGAGATCGGCGCCGGTCACACCGAGATGCACGCGGCCGGTCTTGAGATAGTTTGCGATCTCGGAGGCGGAAACGAAGGCCACGTCGACCTCGGCAACCTCGGCAATCTCTCCACGATAGCCGCGCTCGTTGCCGGTCTTGCGGAGCGTGAGGCCGGCGGCCGCGAAGGCTTCCGCCGTCTGCTCCATAAGCCGGCCCTTGGACGGCACACCGAGAATCAGCCGGTCCGATGTGGTCACGGGGCGCCTCCGTTCAAGGCGGAGAGGAGACGGTCCGTATGCACGGCGGCGCCCACGGCGGGCACATCATTGGCGGCACCAACGGCCTTGAGGAGGCGATCGTAGCGCCCGCCACCGGCGACCGGGCTCTTGCGGCCAAGGCAGGGCGTCACGACCTCGAACACGAATCCGGTGTAGTATTCGAGCGCCCGCCCGAAGTCGGCCGAGAATTCCGCATGGTCGAGATCGACTCCCGCGCTCGCAATCAGCTCAAGGCGCTGCTCGTAGGCTTCGATGGCCGCGCCGATATCGATCCCCATCAGCGTCGCCAACTCCCGCACACGCCGCGCGGAGGCCCGCGCGGGCGCGACGATCGCCACGTAGCTCGCGATGAACTGCGCGGTCTTGGCCGACAATGGCTCCGAACGCGCATCCGCCACGCGGCCGATGAGGTTTTCGGCGATCTCAGCCACGCTGCGAACGCCGATGGCCTCGATGCCGCTTGCCTCCAGATAGTCCGCCACGGCGCGTTCGGCCGCCTCAGGATCGTCAGGATCGAGGACCGAGCGCAGCTCTCCTGGAATGCCGCCGGCGGCCGCCTCCGGCTCGATCGTCAGGCGCCGGAGTTCGGCTCTGAAGGCATCCGGATGCCAGAAGAGGTGAACCAGGCGCTGGCGCCAGCGCTCGGGAATGTCGGCCGCGTGCAGGATCGCCCGCATGAGCCCGAGATCGCCGAACCGCAAGGCGTAGGTCGAGAGGCCCGCCGCCTCGAGGCCGGACAGGACGGTCGCCACGATCTCGGCTTCGGCGTGCTCGCGGTCCAGGCCACCGAAGGCTTCGATGCCGGTCTGGCGGAACTCACGCGGGTGGGCGCGTCCGCTTCCTTCCGGCTGAAAACGGAAGGCCGGCCCGTTGTAGCTGTATTTCGCCGCCACTTTCGCCGCAGGGTGGCGTTCGATGTGCAGGCGGCATGTCGGCACCGTAAGGTCGGGCCGCATGCAAAGCTCATCGCCGTCCGGATCGGTGAACACATACGTGCGCGCCCGCAGCCTCTCGCCGATGACATCCAGAAAGACGTCCGCGGGCTGGATGATGGCAGGAGACACAGCTTCATAGCCGACGCGCGTGAAAACGCCGAGCAGTGTCTGCGCGGAAGCCTCCAGGGCCTCGAATTGTTTCGCCGTCTCGGCGGGCATTGGATCCTCGGAACGGTCCCTGCGTCTTCCTCCCGCGGAAGAGCGTCGGGAAGGGCCGTTCATAGGGGCGAAGGGGCGGCAGGGCAAGACGCTGGCCCGGAATTTGGTTCATTCCGCGGGCCTTTGCGCAACGGGCCCGCGGTGAACATTGTCGCGGCACCCGGGATGGCGTAACTGGCATCGTGCCTTTGGAGAAGTTCTTGATCCGCAATATGTCAGCCCCGCGCCAAACCCGCCGCAAGCCCGTAAAGCCTACTCGGACGCCGCGGCGATCGAAGCCCTCGGGCTACGAAGCCCGGGCGACGGCCGTCCGGTGCCTCGTCTCCGTCCTCGATCGGGGACGGCCGCTCGACGACGCTTTCGAAGCGGCCCTCGCCAAGGGCGAGCACCTCGCGCCGCGCGATCGCGCCTTCGCCCGCCTCTTGGTCATGACCGTGCTGCGCCGCAAGGGCGAGCTCGAAATGGTGGCCAGCTCTTTCCTAGAGAAGCCGCTTCCGCCTGATAGCGGCAGCCTATGGCCCATCCTGCTCACGGCATCGGCGCAGCTTCTGGTGCTCGAGACGCCGCCGCATGCGGCGATCAGCCTCGCCGTGGATCTGTGCCGCGCCGATCCCAGAGCGCGGCGCTTCGACCGGCTGGCCAATGCCGTGCTCAGGCGCGTCGCGACCGCGGGCAAGGACATCCTGTCCGAGCTCGATCCCGTCGCCACCAACATTCCAAGCTGGCTTCTCGAGCGATGGCAGGCGGCCTACGGGCCAGAGCTCGCGCGCGAAATCGCTGCGGCCTCGCTCACGGAGGCGGCGCTCGACCTTTCCGTCAAGACCGACGCTGACGCCTGGGCCAAGCGGCTCGGAGGCATGAGGCTCGCCACCGGCACCGTGCGCCTCGACCGCACGCAAGCGGGCCGCATCGAGGATCTCTTGGGTTACGCCGACGGTATCTGGTGGGTGCAGGACGCAGCGGCCGCCCTTCCGGCGCGATTGCTTGGCGACGTCGCGGGGCAGCGGATCGCCGATCTGTGCGCGGCTCCCGGCGGCAAGACCGCCGAGCTCCTGGCCGCAGGCGCCATGGTCACGGCCGTCGACCTCTCCCCGGTGCGGCTCGACCGGTTGCAGCAGAACCTCACGCGACTGAAGCTGACGGCGGATGTGATCACAGCCGACGTGCTGACGTGGGATCCGGGACGGACCTTCGACGCCGTGCTTCTCGACGCACCGTGCAGCGCCACCGGCACCATCCGCCGCCATCCGGACATCCTGCATCTCAGGCGCAAGGACGACACCAGCCCGCGCGTTTCCCTGCAACGGCGGCTGCTCGAACGGGCGGCCGGGCTCGTACGGCCCGGCGGGCTGCTGGTCTATTGCACCTGCTCGCTCGAGCCGGAGGAGGGAGGCGACCAGGTTGCACAGTTTCTGGACGCGCACCCTGATTTCATCCGGATCCCGATCACTCCGGGCGAGGCCGGCATCGCAGCCGAATGGATCACGCCTGACGGAGACCTCAGAACGCTGCCGAGCCATCTCCCGCATGAGGAGGCGGCACTTGCTGGAATGGACGGCTTCTACGCAGCCCGGCTCCAACGGCGCGACGCGCTTTCGCCGGCATAAATCCTGGAAGCTTGATTGAGGAGCGCGGACGGCATGCTAAATTGCCTCCCTATTTCAGAGCCGGTCCGGCCTGCGCAGAACTTTGCCGGGCGTCTCTCGATCATCGTTCGGTCGTGCCGAACTCTAGGACGCAACGCGAAGACACTGATGATCGTTCACCGTTGACCGGCCCGGACACGCATGGCGCGGCTCAAAATTTCCGAACGTATCCGCATCACCCATCTTGCCGCAGACCGCCTGCGCCGCGAGGCGATCTCATCTGTTCTCCATTCCCCGCCGTTTCGCTGGCAGTTCGGCGCCTCCTCGGCCGAGCAACTGCTGATCGTGCCGCAGGATCTGCGAACCGCAGACCCGAGCTTCTGGGACGAGGTGGAGATCGGCCAGTTCGGCCTCGCAGGAGCCGTCGCGCTCGCCGAAGACGTTTCGCCATTCGATATCACGCCACCGAGCGATGGCTGGGCGCGAGCGTTGCATGGCTTTGCCTGGCTGCGGCACCTGGACGCCGCGGGGCGACCGGAAGCGCGCGAGATGGCGCAGCTCCTCGCCTCGGAGTGGGCACTGCGTCACCGCGGCGGAGGAGGCATCGCGTGGGAGGCGCACACCACCGGGCGCCGCCTCATCTCGTGGATGTCCCATTCCGGCCTTCTGCTGGAGGAGGCGGACGCGGAGACTTACGAGATCATCACGGAGAGTCTTGGCCTCCAGCTCGTGCGCCTCGCCGCGGGCTGGCGCAACAGTCCGAGCGGTTATCCGCGCCTTCTGTCGCTGCTCGCGCTGCTCCTGGCGCAGCTTTGCATCTCCGGGCACGAGGGACAGGTCGCTGAGACGGAGAAGCTGTTCGTCGCCGAACTCGAGCGGCAGATCCTCCCCGACGGCGGGCACATCGGGCGCAATCCCGGCGTCCTGGTCGAGCTGATCCTCGATCTCCTGCCGCTCGGGCAATGCTTCACCGCGCGGAGCCGCAAAGTGCCGCCGCACTTCGCCGCGGCGCTCAATGCGATGCTTGGGATGCTGAAATACATGCGGCTGGGTGACGGTATGCTGGCACGCTTCAACGGCATGGGTGTCGGATCGCCCGCGGGGCTCGCGACCGTGCTGGTCTATGACGACAACCCAGGGACCATTCCTGCCCGTGCACCGGCTTCCAACTACGTCCGGCTCGAGCGCGGCGCCTCGATCCTGCTTCTCGATGCCGGATCGCCGCCGCCGCTCGAATCCGCAGCCGACGCGCATGCGGGCTGCCTATCGTTCGAGTTCAGCGCCGGGACGTCCCTGATGCTCGTCAACGGAGGCGCGCCGTCCGCGGCCAATACCGAATGGCGCGCCGCTTCGCGTGCAACGGCGAGCCACAACACGCTCTGCCTTGGCGAGAAGTCCTCATCGAAGCTGATCCGGCACAAGCGCCTCGAGGAGCTGGTTGGCGGGGCGCCGATCCGATATCCCGACCGCGTTGCCTACGCACTCGAAGAGCACGACGGGACCCTCGAGGTCACGGCCAGCCACGATGGCTATGCGCGGCGGTTCGGCCTCGTGCATCAGCGGACGCTGGCGCTCGCGCCCACAGGCTCCCGCCTGCTCGGCATCGACCGCCTTTCCGGACACGGCGGCGCGCTGCGCTTGCGCCAGGACATTCCGTTTGCCATCCACTTCCATCTGCATCCCGCCGTCCGCTGCCGGCGGAGCGACGACCCGAGCATCGCCATCATCGAACTCGCCAACGGGGAAGCCTGGTGGTTCAATCTCGAAGGGGCGCTGCTCGCCATTGAAGAAAGCACATATTTTGCGGATTCCGCCGGCCCGCGCCGCGCGCTGCAGATCGTTGCGCGCGGAGCGACATTCGGCGAGACGGAGGTCCGCTGGGTGCTCGAACGGCACGACGAGATCATGAGCTAGAGTTCGTGCTCGCCTCCGGCAAGACTGTTGCCCCGCTCGCCTCGGCATGACTCCAACGATCAGGCTCCAAAGAGCTCAAGGAAGAAACGACCCATGAAAGACGCAAATCCCCGGATCCGCCGCGCCCTGATTTCGCTCTCGGACAAGGCGGGGCTCGATGAGCTGGCGCAAGCCCTGGCCGAGTGGAACGTCGAGCTGATCTCGACGGGCGGAACGGCGGCCAAGCTCAAGGGCGCTGGATTCGCCGTCAGGGACGTTGCAGACGTCACGGGGTTTCCCGAGATCCTCGATGGGCGCGTGAAAACCCTGCACCCCACCATTCACGGCGGATTGCTCGCGGTGCGCGGAAATGCCGAGCACATCGCGGCCACGGAGACGCACGCGATCTCCGCCATCGATCTCTTGGTCGTCAATCTCTACCCGTTCGAGGAGACGCTCGCGAAGGGTGCCGCTTACGCTGATTGCGTCGAGAACATCGACATCGGCGGCCCGGCGATGATCCGCGCGGCAGCCAAGAACCACGCCTCGGTGACGGTGATCGTCGATGCCGCCGATTATGGGGCACTGCTTACCGAGATGCGCGCCAACGGCGGCAAGACGACGCTTGCATTCCGGAAGCGTATGGCCGCGAAGGCCTATGCCCGCACAGCCGCTTACGACGGCGCGATCAGCAACTGGCTTGGCACGGCCGCCGAGCATCCTGAGGGCAAGGCAGACGGCTTCCCGCCCACCTTCTCGACGCAGTACCGCAAGGCACTCGACATGCGCTACGGGGAAAATCCGCATCAGCGAGGCGCCTTCTACGTCGCGCAACAGCCGGCTTCAGGAACTATCGCGGCGGCGACGCAACTGCTCGGCAAGGAGCTTTCCTACAATAACGTTGCCGATAGCGATGCCGCGCTCGAATGCGTGAAATCCTTCGCGGACCGGCCAGCGTGCGTCATCGTCAAGCACGCCAATCCGTGCGGGGTCGCCGAAGCCGGGACCCTCGCCGAGGCCTACGACCGCGCCTATCGCACGGATCCCGAATCGGCGTTCGGCGGCATCATCGCCTTCAACCGCGAACTGGACGGCACCACGGCCGCCCGCATCATGGAACGGCAGTTCGTCGAGGTCATCCTGGCGCCCTCCGTGACCGACGGGGCGAGAGAGGCTGTGTCGGCGAAGAAGAACGTGCGCCTGCTCGTCACCGGCGATTGGCCAGCTGCGACAATGCCGCGCCTCGAATCCCGCACGGTGACAGGGGGCCTGCTCGTGCAGGAGGCCGATCTCGCGCTTTACGACCGGCTGCAGGTCGTCACGAAGCGGCAACCGACCGAAACTGAGATGGCCGATCTTCTGTTCGCTTGGAAGGTCGCCAAGTTCGTCAAGTCGAACGCCATCGTCTACGCCAAGGAGCTGGCAACCATCGGCATCGGCGCGGGCCAGATGAGCCGCGTCAACTCCTCGCGCATCGCGGCCATCAAGGCGGAGATGGCGGGCCTCGAGATCAAGGGCGCGGCCGTCGCCTCGGACGCGTTCTTCCCGTTCGCCGATGGGCTTCTCGCGGCGGCGGAGGCGGGTGCGACCGCCGTCATCCAGCCGGGCGGCTCGCTGCGCGACGACGAGGTCATCCGCGCTGCCGACGACGCGGGCCTTGCCATGGTGCTGACGGGCATGCGCCACTTCCGCCATTAACGATGACTGCGGCGGCTCACATCCGTCTGCGGCCGGCCTCACGCGCCGACTTCGGGATGATCCGACGCTGGCTTGCGCGGCTGGACATCCAGGACTGGTGGGGACCGGCCGCCGCCACGGAGGCGGAGGTTCTGATCGCGCTCGATGCAAAGCATGCGATCTGCCGCATCATCGAGGCGGACGGCGTGCCGGTGGGCTATGCGCACGCCGTCGACGCGACGCTCTGGGGCGACAACCTGCCGGACGAGCTCGAGCCCGGCACCTGGGACCTCGACCTCTTCGTCGCCGCGGAGGAGCATCGCGGCAAGGGCGTCGGACAGGCGGCGCTCGGGCTACTCCGCGACGAGGTGTTCGCCACCACGCTCGCGGTTGCAGTGTGCATCTTCCCCTCGGTCAAGAACGAGCGCGCGGTGCGGGCCTACGAAAAGGCGGGCTTCCGCTGGCAAAGCGTGTGGCACGATCCCCAGACCGGACCGGCGTGGTTCATGGTGTCGAAGCGGGGTTAGACGCCTGCCGTAGGGCGCGTTGGAGGTCTCGTACTTCTCACGCGCTGTGTTTGTGGAAGCTTGCATGGACCCCGACCTTCGTCGGGGTGACGTTGTGTTTGTCGCGCGGTTTGGCGCGCGTGAACTCATCGCAGCGAAAGCGTGTCCGACGGCGCTCGGACGGCGAGCATCAGGACGAGCCCGGAGATTAGAAAGAGCGCGATCGAGGCCATGCCGATGCGCTGGCTGTCCGTGGCCTGCGTGACGACCGCTACAAGCAGAGGCGCAAGGAAGGCGGTGACCTTTCCGGAGAACGCGAACAGACCGAAGTATTGCGTCATCTTCTCAGGCGGCGCGAGGCGCGCGAGAAGGGCGCGGCTTGCCGCTTGCACGGGCGCGGCGACGAGACCGACAAGAATGGCGAAGGCCAGGAAGACGCGCTCGCCCGTCGACGAGAACGGATGCGAGCCCGCCGCCTTCGGCGCCACCTCGCTCACGAACAGCACGTGGGTGCTGTCTACAGACAGGATGCCGAACGCACCCACGATCAGGAGCAGCAGCGATAGGATGATCACCGTCCTCGAGCCGATGCGATCATCGAGCACGCCCCCGATCACGGCACCGAATACGCCGGTCAACGTCAGGACGATGCCGAAAAGGCCGAGTTCCAAGGCACCCCAGCCGAAGACCGCCGCACCATAGATGCCGCCGAAGGCGAAGATCGCTGCGAGGCCGTCGGCATAGAGCATGCGCGCGATGAGAAACAGCAGCAGATCCCGATGCGAGGGCAGGTCGCGGATCGTCGCCCACAGCTCGGCCAGCGGGGGACGCGCCGGCGCGGTGCGAGCGCCCTCTCTCTTGTCCGGCACGAACAGAAAAAACGGAATCATGAAAAGCGCATACCAGAGCGCGGCGAACGGACCGACGAGGCGGTCGCCCTCGCGGGCTGCGCCGTCCAGCGCGAACATCGGTTCCAGGCCGAGGAGCGTGCGGCCGGTTGCCGGATCGGCGACGACAAGGCCCGCCATGATGGCGAGGCTCAACAGCCCGCCAGCGTAGCCGACCGCCCAGCCGATGCCGGAAAGCCGCCCAAGCTGACGGGCCGGCACGAGGTCCGGCATGATGGCGTTCGTGAATACGGTCGTGAATTCCGCCATGGCGGTGGCGATGACGAAGGCCAAGAGCACGAGGGCGATCGTTGACGCATCCGCGCCGGGCACCGCGAACCACAGCATGGCGAGGCCGGCAACGAACAGCGTCGAGAACAGCGCCATCCAGGGCTTACGACGCCCGCCGCCATCGGCGACGGCGCCGAAGAACGGGCTGCCGACCGCAATCACGATCCCCGCAATCGCCGCCGCATATCCCCACAGCGCCTGCCCTTCCGCTGGAGTGGGCGCGACGGCGTTGGCGAAGTAGGGCGCGAAGAGGAAGGTGAGGACGAGCGTGTAATAGGGTTGTGCAGCCCAATCGAAGAACGCCCACGAGACGAGTGCGCGCAATGGCGCCGCGCGCTCCACTTCAGCGTTCTTTGTGCGGTCCTGCACGGCGCGCGCTCCCCCCATACCGAGCTTGTGTAAAGGAAAGCTCTATAGCCCAGGCACGCGGATTGCAGCGCAATTCCTTTTCTATGCGTCACCACCCCACTGGCCGGCGTAATCAGCGCCGCCGCGCAGGTGGAATGTGTCTTCGACCACGTAAGGGCCGCCGCCGATCTTGGGCCGCGAGGATAGCAACGCAAAGCTCTCGACTTGGAACGGCTGGCTCGTGAATGCGCCGAGCCCACCGAGCACGCGGGCGACCGCCTCTGGGCGCGTGCCCTTCAAGCGGGCGAGCGTCACGTGCGGACGGAACGGATGCTTCGCCGGCTTCAGCCCAGCGTAGCGGGCGGCGCGATCGTTGGCGCGGGCGAGCGCATCGAGCCACGTGCTCTCGGCAACGCCCGCCCACAGCGTGCGCGGCTCACGGCCGCCGAACGCGCCGAAGCCTTGGACGCGAAGCTCGAAGGCTGGTTCGTCGATGGATGCGAGGGCGGCATGGAAGGCATCCGCCGTCGGGTTGTCCACGTCGCCTGCAAATCGGAGCGTGATGTGCATGTCCTCGGGCTCGAGCCAGCGCGCACCGGCCAGCGGAACGGCGAGGCTCGCCAGCGTTTCAGCAATCGGTCGCGGCAAGGCGATGCCGGTGAAGAGACGGGGCATGGCAAGGATCCCTGATCAGGACTTCGACGAGGACGCGCGCCGATCGCGCACGCGGCCGATCAATTCTTCGACCTTGGGCAGAATGCGCTCCACGATGACGCCGACACCGGATGCGGTGGGGTGCAGGCCGTCCTCGAGATTAAGCTCGGCATCCATCGCGATCCCGTCGAGAAAGAAAGGATAGAGCAACGCCCCGTGCTTTGCGGCCAGATCGGCAAAGATCGTTTCGTAGCGCGTCTCGTAATCCTTACCCCAGTTCTTCGGCGCTTTCATGCCGGCGATCAACACGTCGATATTGCGCTCGCGGAGCTTTGCGAGGATGTGGTCGAGATTGGCGCGCGTCACATCCGGGTCGATGCCGCGCAAGGCGTCGTTGGCGCCAAGCTCGACAATGACGGCATCGGTGCCCTCGGGGATGGCCCAATCGAAGCGCTCGAGGCCCGCTGCCGTAGTGTCACCCGAAACGCCAGCATTCGCAATTTCGACGGGATAGCCCTTGGCCTCAAGCGCTGCGGCAAGCTGCTCGGGAAAGGCGTCACGCTGCGCCAGCATGTAGCCGGCGGTGAGACTGTCGCCAAAGGCAACGATCCGCAAGGGCGCAGCGGCTTCTGCCGCCAGTGCCGCCCCAAAGCTCGCCACGAGCCAGAGGTTGACGAGCGCCATGCGTCTCACCATCTGACGGAGCACGGCGGAAGCGCTTTGCTTTACCTTCATTTTTTTGCCTCACCTCGCCTTGAAACTCTTGCGCCACGGCCCGCCATCGCGGGCCCACATGGAGCCCCGCCTCGTGCCACATCCGATCATCCAACTGACCGACGTCCGGCTCAACCTCGAAAGCCGCGCGGGCTTGGTCGAGATTCTCAAGGGCATCACTCTTTCGGTCGCGAACGGACAGTCGCTCGCCATCGTCGGGCCGTCAGGCTCGGGGAAAACCTCGCTGCTCATGATCCTCGCCGGCCTCGAGCGAGCCACCAGCGGGGATGTGCTCGTTGCCGGGCGCGATTTCAACGCTCTCAACGAGGATCAACTGGCACTGGCGCGCGGCGCGGACATCGGCATCGTGTTCCAGTCCTTTCATCTCATCCCGACCATGACGGCGCTCGAGAACGTGGCGCTGCCGCTCGAGTTCGCAGGACAAACGGCGGCCAGGGAGCGGGCGCGCGCGCTTCTTGCCGATGTGGGGCTCAGCGCACGGATCGACCACTTTCCCGCCCAGCTCTCGGGTGGCGAGCAGCAGCGCGTGGCGCTCGCCCGCGCGCTCGTTCCGCAGCCGAAGCTCCTGCTCGCCGATGAACCGACCGGAAATCTCGACGGAAAGACCGGGCGACAGGTGGTGGACCTGATGTTCGGGCTGAAACGTAAAAGCGGCGCCACGCTGGTGCTCGTCACGCACGACGAGCGCCTCGCCAAGGATTGCGAGCGCACGATCCGCATGGCTGACGGAAAGATCGTCGCCGACGAACGCACCGTGGCAGCCGCATGACAGCCTCCGCATCTCGCGCCGGAATGGCCGCGCCCGAAGCCCGCTCGCAACTCTCCATTTTCCGCCTGATCACGATCGCCCTCGGCGAGCTGAGGGCGGGGGCCAGCGGCTTTTACGTCTTCATGGCGTGCGTCGCGCTCGGCGTGGCGGCGATCGCGACAGTTGGGACCGTCGGAGACGCGCTCACCGCCGGCATCGAGCGCCAGGGAAAGATCCTGCTCGGCGGCGACGTCGCCTTCTCGCGCATGCACGCGCGCGCTACGGATGCCGAGCGAAGCTGGCTCGCCGCCCACGGGCGCGTCAGCGAGCAGGCCACGATGCGGACCATGGCGCGGCGGCTCGACGGCAGCGAGCAGGCGCTGGCCGAGATCAAGGCCGTGGATAGCGCTTATCCGCTCGCCGGCGAGGTCGAGCTGAAAGGCGCACGCTTTGCGGACGCCATCGCGGCGCCCAACGGAGCCGTGGCCGACCCTGTGCTCGTGAGCCAGCTCGGGCTTTCGATCGGCGACACGATGAAGATCGGCGACGCTGAGGTGACGGTGATGGCGACGCTCGTCTCCGAGCCGGACGCCATCGCAGACCGCCTGACCTATGGGCCGCGTGTGTTCCTCTCCCAGGCCACGCTGCAAAAGACCGGGCTTGCAGAGCCGGGGGCGCTGGTGCGGTGGCGCTATGCGGTGGCGCTCGAACCGGACGCGGGCGGGAAACCGATCGATCTCGCGCAGTTTCGCACTGCGGCGCAGGCGGAGCTGGCTTCTTCCGGCTTCGTCATCGCCGACCGGCGCGATCCCTCGCCCCAGGTCACCCGCACGCTGGACCGGCTGCGCCAGTTCCTGACCTTCCTCGGGCTCGCTGCGCTCTTCGTGGGCGGCGTGGGAATCGCCAACGCGGTGGCGGCGCTGATCGAGAAGCGGCGCCATGCCATCGCCACCATGAAGGCCCTCGGCGCGACGAGCGGCAGCGTCTTGTCGATGCTCCTCGTCCAGGTGCTCGCCATCACGCTGGCTGGAATTGCAGCGGGGTGGACGATCGGCCTTTTGGCGCCGCAAGCGCTCCTCTCGGCTTACGGAGACCAGCTCCCGATCCAGGCCGAGTTCGCACTTTCACCAGCAAGCCTTCTTACAGGCGCCGCCTACGGCACCTTGGTGGCGCTCCTGTTCACGCTTTGGCCGCTCGGACGGGCCCAGCTCATCCGGCCAAGCGTTCTGTTTCGCGACGAGGTGGCGCCGGAGCGGGTCTGGCCTGGGCGGGGCATCATGGCGGCCACGGCGCTCATCGCCGCCGCTCTGCTGGCGCTCGTGTTGGCCATGGCCGAATCCATGCGCATCGCTCTCTATCTCTGCGGCGCGCTGGCGCTCGTGCTCGTCACATTTGCAGGGCTCGGAACACTCGTGACCGTGATGGCACGGCGCATACCGCGGCCGAGGTGGCCAGAGCTGGCGCTTGCCATCGGCAATCTCGGTGCACCGGGCGGCCTCACGCGGTCGGTGGTCATCTCGCTCGGCGCGGGGCTGTCGCTCCTCGTCGCCGTGGCGCTCGCGGACGCATCCCTCGTCAACGAGTTGACGAGCCGGCTGCCGCAGAAGGCGCCAAGCCATTTTCTTCTCGACGTGCCACGCACCGAGGCCGACAGGCTGGTCGGCATCGTGGAGGAGACGGCGCCGGGTGCGCATGTCGTCGAAGCCCCGATGCTGCGGGGACGCCTCGTCTCGCTCAAGGGCCGCAAAGCGGAAGATATCCGGGTTCCGCCCGAAGCGCAGTGGGTGCTCAACGGCGACCGCGGGCTGACCTATGCGGAGACGTTGCCCGAAGGCTCCACGCTGGTCGACGGAGCGTGGTGGCCAGCCGATTACGAGGGCGCGCCTCTGGTGTCCTTCGAGCGTGACCTTGCGGGCCATCTCGGCGTCGGCATCGGAGACGAAGTGACGGTGAATGTGCTGGGGCGCAATCTCACGGCGCGCATCGCCAACCTACGCGAGGTGACGTGGGAGAGCCTCAGGCTCAACTTCGTCATGGTGTTCTCGCCAAACGCGCTCAAGGGTGCGCCGCACAACCTGCTCGCCACCGTCAGCCTGCCGCCCGACGTCGCCCCCGATACCGAGGCAGCCCTCGGCCGCGCGATCGGCAAGGCGCTGCCCACCGTGACCGTCATCCGCGTGAAGGACGCTCTCGACGCGGCCACCACCATTCTCGAGAAGGTCATGGCCGCCGTCCGGGTTGCAGGCGCCGTGACCCTGGTCGCCGGCGCTCTCGTGCTCGCCGGCGCGCTGGCGACGGCCCAGAGGCGGCGCGTCCTCGAAGCCGTGGTGCTCAAGATGCTCGGCGCGACGCGCCGGCGGGTGATCACCTCGCACGTGCTCGAATATCTTTTGCTCGCCCTCATCGCAGGGACGTGCGCGGCGGCCCTCGGCGCGTTCGCGGCATGGATCGCAGTTGGGGAGGTGATGCGCATCCCGTTCACCTTCAGCACGACCGCGGTTCTGCGGGCCCTCGCGCTGGCAATGGGCCTCGTGCTCCTGTTCGGCTCGCTTGGGACCTGGACGGTCTTACGTGCCAAAGCCGCCCCAATGCTCAGATCTCAATAGACGTAACCGGCGGGCTTCGTTCGCTATTAAGGATGTTCACCTAAGTATCGCGACCAATATTCGCCGAGATGCGGCGTTAACATCACGACCGAATTACCCTATATAAGGGGCCGGCTGCCCAGTTTATCGGCGCGCCCTCCTTGAAGAGGGACGCCCATGCTCCGATATGCTCCGGGCGAATTCGGTTCGCTAGAGCATTTTCCGTTCGCTTGCGCTCACGGCAAATTCTCTAGCTGTTTGCTTGGGCGAGCATCTTCACCCATTCGGCCGATTCCGTCCGAATGGGATCTGCTCTAGAAGTCTTTATGGGGACTCAAACACGATGGCACAGTTTGACAGCAGATATTCGCAGGCGACGACCGTCGGCCGCGCCGATGTCGACGAAGGTCTGCGCGCTTACATGCTGGGCGTTTACAATTACATGGCGGCGGGCGTCGCGCTCACCGGCATCGTCGCTTATTTGATCTATTCGATGGCCGTGACGACCGATCCGGCCTCCGCTGCCGCGACGCTCCCGAACGGCCAGGCACTCACCGCGTTCGGCGTGGCGCTCTACACCAGCCCGCTCAAGTGGCTGCTCTTCCTGGCGCCGGTCGGGTTCGTCTTCTTCTTCGCCTTCCGCGCCAACAGCATGAGCGTCGGCGCCGCCCGGATCTCGTTCTGGATCTACGCGGCACTCGTCGGCGCGTCCCTGTCGTCGCTGCTTCTGGTGTTCACGGGCAACTCCATCGCCAACGTGTTCTTCATCACCGCAGCGGCGTTCGCCAGCCTCAGCATCTGGGGCTACACGACCAAGCGCGACATCTCGGGCTGGGGCTCGTTCCTGTTCATGGGCCTCATCGGCGTGATCATCGCCATGGTGGTCAACATCTTCATGCAGTCGAGCGCCATGCAGTTCGCGATCTCTGTCATTGGCGTGCTCGTGTTCGCGGGCTTCACCGCCTATGACACGCAGCGCATCAAGGACGTCTACTACGAGGTCGCTGGTAACGCGGAGGCCGCAGCCAAGGCTTCGATCCTCGGCGCGCTTTCGCTCTACCAGGACTTCGTCGGCCTGTTCGTCAACCTGCTCTCGCTCATGGGCGAGCGCGAGTAAGCGCGAACCACCGATTAGAATTGAAGAGGGCTCCGCAGCGTTGCGGGGCCCTTTTTCGTTTGAGGACGCCGTGACCACGGCTGCAGCTCACCCGGGAAGCGCGATCAGTGGCTGAGCTTCATGCTCTCGCATGCCGCGAGCACGCGGGCCAAGTCGTGGCCCCGTCTCAGCACCGCACCGCTGCGCAGCACGAGGCTATAGGCTCCGTATCGCCGCGCCAGCTGCGGGCATTTCTCCAAGCGGAAGAGGGGATACTCGGACGCGCACTGGAAGATTGCGAACACAGCCTTTTCACGATCCATCCGAAGTGCGTAATCGCGCCATTCACCCGCCGCGACCTTGCGGGCGTAAACCGCGAGGATGGCATCGAGCTCGGCGCGGGCGAAGACGACGACAGAAGGGGAGATGCGGGGCGAGGCTGCGGGAAACGAGGCAAGCTGCGCTTGGCTGCGTGCTCCGCCCAGCTCACGCAGGCGGAAGCGTATGGGGTCGGACTCGCTCAAGGGCGCCTCCTGCTGCCTCATTGCATGATCGCCCCGCGTACTTGATTTTTCAAGCGTGTCGCAGGCGAAGAATTCATAGCGCCGCCACAAAGCCTCCTCGGGCAGGCCCCATTGGTCCCTATAATAGAAATCATAGCGCGTACGGCCCGGTCCATTCCCCGGCCTCGGATCTCTCCCCCCAAGCCCCGGATCCGAGGCTCATCTCCCTGGACCGGGCCCCATTCTCCCCACATCGAAGATGTGCCTCTCGGCACGGAAGATAACGGCCGCGTCCCGCGCTTACACATTCGCGCGAGGGCGCCGGGAGCACCGAACCAGCCTTTGTCTTTCGATGGTCATTCCGGTATCGATTTCTCCGCCGATATCGAAAGAGGATGATCATGGCGAAGAATGGCAGCGCCGCTCCAGCAGGCAGTCCCCGCACGCAGAACCCTCTCCTCGCTCCATGGCGCACGCCATTCAAGGCGCCGCCATTTCCAGCGATCAAGCCGCAGCACTTCAAGCCCGCATTCTCTGCAGCGCTGGCGGCGCACCGGCAGGAAATCGCCGCTATTGCCGCGAAGCAAGCCAAGCCGACGTTCGCCAATACCGTCCTCGCACTTGAAAAGAGCGGCGCGCTGCTCAGCAAGGTGGCGGACGTCTTCTTTAATCTCGCGAGCGCCGATACCAATCCTGCGCTGCAGGCCGTCGAGCGCGATATCGCGCCCAGGCTCGCAAAGCATCAAAGCACCATTCTGCTCAACCGGCGGCTGTTTCTTCGTATTGCCGATGTTTACGAACGGCGCGCCGACCTCGGCCTCGATCCGGAGGCGCTGCGGCTGCTCGAGCGGACCTATCGCAGCTTCGTTCGTGCAGGGGCCAAGCTCGACGCCAAGGCGCGCCGGCGCATCGCCGAGATCAACATGGAGATGGCGACGCTGGGCACGCGGTTCAATCAGAACGTGCTCGCCGACGAGCAGGCGTGGCAGCTCGTGCTCGAGGGTGAGCGCGACCTTGCGGGACTGCCCAGCTCCGTTCGTGCGGCAGCCGCCCAGGCCGCAGTGCAGCTCGGCATGCCGGGCAAGCACGTCATCACGCTGGCGCGCTCGAGCGTCGAGCCGTTCCTGCAGTTCTCGTCTCGCCGCGATCTTCGGGAAGACGCCTGGAAGGCCTGGATCAAGCGCGGCGAGCTTGGCGGCGAAACCGACAATCGGGCCATCATCGTGCAGATGATCGCGCTCAGGTGGGAGCTTGCCCGCCTGCTCGGGTTCGAGACCTTTGCCGCCTACACCCTCGATGACACGATGGCGCGCACGCCGGGAGAGGTGCGCAAGCTTCTCGACAAGGTCTGGCCGGCGGCGCTCAAGCGGGCACGGGCCGAGCGCGATGCCCTGCAAGCGCGGACACGCGCCGAGGGCGAAAACTTCAAGATCGCCGCCTGGGACTGGCGCTATTACGCGGAACAAGAGCGCAAGGCCCGCTACGATCTCGACGAGGCCGAGGTGCGCGCGCATCTCGTTCTCGAGAACGTGCTAGAGGCGGCCTTCTACACGGCCGGCCGGCTGTTCGGCCTCGTGTTCGAGGAGCGGACCGACGTGCCCGTCTATCACCCGGACGTGCGCGCCTGGGAGGTGAAGACGAAGGCCGGCGAGCACGTGGGGCTCTTCTACGGGGACTACTATGCGCGCCCCTCGAAGCGCTCCGGCGCGTGGATGTCCTCCTACCGGACGCAGCAAAAGCTCACCGGCAACGTTCGCCCGATCGTCGTCAACGTCATGAGCGTGGCGCGCGGAGCGCCCGGCACGCCGACGCTGCTCTCATTCGACGATGCACGCACCCTGTTCCACGAAATGGGCCACGGGCTGCACGGGCTCCTTTCGGACGTGACGTATCCCACGCTCGCCATGACCAACGTGCTGCACGATTTCGTCGAGCTGCCGTCGCAGCTTTACGAGCACTGGCTATCGCGCCCCGAAATCCTGAAGCGCTTTGCCCTCCACGTGGAAACGCGAAAACCGATGCCGCAGCGCCTCCTCGACCAGCTCGAGGCGGCGCGCACGTTCAATCAAGGCTTCCAAACCGTCGAATATACAGCTTCGACGCTGCTCGACCTGGAGCTGCATTCGCTCTCCGATGCAGCAGGGCTCGACGTCGATGCGTTCGAGAGTGAGATGCTGGCAAAAATCGGTATGCCGGCCGAGATCGTGCCGCGGCACCGAATTCCGCACTTCCAGCACATCATCGGCGGCTACGCGGCAGGCTATTACAGCTATCTATGGTCCGAGGTGATGGACGCAGATGCGTTCGCGGCCTTCATCGAAGCGGGCAACGTGTTCGACCGCAAGATCGCGGCGAAGCTCAAGACGCACATTCTCTCGGCCGGTAACACGCGCGACGCGCTCGACGCGTATGTTGCATTCCGCGGCCGCCCGCCGGAGGTGGAGGGACTTTTGCGCAAGCGCGGGTTAGCGTGAGCAGCACTTTCATCCCGGCCGGCAACGTTGCCAATCAACTGTCCGACCGGGATTGAGATGCGGCTTCAGCCTGCCTTGCGGCTCTGGCGGTTCGAGATCAGCTCGTCGACGACGGACGGATCGGCCAACGTCGAGATGTCGCCCAGGTTGCCGAACTCGTTCTCGGCGATCTTGCGCAGGATGCGGCGCATGATCTTGCCCGAGCGCGTCTTCGGCAGGCCAGGCGCGAACTGCACCACGTCGGGCGAGGCGATGGGGCCGATCTCGTGGCGGACATGCTGCACGAGTTCCTTGCGCAGCTCCTCTGTCGGCTGCTCGCCGGTTATCAGCGTCACATAGCAATAGATGCCTTGGCCCTTGACGTCGTGCGGATAGCCGACGACTGCGGCCTCCGCCACTTTCGGATGCGCCACCAGCGCGCTTTCGACCTCCGCCGTGCCCATGCGATGGCCGGACACGTTGATCACGTCATCCACGCGGCCGGTGATCCAGTAATAGCCGTCCTCGTCGCGCCGGCAGCCGTCGCCGGAGAAATAGGTTCCGGGATAGTTGCTGAAGTAAGTCTGCACGAAGCGGTCGTGATCGCCGAAGAGCGTCCGCGCTTGCCCTGGCCAGCTGTCGAGAATCACCAAATTTCCCTGAGCGACGCCTTCGAGAAGCACGCCACGGTCATCGACGATCCCGGGGCGCACGCCGAAGAAGGGAAGCGTCGCCGAGCCCGGCTTCAGATCGATGGCGCCCGGCAGCGGCGAGATGAGGATCCCGCCGTTTTCCGTCTGCCACCATGTGTCGACGATGGGGCACCGCCCTTCGCCCACCACGCGATGATACCACTCCCAGGCCTCCGGATTGATCGGCTCGCCGACGCTGCCGAGGAGGCGCAGCGACGAGCGGCTGGCGCGCTTCACGAAGTCATCACCAGCGCCCATAAGCGCGCGGATCGCGGTCGGCGCCGTGTAGAACGTATTCACCTTCCACTTGTCGACCACGTTCCAGAAACGCGACGCGTCAGGATAGGTCGGCACGCCTTCGAACATCAGCGTGGTGGCGCCGTTGGCGAGCGGCCCATAGAGGATGTAGCTGTGGCCGGTGACCCAGCCGACATCGGCCGTGCACCAGTAAATGTCCCCGTCGTGGTAATCGAACACGTACTGGTGGGTCATCGCCGCGAAGACGAGATAACCACCTGTCGTGTGCACCACACCCTTAGGCTTTCCCGTCGAGCCCGACGTATAGAGAATGAAAAGGGGGTCCTCGGCGCCCACTTCCACCGGCGGGCAATCGGCCGAGACCTTCTCGATCTCCTCATGCAGCCAAAGATCACGGCCGCCGGTCCATGAGATCGGGTTGCCGGTGCGGCGCACGACGAGCACCTTCTCGCCGCCCGTGGCGCACTTCTTCAGCGCCTCGTCGGTGTTCTTCTTAAGCGGGACCGTCTTGCCGCCGCGCAATCCCTCGTCGGCGGTGATGATGAACTTCGAGCCCGCGTCCTCGATGCGCCCCGCGAGGCTATCCGGCGAGAAGCCGGCGAAGACGACGGAGTGAACGGCGCCGAGACGGGCGGCAGCGAGCATCGCGTAAGCCGCCTCGGGGATCATCGGCAGATAGATGGTGATACGATCGCCCTTCGTGACGCCGTGCGCCTTGAGTACGTTCGCGAACCGGCACACGCGCTCGTGCAGCTGGCGATAGGTGATCGTGGCGTCCTCGGTCGGGTCATCGCCTTCCCAGATGATCGCGACCTGATCGCCGCGCGTCTCAAGATGGCGGTCGATGCAGTTGGCGGTGACGTTCAGCGTGCCGTCCTCGAACCATTTGATCGAGACGTTCTGGGGATCGAAACTCGTGTTCTTTACTTTGGTGTAGGGTTTGATCCAGTCGATACGGCGGCCGTTCTCGCCCCAGAAGCCTTCCGGATCATTCACCGAGCGCTCATAGAGGCTTTTGTACTTCGCGCTGTCGAGCCAAGCCCGGCTCGCCCAGTCCGGCGTGACCGGGTATGTCTTTTCCGACATGTGAATTCCTCCCGAAGCTCGATCTTTGTTCTCAACGTATTATGGGCAAGCGGGCGGCGAGCGACAACTTCCCCCTTGGTCGAAGGGCTCGCAGCCGATCTCAAATGGCTTCGCCGCAGCGCACAATCAGACGCGGCTTCATCGCGCCGTGGCAGCGCGGAAACCGAGCCGGGGCTCGTTCGCACCGGAATCATCGGGCTCGGGACCGGGATCATCCGGCGCATGCGGCGCTCTGAAAATTTCCATGCGCGGCGGGGCCGTTTCCCCTTCCGATGAGCGTGGGGCCGGCTTCGGCGCGGGCGGCTCAACGGGCGTCTCTGCCGGCGCGCTCGGCGTCTCCTCGGCAGACGGCGCCTGAGGCGCAGTGGTGGCCGCCGGCGGCGCGTTGGGCGGCGGCTCGCTTTGTGGCACGTCGCCTTGCGGCTTCGGATTGTCATCGACAGCGACCGCCCGCACGATCACTGTTTCAGGCTCGCTCGAGGCGATGAACTCGGTCAAGTCGGCACCGAGGATACGCTCTTCGCCGCTTTCGACATCGTCGGCCGGAACGCGCCAGGAGAACGCATCGAGCGCGCCGGTCACAGGCGAGACCGGTGCCCAGCGATCGGCAATCACGCCATCAGCGATCCAGGCCGCGTCACGCGGCGCCGTGACGGCGCGAGCCAGCCACTCACGCGCCTTGCCCTTGTCGCCGCTCTCCTCGGCCTCGATGCGGGCCATCAACGCCGCCATGCGCCGCGTGAGCCCCTCTTCGAGGAACGGCTGCAAGATGCGCCGCGCCTCCACATAGTCGCGTGCTTCGATGGCGGCCACTGCAACGGCGATGGAGCTTTCAACGGACATGGGGTTCAGCGTGAACAAATGCTTCACGCGGTCGAGCCGGTCCCGCGGACTGTCGCCGATGCGCGCATAGGCGTAGGCCGTGGCGAGCTCGGGATGCGGCGCCCTCGTCCACGTCTTCTGGATGACGCGGGCCGCGCGCGGCGTGTTGCCCCGTGCGGCGAGCAGGCGCCCGGAGATCGCGGCCGCAGGTATCAGCGACGGCGCGAGGCCATGCGCCTCGAGTGCCAGCGTCAGCGCCTTTTCGGAATCGTTTTCTTCCAGCGCCTGAGCCTGGGCGGCGAGAAGCACGGCGCGGCGGCGATCCGCCACCGGCCGCTCCACATGCCCATGGCGCCTCGCGAGCGCGAGCGTCTCAAGTGCGCCGCTCCAATCACCGGCCTTGCACTGGAGCTCGAACAGCGCCTCGACCGGCCAGGAGAGTTTCGGATTGAGCCTCAGCGCACGCTCGGCAAACTGGCGCTGCGCCTCCGTCTCGCCTTCGCGGCCCGCTTCGAGGAACAGGCCGCGCAAGCCGAGCTGCTCCGTATCCGGGGATGCGAGCATGGCTTCGAAAATGCGCCGCGCCGTCGCCTTGTCGCCGGAGAGCTGCGCTGCCTGGGCGCGCAAGAGATGCGTCAGCGGCTCGTTCGGAAGGGACTTGCGCGCCTGCAGCGCGTAGCGCGTCGCCATGGACCGATCCCCGGCGCCGATGGCGATCATGCCCGAAGACAGCGCGTCAAGACCACGCCTGTGGCGCCGCCGGGTGAGGAAATGGCTGACTGCGGCGGGGCTCGACCAGACCTGGCTCAAAAGATTCCAGACGAGCAACGCGAAGCCGATCAACGCGGCGAAGATCACGACCGCGCGGAACACGCTGGTCTCGATCTCATAGCCCTGCCAGGTGAGGAGGAGCGAGCCCGGCCGGTCGGCGAGCCAGGAAAGGCCGCTGGCAAGCAGGACGACCGCGAGGAGAAAAAGGACGAGACGCGTCATCGCTCGCAGCCCTCTTAGTTCTGTTGCGGAGCTGGAGCCTCATCCGGCACGGCGGCCGGGGGCGCCGGCTCGGATGCACCGGAGAGCGAGGCCTTGAGGCGGTTCTCCACGCCGGCGATGGCACGGTCCACCGTGTCGCGGGCCGTGACCTTGATCAGCCAATCCTCGAGCGGAATGCGCGCGCGCTGCGGCAGGGTCTTGGCTTCCGACAGCACGTCGCCAAGGCGGCCTTCGTCGAGGGCCGCCTCCATCCGGGAGACGATGGCCTCGGTGCTGGTATCGCCCGGATCGTGGCTGATCTTACGGACGCGGACGACGGACTTCGCGCCGGCGAGCAGGCGATCGAAGACGGAGGCATCCGCAGGCTCGAGATCGGCGTCGAGGACGGCATTGAGAAGCGGACGGAACTCCGCCTTGAGTTGAGCCGGCGTGGCGACGCCGGCCTCCTGAAATCGTTCAAGGGGCGAGAGATCGAGCTGGCCGCCCGAAACCTTCCGCACCTCGTCGAGCTCGGCGGAATAGCCATAGCCGAGGCCGCGGTCGAGCGCACGTTTAAGGCTCGAAAGCTCGAGCGAGAGCACGATCCGCTCGGCGTTCTGGCGGCGAATCTGCTCGTGCTGCACGACGCTCTGCACGTTCTGCTCAAGCTCGGCGAGCTTGCTGTTCACCGTGCCAACGGCTGCCGTCACGTCGGCGGGCTTGGCAAACGCCTGGAGCCGGGAGTCGAGAGAGCTTCTAAGCTCGCCGAGCGCGCTCGAAAGACGCGCCGTCTCCTCTTTGGTCACATCGACGGAGGCGGTGAGACGCTCCGTATCCGCCTTGGCGGCCTCTGCCCGCTCGGCGCCGCGCGCCTGCTCGGTGCGGATCTGCGAGAGCTCGCGATCAAAGCGGAGCGTCGCCGACCTCGCAGCCTCGGCCGACTCCTCGGCGGCCGCAAGGCGCCGGTCAGTCTCGGCGGGAATGCTCTTACGAAGCTCGGCCAGCTCGGCCTTCAACGCTGCTTCGACGTCGGCGATCTTGCCGGAGATGGCCGCAAGCTGCGGAACGCCGCCCTCCGTATTTCCGCTCGCCTCGCCGATCATGCGAAGCTGCTCCTCGAGGCGAGAGATGCGCTCCTCGCTGCCGTTCTGCTGTGCCGCGGCCGCAAGCGATTTCTGCTCGGTCTCGAGCGACTGCTGCGTCGCGCTCAGGGCCGTCAGGCTGCGCTCCAGATCATCGAGCTTCGCGAGACGGCTCTCCGCCCCGCCGATGCGGGCATCGAGCGCGGCAACGTCGCCGCTCTCCCGCGGTAGGGCTTCGAGCGCCGCGATCCGGGACGCCAGATGCGACAGGCTTTCGTTGGTTCCGTCGGACAGCCAGCCGGGGCCGAGAACCGAGGCGCCGGCATAGACGAGCGCGCCGCCGATCACGCCGGCACCGACATGGGAGAAGAAGCCGCCGCGCGGGGCGCCTGTGGGCTGCGGTGGCGGCGTCGGTCTCGCCTTCGAGCCGGCCTCCGGTTTCGTGCCGGTTTCGGATTTCGGCTGATCTTGGGGTTTCTGGGCGGACGAGGGCGCTCCCTTGGCAGACGTAGCGGGAGAGACAGTCGGCTTCGCGGGCGCAGCCGAGGACGCTCCAGACGGTGTCGAGGACGCGGGCGTTGCCGTCGAGGGTGAGCCGGACGCGGCTTTTCCAGGCGAGGGCGCGGCCGCCCCGGGGCCCGCGGCAGGCGCCTCAGGCGCAGGCGGCTTCACCTCGGTCGCCTTGAGGTCCAGCGTCGCGTGGGGCCGCTTGGCGGCAGATGCATCGCTGCGGCCAGCATCCTTCGCGGGATCGGGCTTGTCGATCATGGGAGCAGGGTCTCCAGAGACTTGCGGCCAGCCTGAGGGTAAGGCGGAACCTTAATCCAAGTCTGGCGTCTCGCGTGCGATAAGAGCAAGCATTTCTTGCGAATTGGGCAAGCGGGCGACGGCGGCATCCGCCACTCCGAGGGGCGCAAGCTCTCGGGCCACGGCTTCCGAGAGGCAGAAGTGGCGCAGACCGCCGATCATGGAAGCAAGAGCAGCATCGGCGACTAATTTAGCGTAAACCCGCGCCGTTCTCGGCGACATCAGAACCACGCCGTCGAAACCTCCCTGGCGCAGCCGATCCGCAACCGCTGCGGGGAAGGCCGTCGTCGTTTCCGTCCGGTAGACAACCTCGGTGCGGATCTCGTAGCCCAAGGGGGCGAGCGCGCCTTTCATGTCGAAGGCCAGCGTATCGCTCGCAATGTGCATCAGCGCGCCGGCGGCAGGCGTGGCCTCGGCACGGATGATTTCGGCCAGCTCGCGCCCGGTTCCCGGGCCCTCCACGACATGGCGGAAGCCTAAGGCGCGGGCCAGCTCGCCCGTGCCCGGCCCGACTGCGAACAGCGGCAGATCGAGGGCACGGCCGAAAACGGGTGCCACGGCGCGCAACCCATTGCGGCTGGTTACGATCAGCGCCTGGACGCCATCGATGGGCGGCATCGGTCCCGTCAGGCTGATCGCGAGCAGCGGGGCCTGCGTGATGTGATGGCCCGCCGCCGCCAGCGCCTTGCTCAGGGGATCAGGCTCGCCATCGAGGTCCGGCCTCGTCATCAAAAGACGCATTACGCGGACCGCCATAGAACGGAGTTCGCGCCCTGCTCGATGAGCACCTCGGCGGCGGCATGGCCCAGCGCGGCGGCCTCGGACACCGGCGCCTCGCGCGTGGTTTCGAAGCACTGCGCGCCATCGGGCGAAAACACCATGCCGCGGAAGCGCAGTGTGCCGGCGGCGAGCTCGGCTAGGCCCGCGATCGGCGTGCGGCAGTTGCCGTCGAGCCGCGCCAGAAAGGCGCGCTCCGCCGTGACGCACAGGGCCGTGGGTTCATGGTTAAGCGAGGCTGCGAGACGCCCGGCCTCGGCATCGTCCTCACGCACCTCGATGGCGATCGCACCTTGCGCGACGGCCGGCAGGATCGCATCCGTCTCGATCGGTGCGGTGATGCGGTCCGCCATGCCGAGACGGTTGAGCCCGGCACAGGCCAAGAGCGTGGCGTCGGCGACGCCCTCGGCAAGCTTGCGCAGCCGCGTCTGGACGTTGCCGCGGAAGCCCACGATCTCGACATCGGGCCGGATGCGCTTCACCTGGGCCTGCCGCCTGAGGCTCGACGTGCCGACCACCGCCCCTTTGGGCAGCGCTGCGAGTGAAGCATGCGCCAGGGAAATGAAGGCGTCGCGCACATCCTCGCGCGGCAGCACGGCACCGATGGTGAGCCCCTCCGGCAGCCGCGTCTGCATATCCTTCAGCGAATGCACCGCAAGGTCGATCTCACGCGCGAACAGCGCCTCCTGGATCTCCTTGGTGAACAATCCCTTGCCGCCGACCTCCGCCAGCGGGCGATCCTGGATGGCGTCTCCGCTCGTCTTGTAGATGCGCACTTCGAAGGCCTCTTCCGGCAGGCCGTGCGCTGCCATCAGGCGGCCCCGCACCTCGTGGGCCTGGGCGAGGGCGAGGGGCGAGCCGCGCGTGCCGATGCGGATGGTGCGTGCTTGCAAGTCGAGGGCTCCAGGTGTTAGGGCCACGGGGCTCCGCGGCGGGCGGCGCCATTAATGCCCGCCTCCGCAATCGAACGCAAATGGGCCTTGCTCAGATGACCGGCCTCCGCATTTTACCGCCAAACCGCATGGTCAGGATTCCTGAGGCGCTCATGCCAGACTGGGCGGGGCACCACTACCCTAAGCGGCAGAGGCGCCTTTCGTGACGACCGTGCAGAACACCAGTGAGCAGCGGCTCCTCGTCCTCGGCATCGAGACGAGCTGCGACGAAACGGCCGCCGCCGTGGTGGTGCGGGACGGGGAGGCGGAGGGCCGCATTCTCTCCAATGTCGTGCGCTCGCAACTCGCCGAGCATAGCCCGTATGGGGGCGTCGTGCCGGAGATCGCCGCGCGCGCCCACGTCGAATGCCTGGATACACTCGTGGCGGCGGCCCTTGCCGAGGCCGGCGTCACCCTGGCCGACCTCTCCGGCATCGCCGCGACGGCTGGGCCGGGGCTCAATGGCGGCCTCGTCGTTGGGCTCGTCACGGGCAAGACGCTCGCGCTGGCCGCCGGCAAGCCGTTCCTCGCCATCAACCATCTCGAAGCTCACGCTCTGACGGTCGGGCTCACGGATGGGCTGGCGCCGCCCTATCTGGTCCTGCTCGTGTCGGGCGGGCATACACAAACGCTGCTCGTGGAAGATGTCGGCCGCTATCGCCGGATCGGGACCACCGTCGACGACGCCATCGGGGAAGCCTTCGACAAGACGGCGAAGCTGCTCGGCCTCGGTTATCCGGGCGGCCCGGAAGTGGAGCGTGCAGCGCGCGCCGGCGATGCCAGGCGCTTCCCGCTGCCGAGGCCCATGGTGGGGCGCGCGGAGCCGCATTTCTCCCTCGCCGGCCTCAAAACAGCGCTGCGCCAGCGGGCCGAGGCCGCCGCCCCGTTGAGTGACCAGGATATCGCCGACCTCTCGGCCGCGTTCGAAGCCGCCGTGTGCGACATCATCGTCGATCGCGTGGGGCGCGCCATGGATCTCTCAGCAGGAAGCCTCGGCGAGGGCGCGCGGGTTCTCACCATCGCCGGCGGCGTCGCGGCCAATAAATCCATCGCCCGGGCGCTGGCTGGGCTTGCGGACGCGCGCGGTTTCCACCTTGCTGTGCCGCCTGCCGCATTGTGCACGGACAACGGCGCCATGATCGCCTGGGCGGGCGCTGAACGCCTGGCACGCGGGCTCACGGACGAGCTCGACGTCGCTGCGAAACCCCGTTGGCCGCTCGATCCCGGGGCGCCGGCCGCCATCGGTGCAGGGGTGAAGGCGTGATGCAACGAGCCGCCACGGCCAGCCGTGCGGAGAAAACGAGGGCGCGATGCCATTGACGATAAACAGCATCGGCGTGATCGGCGGCGGCGCTTGGGGCACGGCGCTGGCGCAAACGCTGACGCTCGCCGGGCGCCGGGTCGTGCTTTGGGCCCGGGAGCCGGAAACGGTCGCCGATATCTCGACCCGGCACGTCAACCGGGCCTTCCTGCCAGGAATAGAGCTCGATCCACGTCTCGAAGCCACCAGCAGCCTCAGGGACTGTGCGGCGTTGGATGCCATCCTCCTCGTCTGCCCGGCACAGCATGTGCGCGCTGTCACGCAGGCGCTGGCGCCGCACGTCCGCGCGGGACAACCGCTCATCGTCTGCGCCAAGGGCGTCGAGCAGGCGAGCGGAAAACTGATGGGCGAGATCCTGGCCGAGACCGTGCCGGACATGGTGCCGGCCGTCCTCTCCGGCCCGAGCTTCGCCGCAGACGTGGCGCGCGGGCTCCCGGCGGCGCTCACCATCGCCTGCCGCAACGAGGTGCTCGGCAAAACCCTCGCCGAACGGCTCGGAGACCGCCAGCTTCGCCTCTACTGGTCGGACGACCTGATCGGCGTCGAACTGGGAGGCGCACTCAAGAACGTGCTCGCCATCGCGGCCGGGATCGTTGACGGCAAGGGGCTCGGAGCGAGCGCGCATGCCGCCATCGTCACACGCGGGTTTGCAGAAATGCGCCGGCTGGGGCGTGTGCTCGGCGCACGGCCGGAGACCATGATGGGGCTTTCCGGCATCGGCGATCTCGTGCTCACCTGCGGCAGCAAACAATCGCGCAACATGAGCCTAGGACGCGCGCTCGGTCAGGGAGAATCGGTGGAAGCCGTTCTCGGACAGCGGATCGCCGTGACGGAGGGCGTCTACACGGCTGCGGCGGTGGTCCGGCTGGCTGAGCAGAAGCGGATCGACATGCCGATCACCATGGCCGTGCATGCGGTGCTCGAGGCGCGGCTCTCAGTGGACGACGCCATCTCCGGGCTCATGAGCCGTCCGTTCAAGGCCGAGGACTGAGGGCGCAGGGCCGTTTCCGGTTTAACTGGCACGTGGATAGCTCTCATTTATTCGAGATACCGTTCACGCTCTCGATGCTGGCGGCCGCCGTTACGCCGACCTCCAGCTGGACGGCTCGCATCTCAAGCGATCAGGCTCTAAGGTTGCGACACCTGTTCAATTCTACTGAGCGAAGTGAGAGACGCATGGCCTATTGGCTGCTCAAATCCGAGCCCGACGAATTCTCCTGGGACGATCTGGTCGCGAAGGGCGCCAAGGGCGAGCCTTGGACAGGCGTGCGCAACTACACGGCCCGGAACAACATGAAGGCCATGCAGATCGGCGATCTCTGCTTCTTCTATCATTCGAATATCGGCAAGGAGATCGTGGGCATCTGCGAGGTGATCGCGCTCGCCCACCCGGACGATACGGACGACACTGGCAAATGGCAGTGCGTGGATGTCGCTGCGCGCGAGCCGCTGCCGAATCCTGTGACCCTCGCCGATGCGAAGGCCAATCCGAAGCTTTCCGACATGGCGCTCGTTACGGCCTTCCGGCTCTCCGTGCAACCGGTGCGCAACGAGGAATGGGCGGAGGTATGCCGCATGGCTGGACTTCAGCCGGCAAAGCGCCCGAAAAAGAAGATATGAGCGGCGCGCTCAATCCTGCCGATCCCGTTTCCGCCGCGCGCTTCATCATCGCCAACACCCGGCCTCTCACGCCACCGCTGGTGCCGGAGATCCGTCTGCACCTGGCCGAGGAAAGCCTGCCCATTTGGCAGAAGACGGAAGAAGAGCTGGGCGAGATGAACGTGCCGCCGCCGTACTGGGCCTTCGCCTGGGCGGGCGGGCAGGCGCTCGCACGCTATCTGCTCGATACGCCGCATCTCGTCGCAGGAAAGGCGGTGCTCGATCTCGGCTCGGGGTCGGGCCTCGCCGCCATCGCCGCGATGCGCGCCGGGGCGGCGTCGGCGCTGGCCGCCGACATCGACCAGCTCGCCATCGCGGCCGTGAGACTCAACGCGACGCTCAACGCGGTCGAGATTGCGACAACCGATGACGATTTGCTCGCAACCGAACCGGTTCACGTCGGTGTCGTGCTCGTCGGCGATCTTTTCTACGAGCGGGACCTGGCCGGGCGTGTGATGGCTTACATCGAAACGGCAGCCGCGGCAGGAGCTCTGGTGCTCGTCGGCGATCCCAAGCGCAGCTACTTTCCGGAGGCGCGCTTCACGAGGGCGGCGGAGTATCACGTGCCGGTCACGCGCGAACTCGAGGATGCGGAGATCAAGCGCTCCTCAGTGTGGCGGATGTAGCGGTTTTTCCGTGAATGCCGCGAGGCGTCGCGGTCATCGCGCGTCATTGCTTCGTGCGCGGCTCGCGTTGGCGACGCGAAAGCTTGGAATGCAGAGCCCGCGCGGTGGCTTCGATCTCGTGCATGCGGCCGTGACGCATCTCGGACGCGACGATCTTCACGGCGGCTGGAAGGGTGACCGGATGCGTGAGGCCGAGACGTACCATGATGCGCAGAGCCTCCTCCTCGGCGGCATCCTGAACATTGATCGGCTGGCGCATCCGCAAGATGAGGCTGTCCAGAACCGGGTTCCGCGGCGTCATGACTACTCCCCCTCAGGATACCGGAAGCAGGCGAGCTTCAGCCCTCATTAAAGCCTTGAACGCCAAGGCGGGTTCCGCGCCTATCGCCGCATCCCTTTCCTTAAGGACTGCACGTCACAAACTGTAACCCTGCCCCTTGAACGGCAGACCGTTTCAGCCTATCAAGACGCGCCGCCGGAACGTTTCCTGCTTTTCGGCGCCGGCATCGCCGCAATAGCTCAGTTGGTAGAGCACGTCATTCGTAATGACGGGGTCACAGGTTCGAGTCCTGTTTGCGGCACCATTCTCATTATTCTCATTCGCATAGCGTCGCATTGCTCCTGCCTGCCATGAGTTCGGTGGTGGAAGGGTGCTGTGCTGCACCCCTTGGGCCTAGAGCGCTTTCACTCTCATCGGAATCGGATTGTGCGACGTGAACGCGCTCTAAGTTTTTATTTGAGAAACTGATTCACGTTCTTGGTGAATTCGCATCACCTCAAACGATCAGGCTCTAGAGCATTTTCCGTTCGCTTGCGCTCACTGCAAATTCTCTAGTTGCTTGTTTGAGCGAGCATCTTCACCCATTCGGGCGATGCCGCCCGAATGGGATCTGCTCTAGGCCGTGCCGGACCAGCATGCAGCAAGCAGTGGCAGATCGAGCGCGAGAAGGTCGATCGCGCGGCGGGCGATCTGGTCGATGATTTCGGCCGTGGTCTGGGGCGCAAGATAGAACGCCGGCACCGGCGGCGCGACGATGGCGCCATACTCCGTCACCGCGGTCATAGCGCGAAGGTGACCGAGATGGAGCGGGCTTTCCCGAGCGACCAGCACCAGCCGCCGCCGCTCCTTCAGGTGAACGTCCGCCGCGCGTGTGAGAAGGTTGTCCGCCAGCCCCGACGCGATCGCCGACGTCGTGCGCATGGACGCTGGCGCGACGATCATCCCTGCGGTGCGAAAGGACCCGCTGGCAATGGTGGCGCCGATATCGCGAATGGGATGGCGGTGGAAGGCCGCCTCCTCAAGGGTGCGCAATCCTTCAGGCCCGGTCTCGTGGGCGAGCGTGCGCTCGGCGGCCGCGGTGACGACGAGATGCAGCTCCACCTCTGCCATGGCACCGAGGATGGTAGCGATGCGGACGGCGATTGCGGCGCCCGACGCCCCGCTCACGCCCAGCACGATACGCTTGCGCTCCATCAACGCTCCTCCGAAGTTGCGGTCTCGCCGAGGCCTAGCCGCTGCCACATCTCATCGACGCGCGCCGTTACGTCTGGGCTCATCGCCAGCACGCGTCCCCATTCCCGCTCCGTCTCTGCGCCGATCTTGTTGGTTGCGTCGATGCCAAGCTTACCGCCAAGCCCTGACAGAGGAGACGCGAAATCGAGATAGTCGATGGGCGTGCGGTCGATGACCATAAGGTCGCGCGAGGGATCCATGCGCGTCGCCAGCGCCCAGGAGATGTCGCGCCAGCTGCGCACGTCGATATCCTCGTCCACCACAACGATCACCTTCGTGTAGGAGAATTGCTGAGCGAGGCCCCAGAGCGCCATCATCACGCGGCGCGCCTGGCCGGCGTAACGCTTCCGGATCGATACCACCGCCATGCGGTAGGAGCAGGCATCGGGTGGAAACCAGCAATCGGCGACTTCCGGGATCTGGCGCTTGAGAATGGGCACGAAGAGATCGCCCAGCGCCGCACCGATGATCGACGGCTCGTCGGGAGGCCGCCCGGTGTATGTGGAGAGATAAATGGGATCGGCCCGCATCGTGATGGCGGTGACGCGCATCAAGGGAAACGGCTCGACGGAGTTATAGTAGCCCGTATGATCGCCGAACGGTCCTTCCGGCCTCGTCTCTTGCGCCGAGACCATCCCTTCGATGACGATCTCGGCGTCGGCCGGAACCATGAGCGGCACGCTCACGCAGCGGGCGAGCCTCGGGCTCTCGCCCCGCAGGATGCCGGAGAAGCGCAGTTCCGACAGCGTTTCGGGAAGTGGGAGCACCGCTGAGAGAATGGTGGCCGGATCAGCACCGATCACAACCGCGACCGGCATATCGCGACCTTCAGCCGACCACAGCCGATGATGCGCAGCGCCACCGCGATGGGCAAGCCACCGCACGATGGCCTCGTTAGGCCCCAACACCTGCATGCGGTAGACGCCAGCATTGTAGCGCGAGATGTGCTCATCGTCCGGCGGGCGGGTCAGCATCAGCGGCCAGGTCATGAGCGGGCCGGGCTCTCCCGGCCAACAGGTCTGGATCGGCAGCCGGTCGAGGGCGATGTCGGCGCCGGTCAGCACGCGCTGCTGTACGGCAGGGCGGCCAACGAACGTGGGCCGCATGCTGAGGATGGCCTTAACCATCGGCCAGCGCTCCATCACGTCGCGCAGCCCATTCAATGGCTCCGGGTCGCGCAGCGCGGCGAGCAGCGCGCCGAGGCGGCCGATGCCCTGATCGGCGACGCCAAATCCCCAGGCTACGCGCTCTGCCGTGCCGAACATATTGACGAGAACCGGCATATCCGACTCCGTCTCGTCGGCTCGTACGGGGCGCTCGAATAGAAGTGCCGGGCCGCCGCTCTCGAGCACGCGCCGGTGGATCTCCGTCATGTCATGCACGACCGAGACCGGCGCAGTGATGCGCGTCAGCGCACTCTTAGCGTCGAGGAACTTCAGAAAGGCACGCAAATCGCCAAACTTCGGCAGATCCCGCACGGCGCTCGGTCTCCGTCATCGATGTCCGGGGCAGTAAGCATCGAGCCGGGATGGACGGTTTAACCTCGGTCAAGCGATGCGCGGCGCGGCGCGGCTAAGAAGATCGCGAGGAGGCGTCATGCTTCAACCTGCATCGCGACCCGTCCGCCGCTTGCCCGCCATCGTCGCGCTGGCCATGCGGCCATTGCCGCTGCTGCCGCTGCAGATGGCTCTCGAGCGTCTGCTGGCCGGCATTCTCGCGCGCCATCCCGATCTCGTCGGACGGCTTTCCGAAATCGAGCGGCGGCGCATCGCCATCGAGCCCGATGATCTCCCCTTCGTCATCGTTCTCGAGCCCCTGCGCGGCACCATGAGCTTGCGCGTGGTGCGCACACTCGAGACGGAGCATGTGCACGCCCGCATCCGCGGACCGCTGCCGGTTCTGACCGGGCTCGTGGACGGGCTTTATGACGGAGACGCTCTCTTCTTCTCGCGCGATCTCGTCGTCGAGGGCGATATCGAAGCCGTTCTCGCCCTGCGCAATGCGATCGACGATGCGGATGTCGATCTCGTCGCGGAGATCGCCAAGACCTGCGCCGCCTTCGGGCCGCCCATCGGCGGTCTCAAGCCGGCGATCACGCGCATCCTGCGCTCGGTCATCGGCAGTGCAAGCGGGGCCGGAGCGAGGCCACTCCAATGACGCAACAACCTCAAGGCGCGCTCGAGCTCGTGTGTCCGGCGGGTACTCCGGCCGCGCTGCGAACCGCCATCGACGCCGGCGCGGATGCGGTCTATTGCGGCTTCCGCGACGAGACGAACGCGCGCAACTTTCCCGGCCTCAACTTCAGCCGCGACGAGATGCGGACTTCGATCGCCTATGCCCACGAACGCGGCGCAAAGGTGCTTATTGCCATCAATACGTTCGCGCGCGCCGGCGATGTCGCGCCGTGGCTTCGCGCCGTGGACGATGCGGCGGCGCTCGGGGCGGATGCCGTCATCGTCGCAGATCTTGGCGTGCTCCATTACGCGGCCGAAACGCACCCCGATCTGCGGCGGCACCTCTCCGTGCAGGCTGCAGCAGCCAGCGCCGACGCGATCGACTTCTATGTGAAGACATTCGGCGTGAAACGTGTCGTGCTGCCGCGCGTGCTGACGGTGGCTGAGATCGCGGCCGTGACGCGCGCGGTCTCGTGCGAGACGGAAACGTTCGCCTTCGGCGGCCTCTGCGTGATGACGGAAGGCCGCTGCTCGCTTTCCTCCTACGCGACGGGGAAATCCCCGAACATGAACGGCGTGTGCTCTCCCGCAAGCCACGTCAGCTATCGCGAGGACGGCGGCAGCCTCGTCTCTCGTCTCGGAGCGTTCACGATCAATCGCGCCGAGGCCGACCAGCCGGTCGGCTATCCGACGCTTTGCAAGGGGCGCTTCCGGACCGAAGCCGGAGAAGGTTATCTTTTCGAGGAGCCTGTGAGCCTCGACGTGCGCACCCTACTGCCGGATTTGCGCAAAGCCGGCGTGACGGCGATCAAGATTGAGGGCCGCCAGAGAAGCCGCGCCTACATCAAGGCCGTGGTCCGCGCCTTCCGGGAGGCGCTGGACGCGCTCGGCACCGACGGCCCGGTTCCCATCGCGCCTCTTGCGTCCATGACCGAAGGGCAGAGCATCACGGCCGGCGCCTATCGGAAGACGTGGCGGTGACGCCGCACGGAGGACGTCTGGACATGTCTCGGATATCGCTGTCGCTCGGCCCCGTGCTCTTCAACTGGCCCGCCGCACAATGGCGGGACTTCTATGCGCGCATCGCCGACGAAGCGCCCGTCGATTGCGTCTATGTCGGCGAGGTCGTCTGTTCGAAGCGTCAGCCGTTCTTTGCGGATTCGCTGCCGGACGTCATCGAGCGGCTGGAGCGCGGCGGGAAGACCGTCATCCTGAGCTCGCTCGCATTGCCGACTCTCGAGCGCGAGCTCAAGTATTGCGCTTCGCTCGCGGACGCCACGCAGATGGTCGAGGCGAACGACGTCTCGATGATCCCACATCTCGTCGGCCGGCCGCACACGATCGGTCCTTTGATCTCAGTCTACAACGAAGCCGCCGTCCGCTTCCTGATTGGAGGCGGTGCCAAGCGCATCGCGCTGCCGCCCGAGCTGCCGATGACCTCGATCACGGCCATTGCAGCGGCTGCTAAAGAGGCGGGCGCGGACATAGAGGTTTGGGCTTTCGGCCGCATCCCGCTCGCCATCTCGGCGCGCTGCTATCACGCGCGGCTGCACGGGCGCACCAAGGATTCCTGCCAGTTCGTCTGCGAGGACGATCCGGACGGGCTTCGCGTCGATACACTCGACAATGAAAAATTTCTCGCCATCAACGGCGTGCAGACGCTCTCCCATACGTATTGCAACCTGATTAGCGAGACGAAGGCACTCGGCGACGCCGGCGTCTCAACTCTGCGGCTCTCACCTCACACCTGCGACATGGTCGCTGTGTCGCGCATCTTCCGCGATGTTCTCGATGGCGTGTGCGAACCTTCCCATGGCATGCAGCGTCTTCAGGCGACGACACCCGACGCGGCGTTCTCGAACGGTTTCGTGCACGGCGTGGATGGGGCGACGCTCGTCGTCGGGTGAAGGGCGCGCGCTGAGATGACGACGCTTCGTGTCTCCATCATCGGTGCTGGCATAGCGGGCCTCTGGCAAGCCTATACGCTCGCGTTTCGAGGGCATGCCGTACATCTCTCCGACCGGGCCAAGAACCCCTTCGGAAAAGCCGCAAGCGCCTATGCCGGCGCGATGCTGGCGCCCTTCTGCGAGCGTGAGGCCGCCCCACCCATCGTGCAGGATCTCGGGTTGCGATCGCTCGACATCTGGCGGGCAACGTTTCCGGGTGTCGTGAGCAACGGCACGCTGGTGGTGGCGCACCGGGAAGACGAAAGCGAGCTTATCCGTTTCTCCCGCCTGACCGAAGGTTACCGGTCGCTCGACGCAGATGAGGTCGGGGCGCTCGAACCGAATCTCGCGCAGCGCTTCCAACGTGGCCTCTTCTATGCGGAGGAAGCCCATGTGGAGCCGGCCGCCGCGGCAGGCTTTCTTCTGCGCGCCATTCGGCGGCTCGGCGCGCGCATCTCCTTCGATCACGACTGCCGGCAGGACGAGGCTGACGCGGACTACGTCATCGATTGCCGCGGCATGGGCGCAAGCGAGGAGATCGCGCGTCTCCGCGGCGTGAGGGGCGAGCGCCTCGTGGTGCAAAACCCGCTGATCTCGCTCCGCCGCCCCGTTCGCCTGCTTCACCCTCGCGCACCGCTCTATGTGGTGCCGTGGGAGATGGGCACCTACATGATCGGAGCGACGGTGATCGAGAGCGACGAGCAGGGGCCGGTGACGCTGCGCTCCGCAATGGATCTTCTCGCTACCGCCTACACACTGCACCCGGCGTTCGGCGATGCGCGCATCGTGGCCATCGACGCCGGTGTGCGACCCGCCTTTCCCGACAACGTTCCGGGGATCATCGCACGCGGGCGACGCATCGTCGTGAACGGCCTTTACCGCCACGGCTTTCTGCTCGCCCCCGCCTTGGCCGAGATCGTTGCGGATCATATTGCCGGAGGCTCTACGCTGAGCCCGCTCATCAGCGAAGAGTAACGCCCGCTACTCGGTGCCTGCGTCTCTCGCTATCCGCGCCGGCGCTTAAAGTCGGCCATGAAGCCCGCAAGCGTATCCACCGCCGCTTCCGGCACGGCGTTGTAGAGCGAGGCTCGCATCCCGCCGACGGCGGAGTGACCCTGCAGGTGACATAGCCCCTCGGCCTCGGCTTCCTCCAGAAACATGCGATCAAGCGCCGGATGCGGAAGACGGAAGCAGACGCTGATCGCCGAGCGATGCCCGGGCGCCGCGTGAGCCTGATAGAAACCGCCGTCGTCGATGACGGCGTAAAGCTTGGCGCTCTTGGCTGCGCTTCTCTCTGCTGCAGCGTCCAAACCGCCCTTGGCGCGCAGCCAGGCGAGCATGCGGCTCGCTACAAGCACGGAGAACGTCGGAGGCGTGTTGACGCGCGACCGGCCTTCCGCCTGACGCCCATAGTCGAACGGCGGCGGCGTCCCCGGCCATGCGCGGCCGAGGAGATCCTCGCGCACGATCACAATCGTGAGGCCGGCCGCGCCGAGATTTTTCTGAGCGCTGGCGTAGATGAGGCCGAAGCGTTCCACCGGGACGGGGCGGGTCAGGAAGTCAGCGGTCATGTCGGCGACGAGCGGAACGTCTGACGCGCCGGGGAAGGTCTGGAATTGCAGGCCGTCCGCGGTCTCGTTGGTCGTGTAGTGGCAATAGGCGGCGTCCGCCGAGCGGTCCCAGCAGCGCGGATCGGGCAAGGCGTCCTCGCTGGCCGAGGCGACGATGCGCACCTTGGCATGCGGTTGGGCGGCCACGATCGCCCGGCGTGACCAGTGTCCGCTCGCGACATAGTCACAGCACGATGCGCCGCCCAAAAGGTTCATCGGCAGCAGAGAAAAATGCGCCGACGCACCGCCCTGGAGGAGCAGGACCCGATAGTTGTTGGGCAGCGTGAGAAGCGCCCTCAAATCATGTTCAGCAAGAGCTGCGATCTCCGCATATTCTTTGCCGGTGAACGGCAGCTCAAGCGCCGAAAGGCCGCTCCCGTTCCACTCGACGATGTCTGCGCTGAGGGCACTGAGAACTTCACCCGGAAGCGTCGAGGCAGCGGAGGCGAAACTCAGGACCGACATGGCGGGCGGCCTCCCCCCTCACAAGAGGGAAACGCCGTGCGCACCGCTGATCATCAGCAGCAGCGTCACCATCGAGAGCACGGTGTTGGTGCGCGACGAAAGAAACGTAATGCGGGTGCATCTGAGACGTTCATCTGTCGACGCCGGAACGAAGCCAAGCACCTTCTTCTGGTGGGGCCACAGCACGAACCACAGGTTCAGCACCATGAGCGTTCCCGTCCATACGCCGAGTCCAAGAGTTGCAGAGGAGCCCGAAAGCATGAGCGCTTCGGCCACATCGCCGCGCCGCCATAGCATGTAAAGGCCGGTCGCAAGGACGATCAGCGACGCATGGCGGAAGATGCCGTGCTCACGCTTTGAGGCGGAGATGAAGACGCTCCGCACTGCGTCGGGAGGATCGGCTGGAAGAACGCGGCGGAACACCGGCGTCTGCACCACATTCACCCAGTTGTGGCCAACCCATATGATGACGCCAGCAACGTGCAGAAGCCGTGCCGAAATATCGATGATGGCGAATTCCATGTGCGTTCCGTTCGCGCTCCGGCGCATGCATAGCGCGTGTCTAAACACGCGCCATGCGATGGCCTGTTCGAGGCTGCGCTCTTCTAAATCTTAGTCTGAGCGCCTGTGCGCCGGGGATAGCCCCCTTCGCGCATGAGCAGCGTCTTCGCGCCTCCGCCGACGCGGGTCTCGGCCTTGGCGATCAGCGTGTCGATGAGATGGCGATGAGGCGACTTTGCACACACGGGATCCGTGTTGGCGGCGTCGCCGGTCATCAAATAGGCTTGGCAGCGGCAGCCGCCGAAGTCCTTCTCCTTTTCGTTACAGCTCCGGCACGGCTCCTTCATCCAGGAGTCGCCCCTGAACTGATTGAAGGCGGACGATTCATTCCAGATCCAGTCGAGCCCGTGCTGGCGCACGTTGGGGAACTCGATGTCCTTGATGAGGCGTGCCTCCTGACAGGGAAGCGCGGTGCCGTCGGGCGCGATCGTCAGATGGATCGATCCCCATCCGTTCATGCAGGCCTTGGGGCGATTGTCGTGATAGTCGGGCACCACGTAATAGATGGTGAGCCCATTGCCGAGCCGCTTGCGGGCGGCGTTTACAGCGGCTTCCGAGCGGGCGAGCTGCTCACGCGTGGGCAACAGCTCCGCGCGGTTCAAGAGCGCCCAGTTGTAGTACTGCAGATTGGCGAACTCGATGTACTCGACGCCAAGGTCGGCGGCGAGATCGATGAAGGCTTCCGTCTGATCGATATTGTAGCGGCTGACCGGCACGTTGAGCACCATCGGCAGCCCCTCGGCCTTAATGGCACGGGCGATCGCGACCTTGTGCTCGAAGACGTCGAGACCGACGAGTTTTTCGTTCAGCTCCTGATCGCAGGCCTGAATGCTGAGCTGCACCTGCTTCAGACCCGCCTTCTTCAAAGCCTTCAGGCGTTGCTGATTGAGACCGACACCCGAGGTGATCAGGTTCGTGTAGTAGCCGAGACCATCGGCCTCCGCGACAAGCTCCTCGAGATCGCGCCGGAGCATCGGCTCGCCGCCCGTGAAGCCGAGCTGCAGCGATCCGAGCCGCCGCCCCTCACGCAGAACCTCCTTCCACTCCTCGGTGGAAAGCTCATTACGATAGCGGTCGAAGTCGACGGGGTTGCTGCACCAGGGGCATTTCAGCGGACATTTGTAGGTCAGCTCGATCACCAGCCACAGGGGCATGCCCAGGCCGTCAAGACTTAACCCGGATCCAGCCTTTGGCATGGGCGACCTCCAAAAACTTGAGAACCTCAGCGCCAATGTTGCGCTTGTTATAACGGCGGGCGAGCTCGGCCGAGCCGTCAGCGATCGAAGCCGAACCGGTGCACGCCTCGAGAATTGCAGCCGCGGTCTCGTTTAGCTTTACGATGCCTTCGGGATAGAGGAGCACATGGGCTTGCTGCGGCTCTTCCCATCGGAAGTGGTAGTTCGGATTGAGCTCGACCGCGTCCTCCGGTCTGAGCTGCCTTTCGGCCTCCATGTGCTCCTCCACGCTGAGAGGCCCGAACGCGGGCCTTTCCCCCTATCAGCGAACGTAAACGTACGCCGTCACTTCAAAGCCGAGACGCACGTCGCAATAGGCGGGTGCGACCCAGGTCAGGGTGACGTTGCCGTCGAAGCAGGCGGGATCGAGGTATTTCATCTGCGTTCCTCCTTATGTCGTGACGAGAGGGGCCGTTGCGGCACCCGGCGCACTATCCCGCACACCGTCGGAGGCAGTTTGATATTTGTTAAACCGGAGCGGGTGGTTTCGCCTGAAATGGCTGCACTCACGCGCTTTTGATACGTCGGCATCAAAGCGGGAGGAGGCATCTCACTGACGTTGCGCGCGATTGCTCGCGAGCGCAGCGGATGGGCTCCATGCCTTACTGGTCGCCTTCGGAGGTGAACTCGACGTAGCTCAGAAGACGGCCGATGTCGGCGATGGAGATCGTCCCGCGGTCGACCGTGACGCCCTGCGCGCGCAGTTGCGCCAGGGCCCGCGAGAAGCTCTCGGGCTTCATGCCGAGGCGGTTCGCCAGCAATCCCTTCTCAAAGGGCAGCTCGATCACCGCAGCCCCTTTGCGCACCTTGGTCATGCGGACGAGAAAGTCCGCGATCCGCTGCGGGGCCGAGCGCACCTTGATCTGCTCGATCTGCTCGACAAGAATTTTGAGCTGATAGGACGCAGAGGCGAGCATCGACATGGCGAGGGCAGGCCGCTCCTCGATGCGCGCGCGGAAGGCCGCGCCATCGATCCTAAGCAGACGTGACGGAGCTACGATCTCACTGCTCGCCGGATAGCGGCCACCGAGGAATATCGCGGCCTCGGCGAACGTCTCGCCGCTGGTGCAGACGTGAAGCACGACTTCAAGGCCATCGGGCGTGGTTCGATAGATCTTCACCCATCCGTCGAGAACGATGTAGAAGGCCTCGGCCGGCTCTCCTTGCAGAAAGAGCGTCGTGCCCTTCTCATAGAGGCGGGCCGGCGTGTGCCCCACGAGCGACTGCGCTGTTTTCGATGCCATGGCACCGAAAAGCGGCGTGGACTTGATGATATCCCAGTCAGCTGCGTCCATGATCCAGAGAGCCCAGCTCGCATGCCATTCCGCGAACCGGAACCTGTTTCCTAAGCGATTACCTTGGCACTTTCTCTTGCGGCATCTCGGCGGACCAAACTTGATCTTGCGCAAATAACCGCGGGGCGCGCGCGGCCCCTGCGATCAAATTCGGGTGATCGAGTAGCCCCGCTCTGCGCCCCTTGACTTCACGCCTTTTCCGCTAAACGCCGTGGCGCTGCAGGATAGTCTCGATATCTCCGACGCTGCGGATCTCCATCATCTCGTCCATCGAAAGACGGACGGAGAACGTGCTCTCCAGGGCACGAACCAGAGCGATGTGCTGGAGCGAATCCCACCGGCCGATGTCGTCGGGCGAGGTCGTGCGCGTGAGAGGCTCCGTATGCTGGAAGACCTCCGCAAAGATCGTCACGATCTCCGGATAGGAGAGGCTCGTTCCGGATGCAGACACGTCCATTCAATTCTCCCAGCTTACCGCCACATGGCGCGAGGCTGGCGCGTTCTCGGCGCCGCCCGCATGGATCCAAGTCGTCGTTCCATCGTCCTCGGCGCTCACCTGCTCGAACCCGCAGGAGGCGTAGAAATCGCGGACCATGGCGTTTTTCGGTGTCGGACTGTAGGTGCCCCGGACGCGCCTCACGCCGCGCTTCGCAAGCGCCCGGATCAGCTCTCCCAGGAACGCCCGCTCGACCTCTCGGCCGATCACGCGGCAACTCATGAGGAAGGTCCGGATCTCCGCATCTATCCCGTCAATGCTCACGGTTGAGGCCACGACGATGCCGTGGTCGCCAAACCTGTCCGCGACCGACCCCAGCACAGCCAAGCTGCCCGCCTCGTCGCCGGACAGGCTCGCGATCTCGGCATCCGTCAAGCGCAGCGTGGTCAGATTGAACTGGTTGGTTCGCTGGTGCATCTGGGCGGCGCGCGCGACGGTTCTGTCGTTGACGAAACTCAGCACAAGGCGCTGCTCGAGGCTTGCGAGATAGTCGTCGAGGCTTGCGGCGCCTTGCCTCACGCGCTCAGCTTCACGGCTGACGGCGTAAAGCCCCGCCCGCGTCTCATCCTCCGCCGTGAGCCGGATGGGCCACGTCGCGGTGAGCTGTCTGAGCCAGGCTGGCCTTTGTGCCGGGTCCTGCGGCAGTTCCGGCACCAAAACCTCAGGGCAGATCTGGCGCATGGCCTCACGCTCATGCGGACTGTCGTCGATGAAGATGAAGCTATCGAGCCCCAGGTTCAGCTCAGCCGCGAGCTTGCGGATGTTCTGCGGCTTGGGCTCCCAGTTGATCGCCGTCGCCGCGAAGTCGTCCGCACGCAGGATCATTCCGGGATGATGCTCGAACACCGTGATGGCGTCGGCGTTGTTCTTGCTCAGAGCCGCCAGCAAAACGCCCTGGCCTTTGAGCCTCAGGCACTCCTGCTGCATGGCGCGGAAGGCATTGCCGGGCGCTTCGTGGCCGCATGCAAGGCGGTCAATCCCATCGTCGCCGTAGACGCCGCCCCACAGCGTATTGTCGAAATCAATGGCCAGCACCTTCGCCGGGCCGCGCTTCATGAGCCGCCAGCCTTCCGCATACGCATAGGCCAAAAGGCGCACGGCATCCGCCGAATAGGCAATCCTACCATAGTACCAGAGCCGGGGATCGCTGTGCTCGCGCGCCGCCAGTGAGGCGAGCACCTGATCCGAGTCGATGACAACGATCCGGCCCGATCGCTCGGCGGCCTCGAGAAGGCGCGCGTTCAGAAGGTCGACTGCATGGCGGAGGCCGAGAGCGTGCCGGCGGTCGAGGAAGCCAGCCGTGGGGGCCGATGGCACGGGCAGCGTGTTGATCAGCAGCGTCATGCGCGAGTGTGCGGCGAACGCGTCGAGAGCGTTTTCAAGCGCGTCGGCATACTCCGAAATCCGGGCCTCCATCTCGGCCGACCCGGCCCGCCAGTCGCAAGGTGCAAGGCCCTCATGGTCCAGTAGAACGAGCAGCGCATCGGCGTCATCGGCCGGCTGCATCATTTCCGCAAGCGCGCTCGCGAACGGGGTTTCCGTGATTACGGCACCATGGCCGCCGGCGGCAAACGCTGGCTGCAACGCATCGATCAGGCTCCATGTCGTCGACGTTCCCGCAACGCGCAGCCGAAGGCGGGGCAGCGTTTCAATATGCGCGCCGATAAGGTCTCCGGCGATCTTCAAAACCTGCGGCGCGTGGTGGAAGTGCGCGAGCGCCAGGCGGAGCGCATCCTCGTCCCAACTCAGCGCCATGAGGCGGCGGACGAGGGCGGTCACGACGTCCGCCTCGAGATCGGCGCCCTGCATCAGGGCGGCGAGCATGAGAGCGGCCGCCTCCCGCTCGCCCTGTTCCCCCATCGCATCGTTCAGCCTGTTCAGCGCCGCGAGGCCTGGAGGGAGCGTCCGCGCTGCGTCGCCTTCGAGGGTGTGGCCGGCAAGGAGAAGAGTCTTCGCGAGCCATCGTGGAATGGTGAGACAGGCCTGCTCGAGCGACGATAGAAGCAGGCCCACCTTGTGAGGCGTCACCCGGGACCAGTCGATGGCCGGGAGGATGACGCGCTCGCGTACGCATTCGGGCGCCGCCGCGATGGCTGCTTCGACGATTTCGTCGATCTTGTCGTCCGCCACGGGTGCTCTCGATGGCTGGCGCCTGTTCGGCGCGCCGTCTCCGCTCTGTGGGTGGCGAAAGGTTGATGGCATAGGCTCACCTCAAAGCATGTGCTCGCCGCCGGTAACGAGCAGGTTTTCTCCGGTGATGAAGGCGGCATACGGGGAGGCGAGCATCAGGGCCGCGCCGGCCACATCCTCCGCCCGCGCCAGACGGCGGAGCGGCGTGCGCGAGACCGTCATCTCCCGCATGCGGTCCGGCACGTTGGCTACGAGATCGGTCTCCACCAGCGACGGGGAGATCATGTTGACACTGACGCCGTCCGGGCCGAGCTCCTGGGCGAGGTTCTTTCCCATCGCAAGAAGCGCGCTCTTGGCGGTGACGTAGGGCAGCCAGTTGTGTGCCGTGCGGCCGAGCGCCGCCGACGACACGATGGTGATGATCTTTCCACGGCGCCGCTTCAAGGCCGGCAGGGCGGCCTGCGTGACGCGGAAGGCGCTGCCGACGATCTGCTCGTAGGCTCCGGCCATGTCGCTCCAAGCGAGGCGCGCAAATGGGGACGAGACGATTTTCGGCCCGGCGTTGTTGACGAGGATGTCGAGCTCGCCTTCCGCCGTCACCTGCTCCATCATGCGCGCGACATCCCGCTCCTGCGTCACGTCCGCCTGGACCGGGCGGCAGATGCCGCCATGCGCCGCAATCTCCTCAGCGAGCGTCTCCGCCGCGCTGCGGCTCTTGTGGTAATTGACCCAGACCTTCGCGCCATTCTGGCAGAACAGGCGCGCCACGGCGCGTCCGATGCCGCGCGACGCGCCAGTTACGAGCGCGACCTGGCCTTCGAGAAGGCGTGACTCGGCCACCGGTGCCGCCGACTCTTTTTCGGACTCTGGATCGGACTCTGCAAGGCGGAGCACTTTCACCGTCGCCGTGCCGCGCATGACGCAATCCTGATCCGAGCGGAGGATTTCCGTGCGCAACGTGACGAGACGCGTGTCGAGGTCTATGGCCTCCACGGTGGCGCGCGCCTCAACGGTGTCGCCGATGAAGACCGGCTTCGTGAACGCGATGCTCTGCGACACGTAAAGCGCGCCACGGCCGGGCAGCTTCATGCCGACCAGCGTCGACAGCAGGCTCGCGTTCAAAAAACCGTGTACGACGCGCTGGCCGAACTCCGTGCGGGCGGCGAACTCATCGTCGACGTGCAGCGCATTGTGGTCACCGGACAGACGCGCGAACGCTGCCACGTCCTCGCCCGTGATCGTGCGGGACAGGCTCTCGGTCTGGCCGATTTTCAACGCCAGGAGGCGATCTGATCCGCTCGGGGGCATGGGCGTGGTTCCGGTTGCGCGTGGCCCCAAGCGATAGCCGCCGCTACGCGCAGCGGATTTGACTTCGGTTAAGCGCGGCGCCCGGCGCCGCTGCTAGTAGCCGGGAAGGCTGGCGCACGGGGATCCCCGCCCTCTGAGGACCGCTGCACAGCCGGTGAGGTTTCCTCGCAATCAACCACATCCGGGAGCAGGCACATGGCCTCAACCTTCGAAACCGTTGCTGGCATCATCTCCTCGAGCAGCGACGTTCCCATAGAGCGGATCACACCCGAGAGCCATGTGAAGGACGACCTTGGCGTCGACAGCCTCGCCTTTCTCGACATCGCCTTTGAGATCGATCAAACTTTCGGGATCAAGCTTCCCGTGGAAGACTGGATCGCCCGCGTGAACGAGGGCAAGGACAAGGGCGAGGCGTATTTCATCGTCGGCAACCTCTGCGCCCAGATCGACTCCATTCGCGTCGCCACAGCCCACTGAAACGGCGCCAATCATGCGCCTCGAATACTTTCAGATGCTCGACGAGATCGAGAGCCTCGACAGGGCTAGCGCCTCTCTCGTCGCGGTCGCGCGCGTCCCGATGGAAAGCCCCGTCTTCGAGGGGCATTTCCCGGGCCATCCGATCATGCCGGGTGTGCTTCTGCTCGAGACGATGGCGCAGGCGGCCGGATACCTCATCATGACGCTGGACGGGTTCGACCGCATGCCCTTCTTCGCCGGCGTCAAAACCGCGGGCTTCCGCTCCTTCGTGCTCCCGGGATCGACGTTGAAGGTGACCGCGACACGCATTCACGCCGGCTCGGGGTATGCGGTGGTGGGTGCCAGCATCCTCTGCAACGGGGGCCGCGTCAGCGACTCCCAGCTCACCATGCGCACCCTGCCGTTTCCTTCCGAAGCGCTCGCGCAGCACGTCCGGCGCGAAGGCGAGCGCCTGAAGCTGAAGACGGCGGAGGTCGGATAATGCCGAACGTGCGCGAGCACGTCTGGATCACAGGCATCGGCCTCGTGAGTTCGCTCGGCGCGGGCGCGGCACAGCATTGGCAGGCGCTCGCGGAGACCGCACGGGTGGCCCCAGTCCTCGAGATGGAGCGGTTCGCGCCCTATACGGTTCATCCGCTCGCGGGCATCGACTTCGCGACGCAGATTCCGCGGACGAGCGATCAGCGCCAGATGGATCGCTGGCAAAAGACCGGCGTCTATGCCGCGGGCCTGGCGCTGGCCGACGCCGGGCTTTCCGGCGACGAGGATCTTCTCGGGCGGACCAATCTCTGCATCGCCGCCGGCAACGGCGAACGCGACCTCGCGCTCGATGCGCGCATTCTCGGCGGCACCGGAAGCGGCTGCGCAGAAGGCGGCTATCTCAATCAGGCGCTCGCCAACGGACTGCGGCCGACGCTCTACCTTGGGCAGCTCTCCAACCTTCTCGCCGGCAACATCTCGATCGTACACAAGGCCACGGGATCCTCGCGAACCTTCAAGGGCGAGGAGATGGCCGGGGTTTCGGCCGTCGCAGACGCGGCAGCGCGGATCGAGGCCGGCCAGGGAGATGTGTTTCTGGTCGGCGGCGCGGTCAATGCGGAGCGGGAGGACGCTCTGCTCTGCGCGGAGCTCGCCGGTGCCCTCTACAGCGGACCCTACGCCTCCGTCTGGCAGCGGGGCGCGCATGGCGGCGGCATGGTGCCGGGCAGCCTCGGCGTATTCCTCGTGCTCGAAGCGAGCGACCACGCCCGCAGGCGCGGTGCGGTGCCTTATGCCTGTCTCTCGGGTGTCGTTTCCGAGAGATCGCGACGACAACCGGGAGACGCGGCCGCTGCTGCAGGCCGTCTCTTACACCGTCTCGGAGCGGAGCGTGATATCGGCGACGGAGCCGTCGGCGTGCTTTCGGGAGCGAGCGGTGTGGAGCCGGCGACAGCGGAAGAACGTCAGTTTCTCGCTGATCTCGCAACGATTCGGAAGACGCCCGCTGTCCGCGCGTGGGGCAGCATGCTCGGCCATTCGCTCGAAGCGCACTTCATTGCCGGGCTCGCGCTGGCGGCTTTGGCGATCTCCAAGGACAAATTCTATCCGCCCTTCGATACGTCGGATGCGGAGCGTGCCACGGATGCCCGCCTCGAGCGCATTCTCGTCACCGCCTTCGGCCACTGGCGCGGCGAGGCCCTGGCGCTCGTCAGGCCGGCATGGTGAGGGCGGCCGAAATGGGCAACGATCTGCGCGACCGGAAAGGGCGGCCCGTGGTGGTCGTCACCGGCATCGGGCTCGTGACCTCCCTCGGCGTCGGCGCGAGCGCGTGCTGGAGCCGGCTCCTCGCCGGGAATTCGGGCGTGAAGCCGATCACGCGCTTTCCCACCGATGGGCTGCGGACCACGATTGCGGGCACCGTCGACGACCTCGTCGCCCCGTACTCGGCTCACGATCTTTCTCTGGCGATGGCCGAGGCGGCCGCCAGTGAAGCGATCGCTCAGGCTGGCATCGGGCGGCCCTCGCGCTTTCCGGGCCCTCTGATCGTCGCCACGCCGCCGTCCGAGCTCGAATGGCCGCACCTCAATACGCTTTACGGTGATGCGCCGGATGAGGAGCTTGCGGGCTATTGGCGGCTTCTCGCCAATGCGCGCACGGGGGCATTTGGCGATCTTGCGCGGCATGTGCGCTTCGCCTCGATCGCGGACAGTCTGCAGAAGCGGTTCGGCACGCAGGGCGAGCCGCTTTCCGTCTGCACGGCCTGCGCGTCGGGCACGACGACGATCCAGCTTGGGCTCGAAGCCATCCGGCGCGGAGACACCGAGGCGGCGCTCTGCATCGGAACGGATGCCACCGTGCATCCCGAAGGCCTGATCCGCTTCTCTCTCCTTTCGGCACTCTCGACCGCGAACGACCGGCCGGAGGCGGCATCGAAGCCATTCTCGAAGCGGCGCGATGGCTTCGTCATGGCCGAAGGTGCCGGCGCGCTGGTGCTCGAATCCTACAGCGCGGCGAAGGCCCGCGGCGCCCGCATTCTGGCGGTGGTGCGCGGCTGCGGAGAGAAGGCCGACGACTATCACCGCACGCGGTCGGGGCCGGATGGCGCAGCTATCATCGGCGCCATCCGCAAGACGCTCGACGATGCGGACGTGGCACCCGAGGAGATCGACTACATCAACGCCCACGGCACGAGCACGCCGGAGAACGACAAGATGGAATACATCTCGCTCCATGCCGTCCTGGGCGACCATCTAGCCCGCACTCCGATCAGCTCCAACAAGTCCATGCTCGGCCATACGCTGATCGCAGCAGGGTCCGTGGAAGCTGTCATTTCCATACTCACCCTCGGCAACGCCATGCTGCCGCCGACCATCAATTACAACGAGCCCGATCCAGAGCTGCCGCTCGACGTGGTGCCGAACGTCAGCCGGGCGGCGCGCGTGGAAAGGGTGCTCTCCAATTCATTCGGCTTCGGTGGCCAGAACGTGTGCGTCGTCTTCTCAGGCGAGCCCGCATGACGCGGCGTGGACACGCGACAGCAAAGATCGGGAAGGAATTTCATCATGTACGGTAGCGAAGGAGCGCGGATGCGCAGCACGACCATGAGGACAGCCGAGCTGCGCGGGCAGCGCTATGTCGTCGTTCGCGAGATCGACAATCCGCCCCCGCCCGCGCCCGACGAGGTGACGATCCGCATCCGCGCCGTGGCCCTCAACCACATCGATGTCTGGAGCTGGCGCGGCATGGCCTTCGCCAAGCGCGAGCTGCCGCTCATCCTCGGCGCGGAGGCCGCCGGCGAGGTGATTGCCGTCGGCGATGAAGTCGAGCATCTGTTCCGCGGCGACGTGGTTGCCCTCTACGGCGCAAAAACGTGCGGCACATGTGCCGCCTGCCGCGAGGGGCGCGACAATTTCTGTGACGGCCAGTCCGCCATGTACGGCTTTCACATCGACGGCTTCCTGCGCGAGCGCATCAATGTGCCGGCCCGCCTTGCCGTCAAAGCCCCCAAGGGCCTCGATGTGGTGGCCGCGGCGATGGCGCCGATCACCTTCGGTACTGTCGAGCACATGCTGTTCGACAATGCCCGGCTCGAGGCCGGCGAGACCGTTCTCGTGCACGCGGGCGGCAGCGGCATCGGGTCGGCCGCGATCCAGCTCGCCAAGGCCGCGGGCGCGACTGTGATCACGACGGTCGGCAGCCCCGAAAAGGCGAAGAAGGCGGCGTCGCTCGGCGCCGACCACGTCATCAACTATCGCGAGGAACGCTTCGAGGGACGGGTGCGCAAGATCACCGGACGCCGGGGCGTGGACGTGGTGTTCGAGCACGTCGGACCGGCGACGTGGGAGGGCAGCATCGTCTCGCTTGCGCGCGGCGGACGCCTCGTGACTTGCGGCTCGACCACCGGCGTCTCGGCAAGCACGAACCTCTATCTGCTGTTTCAGCGCCAGTTGCGCCTGATCGGCAGCTTCGGGTGCCGCATGAGCAACATGTCGAGCGTCATGGAGAAGATGGGCAAAGGCCTCGTCGCGCCTGTGATCGACACTACCCTACGGCTTGAGGACCTGGATAAGGGCCTGGCGCGGCTCGAGGCGCGCGATGTCTTCGGCAAGATCGTGGTGACTCTCTAGAGCTGTTCCGGGTGCCCCTTCGTTGGATCATGCGTTGAAAATTGGAGGCTCGCAGTGAGCCAGACGACAGACAGTAACGAGATATGGGTCACCGGTGTCGGACTCGTAAGCTCCCTCGGCGCCGACACGGCGAGCCATCTCGAGGCGCTCTTTGCGGGTGCCTCCGCGCCGCCGCCCAATCTCGAGGAGGCGCGCTATGCACCCTATCCGGTGCACCCATTGGTGCCGCTCGACGTCTCGAGCCAGATCCCGAAGAAGAGCGATCAGAAGCAGATGGAGCTCTGGCAGCGCATCGGAGTTTACGCTGCGGGGCTGGCGCTTTCGGACGCCGGCATCGCGCACGATCCGGAGCGTCTCGACCGGACACATCTCGTCGTTGCGGCCGGCAGCGGAGAGCGCGACACAAAGGTCGACTGTGAGGTTCTGGAAAAGCTCGGCCCCCGCGACGATGCCGCGCTCCTCGCCAAGGAGATTCTGCCGAGCGCGCTCCGTCCGACGCTCTTTCTCGCGCAGCTTTCCAACATGCTCGCGGGGAACATCTCCATCGTCCATAACGTCACCGGCTCCTCGCGTACCTTCATGGGCGAGGAAGCCGCCGGCTTCGCCGCGGTGGACAACGCGGTGCGCCGCATACGGGCTGGCCAGGCGGACCTTGCGCTCGTCGGCGGCGCCCTCAACGCCGAGCGCGAGGACCTGCTGCTCGGCTACGAGATCGGCCACAATCTATGGCGCGGGCCATTCCGTTCCGTGTGGGATCGTGGTGAGAACGGCGGAGGCTTCATTCCCGGCAGCGTCGGCGCCTTCGTCGTGCTCGAGCAACGTGCGCATGCGGAGGCCCGTAGCGTCACGCCGTACGCACGCATCCTGGCCGCGGAGACGGAGAAAGCTGGCCGGGCGCCCGGCGAAACGACCCGCGCCATGGCCGAGCTGTTCGCGGGCATCGACGCCCCCACCAGCGCGAAAGCGCCTCTGCTGATCTTGAGCGGCGCAAGCGGGGCCGAGCCGGCCACCAGTGAGGAGCTATCCTTTCTCACGGACCTCACGGCACAGGATCAAGACACAGCCGTGCGTGCGTACGGCAGCCTCTTCGGCCATGGCGTGGAAGCACACTTTCCCCTCGGTGTCGCGCTTGCGGCCCTGGCTCTCAAGCGAGGTGCCGCACCAGGGGCTGCGGGGACGGGAGCCGTCGAGCGCCCATTTGTCGGCGCTCCTGGCCGCGTGCTGGTCACGGGCGTGGGCCACTGGCGCGGCGAAGGCCTGGCGCTTCTAGAAGCTGTCGAGTGAGGACGTCATGAGCAAAGCATATCGCGACAGCAAAGGCCGCCCGCGCGTTGTCGTGACGGGCATGGGGCTCGTCACATCGCTCGGCCGGGGCAAGGCCGATAACTGGAACGCGCTCGTTGCAGGGCAGTCGGGCATCCGCACCATCAGCCGGTTTCCAACTGAAGGGCTGCGCACCACGATTGCCGGCACGGTGGATTTCCCGGAGGTTTCGCCTTACTCCGCGTCGGCGCTCTCGGCTGCGATGGCATTGGCCGCGGGAACGGAAGCGGTCGGAGAGGCCGGCATCGGCTCGCGGGCCGTATTTCCGGGCCCGCTCTATCTCGCGACACCACCGGCCGAGATCGAATGGCCACAGCGCCGTGCGCTTTACGATGCGTCCGCTGGCTCCAACGAGACCGGTTACAAACGCCTTCTCGCCGCTGCCCGCGACGGCACGTGGCCCGACCTTCATGCCATCTCCCAGTTTGCGAGCGTCGCCGAGCAGGTGGCGGGCGAGCTTGGCACACGGGGACTTCCGATCTCGGTCTCGACGGCCTGTGCTTCTGGGGCGACGGCGATCCAGCTCGGTGTCGAAGCCATCCGGCGTGGCGACACGGATGCCGCGCTTTGTATCGGCACGGACAGCTCGGTGCAGATCGAGGCCCTGATCCGCTTCTCGCTGCTCTCCGCGCTTTCGACCCGGAACGATCCCGCGGCCGCGGCCTCGCGCCCATTCTCAAAGGATCGCGATGGCTTCGTTATGGCGGAGGGGGCCGGGGCCGTCGTGCTCGAATCCCACGCAGCGGCCGTCGCACGGGGCGCGAGGATCCTTGGCGTTGTCCTCGGCTGCGGGGAAAAAGCCGACGATTATCACCGCACCCGCTCGAAGCCAGACGGGACGGCGATCATCGGCGCTATCCGCAACGCGATTGCCGATGCCGGTGTCGCCCCGGACGCGATCGACTATGTCAACGCGCACGGGACGAGCACGCCCGAGAACGACAAGATGGAGCACCTGTCGCTCCGGGCCGTGCTCGGCGAGCACCTCGACGCGACGCCGGTGAGCTCGAGCAAATCCATGATCGGGCATACGCTTTCGGCGGCCGGCGTGATCGAAGCCGTGATCTCTCTGCTCACCATCGCCAACGGGGTGCTCCCCCCCACCATCAACTATGAGACGCCGGACCCCGAAATCCCAGTCGACGCCGTGCCCAACGCAGCACGCCCAGCGACCGTGCGCACCGTGCTTTCAAACTCGTTCGGGTTCGGGGGGCAGAACGTCTCGCTCGTGCTCGGAGCCCTGTGAAACGTTTGATCCGCATCAGGTGAGCTATGGCATGCTGGTGCAGAATGACGGCGCTGAGTCGCGACCGGTTCAAGCGACGGCTGGGATAGATCCGACGGGGATAACCACTGCATGCGAGTTTCTACATCGGCGGGCTATCGCCCGGTTGCGCTTAGCCTGGCGGCGCTACTTGGGCTCGCAGCCGTAGGATCGTCCCCGGCGACCGGGGCCGATCTCGGTGCCGCCTGTTGCGCCGATCTCGAGGAGCGGATTGCGGAGCTCGAGTCCACGGCCGCGCGCAAAGGGAACCGCAAAGTCTCGCTCACCATCTCAGGCTACATCGCCCATGAGATCACCGTGTGGGACGATGGACGCGAGACCAACGCCTATCTGCACGGCCTCGGACCAACCCAGACCTCGCACGTCAAGTTCAACGGCCAGGCCGTCATCATGCCGGGGTGGACCGCCGGCTACATGCTGCGCCTCCAGGATCTCACCGGAAACGCCTTCTCCGGCGGCCCTAGCGCCATGAACCAGAACAATCCCTTTAACAACGCCGGGCTCAATACCCAGATGGCGTTCTGGTATTTGCAAAACGAAGATCTCGGCAAGGTCTCCGTCGGACGGCTTGCGCACGCCGCCAAGAGCGCGGCCATGTTCACTGATCTCTCCGGCACGCAGATCATCGACAACTACACGTTTCTCGCTGGCTTCCCTCAGTTCACGATCCGGACCGGGGGCGACCTCAGCCCAGCCGCGCTTACATGGGGCCAACTCGCCTTCTGCTATGCTCAGTCCCTTCCGCTCGGGGGCGACTGCAGCGGCATCGTGATGAACGGCATCCGCTACGACAGTCCGGCGTTCGGAGGCTTTTCCGTTTCGGCCTCCTGGGGCGAGGACGACTTCTGGGAGGTTGCAGCCCGCTACGCCGGGGAGGTCTCCGGCTTCAAGCTCGCCCTCGGCGCCGGCTATACCGAGATGCGCGACGAAGTCATTACGGGCGGGGCCGTATCAGACCGCAAGGATACGCAATTCTTCCAGATTGGCGGCTATGTGCAGCATCTCGAGAGCGGGCTTTTCGTGCACGCCGCCTATGGGCATGAGAACAATAACAATACGCTGCTTCTGAATGGCCGCCGCGCCGAGAACGGCGAGCACTGGTACGTGAAGACCGGCATCCGCAAGGCGTGGACGTCTCTCGGCGCCACCATCGTCTATGGCGATTTCGCCCGCTACAGCGATCAACTCGGCCCGGCGGCCCTAGCGCTCGGCGCTACGTCGAGCACGTTCGACCGGTTCGGCGGCGGCATCGCCCAGGAGATCGACGCGGCGGCCATGACGCTTTATCTCAAGGTGCAGCACTACGAAGCCGAGATCAGCGGGCCGGCGCTTTCCCCCACAGTCGCCGATCTCGAGGATGCCGACTTCATAAGCTTCGGCGGCCTGATCAACTTCTAATGCCGGACACTTCGCTTGCATGGCTTCGCCATAACCGGTTTCCACTTTTCCGGAAGCACTCTAAATATTTGTTTGAGAGACTGATTCACGTTCTCGGTGGTCGCATGCTGCGTCCACCGATCAGGCTCTAGGATTGCGCATCCTGCTTGATAGAGGTCAACGTGGGCTGTCCGGGCGTCTGGCTCCATCCCAGATCGCACGGTGAGAGCCTGGAGGCGGACGAATGAACATCGCGGCAATTTTGTATGAGGGCGATCAGGGCCCGACGGTGGACGCGCTCCTCGCGGAGGTGGCCTATCACCTGCGGGCCGATGGATGGAAGCTTGCGGGCGTCGTTCAATCGCCGAGCGCTCCACGCAACAGCCGGTGCGAGATGACCCTCGAGGATCTCGCCACAGGGAAATGTATCGAGACGGCGGATGGCCTTGGCCCGACCGTGCCGGGATGCCGCCTCGATACCGAAGCACTCGAGGATTCCGCCGGCCTTGCAGGGGCATCGCTCGATCCCGATACGCGTCTCGTCATTCTCAACCGCTTCGCCAAGCAGGAGAGCGACGGCCGTGGCTTCCGGTCGATGATCGAGAACGCGGCCGTGCTCGGAGTTCCCGTTCTGGTCGGGTTGAAGCGCATCCATCTCGACTCCTGGGCGAGCTTCATCGGCGAGGAGCCTCTGTTCCTGCCTCATCGCCGCGACGAGGTCCTGCGCTGGTGCGAAACCGCCGCATCCAGCAGGGCACCGGCTTAACGAACGCACCGCAATCAGGACGGCGCGTGGCTCTCATCGCGCCTTTGATGAGGGGTGCGAACCTGGCCCCCTCCCGCGTGCACCATGGCCAGCGCGGCCTGCACGATGTCTCTCTTTCCGGGACGAAGCGCCTCTTCGAGTGGCGGCGAAAACGGCATTGCAACGTCTTCGACCGTGAGCCGGCGCACTGGCCCCTTGAGGGCCGAGAACGCTCGTTCGGCCGCGATCGCCGAGATATGGCTCGCCGCGCCGCAGGTGTTGTGGGCTTCGTCCACCACGATGAGGCGGCCCGTCTTCCACACGGACACCAGGATCGCTTCCTCATCGAGCGGAAACAACGTGCGCGGATCGAGAACCTCGGCCTCGATGCCGAGGCTTGCGAGCTCGTTGGCGGCAATCAGCGCCTGCTTTACCATGGCGCCGATGGCAATGATGGTGATGTCCCGCCCTTGGCGCTTGATGGCTGCCCGGCCAAGCGGCACGACGTAGTCTTCATCCGGAACCAGATATTGCTCCCGGCTGCGTCCGGCAGCCTGAAGAAACACCACCGGGTTGTCGTCGCGGATCGCCGCCTTGAGCAGGCCCTTGGCGTCTGCCGGCTCTGAGGCCACCACCACCTTCACGCCACCGAGATTCATGAGCGCCGGATAGATGCAATCGGAATGCTGGGCGGCCGTAGACTTGCCGCCGCCGATCACGCCCATGTAGACGAGCGGCAGCTTCACCTGCCCGCCGGTCATATAGCGGAGCTTGGCAGCCTGGTTCGCGATCGCGTCGAAGCCCGTGTAGATGAAGTTGCCGTACATCAGGTGACATACGGGCCGGTAGCCAGCGGCAGCGGCTCCGACCGCCATGCCGCTGATCAGGGCTTCCGAGATCGGCGTGTTGCGCACCCGCTCCATTCCGAACCGATCGCGCAAGCCTGCCGTCTCGCCGAACATGCTCGCTTCGACATCCTCGCCGAACACGACGACGCGCGGATCGCGCTCCATCTCTTCGGCCAGCGCGTCCTGGATGGCCTGCACCATGCGTTTTCTAGCCACCGGCGAATCCTCTCAGGCAAACATGAAATCGGCGGCGCCTCGCGCATCCGGCCAGGCCGCTGCCTTGGCGCCTTGCTTGGCGCGAGCGACCTCTTGCTCCACCTCGGATTCGAGGTGCGCGAGATCCTCCGCCGACACCTGCCCACGGGCGAGCATTCTGGCGCGAAGCTGCTGGATGGGATCGAGCGCCTCCCTGGCCTCGACCTCTTCCTGCGAGCGATAGGCCTCTCTGAGGAAGGCCATCTCCTGTTCCATGTGCCCGCGCAGGCGGTAGGTCTCGAACTCGATGAGGATCGGGCCCGCCCCCGAACGGGCATGGGCGACGGCTTCGGCCGAGGCTTGCCACACCGTCTCGAGATCGTTACCGTCCACGGTCCGGTAGGGAATGCCGAACGGGGCAGCACGCTCGGCGATGCGGCCGGAAGTGACGGTGCCGGTCGGCGAGAATTCGGAGAACCCGTTGTTCTCGCAGACAAGAACCAGCGGCAGCTTCCAAAGCGCGCCCAGGTTCAGCGTTTCCATCAGCACGCCCTGATTGGATGCGCCGTCTCCGAAGAAGGCCACGGCGATGCGACCTTTGCCCTCGAGCTGAGCGGCCCACGCAGCGCCGGCCGCAAGAGCGAGGCCGCCCGCCACGATGCCGTTGGCCCCGATGATCCCGCGGGAGAAGTCCGCCACATGCATGGAGCCTCCGCGGCCGCCGCAAATACCGCTGGCACGCCCGAAGACCTCGGCCACCATGGCGGTGATGTCTCCGCCCTTTGCAAGAAAATGTCCGTGGCCGCGATGGGTGCTGGCGATCCAATCGTCAACCCTGAGGTGATCGCAGACGCCCACCGCGATCGCTTCCTGTCCAACGTACAGGTGTACCGGCCCCGGCAGCTCGGCGGCACGCGAGGCGTTCCCGAGCATTTCCTCAACCTTCCGGATGAGCACCATCTTGCGATAGAGCGCGAGCTGGCGCTCGCTGTCGAAAGCTGGCCTTGCGTCCGCGATCGACGCCACACGGCAGTGGGAACCGTTTACAGACATTCGCACCAATCCAAACGATGGACTGGCATTGCCTTACCGGCCTCCCTCCGACGCGGTTTAACTTAGATCAAATTTGCCGGATAAATTTTTAACAACGTTAACATTCTGCCTCCGAAGGCGCCGGCCGTATCGGCCAACCCTCGGCCACATAGCGACGAAACCAGACGCTGAACCTCTCCGGCCCGGCAACGATGTCGTCGCGGATGGCTTCAGGGTGGCGCCACTCGTAGGCTTCCACCTCGGATGCATCGGGCTCGATCGGCCCGTCATAGCGGCCGCGGAAGACGTGCACGATCTCATGCTCGGTGAGGCCATTGTCGAATGCGGCCCGGTAGCGGACGACCCCCAGCCATTCGAGAGGGCAGGTAAAGCCCATCTCCTCGTCGATCCTGCGTGCGGCGGCAGCTTCGGCCGTCTCGCCCGGGCGGGGATGGCCGCAGCACGCATTGGTCCACAAGCCCGCGGAATGATATTTAGCCTGCGCCCGCTTCTGCAGCAGCAGGCGGCCGTGCCGATCCCAGACGATCACGGAAAATGCGCGATGCAGCAGACCGCGCCGATGGACGTCGAGCTTTTCGCCGGTGCCAATATCCCGGTCAGCGTCGTCGACGAGGATGAGGGGCTCGGAATTCGTTTCCACTCTCGCCTCCTCAAGTCTCGAAAAGGTGGGACAGGATCGCGGCCTTCACATCCTCCGCGCGGACCGGACCATCCGGAACGAGATGCGGCTCCGACGATATGAAGACCGGGCCATGCGCCTCCGGCGTATCCGCCCGGCCGTGCGAGCCACGAACGAGGGACGCATCGAGCGGGATGACATCCATGAGCGTGCGCTGGCCGAGCGCTTTCTTCAGGAGCCGCCAGCCGATGGCCAGCTTCGGTGCGCGGATCGCCGGATCGATGAACAGCTCCGCCGGATCGTAACCGGGCTTCTTGTGAATATCGACGGTGCGCGCGAAATCGGGAGCCCGATCGTCGTCGAGCCAATAGTAATACGTGAACCAGGCGTCAGGCTCGGAAATGACGACAAGCTCGCCCGAGCGATCGTGATCGATATTCCAGTCTGCCTGCGCCGCGCGGTCCAGCACATGGGCGACACCGGCAAGGCGCTCGATGGCCGCGCGGGCGGCGGCAAGATCAGCGTCATCTTTGACATAGACGTGGGCGCATTGGTGATCGGCCAGCGCAAAGGCGCGAGAGCGGGGGACGTCGAGGATCTCTCCGCCGTCCTCTTCCCGCACAGCGAGGAGCCCCGCTTCACGCAAAGCGCGATTGATGTGAACGGGGCGGCGCACGGGAACAATGCCGTATTCGGACAGTACGATGACGCGCCGGCCGAGCGCACGCGCATGGTCGATGAGATCGCCGGCTACGGCATCGATCTCGGCCAGATCTTTCGCGACGCCGGGATGATCCGGCCCGAGCCGCTGCAGGCCATAGTCCAGATGCGGCAGATAGACGAGCGCGAGTGTCGGATCGCGGGTCGTAAGCACGTGCTTCGCCGCGTCCGCAATCCAGCGGCTCGACTCGATCGAGGTAGCCGGCCCCCAGAAACGGAACAGGGGAAATGTGCCGAGCTTTTGCGTCAGCTCGCCGCGCAAGTCCGGCGGATCGGAATAGCAGTCCGGCAGCTTGCGTCCGTCTGCCTTGTAGATGGGCCGGGGCGTGACCGAAACGTCGGTCGAGGCCGCCATGGCGTACCACCAGAAGAGATTGGCCGAGGTGAAGCGTGAATCCCGCGCCTTGGCCGCGTCCCAGACGCGCTCGCCGTGCACCAGCCGGTTCGACTGGCGCCAGAGCCAGACCTCCATCAGATCGCGGAACAGCCAGCCGTTGCCGACGATGCCATGCTCACGCGGGGTGAGCCCGGTGATGAACGTCGCCTGCACGGAGCAGGTGACGGCCGGCGTGACGGTGGCGAGCGGGCGCAGGCATCCGTCTGCGGCAAGCCGCGACAGATGTGGGGTGTGGCGCCCGATCAGCGCCGGGGCGAGCCCCACGACATTGATGACGACAGTTGGATGCATGGATCGCCCTTGAGTGCTTCCGGAAAAGCGGGAGCCGGTCATGGCCGCACCCTCCTGCAAGGGTTAGCGACCGGGAGAAGCACGATCAAATAAGCCAAGCCGTTCCGCGATACCCGCTTGAACCTAGCGGACCTAAGCCTCCCACGCGCGTACGCAGGAACCAGCTACTTTTTCAGCGTGTGAATGTAGGCGATGATCTTGAGTATCTGATCCTGCGTGACGCCCCGGTCCGCGAAAGAGCGCATGGCGCCGGACGCGCCAGAATGGATGATCTCGAACATGCCGACATCGGTGTTTGCGCGCTCATTCACATAGACGTCGTCGACGAGGCTCGGACCCATGCCGCCCGTACCGTCGCTGGCATGGCAGCTCTGGCAGTCGTTATCGAAAAGCTCCTTCCCTGCAGCGATGGCGTCGGCGTTGCCATTGTAGGGGTTCTTCCCGTCCTTCCGAAAGGATGTCACAGCATCCGTGATGGTCTCGCCCGAGATGGGCGCGAGATCGAGCGGCGAGTCATCGAGAGCATGGCGGAATTCCACATCCGCCAGCGCCGGCGCCAGGGCTGCCGCGGCAAACAGGGAGGCAGCCAACACGGCCGCTCCAGCGGAAAAAGACTGCAGTTTCGGCGACATCGATTTCCTCGACTGGTTATGGTTTCGGCACACAACATAAAGAAGGCTCTCCCGCCCAAGGGCGCAAGAGCCTTCCTCTCTTCACGTTACCGATCAGCGTCGCGACGCGATCGTTACTTTCTGGTCTTCGCGACCTCGGCTCCTTCCGGAACCTGATCGGCGGCAACGATCCTCCAGAGAGCGCCGGGCGGGTTGGCGCCCGCGCCCTTGTCCTCGAGATAGAAGCAGTTGCAGTTCACGGCGAGAACGCTGCCGTCCTCGTCGTTATTTCCGGCCGTGAATTGCAGCGCCGTCTGCGCGAGCTCCTGGAGCTGCCACTTGCTGCCGTCCCAGCCGGTTCCGAAGACGCGTCCCGAGCACCAGTCGCCCGTGAGATAGACGCCGTCCATGCCGGCGTAGTTGGCAACGCCGAGACCCTGCACCGAGCAACCCCAGCCGTCCTTCAGCTTCTCCGCGCCCGGATAGGGCTCCTGGTGCGGATATTCGGATACCGGTAGCACGCCGACCTGCGGGCACTTGTCGTCAGGCCCGGTCATCGGGTGGCAGTTCGTACCCATGTTGAACTTCCAGCCGTAGTTCTCGCCGCCCTTGCTGGAGGCCGGCTGCCAGTCGATCTCCTCGAGATGGTTCTGGCCGACGTCGGCGATGAAGAGATCACCCGACTTCTTGTTAAAGTGGAAGGAGTACGGGTTGCGCAGACCGTAGGCCCAGATCTCACCGCGGGCGCCCATGTGGATCTTCGAGAAGCCCTCCTCGGTAATGCCGAAGAGCGTCATCATGCGAGCCTGATAGGCGTTGGCCCAGGGGTTGTCCTTCGGGATCGTGTACGCCACGTCATCGGGCGTATCGATGTCGATGCGCAGCATCTTGCCCCACAGGACATCCTTGCGCTGGCCGGCGTCGAGCGGATCGCCTTCCCAGCCTGCGTCGCCCTTGCCGATGTAGAGATAGCCATCCGGACCGAACTGGATGCCGCCGCCGTAATGATTGTAGTAGGGCTGCGGGATGTTCATGATGACTTTGACGGTCTTGTTCGCATGCTCGACCGAGACGACGTCAGGGCTTGCCGGGTCCACGGTGTAGCGAGCGATGACGTGAGCGCCGTTGAACGGCAGCGAAGCGTAGCTCACGAAGAAGTGGCCGTTCTCCTTGAACTTCGGATGGAACGCCACGGCCCACAGGCCCTGCTCAACGAAACCCGTCTGTACTTCACTTCCTAGCGGGCTGTTCTTAGTGAGGTCCAAGAACGGCTTCTCGTTCACCTTGCCGTCTTTGGTTACGACCCGGATCTTGCCCTGGCGCTCAACGACGAAGATACGCCCCGTGCCATCGTGGGCCGACGCCACCCCGACAGGATCGAGGAAGCCGTCAGCAACTTTGACGAGGGCAATCTTCGGATCGCCGGGCAGCTTCCCGCCGGGCCGTGCCACCTGATCGGCTGCCGTGGGAACCTCTTGCGCAACGGATTCCCATCCGGTTGCCACAAGGAGGCCGGCCGCCAAAACCGACGCGGACGTTATGAACCGCATTCGCATTTGGACGTTCTCCCGTTTACTTTCGTGTCTACACAGATTGTCGTGCGTGACGGCGGACAATTGCATCGCGCAAAAGTACAAGTGACGCAGCGAAAATACCTCACTTGTCTCTCTTTTCAGATTACCGACCGTTCCCAATAGAGCAACGAGTTCAGCCGCTGGGTCAATCAACAAAAGTTGAACATCGCGAAAAACGAAGGAAACGGACCATTTAGCCTTGGGAGACCCGGGATGGTTCCCTGAATTACTCGGGACTTTTGCCTGACATACCGGCTTCCGCTTCACCAATCTGCCCTCGCGATAACGATAAGCGCATGGACGTCCGCGACGATCCCGCGGCCGGTTGCCAGAAAGTCGTAATTGGAGGACAACAACTCTGCGGGCTAGAAAAGCCAACCAGGACGCGTTCTATGAAACAGGAATAATTCCTGGCTGCCGGCTCGTTTGGGTGTCTGTCGCCGCCTGCCAAATGACTTAAAACTCGCTGGGAAAACATCGTGTCGCAAGGAATTGCCTTTTCGCTGTCTCCGTTGGATTCTGCAGGAGACGACAGGCTGTTCGTGCAGCGATTTTCCGTCGAGCACGCGTTTTCCGTCGCGTTCACACGGGATATTTTCTCGCTCGAGAACCGGACGCTCGCCGATCTCATTGCGGCAGGCGCAACGTCGGGGCCCAACCTGGTCAGCTTCGTCATCGATGAGGCGGTGCTGCGCGAAATGCCGGATCTCAAGCGGCGCATCACGGCCTACGTCGCCGCCGAACCCGGGATGACGCTTGCGGGCCTGATGACGGTCGTCGGAGGCGAAGCCGCCAAGAACGATCCAACGCTCCTCGGCGAGCTGCAGCGATCGTTCGTCGAGCACGGCCTCGATCGCCATTCCTACGTCATTGGTGTCGGGGGCGGTGCCGTGCTCGACCTCGTGGGCTATGCAGCCGCTACGACGCATCGCGGCATCCGACACATTCGCGTTCCGACCACAGTTCTCGCGCAGAACGACTCCGGCGTCGGGGTCAAGAACGGCATCAACGCCTTTGGCATGAAGAACATGCTCGGCACGTTCGTGCCGCCGTTCGCGGTTATCAACGATTCCGCCTTCATCGACATTCTACCCGGGCGAGACAAGCGCGCGGGCATGGCGGAAGCCGTCAAGGTGGCACTCATTCGCGACCGGGCGTTCTTCGAGTGGCTCGAGGAGCAGGCCGAAGCGCTGGCGATCTTCGCCTCTGAGCCGCTCGACAAGCTTATCCGCCATTGCGCACTGCTCCACATGCGCCAGATCGCTCATGGGGGTGATCCGTTCGAGCGGGGCAGCGTGCGCCCATTGGATTTTGGGCATTGGGCCGCTCACAAGCTTGAGGTCCTTTCCGACTACGAGCTGCGCCATGGCGAAGCGGTGGCCATCGGCATCGCGCTCGACACGCGCTATTCCGTGCTCGCGGGATTGCTGCCCGAGGGCGAGGACCTGCGCGTGATCCGTCTGCTGCAACGCCTCGGCTTCTCGCTGTGGCACGACGACTTGGATCTTCGCGACGAGAGCGGCCAGTTGCTTCTCCTCAAAGGCCTCGAAGAGTTCCGCGAGCACCTTGGTGGCGACCTGACAATCACGCTCCTTCGCGAGCTTGGGGTCGGTGTCGAGGTTCATGTCATGGATGATCGGCTGATCGGCGAGGCGCTCGCTTGGCTGCGCGCGGGATCGAACGCCTGATGCAACTTGCGCTTCCGGGGCAGCCGCATCTCACCTACTGCACGAATATCCATCACGGAGAGACGTGGAGCGAGATCGACGCAGCGCTTCAACGGCATTTGCCAGCCATCAAGCAGCAAATCTCTCCCCACGCGCGCATGGGCGTGGGGCTCAGGCTCTCGGCTCTCGCCGCACGCGAACTCGCGGAGCCCTCCGCATGCGCGTCCTTCTCCCAGTTCCTCGAAACAGGCGGCTTCTACGTTTTCACGCTCAATGCGTTTCCCTATGGGAACTTTCACGGCGAGCGCGTGAAGGAGCGTGTCTACGAGCCTGACTGGCGGACGCTCGAGCGGCTCCGCTTCACGGCGGACGCGGCCGGCGTGCTGGCGAAGCTTCTTCCCGAGGGGGATGCCGGCAGTATCAGCACCGTTCCCGGCGGTTTCCGTGCGCGCGTGACGACGCCGGAGGATGTCAGAACCATCGCAGAGGGGCTTGGTCGCGCGGCCGCGCATCTCGACCGGCTTTTCGAGACGACCGGCAAAACCATCGTGCTCGCCATCGAGCCCGAGCCGGCGTGCTTCCTCGAGACGACCGACGAGGCGATCCAGTTTCTCGAGGATCACGTCTTCGCGGGGGCGGGCGCGGAACTGTTTGCAAGCCTGAGCGGCGTGGCACCCTCGCGGGCGGAGGAGGCATTGCGCCGCCACATCGGCCTTTGCTTCGACGTCTGTCATTCCGCTGTCGAGTTCGAGGATCCCGTGGCGGCGCTTGATCGCGTCTACGCCGCGGGCATTTCCGTGGCGAAGCTGCAGCTGAGCGCCGCCCTCGCCGCCGATGCGGATACGCCCGATCTCGAGCATCTGCTCGAACGGTTCGATGACGGCGTCTATCTCCATCAGGTGGTCGAGCGCCGGGACGGCGCGCTCACCCGCTACACGGATCTGCCGGAGGCGCTGACTGCCGCCCGGCACGGTGCCCTGGGCGGCGAGTGGCGCATCCACTGCCATGTCCCTGTGTTCCTCGATGGGTTCGAAGGCCTCGGCTCGACGCAAGCGAACCTCCGCGAGGTTCTCGCCCTCTGCCGGCGGCGCGCCGTCTCGCCCCATCTCGAGGTCGAAACCTATACCTGGAACGTGCTCCCGGCCGGTGCCCGCAACAGCGACCTTTCGGACGATATCGTGCGCGAGCTTCGCTGGATCCGCTCGGAGCTTGCCGCGTGAAAACCGCCATCGCCCTGCTGCGACTCGCCCGCGTCTCCAACCTGCCGACGGTCTGGAGCAACGTGCTCGGTGCATCGGTCATCGCCGGCGGCCTGGGCGCTTGGGACCTCGCCACCGTCATCGTCGCCATGTCGGCGTTCTACACCGGCGGCATGATGCTCAACGATGCTTTCGACCGCGATGCCGATGCGGCCGAGCGGCCGGAGCGCCCGCTGCCCTCAGGCGATTTTTCGCCTGCCGCAGCCTGGACGCTCGGCTTTGCTCTGCTTGGCCTGGGTGTCGCGCTTCTCGCGATATTCGGCCTTGCCAGCGCCGTGGCCGGCCTGGCGCTGGCCGCCGCCATTCTGCTCTATGACGCCTGGCACAAGGGCAACCCGCTCTCACCCGTGATCATGGGCGCGTGCCGGGCGCTCGTTTATGCCGGAACCGCGCTCGCCGCAGGCGCAACCCTCTCGCCGCCGGTGATCGGCGCGGCGCTGGCGCTGCTGCTCTACGTGGCGGGGATCACGCTAGCGGCCAAAGGAAGCGCATCCCGGTCCGCCTCCGCGCTCTGGCCTGCCGTACTTCTCACCGCCCCGATCGTCGTGGCGCTCCTGCAAGGGCAGGCTACGACAGAGACCATCCTCATCTCTGCAATGGCCGCAAGCGGAATCGCGTGGGCGGTCGCAAAGCTACGATCGGGCACGGCGGCGGGACGCGAAGCTGCAGTCGGGCTTATGATCGCGCTGATCGCAATCATGGATGCCGTTGTCGCGAGTGCGCACGGTGACGTCGGGATGGCGCTCGTTGCAGGCATACTGTTCATCCTGACCCTGGTGCTGCAGCGGTTCATCGCGGGAACTTGAAGGAGGGCGAACAACACGATGGCCAAGCCTGAAGACGCGACAGATAAACTCTCCGCCTACGCTTCGCTTCTGCACTCGTGGCTTGCGGCCCGGCTTTCGGCCGACGCCCTAGGCTGGCTCGACCAGCAGATCGCGAGCGTCGCAGCGGGAGATCGCACGCTGGCGCTCGGCCTCGCCATAGGCCTTGCTCCGCGGAAGGTCGGAAAAGCGGACTTCGATCTTACGGCAGCAGAGAAGGAAGCTGGACAACACCTGCGGCCCGGTCTCGATGCCAGCGGCTGGAGCCTTGACCAGGGGGCGCGCATCCTCCTTGCCTTAACGAGCTTCCGCGGCGACGAGGCTGCGTTTGCAGCGGGTCTCGACCGCGTGTTCGCCACAGCAGAAATCGGCGAACAAATTGCGCTCCTCAAAGGGCTCGCGCTCTTTCCGGCCCCGAAGCTTTTCATTGCGCGTGCAGCCGAGGGCGTTCGCTCCGCCATGCAGCCGGTCTTTGAAGCGGTCGCCCACGCGAACCCGTATCCGCGCGAAGAGTTCAGCGAAGCGCAATGGAATCAGATGGTGGTGAAGGCCTTGTTCATCGGCAGCCGCCTGGCGCCGATCCAGGGTCTCGACGCAAGGCGCAATGCGGACCTCGCCCGCATGCTCATCGATTACGCAGACGAACGCAGGGCTGCCGGGCGGTCCATCTCGCCAGAGCTTTGGCGGTGCGTTGCCCCGTTCGCCACGGAGAAGGACGTGGCACGTCTCGGCGCCATCCTTCGCGACGGGACCGAAGCGGAGGCAGCCGGTGCAGCCCTGGCGCTTGCGGACTGTCCGCTGCCCTCGGCGCGCGATGCCATCGAAGCGCGACCCGAGCTTGCGTCCGCAATTAAAGACGGACAGCTCACCTGGGCAGCCGTGGCCTGAGCCCACACTCTCAGCAGGATGCCCGATAGAGCGGAGCGTTCCTGCAATCAGTCAAAACCGGATAGCCTCAAAGACACTCCCGGAGATCCAGCATGTACATCGACCCGCACGCCCACATGATCTCGCGCACCACCGATGATTACGAGGCCATGGCCAAAGCCGGCATCGTAGCCGTCATCGAGCCCGCCTTCTGGGTCGGCCAGGCGCGAACCAATGTCGGCAGCTATGCGGACTATCTCTCGCACATTCTCGGCTTCGAGCGCTTCCGCGCCGGACAGTTCGGGGTGCGCCATTACTGCTGCATCGGCCTCAACTCCAAGGAAGCGAACAACGAGGCGCTGGCCGAGGCCGTGATGGAGATCCTGCCAGGGTTCGCAACCAAGGAGGGCGTCGTCGCCATCGGCGAAATCGGCTACGACGAGCAGACGCCGCTCGAGGACAAGTATTTCCGTTTGCAGCTCGATCTCGCGCGCGAGCTGGAGCTTCCGGTCATGATCCACACGCCGCATCGAGACAAGAAGCGCGGCGCCTCGCGCTCCATGGACGTCATCTTCGAGCACAAGGTCGATCCCGGCCGCGTCGTCATAGATCACGTCAACGAGGAGACGATCCAGGAGGTGAAGGACCGCGGCTTCTGGGCGGCCTTTTCCATCTATCCGCATTCCAAGATGACGGCGGAGCGCATGGTCGAGATCGTCAAGCGCTACGGAGCCGAGCGCCTGATCGTGGATTCGGCTTGCGACTGGGGGGTCTCCGATCCGCTCTCGGTGCCGAAGACCGCCGCGCTCATGGCCGAGCAGGGGCTCTCCGCCGAGGACATCCGCCTCGTGACCTACGCCAATGCGCTCGCGGTCTACGGACAAAGCGGGCAGATGGCGGAAACCGACTGGCTCGCCCCGTCCGCGGTCGACCAGCGGACGCTCTATCAAGGCAACACCGTTCTTCGCGGGGGTCAGGAGCCGCGCGTGGCCAAGCCAAGCTCGTGACATCACGGGCTACGTCGCGCCAGCGTCCGGCGGCTCGTACGCACCTTTGCACCGGAACGAATTCCTGGAACCCGGCGTTTTGCGTTCGAACTTTCCAGCTTCATTCCATCAGCAAGGAGTGGCACATGGCCCAATCGTACGAGTCATTTCAGGGCACGGCTGAAACACGTGCAGGCGAAACTGCGGAATCCATTCGCCAACTCAAGCAGAAGGCGGGCGAGGCCGCCGAGGCCGCAGCCGATCAGGGAGAGCGCGCCTTGAGGGCGGCCGAAGAAACCGCCTCCGACGCCTTTGCGGCGACGAAGCGCTTCGTTCAGGAGCAGCCCTATGTCGCCATCGGCGCTGTTGCCATCGCCGCATGCGCCCTCGGCGCCCTTTGGAAAATGTCGTCGGGGCGCCGCTCCACCGGCTCGGATCTGGCCAATCGCATATCCGAATACGTCGAGCCCGGCTATCGGGCCCTCCGGCGCCGTATGTGATTACGTCACGTCGCTCAAGACCCGCTTACTTACCGCAAACCCGTCTGCTCACCGGACGGGTTTGTCGCATGCGGGAAACGGAACCGAGCGGCGCCGGCTCGTGTTTCATTCTGTTCCCGTAATCGAATGGGAGGATTGGGCATGACGTCCGCCGGCAAGGGAAAGACCGAGCTTGAGAAGGAGCTCGATGAGGCACTCGAGGCGACGTTTCCAGCAAGCGATCCCGTCAGAGTGGGGTCGGAAACGTCCGGCGGCCCCGATCGTCCCGTGGGGCGCAAGCCGCCGCAAATCGATAAGAAGCTAGTCGACAAGCTTGCCAAGCAAGTGGCGGACAAGAAGGGCGCCGCTTGATCGAGCCGTTCCGTTGCAAAACAGCTGAAAAACGAGTGGCGGCAGCCTGAGGGAGCGATGCTCCCCCGCCTGGCTGCCGCTCGACACCAAGGTACGCGGGACCTTATCCCTGGCGCGTCCCGCTATTGGACCCCAAAAACGTTTCAACTCTACAAACGTCGAGCGGATTTCGTGGCGCACGTCGTCGAATTCGACGCTTGGAGTGATTCCGGTTTAGGTGAAAATGGGGAGCGGCTCTAAGTTTTTGTTTCTTCGTGCTTCTTTCCGGAAAACCGGTTCCCACTTTTCCGGAAGCACTCTAGCCTTTTTCATCCGCGCCATTGCGGAGGGTGACGCCCAGCAACGCGCCGACGATCGGCACCGTTATCGCGTGCGGCAACAGCTTCACTGCGAGCTGCGCGGCTTGCGGAACGAGACCCGGGACGATCACCCGTCTTCCGATCTTGAAACCGCGGTAGGCGCTGCGCGCTACGGCATCCGCGCTGAGCGCCGGCAGTGCCGACCGATACAGAGCATACTCGGCGCGCATGGCGTGGTGAAACCCCGTGTCCACGGGGCCCGGCGCCGCCACAGCGATGCGCACGCCGCGGCCGCGCGTCTCAAAGGCCACGGCCTCCGTCAACGAAATCAGATAGGCTTTGCTGGCATAATATGCGGCCTGGTGCGGGCCTGGCACGAGCCCGCCGAGCGATCCCACGTTGAGGATACCCCCGCGGGCGCGCCCCAGCATGGACGGAAGAACATGGCGCATGAGCCGGCTCGCGGCTGTCATGTTGAGCGCGATCAGTTGCTCGATGCCCTCCCACGGCTGATCGACAAACGGGCCCGCAAGCCCCATGCCCGCGTTGTTGACCAGCACGTCGGCGTAGAGGTCCGCAGCGGCGAGCGCCGCATCGATCCGGGCCGGGGCATCGGGCAAGGTGACATCTAGCGCGAGCGGCACCGCGCGTACGCCGGCGTCGCGCGAGATTGCGCTTGCGGCCTCCTCGAGCGCCGGCATCTCGCGTGCAATCAGCAGCACGGCCTGCCCATCCGCCGCGAAACGCGCCGCCAAGGCGCGTCCGATCCCCCTCGAGGCGCCTGTGACAACGACAGCCGGCGCGCGTCCGCTCACGGCAGCCAGCGCCTCGCCGCGAGGAACGGCGCGCCTGCCGATCCAAACATCGGCAACAGAGTTCAGTACATTGAGCATGGCGATCCAGACCTATGCAGGCGACAGCGGCGCGCTTATCCGATGGCGGCGCCTCCGATCGGCTCGGACATCAAACCACGGAATATCCTGGAAACGTTTCGCTTTTGCTGCGAATGGCGAACGTTTGGCGAGAGCGCTCGCGCGTCGCAAATACGCCCGGTTTCTGTTGGTAACGTGACGTAATGCGTGCCAGGTCCCCGAACGATGACGGCACGGTTCGACCCGCGTGCGCCGACGTGCGTCAGCGCCCCTTCCGGCGCCCGCCTGTAACGCTAGAGCACCTTTACGCTTGATAGACCCGCCGTAGCGGCGCGAACGTGCTCTAGGTCTTTGTTCGAGAAACTAAGTCACGTCTCGGTGGTGCGTGTCCGTGCCCACCCCAGACGATCAGGCTCAAGAGTGCGACCGGGCTTTTCTCCGGCTAAGGCCAACGACCTGACGTGCAACCAACCGAAGGCGTCGAGCATTGCATGATTTGGGACCGCTTCGATTATTTAGCGCTGCCAAACGCAGTTCATCGATCATGCCGCCACTTCGGCCTGCTCGTCGGCAAGCTTAGCGATCCCGGTTCGGGCTCAAGAGCGACGAGAGCCGGACGCAACGAGATGAAATTTCGACCTTCGATCTCTCTGGAGGATGTGTCGCAAAGTCGATGACCGGTGAGGAGCGTACCATGAATGCAAATGCGTCAAGATCGCTTGCCGACCAGAGCTTGGACAGAAGTCCTGGCTTTGCCTCATTCGAGGCCTGGATGAACTTCAACCGTCCCATGTTCGCTGCAATGACGGAGCTCAACGGCAGGTTCTTCGAGCAGGTCTCGAAGGCGAACGATGAATGGATGGGCTTCGTCAACCGGCGCTTGAATGAGGACATGGCAGCCTCGCGGCGCTTCATGGAATGCAAGACCGTGCAGGATCTGTTTTCCGCCTACACGGACTTCATTCAGCGCGCGCAGCAGCAATACCAGGCCGAGTTCCAATACTTTGCGCGGCTGAACCAGAAGCTCGCCGATGAGACGGCCAACGTGATCAAGTCCCACATGGACGACGTGGAAGCGGACACTCGGCATTAGAGGCCTCCAGGTCTCTCGTGCCTTCGGCATATCCCGCAGACGCCCGCAGTCTGGCCTCCCTTATTCACCGGAATGTGCCTACATGGCCGGGTAGGGCGGTTTCGCGCCATCGCCGATCGCCGCGCGGCGAGCCAGAGGGGAAAGCAGAATAATTATTGCTAGCAACGCAAGCCCGAACACTAGCATCAGGGAAATTTCGTCGGCTCCCGAGCCCAGATAGCGGACGATAATCGATACGAGAATGTCGTATTTGAACACGGCGATGGTGCTCGCCGCGACACCTGCGAGCTTGGCCGCAAGTTCAAGATCCTGATCGTGCTGACGGAACGAGAATAGGAGCAGCAGCATCGCCCAAGCGCCGAAGAGGAAACTCATGAGCGGCACGATGGAGCGAAAGCCTCCCTTCTGCTGCACGCCGAACAGCGCATCCGCGGACTGCACATAAGCCTGGCTCATCAGCGGGAAAAAGATCATCGCTGCGGCCCCGACCAGCACGCCGACTTCGATGCGCCCGATGCGGGCCGGATAATGCCGCTTCACGCCCGAATGGCGCACCGTGAGCAGAATGCTGATGGCGAGCAGAATGAACAAGAAAAACACTTTGCCGGGGAGCAGCAGCTTGTGGATATGGCTCGTCATCGATTGCTGATCGGGATCGAGATAGAGCCGGTCGATTGTGGACTGATACCGCTGCTGGGCCTGGCAGCAAGCTTCGTCCGTGGCGAGGACCGGCGTCGCCGACAATGGTGTCGAAGCAAAGCAGAACCGCTTCACCTCCTCGGCCCCGTTGCTGGCGATCAGCGGTTCGGGCTGGCATGAGCGGTAGAACTCCCGCACACCGAGGCGCCGCTGGCTTACCGCGCGCAGGTTGGTCACGCCCTCGAGGAGAGAGATCCGTTCGCAGGGCGCATCAGCGCTGCCGCAGCCCGCAGGCTCGCTCTTGTCAGCTGTCAAAACGGCGGGTTTGAGATCCCAGACTGAGCGGTGCGGGTTGGCCGAAAGACCCAACGCGATATGGGCGGCAGCGGCGCCAATCAGCGCCAGGCCGATCAGAAAACGTAACGGTCCGAACGAAACATGGCGCCAATACATATCCACGAAGGCGCAGGACGGCATGTAGAAGGCGGCGAGGGCGACGAGCCCGAGCGTCGGAAAGAAAAGAAACAGGTGGCTGTCGAAGGTGGCGAAGGTCATGGCCTTCTCGGGGCCGAATTCCCACACCAGCACCGCCGGCACCGCAATGAACGAAAGCCCCAGCCCGAGATAGACAAGGAACACGAACACACGCGCACCAAGAGACATGGATCGATCCTGCTGCAGAAGCCCCCACCTTAAAGCATGCTCACGTTCGATAAGTCGGCCTTGTGATGTGAGCACGCCCTAAGCCATTGTTTAAGCGCCTAAATCTACGGTCTCGGCTGGCGCGCGTCCGCGCCCTCCTCGAACGATCAGGCCCTAGCGAGGGAGTATGCCCATCGAACCCGGCGCAGCCTAGGGTTTCCTAGCAATCGCTGGCGATTGCCGGCGGCTGTGGTAGCTGCGCACTGGAGCAGCTCCCGGATCGAGGCAATGATGGGGCGCCTGATTCGATCGGGGGGACCAGCATGCAAAAGCAGGCGATCTGCTATTTCGTCCTCGGCGCAAGCCTGACGGTGCTTCTTCAAAATCTTGCGAGGCGCCGCGCACATGCGGCCGCGCAGTCCGTGCCCGGGCGGCCGCAGATCCCAACGCCGGCCGGCAGCGATGTGATCGACCTCGCGGCTTGGAAGGCGTCCCGCGCGGCCGCGCACGCGCTCGAATAGCCATACGGCGGCTTCCGGCCGGGACCCTTTCCTGAGAGAGATGCACCGCTCCCGTCCACGGGACGCGTGCTGCGTTCAAGCCACCCGCAGGTCGGATGCTTGGGGCAGGGTGACCCCTTCGATCTTCGCGGCGCTTGCCAAGCGCGCGATGTATTGGGCAACGGCAGTGCGCTGCGACCTGTCCGCCAGATAGGCGGCAATCCTTTCGTGCACGAGCTCGAACGGCAGCTCCGCCCCTGCAATCCTCCGGTCGAGACGGATGATGTGGAAACCGTAGCGGGTTTCGACCGGACGCGGTGTCATCTCGCCGGGCGCGAGAGCCATCACCGCAGCCTCAAACTCCAGTGTGGTCTCGCCGACGGTGATCTGCCCGAGGTTGCCGCCATGCTCACGGGACGGGCAGGCCGAGTGCGCTTTCGCGAGCGCGGCGAACCGGTGCGGCTCCTGCGCCAGAACGCCGAGGGCCGCGGCCGCATCGTTACGGGCTCGCTCGAACGACGCCGGATCGTCGCGGCGGGCAGCAAACAGGATATGAGCGACCTCGAAGATTTCGGCAGAGCGGAAGCGGCGGCGGTTGCGCTCATAGTATCGGCGGCAGGCGTCCTCATCCGGGTCTGGCGTCGCGACCTCCTGCTCGATGAGGATGCGGATCATGGCGTCCTCATCCGTTTCGCGACGTCCTCGTTCATCGCACAAGGGGGAGGGCGCGATACCGACGCGGCCGGCCTCTTCCAGCAGCAGCGCACGGACGACGAGGGCACGGGCCGCCGCCGTCCAGGCCGCCAGCGGCGTTCCAGCCCCGTGGTTCTGTGCCTCCCGCGAGATAGCGTCATGAGGAATGACGATGCCGTCGACGGTCACGGGCTTGCGTGCCGGGGCGTCGATGCCGGTATGAATGGAACAGCTCATGGTGCTCACTCCGCAGGCAGGGTTCTAGCGCGCGCCACGGCCGGGCCCGGCGTGCCGCCGCCGGAACGCGACCGCACGACCTGATAACCGCGCCGGCCGAGATACCAGACGGGTGCGCTCCAGATGTGCACGAGGCGCGTGAACGGGAACACGAGGAAGATCGTCATGCCGAGGAACAGGTGCGCCTTGAAGATGGGGTGGGCGCCCGCAATGAGGCTCGAAACACCGGGCTCGAGCGTGAGAATGCCCTGTGCCCACGTCATGAAGCGCACCATCTCGTGGCCATTGAGATGATCGAGCGAGACGAAAATGGTGGCGAGACCGAGACTGAGCTGAACGAAGAGAAGCAAAAGAATGGCGATGTCGCCGAAGGACGACGTGGTGCGGATGCGTGAATCGAACAAGCGCCGATGAATAAGCAGCACCATGCCTACGAAGCAGGCCACGCCTGCGACACCGCCCACCACGATGGCCAGCATCTGCTTGAAGCCGTGGGAGATGCCCATCGCATCGAAGATCCAGATCGGCGTCAGAAGGCCGACGAAGTGGCCGAAAAAGATGACGATGATGCCGACATGGAACAGGTTCGAGCCCCACATCAGCTGGCGCCGGCGCAAAAGCTGGCTCGATCCCGAGCGCCACGTGTATTGCTCGCGATCGAAGCGGGAGAGCGATCCGAGCAGAAATACGGTGAGGCAAAGATAGGGATACCAGCCGAAGACGATATGATTGAGCGTGTCCTGCATGGCTGCCTCCTCAAGTCCGCGTCGGGGACGTATGGGTCACGGTTGGACGCCTCGGCTCGGGCGAACGAACTCCCGGCGCGGGGCGCCGGCCCGCTCTGATCCTGGAGGCGAGCCCCTCGGTGCCGCAGCCCGCATCCGCGTCCGACCCGAAGCGCACTTCCTCTTCCTTCCAGGCCGCATCGAGAGCCGCGAGATCGTTGGGATCGTCGTCGGGAGCCTCGAGGATCGCGCCGAGAATTTTAGCGTCGGGCTTTTCCTCGCTCAGGATCTCCAAGGCGGCGAACACGTCGGCATAGGCCGACCGGCGCTTCTCGAGCCGCTGGCGTAGCGCGGCGAGGATGTGCACCGTTTCCGCCAGCGTCCGGCGCGCTTCATCCTCGGGGATCGCGGACAGGAACTCGAGAAACAGCGGAACGAAGTCCGGGAGCTCCGACGTGCTGGGCTCGAGCCCGTGCCGCCTGTAAAGCTCGGCCAGATCCACCATGGCCTGGCCCCGATCGCGACTCTCGCCATGGACGTGCTCGAAGAGATGCAGCGAAAGCGAGCGGGTGCGATCGAACAGCAGGACGTAGCGCTCCTGCAGGTCGTAGATGTCCCCATCGGCGATCTCTGCCAAGAGCCGCACGATCCCGCCGCGAACGGCGGGGGGCAGGACGCCTTCCGCCTCGATCGCGTTCTGCATGGCAGATGCTTCGGCCTGAAACTCCGCCGTGGGATAGGTGAGGAGCGCCGATAGCGCCTTCAGCGTTGCTTTCATCGTGCCACCTCCATCGGCGTTCTCGCCCGCTTCGGGACGCCAAAGAGACTCGTCTCCGTGCGCCCGTCGGCGCAGCCGTTGCCGAACGAGAAGCCGCAAGAGCCGCGGAGGTCATAGGCGTCCTCGCTAAGCTCGCGGTGAGCCGTCGGTATGACGAAGCGATCCTCGTAGTTGGCAATCGCCATCAACTGATACATCTCGTCGATCTGATGCGCGGTGAGCCCTACCTTGCGGGCGATGCTTTCGTCGATCACGCCGTCGACGGTCTTGGCGCGCATATAAGCCCGCATGGCGAGCATCCGCTCGAGCGCCAGCGCGACCGGCTCCTCCTTGCCCGCCGTGAGAAGGTTCGCGAGATAACGGATCGGAATGCGCAGACTGCGCACGTCCGGCATCTCTCCGTCGTGGCCGATCTTTCCCGCTTCCGCCGCGGACTGAATCGGTGATAGCGGCGGCACGTACCAGACCATGGGCAGTGTGCGGTACTCGGGATGGAGCGGGAAGGCGATCTTCCATTCCATCGCCATCTTCCAGATGGGAGACTGGCGCGCACCTTCGAGCCAGCTCTCCGGCACGCCGTCGGCTCGCGCCTGGCGAATGACCTCTGGATCGCTGGGATCGAGGAAGATGCTGAGCTGGGATTCGTAGAGATCCCCTTCATCGGGCACGCTCGCAGCCGCCTCGATGCGGTCCGCGTCGTAGAGCACCACGCCGAGATAGCGGATGCGCCCGACGCAGGTCTCCGAGCAGACTGTCGGCTGGCCGGCCTCGATGCGCGGATAGCAGAAGATGCACTTCTCCGATTTTCCGCTCGACCAGTTGTAGTAGATCTTCTTGTACGGACAGCCCGAAACGCACATGCGCCAGCCGCGGCACTTATCCTGATCGATAAGAACAATGCCGTCCTCTTCGCGCTTGTAGATGGCGCCAGACGGGCAGGAGGCGACGCAGGCGGGATTGAGACAGTGCTCGCACAGCCGCGGCAGGTACATCATGAAGGTGTTTTCGAACTGGCCATAGATCTCCTTCTGCACACCTTCGAAGTTATAATCGGCGCTGCGCTTCTCGAACTCGCCGCCCAGGATCTCCTCCCAGTTCGGCCCCCAATGGATCTTCTCCATGCGCTCCCCGGTGACGAGCGAGCGCGGGCGTGCCGTCGGCATAGCGGGCACTTCCGGTGCCTTCTGCAGGTGCTCGTAATCGAAGGTGAAGGGCTCGTAGTAATCGTCGATCTCGGGCAGATCGGGGTTGGCGAAGATGTTTGCCAGCACGCGCCATTTCGATCCGATGCGAGGCTCTATGCGGCCGTTCTTCTTGCGGACCCAGCCGCCATTCCAGCGCGCCTGGTTTTCCCAGTCCTTAGGGTAGCCGATGCCGGGCTTGGTCTCGACGTTGTTGAACCACGCGTATTCCATGCCTTCACGGCTGGTCCACACGTTCTTGCATGTGACGGAGCAGGTGTGGCACCCGATGCATTTATCGAGGTTCAGCACCATGGCGATTTGAGCGCGGATTTTCATTCTGCGGCCTCCGCAGTTGGGATCCTGGACAGGGCGGGCGGCTGGTCGGCGTTCGGCGTGTCGAGCCAGTCGACGTCCGTCATCTTGCGCACGATGACGAACTCGTCTCGGTTCGAGCCGACGGTGCCGTAGTAGTTGAAGCCGTAGGCCTGGTGGACGTAGCCGCCGATCATGTGTGTCGGCTTCAAGACGGTGCGCGTCACCGAGTTATGGATGCCGCCACGCTGGCCGGTGAGCTCGGACCCCGGCACGTTCACGATCTTCTCCTGGGCATGGTACATCATGCACATGCCTTCCTTGACGCGCTGCGAGACAACGGCGCGGGCAACAAGCGCGCCGTTGCTGTTGAAAGCTTCGATCCAGTCGTTGTCGGCGATGCCGGCCTTTTTCGCATCGATCTCGCTGATCCACACGATGGGGCCGCCGCGCGAGAGCGTCAGCATCAGGAGATTGTCGGTATAGGTGGAGTGGATGCCCCATTTCTGATGCGGCGTGATGAAATTGAGAATAACGGGTTTGTGACCGTTGGGACTTCGGGCCAGCACGGGCCCGACGGTCTTGGTATCGATCGGCGGGCGATATACGCACAGCGCCTCGCCGAACGCGCGCATCCAGAGGTGATCCTGGTAGAGCTGCTGGCGGCCCGAGAGCGTGCGCCACGGGATCAGCTCGTGCACGTTCGTGTAGCCCGCGTTGTAGCAGACCTTCTCGGATTCGAGACCTGACCAGATCGGCGAGGAGATGATCTTGCGCGGCTGGGCAACAACGTCGCGGAAGCGGATCTTCTCGTCCTCCTTCGGTATCGCAAGGTGCTCGTGATCGCGGCCCGTAAATTCTCCGAGCGACTGCCACGCCTTGACGGCGACCTCTCCGTTGGTTTCCGGGGCCAGCATCAGCAGCACCTCCGCCGCATCGATATCGGTATCGATACGCGCGAGCCCCTTGGTCGGGCCGGGCTCGGTCACCACGCCATTGAGGCGGCGCAAATGCTCGACCTCATGCTGGGTGCTCCAGGACATTCCCTTGCCTCCATTGCCGAGGCTATCCATGAGAGGCCCGAGCGACGTGAACCGCTTAAACAGGTTCGGATAGTCACGCTCGACCACCGTCACCTGCGGCATGGTCTTGCCCGGAATGGGCGCAACATCGCCCCGTTTCCAGTCCTTCACATCGAGCGCCTGCGCGATCTCGCCCGGCGTGTCGTGCATGATCGGTGTCAGCACCACATCCTTTTCGACGCCCAGCACTTCCGGTGCGGCCTTGGAGAACGCCTTGGCGATGCCCTTGTAGATCTCCCAGTCGCTGCGTGCTTCCCAAACGGGATCCACCGCAGCCGTCAGCGGATGGATGAAGGGATGCATGTCCGATGTGTTGAGATCGTTCTTCTCGTACCAGGTGGCCGTCGGCAGAACGATGTCGGAATAAACGCAGGTCGTCGACATGCGGAAATCGAGCGTCACCAGGAGGTCGAGCTTGCCTTCCGGCGCCTCGTCACGCCAGACGACCTCGTGCGGCTTCTGCCGGCCGGTCTCTCCGAGATCCTTGCCCATAACACCGTGCGAGGTGCCGAGCAGGTGCTTCAGAAAATACTCATGTCCCTTGCCCGACGACCCGAGAAGGTTGGAGCGCCAGACGAACAGGTTGCGCGGCCAGTTCACGGGATTGTCGGGATCCTCGCACGCAAGGCGAACCTCGCCTGACTGGAGCGCCTCGGGAAGATAGTCGCGAACGTCGAGGCCCTTGGCGTCAGCCTTGGCTGAAATGCTCAGCGGGTTCTCGAAAAGCTGCGGGGCGGACGGCAGCCAGCCCATGCGCTCGGCGCGCACGTTGTAATCTATGATCGCCCCGTCCCACGGGCCAGGCGGGGCCGTGGGCGAGACGATCTCCTTCACGTCCAGCGTTTCGTAGCGCCACTGGTCGGTGTGCGCATACCAGAAGGACGTCGCGTTCTGCTGGCGCGGCGGCCGACTCCAGTCGAGCGCGAAGGCAAGCGGCAGCCAGCCGGACTGCGGGCGTAACTTCTCCTGGCCCACATAGTGAGACCAGCCGCCACCGGACTGGCCGATACAGCCGCACATCACCAGCATGTTGATGACGCCGCGGTAGTTCATGTCCATGTGGTACCAGTGGTTCATCGCCGCGCCGATGATGACCATGGACCGGCCACGCGTTTTCTCGGCGTTGAGCGCAAACTCGCGCGCCACGCAGATGATCTGGTCGCGCGGCACACCGGTGATGGCCTCGGCCCAGGCCGGCGTATAGGGCACGGGCTCATCGTAGCTCTTGGCTACGAACTCGCCGCCGAATCCACGATCCAGGCCATAGTTGGCGACGAAGAGATCGTAGACGGTGGCGACGAGCGCTTCGCCGCCGGCGAGTGCCACCTTCTTTGCGGGCACCCGGCGGGGAAGAACGCTCGGATGATCGGTGCCGGTGAAGTGATCGTGCTCGATGTTGCCGAAGTAGGGGAACGCGACCTCCGCGAGATCGTCGTAGGCGTCGGCCAGGGTCAGCCGCAACTTGGTGTCGCGGCCCGCCGCGTCACGCTCTTCGAGATTCCACTTGCCTTTTTCGCCCCAGCGGAAGCCCGCCGAGCCGCGCGGCACCACGATCTCACCCGTGGTCTCGTCGTAGGCGACGGTCTTCCATTCGGGATTGTTGTTCTCGCCGAGGCCCCCCTCGAAATCCGACGCGCGCAGGAGGCGCTCCGGAACCAGCCGGCCCTCCTGCTCCACGAGACGCACCAGCATCGGCATGTCCGTGTATTGGCGCACGTAGTCGACGAAATAGGAGGCCTGGCGGTCGATATGGAATTCGCGCAGGATGACGTGCCCCATGGCCATGGCGAGCGCGGCATCGGTGCCTTGCTTCACGGAAAGCCACATGTCTCCGAACTTGGAGGCTTCCGAATAGTCCGGGCAGATGACGACGCTCTTGGCGCCGCGATAGCGCGCCTCGGTATAGAAATGCGCGTCGGGCGTGCGCGTTTGGGGAACGTTCGAGCCCCAGAGGATGAGGAAGCCGGCGTTGTACCAATCGGCCGATTCAGGAACGTCCGTCTGCTCGCCCCAGGTTTGAGGCGAGGCCGGCGGCAGATCGCAATACCAGTCGTAGAATGATAGGCAGACGCCGCCGAGCAGGGACAGGTAGCGCGCGCCTGCGGCGTAGGACACCATCGACATGGCGGGAATGGGCGAGAAGCCGGCCACGCGATCAGGACCATAGGTCTTCGTCGTGTAGGCGTTGGCCGCGCCGATGATCTCGTTCACCTCGTCCCAGGTGGCACGCACGAAGCCGCCGTGACCCCGCTTGGTGGTGTAGGCGGCGCGCTTCTTGGGATCGCCGACAATGGACGCCCAGGCTGCCACTGGCGTCTGCAGAGCCCGCGCATCGCGCCACAGCTTGAGAAGCCGCGAGCGCACCAGCGGATACTTCACGCGGTTGCCTGAATAGAGATACCAGGAGTAGCTCGCGCCCCGTGCACAGCCGCGCGGCTCATGATTGGGCAGATCGGGACGCGTCCGCGGATAATCGGTCTGCTGGGTCTCCCAGGTCACGATTCCGCCCTTGACGTAGACCTTCCAGGAGCAGGAGCCGGTGCAGTTCACGCCATGCGTCGAGCGCACGATCTTGTCGTGCTGCCAGCGCTTGCGATAACCGTCCTCCCAGGTTCGATCCTCGCGGGTGACCACGCCGTGGCCATCCGAGAACTCGTCAACGACGCGGTTGAAGAACGTCAGGCGATCGAGAAATTGGCTCATGGACGCTTCCTATCCGGCCGGTTGCAGGGTTGGTTTCAGCGGCGATGGAGCAAGGCCGCGCTCGATGTCGTAAAGGAGGCCGCCGCGGCGCGCGTAGACCCACCACGTGATGGCGATGCATGTGACGTAGAAGATGAGGAACGCCCAGAGCGCGGCCTCGGGCCCGCCCGTGGCGGCGATGGACGTGCCGTAGCTCTTGGGAATGAAGAAGGCGCCGTAGGCTGCGATCGCCGAGCTGAAGCCGATGATCGCCGCGCTCTCTTTCTCGGCGTTGCGCAGGCGCTCGGCACTCTCGGCATGGGGCATCAGCCGGTCCATCTCCTTGCGCATGATGGCCGGAATCATCTGGAACGTGGATGCGTTGCCCACGCCGCTCACCAGGAACAAGACCATGAACATGGCGAAGAAGCCGGGGAAACTTCCCACGCTCAGGAAATAGAGAACGCCTGCGACCCCGGCCGTCATGCCGATGAATACCCACAGCGTCACCCGCGCACCGCCCCACCTATCGGCAATCCAGCCCGTCGCCGAGCGCGAGAGCGCTCCAACCAGGGGGCCAAGGAAGGCGTATGCGAGCGCGTTCGTCTCGGGGAACTGGATTTTGGCAAGCAGTGGGAACCCCGCAGAATAACCGATGAACGAGCCGAAGGTCCCAGTGTAGAGCCAGCACATGATCCAGTTGTGCTTACGCTGGAAGATCACCGATTGCTCCGCGAACGAGGCCCGGGCGGAGGCGATGTCGTTCATGCCGAACCAGGATGCGAAGGCGGAGACGACGATGAACGGCACCCAGACGTATCCGGCGTTCTGCAGCCACATGGGGAACGTGTGGCCGTCCTCCGTCACCATGATCGGATCGCCGCCAAGCCAGCCGAACACGCCAACCGTAATGGCGAGGGGCACGAGGAACTGCGCCACGCTCACGCCGAGATTGCCGAGCCCGGCGTTCATGGCCAGCGCGTTGCCTTTCTCGCTCTTGGGGAAGAAGAACGAGATGTTCGACATGGACGACGCGAAGTTGCCGCCGCCGAACCCGCACAGGAGCGCCAGCATGAGCAGGATCCAATAGGGCGTTTCCGGATGCTGCACAGCCATGCCGATGCCGAGCGCGGGGAAGATCAGCGACCACGTCGCGAGCGTCGTCCACAGGCGGCCGCCGAAAACAGGCACCATGAAGGAATAGAAGATCCGCAATGTCGCGCCCGAGAGGCCGGGGACGGCAGCCAGCCAGAAGAGCTGGTCGGTCGTGTACTGGAAACCGACAGCGGGCAGCTTGGCCACCACCACCGACCACACCATCCACACCGCGAATGAGAGCAGGAGCGAGGGGATCGAGAGCCACAAGTTGCGGCGCGCGATGGCGCGGCCGGTCTTCTCCCAGAACTCCGCATCCTCGGGCCGCCAGTCGTGTATGAGCGACGGCCCCATGGCGCCGACATGCTGCGGCTTGTGGATCGGCAGCATCTCGGGAAGCTGCGGGAGCCGCGCGAGATCCTGTTCGGCGACGTCGCGCTCCATGCGCCGGATCGAGAGGTGCATCCAGGCGAGCGAAACCGAGACGATCAGGAACAGCAGCATGAAGCAACTGGTCCAGATGCCCGTGAGGTCATTAAGCAGGCCGAACACGATCGGCAGCACGAAGCCGCCGAGGCCGCCAATCATGCCGACAAGGCCGCCGACGGCGCCGACGCTCTCTGGGTAGTAGACCGGGACGTGCCTGTAGACCGCGGCCTTGCCCAGGCTCATGAAGAAGCCGAGCACGAAAATGATGACGGTGAACGGGACGAGGCCAACCTCGAGCTCGAACGTTATCGGGCCCTGAATGCCGCGCACCACGTATTCCGTCGGCGGGTAGGACAGCACGAACGTGCAGGCGATCGAGACCAGGAACGTCCAATATAGGACTCGGCGTGCGCCATATTTGTCGGACAAGTGTCCGCCATAGGCGCGGAAGATGCTGGCGGGAATGGAGTAGGCCGCAGCGATCATGCCGGCCGCGGCGATGCCGAGACCGTAGACATCGATCAGGTAGCGCGGCAGCCATAGCGCCAACGCGACGAAGGCGCCGAAGACGAAGAAATAGTAGAGGCCAAAGCGCCAGACCTGAACGTTTTTCAGCGGGGCGAGATCGAGCCAAGCGCTCTTCGGACGCTCCCCACGCCGCCTCTGCTCGCGCTGCACCGGATCATCCTCGGTCGCGAACCAGAAGACGACCGCCATGACCACGAGGGCGGCTGCCCAAACTTGCGCTACGGTCTGCCAACCGTAGGCCACGAGCACGAACGGCGCCAGGAACTTGGTAACGGCGGAGCCGACGTTGCCGGCACCGAAAATGCCGAGCGCCGTTCCCTGCTTGCCGGAGGGATACCAGCGCGAGACATAGGCGACACCGACGGAGAACGCGCCGCCTGCGATGCCGACCCCGAGCGCCGCGACAAGCATCTGCGGATAGGTCTTGGCGTACGTCAAAAGCCAGGTTGCGAGCGCGGCCGACAGCATCACCAATGCGAAGATGCGGCGCCCGCCGTAGCGGTCGGTCCATATTCCGAGTGCCACCCGGATCAGAGATCCCGTGAGGATAGGCGTGCCGACCAGCAAGCCGAACTGAGTCTCGTTGAGACCCAAATCCGTCTTTATCTGGACTCCGATAATCGAGAAAATGGTCCAGACTGCAAAACAGACGGTGAAAGCAACCGTCGAAAATCCGAGCGCCGTGTGCCGCCCGGCCGCGCCATCGCTTGTCGCAGGATCCATGATCCAGTGCTCCGCTCAGTGTTCGGCAGAAGCAAAACTGCCGACACGCTACGCGAAACCGAAGCAGCGACTTTGATCGAAATTAAACGGCTTTGATATTCGAACGCGCATCACCCAAAAATGCCGCGCAGGCTGAAATAATCCGCCATTTGTTTTCACATCCGAACTCATTGAAAACGGTAGCGGAATATTTAGATTGCGCGGCGCTTGGCGCTTTCAAAGCGACGCAGCATGCGTCAATGCCGCGCATCAGCCCGGCGGGCGGAAAGCCTGACACTTCGCGGCGTCGGTCTCAAGACGCGGCCCCCCGATGAGATCGATCGCGAAGGGAATCGCGGGGAACACCGCCAACATGCAGAGGCGAATCGACGATGGCCGCCCCGGAAGATTGACGATCAGCGACCGCCCTCGAATACCTGCAGTCTGCCGCGACAGAATAGCGGTGGGCACCTGAGCGAGGCTGCGCTCGCGCATGAGCTCCCCAAAGCCCGGCAGCATCTTGTTGCAGACAGCCTGCGTGGCTTCCGGCGTCACGTCGCGGAGGGCCGGGCCGGTGCCGCCCGTCGTGAAGATGAGGCTGCAGGCTTTAGAATCCGCCAATTCGATGAGCGTATCGGCAATTTTCTGCTCGTCGTCCGCGACAAGGCGTGTGACAGGCTGCCACGGTGAGACGAGGATCTCCCCCAGCACCTCCGCGATGGCGGGGCCGCCCTTGTCCTCATAGGTCCCAGAGCTGGCGCGATCCGAAACAGTCACGATTCCAATGTTCGCCGTCATGCCGTCATGTCCTCCAGTGAAGCGCGATCGTCCGCATCATAGCCTGTCATGCATGACATCGCGCAGAGAGCACCAGCTCGCAACCCGATGTGGTCGAAGCGAACGGGGCGCCGAGATGCCCGGATGAATAGATCTCGTTTTCACCAGATAGAGTCTCGGGTGGAGATACGGCGCCTTTTAATTTTCTTTTATCCATCGCATTCCGAGCAATCCGGCGGGGGCTAAAGTGCCGCATGCGCACAAGCTCCATATTTGCTCCGCAGCAAAGAGCGCATCCCAAATGCTCCTACAAAAGAGAAAACGGGCGATGCTCGTTCGAGCTCTACTGGAAAAGGAGAAGGGCAATGGCTGAGCAATTCAAAATATCACGCCGCACCATGGTTGCGAGCGCGGCGATGGCTGGAGCGCTCATGCCCCTGGCTACGTCCGCTTCGGCGCGGGCCGACAAAGTCGAGGTCAAGGCGGCGCCGGTCGACGTCGCGTCCTTGCCGCGCGTAAAGGCCGAACTCGTGGCGCCGCCCTTCGTCCATGCCCACACGCAGAAAGCAGAGGGCGGCCCGAAGATCGTCGAGTTCACGATGGTCATCGAAGAGAAGAAGATGATCATCGACGACCAGGGCACGGAGGTCCACGCGATGACCTTCAACGGCTCCGTTCCGGGTCCGCTGATGGTGGTGCACCAGAACGACTACGTGGAGCTGACGCTCATCAACCCCGCCACCAACAGCATGCCGCACAACATCGACTTCCACTCGGCAACGGGCGCGCTCGGCGGCGCGGGGCTGACGCTCATCAGCCCAGGAGAGAAGACCAAGCTGCGCTTCAAAGCGACGAAAGCCGGCGTCTTCGTCTATCACTGTGCGCCTCCGGGCATGGTGCCCTGGCACGTCACCGCCGGCATGAACGGCGCCATCATGGTGCTGCCGCGTGAAGGCTTGACCGACGGCAAGGGTAACGAGCTTCCCTACGACCGCGTCTACTACGTCGGCGAGCAGGACTTCTACATTCCCCGCGACGAGAAGGGGAACTTCAAGAAGTACGACTCGATCGGCGACTCCTACGCCGACACCGTGGAGGTGATGCGCACGCTGACGCCGACCCACGTCGTCTTCAACGGAGCCGTGGGCGCGCTCACGGGCGATAACGCGCTCAAAGCCGCCGTTGGCGAAAGAGTGCTTATCGTGCACTCCCAGGCGAACCGCGATACGCGCCCCCATCTCATCGGCGGGCACGGCGACTATGTCTGGCCGACGGGCAAGTTCCGTACGCCGCCGGATGTCGATCAGGAGACGTGGTTCATTCCAGGCGGGACCGCGGGTGCGGCCTACTACACCTTCGAGCAACCTGGCATCTACGCCTACGTGAACCACAATCTCATCGAGGCTTTCGAGCTCGGCGCGGCCGCTCACTTCACCGTCACCGGCGAATGGAACGACGACCTCATGGTCTCGCTGATGGCTCCCTCGGAGAGCTGATCCGCTTCAGGGCCGTGCCGGGAGACTTCCGCGGCGCGACCCTTCCGGCGCCGGCGGCTTTGATCCTGCTCGGATCCGCCGGCGCCGCCTCAGACGACACCGATGCGACACGTCCCGAACGCACGGAGGCCCGCCATGGCTGCACTTGCCGGAAGACGCAACGCCCTTGCAGCGCCACTCGCCGCACTTCCCCTGATGATCGGCCTCGTTGCCGGCGCGATGGTGCTCAAGACAGGGTTTACGGGCGGGGCCCCGGAGATACCGCTCGTGAGCTCCCCGCAAACGGTGGTCATTGCGCCACGCACGTTCAGCTATCGCGCTCCGGGCGAGTACACGCGCGGTGGGTATGCGGTCGACGCCCCCATGCTCGAGGTTTCGGCAACGCGCGCACTCACGATCATGAAGCATCAGGTGAGCAAGGGCGACTATGCGCGCTGCGTCGCGGATGGCGCGTGCGCGCCGCCTGAGCCCGAGTTCAACACGCCCGGCAACGATAACGTCCCGGCGACGGGCATCAGCTTCGATGACGCCCGCATCTACGCGGAGTGGCTCAGCCGGCAAACCGGCGAGGTGTGGCTTCTACCGACAGACGAGCAGCTTGCATTCGCGGCCGGCTCACGCTTCCCGGATGATGCTCTCGGCACGGGCGAGGAGGACGCATCCAACTCCAATCCCGCGACCCGCTGGCTCGAAAATTATCGCCGCGAGACGGCGCGCGGCTTAGCGCGCGATCCGGCACCGAAGCCGCTTGGCGCATTCGGTGAGAACGAATACGGCCTCGCAGATTTCGGTGGCAACGTATGGGAGTGGACCACGAGCTGCTATCGCCGCATCGCGTTGGATGGCGCCGGCCGCACGGGCACCGATACGACCTCCTGCGGGGTCCAGCTCGTAGCCGGACAGCACCGGGCGGCCATGGTCTTCTTCGTTCGCAATCCCAAGGGGGGTGGCTGTGCCGTGGGAACGCCGCCCGACAACCTGGGTTTCCGCCTCGTCAAGGATACGAGATGGTATGCCTCGCTGATCAAGGCGCTGCGGGACAGAGGGCTGCTATCCTGACACCAGTCCAATCCGGCTGCGGTGCCCATTTCGAAACGCGCATTGGGGAACGGGCGACAAAGCCACTCATCTCATGCAGATCGGGCGCTTCTTTCCGGATACTTCCCAGCATGGTAGCGTCGCTCACACTCTGTGGTGAGGCTGCCTAATCGTGAAGATGGACTGGTTCGCCGTCAGGTCGTTCCCGTTGTTCGAGCGGATCAGTGATGCCGATCTCGATGCGTTTCTCGATCAGGCGTCATGCCGCCGCGTGCCGCAGGGAGAGTCGGTCTTCAAGCAGGGAGAGCAGGCGGCCCACTTCTATCTTCTCATCAGCGGGCGGCTCAAGGTCACCCAGGTCACGGGCGACGGGCAGCAGGTCATTGTCCGGGTCGTAAATCCCGGCGAGCTGTTCGGCTTCGCCATGGCGCTCAAGCGCACGGACTATCCCGGAACCGCAACGGCGGCCATCGACAGCGTCGCCCTTTGCTGGCCAAGCCATCTCTGGCCGCAGCTCGTCGAGGAGAACGGGCGTCTCGCCGTCAACGCCATCCAGATCATCGGGCAGCAGCTCGAGGACGCCCATACGCGCATTCGCGAGATGTCCACGCAAGAGGTGGAGCGGCGTGTCGCCCATGCGATCCTGCGGCTTTCGCTTCAAGCGGGCCGAAAAGAGGAGAGCGGCATACAGATCGCGTTTCCGATCTCGCGTCAGGACATCGCCGAGATGACGGGCACGACCTTGCACACAGTGTCGCGCATTCTGAGCGCCTGGGAAGCGCGGGATCTCGTCAAATGCGGGCGGCAGAAGGTGCTCGTCCGCGATCCGCGCGGTCTGTCGCTTCTGGCCGACGGCAAGCGGGAGTGAGGCTGCTTACCGTTCATTTCCTTCCTGCGCCTGAGTTTATGGACCGACGCCTGAGGCCTCGGAACCGCAATCGCCAATCCGCTCGCCATATTGGATCTCGACGTGCGTCAGCGCATCGTGGCCATCCTTGACCTCGATGCGTCCGCGAAAAGCATTCGGCTCGAGGGCGAACATTCCGACGGCGGACGCGGGATCACTTGCCTCGCACTGCGCCATGAACCCGGTGCGGAATTCGCCCGCACAGATTTCATATTTCGGGCAGGATGACGCCGGCGTGCTGCTGAGCATCTCGAAGGTCGTATGATTGACGATGGCCTCGGGCGCGAAGCACCTTTCGACCTGCCGCACCGTCTGCTGCTGGCCACTCCGGGGATCCTCGACGATCACGTCGATCCGATAGCGGCCAGGCTTCAGAATGTGCGCGAATCCCGTAGCCCACACGGGAGCCGGCATCGAGCCCCAAGTGACCAGCGCGACGGCGGCGGCGCACGTCTTTGCTTTCATCATCCCCTCGGCACGCGTGTTGCGAGGCAGGCGGGAACGGGACGCCCGCTGATCCGATGCACCTGAGTGCTATCTCTTGGGAGGCGGCTCGGGGAAATACTGGATGTCGAAGGGACGGGAGAGCCTCAAGTAGAGCACGCACGGCTCGCTGGAGCCGCATTCGAGCCCGTGCGGCGGTGCGTTGCCGGGGAAGCTTATATAGGTGGGCCCAGTGAACTGCGTGCGCGTTCCATCATGCGCTACGAGCGTGAACTCTCCGCTCAGCCAGACGTAAAGCTCATCGGACGTGTGACTGTGGTTGGGGACTATGTAGCCCGGCGGAAACCGCAGAAGCGCTTCGGACTCGCCCTTCGAAAGGTCGCCGCGGAGGAGAGCAATCTCACCGCCCTTCGGCAAGCCTTCTACGTCGAGAGGGCTCCATACGACTTTGGTCACGTCGATGATGGTCTGGTCCTTACCGAAGGACAGCGGGTTTGCATTGGAGCCTATCTCGGCGGCGCTGGCTGGCATTGTTGCGGCCAGCAGCGCGCCGAGCCAAACATAGGGTTTCAACATCGCGTTTCCTTCCGTTCCTTTATGCGGACGCCGATCGAGCGCGGCGCTTGGGGACGTCAGGATAAACCCAGCGCATCGGACGCGGGAACATGGCTCGTAATCAGATTGCGGAATTTGTGATCAAGCATCCAGCGGCCGCGGCTCGAGCCGGAGAAGCCTGCACAGCCGCAGCGTGTGCTCTGGCCAGCTCGCGGGAACGCCGGAGCTTACGATTCGCGATGCAATATCAATATGAAATGGCGGAGAGAGTG
>NZ_DAIQCD010000001.1:220000-275797 GCF_036780825.1 Hyphomicrobium sp. | reverse complement strand
GAACTCCCGACCAACGGTTTACAAAACCGCTGCTCTACCGCTGAGCTATGCCGGCATATCTGACGATGTGTGGGACGAATAACACAAAATTTTCAAGGGAACACCCCTCAGCCGCGCCGAATGCACCGATGCCTGGCACGTGCGAGCTGAAGGGCAAGCTGAAGGCGCAGGTCGCCGCCTCAGTGTTCACCGAGCGTGCGTTCCCAGGCGAGTGCATGTCCGACGATGAGATCCAGATCTGCGAGCTCGGGCACCCAGCCGAGCCGTTCCCGGATCTTCGCTGACTCGGCAACGATCGCTTCTGCGTCGCCCGGTCGACGCGGCGCGAGGGTGGTCGGGAAAGGCCCGCCCGCGGCCCGCCTCACGGCATCGATGACCTCGAAAACGGAATAGCCTGATGAGTAGCCGCAATTGAAGATGTCAGATGCGCCGCCCGCCTCGAGGTAGCGAAGAGCGGCCGTATGTGCGGTCACAAGATCCGTGACGTGGATGTAATCGCGCACGCAGGTGCCGTCGGGCGTCGCGTAATCGGTGCCGTATACGTCCATGGAGGCGCGTTTGCCGAGCGCTGTCTCGCAGGCGACCTTGATGAGGTGCGTCGCGCGCGGCGTCGATTGGCCGGCGCGGCCGGCAGGATCAGCTCCCGCCACATTGAAATAGCGCAGCGCCACGTAGCGGAAGTCATGCGCCACGGCCGTGTCTGCCAGCATCATCTCGGTCATCAACTTCGAGGTGCCGTAGGGCGAGACGGGTCGCAGCGGCGCATCCTCCTTGACCGGGATTTGCTCCGGATTTCCATAGACCGCGGCCGTCGACGAGAAGATGAAGGAGCGCACGCCGGTCTGGACGGCCGCTTCGATCAAGGCGCGCGAGTTGACGGTGTTGTTCAGATAGTAGCCGAGCGGGTCGGCAACGGAATCCGGCACCACAATGGAACCGGCGAAGTGGATGATGGCCCGCACGCCGTGCTCGGTGATGATGCGCCGCACGAGATCCTGATCGCCGACGTTGCCCTCGATGAGAACCGCAGGGGATGGCACCGCACCGCGAAATCCCGTCGAGAGGTTGTCGATAACTACGGTTTTTTCACCAGCGTCGAGGAGCGCCAGCACCATATGGCTGCCGATATATCCGGCGCCGCCTGTCACGAGTATGGTCATGGCACGCCGTTTACCATGAAGGAGTTGAAAAAGAGTGCCCTTGAGGACGGATGGCCGGATTTTGCATGGGAGCTGTTCGGGCTCGCTGACATTAAAGTAATATTATGTGTTTGTGACTAAGATGATAGCGAGATGTACTAAGATCGATTGTGAGGATATCGAGATGCGTTCACGGGTCGTCGCCATGCTCGCGGCCGCCATCGGTCTGGCGCTGATACCGGCCGCCGCCGAAGCCGGCCATCGCCGCCACCATCACCACGGCGCGCATGCGCACCATTATGGATTCTATCACAAGCATTACCGCTCTGACTGGCGCTTCGATCCCTACGGTTACGAATTCTCGCCGCGAGGCTACTATCCCTACTACAACTCGGGTCACTGGCGCCCCACCCGTGAGCTGCGCTATCGGCGCTATCATTATCGGCCGTATGCATCGCTGCCGCCCTATTACCGGGCTTGGGGCTATCCGCAGCGCTACTACGTCCACCGCAAGTGGCATCACCGCCACCACGGCCACCATCGCCATCACCACTGGTGAGCAGAAAGCCGCTGATGAATGGGTCGGTTTTTGCCCATTTCATAGCGGCTTTTCGGCGTCTTCTCGGCAACAAACGACCGCGTTCACGCCCTATTCATTGGGCATGTGGTGATCTCTGAGCACGACGGCGCTGCCCCGCTCTGCGGCGGCCGCCGATGCGAATAGATCCGGTTTACGAGTGATGGGAGAAAGAGCCCCATGATCAAGAAATTCGTGCACGGCCTGATGGCGCTGATGCTGGTGGCGGGCGCCGCCGTCTCTTCGACCCAGCCTGCCGAGGCGGGACGGGGCGGGCGCGTTGCGGCGGGCGTCGCAGCCGGCATCATCGGCCTCGGCCTGCTCGGCGCCTACGCGCACTCGCGGGATCGCGATTACTATTACCGCTCGCGAGGCGAGTGCTATCCGGGGCCCGAGGAGTGCGGCTGGAAAAACCGTCGCTGCTTCATCGATAGCTGGGGTGATCGCGTCTGCCGCGGCGGCCGCTGGACCTGCTGGCGCCCCACCTATTGCGATTGATCGCAATAGCGCCTGAGCGTTTGAGGGCGGGCGCGAACGCGCACCCACCGAGGACGTGAAGCAGTAAAAAAAAGATCCATCAAGTGTGAACGCGCTCTGGGATCCATGAACCATCCCGAGGGCGGTGCCGACACGGCGCCGCCCTTTTTTATTGGGAGCCGCCTCGGCGCTGATGGGCAGCCCAATGCAGCGCGATCGCTGCCGCATTGGACACGTTAAGGCTTGCAAGCGTCCCGGCTGTCGTGATCGAAATCAGACGGTCGCAGGACTCCTGCGTGAGACTGCGCAGGCCTTTCCCTTCTGCGCCGAGCACGAGCCCCGTAAGCCCGGCGAATGACTCATCCTCAAGGGAAGCGTCACCTGTTCCTTCCAGTCCGAGAAGCTGGAAGCCGATTTCCTTGAGCTCGAGCATCGTTCGAGCGAGGTTTTGTACCGGAAGCACCGGAACCTGGTCGAGCGCACCCGACGCGGCCTTGGCCAGCACGCCGTTGAGCGGCGGACTATGGCGTCGGGTCACGATGAGCCCGGCCGCGCCGAAAGCTGCTGCAGAGCGAAGCACGGCGCCCGCGTTGTGTGGATCAGTGACGTGATCGAGCAGAACGATCGGTCCCATTTCCCGGGCCCGCGCGACGAGCTCGTCGAGGCTTGGCTCGGGCAGAGGCTCGGCTTCGAGAAGCAGGCCCTGGTGCACGGTGTCGGCGCCGAGCAGATGATCGAGGTCGCCGGGCGTCGCTCGATCGATTGTCACTCCCCGCGCGGCGATGACCTCAGCTAGGCGCCGTTCGGCATTCTCGGTCGCGAGCAGCCGCACCACCGGACGAAGCGGATTCTTTAACGCGGCTTCGACGGCATGGCTTCCGAAAAGCCGGACCAGCCCGTCGCTGCCGCTTGCCGCCTCCGCTACTTGCTTGCCGTCACGTCCCGGCGCACGCCGCCCGTGACGGAATGCGTGCGTGCCACGGCCGGAGCGCTTATTGCTGCGCCGTTTTTCTCGTTCTGAGCCCGATGTCATCCCGCCTTCATGCCTTCGGATCGCGCCTTCTCCAGGGGCGGGCGCGCGGCCCATTGGACCGACGAGAGGCGCCCACCGCCCGGGCCCGATCCCATACGGGTTTTTCTGCGCTTTTCCAATTGACATCCGGAGGATGGATTACGATAAGGGCAAGCGTTGCCCTGCCGCTCGGCGAGCGCAGGGCGATTTTTATTTAGCCGGCAAGCAAGCGCTTCGTTCGGCTGACGCGAGGATTGGTCACGGAGGGATGCCCGAGTGGCTAAAGGGGACGGACTGTAAATCCGTTGGCTTCGCCTACGCTGGTTCGAATCCAGCTCCCTCCACCAGTTCCTTCGCTTTTACTCGATTGAAATTGTTCAGAGAAGATCGCCCGGTTGCGTGAAACGCAGCCGGCGCGAGGTGCCATCCGGCAAGTTCATGCGCTGGGCGTCGGCTACGCCCTCCCGTCTGGAGCGTGAATCCCTGATCTCATTGAAGAACGAAGTGTCCGATGCGGTGCCTCGGATCGAAAGACGCTCTCGCGAACGTATTGGGTCGCGAGATGCGCCAAGCGAGGTCTTGCGCGCGGCGTCGCCGGCCTCGCGGCATGGAGATGGATCGGCAAGGCATGGACAGCCTAAAGACGGGGCCGTCTGTTGTGCCCATCTCAACCGCGTCACTGTTGACCCGCATGTTCAGGTGCGTGAGCCCGCTATGGCGCCGGAATCCGAAAAAATATGACGGAAAATGCGTAAATCAATGCCGCAATATGGGCTTGTACGTAGTTAAAATCACCTAAGCCCACTGGATATCGCGATCATATTCCCGCGAATAGACCTTTTGCCAAGGCACCCGGATCTTCCATTGAGGACGGCACGCGATGCTGTCACCATGACGATCTCCGAAAATGATCTTTTCGGCGGAAAAAATAGGGTGCTTACGTATGTATTGTGCGTCGCAGCGAAACATACCTCCGACAAATGAGCAGAAGCAGCGTGACCTTGTAAAGCACGCATTCTGGGACCCGCCCGTTCGCATCCATCAATACATGTATCGCAGAAGTACGTACAGTGATTAATTCAACGAATATGACGATATAAAAACGTCGCGTCAGCTGCATTCCGCATGGAGTACAATGGAATAGGAGCGAAATTTCAGCGGAAATATCAATCGGATGAAGATGGAAGCGAGGCGAAACACACCAATCAGAAGCGGAGCGCTATGAGACAATCCAAGACAACTATTTTACACAGGCAAACATCCAGAGAAGGATATCATCAGACTGTTGAACTGGAGATGCGTCGTCTCGGCGCATTCTGAAAGTTTGGCGTTGAGCAGCTCAAGTCGGCCCGATCCCATAATGGGATCGGGATAATTACTAACGGTAAAAAAACCGAACGGGCGACAGCGGAGGATATCCATGGAGTTGGGAAAGCGATCCGGCAGGATTATCGCTTCAGCGATGATGCTCGCTTTTTTCCCGGGCGCGGCAACGGCCGCTAGTTTCGGAAAAGAAAATGAGAAAATAAATCTCGTTGTGGGGTATCAGCCCTATTACACCGAAGCGTGGTCCGGCGTCGTAAACAACGGAAAGAAGTTCTGGAAGAAATATCTCCCCGAAGGGTCGACGGCGAGCTTCCAGGTAGGGCTTCAGGGCGCCGTGATCGTCAACTCGATGACGGGTGAGAAGCAGCATATCGGCTATGTCGGCGACATGCCGGGCATCGTCGCCACCTTCCAGTCGGAACCCAGCCGTGGCGGCACCGATATCCGCATCGTCGGCGTCCTCGGCACATCCAAGCAGCAGTGCAACGTTTTCCTCGTTCGGAATGAAGCCCCGGAGTTTAAGTCCGGGAGGGAAGCCGTCGCGTGGATGGACGAAAAGATCGTCGCGCTTCCGCAAGGCTCCTGCACGGACCGCTTTGCCCGCCTCGCCTTCGAGAAGGCGAGCATCAAACCGTATCGCTATCTCAATCAGAACATTGAGGTCATCACATCCAACTTCCGTGTCGGCAAGCTCGACGCGGCGGTTGTCTGGGAACCCACCGCCAGCAAGATCGAGCAAATGGGCTTGGCGCGCAGGGCCTCCAGTGGTGAGGATTTCAACGTCATCGACGGTGGCCTGCTGATCATGCTCAATGATCTCATCGAGCAGCGCCCGGACGTCGTCAGGGCATGGATGGAATCCGAACTAGAATCCCAGCTCTTTCTGGCCGATCTGGCTAACGCCTCTGAAGTGATCGACATGGTCGAGGCGCAGACGGAAAAAATCGATAGAGCCACGATTTGGAATGCACTCTACGGAGCGTCACCCAGCGAGCAGGGTGGCGGCGAGGTGAAGCTGCAGCTTGATTTTGTCGTGAACGAGCGGGTTCGCACGCTGATCGACGATGCAACTGCATTCCTTCACTCCCTGCCGTCCAAGCCGGCCTCGTCTCCGACGATCCGCGCCAACAGCGTCGACGATAGCATCGCGCGTCAAGTGCTTGAGGATCGGGGACTGGCAAGCCCAGTCGGGTTGATCAAAGCCCAACCCGTGACGAGCGCAGGCAACTACTGATCGCCGCTCGCCTTCATCCCATCGATTGACATGCCTTATTCGGAAAAAACTTGGGGGTTCTTGGCATGAACGCTTCCATCTCTGGCACTATGGCTGGCGCGCCGCCGCCGCCATCAGGCGCGGCGCGGGTGTGGCACCGGACAGTTAAGGTGCTGGCTTCGCCATCTCCGTACCTCATGCTCGCGGGCATCGCGCTATGGATCGCCATCTACTGGCTTCTTTGTGAAGGGCTGAAGCTGCCGCGCTTCGAAAAGATGCCCGGGCCAATAACGGTGATCAAGGATTGGGTTTCGACGGACCCGCGGCAGGGACTCTCGATTTACGTGCCGGAGTATTATGAGCACATCTATGTGAGCTGCCGGCGCATTCTCATCGCCTTCATTATTTCGACGGGCCTCGGAGTCCCCGTAGGCTTGCTGATGGGATGGTCGAAAACGATAAAAGACTACACGTTCCCCATCCTCGAGCTGCTGCGTCCCATTCCCGTTATGGCTTGGGTTCCGCTTGCCATTCCGATGTTCCCGGGGTTCGAGGCACCAGTTATCTTTCTTGCCACGCTGGCAGCGTTCTTCGCGACTGCGCTGAATACGATGCTCGGCGTGCAATCGATCGATGAATCCTACTTCCGTGCAGCCGGTTGCCTCGGCTCGTCGCGTTGGCACGTATTCCGCCACGTCGTTGTGCCCGGCGCCCTGCCGTTCATCTTTACCGGGCTCCAGATCAGCATCGGCGTCGCCTGGTTCTCGCTCGTAGCAGCGGAGATGGTCTCCGGAGACTTCGGGCTCGGCTATCTGATCCTCATGTCCTACGTGAACAGCACCACCGTTCCGATGGTCATCGGAATGCTCACGCTCGGCTTCGTAGGCTGGCTGAGCTCCGGAATTGTGCGCGCCATCGGCAATCGCCTCATGCAGTGGCATGTGCGGGCGCTTGCGATGCAGGGCCGCTGATCCTTCCTCCATTGCTGTCGAAGCGAATGAGCAAAACGATGACAAACAGCACGAATGGTTCTCGTCCCGGTGCGATTAGCATCCGCAACGTGACCAAGATCTACGATCCGTATGGCGTCAACGTCAAAGCCGTCGATGACTGCTCGATGGAGATCGCCGGTGGCGAGGTATGCATGATTGTCGGCCCTTCCGGCTGCGGAAAGACGACACTCCTCAATGCTCTCGCCGGGTTCCACTCGATTACGTCCGGCGAAATAAGGCTTGATGGGGAGCTGCTTTGCGGTCCCGGCAAGCCGCTTGCCGAACAGGGTGCGGACAGGATTGTCGTCTTTCAGAACGGCGCCCTGTTTCCCTGGAAGACGCTGTCGGAGAACGTCGCCTACGGACCTGTAGTTCAAGGCAAGATGTCCCAGGCCCAGGCGCTCGATAAAGCGCGCCAGAGCCTTGCGGAAGCCGGCCTCGGAAACGTTGCCGACAAATACCCTGGCGAGGTTTCGTCGGGCATGGCGCGGCGTGCCGAAATCGTCCGCGCCTTGATCAACCATCCGAAGGTTCTGCTTCTCGACGAACCGTACAGGGCCATGGATGCGCTGACCAAGTCGATCATGCACGAGTCTCTGCTCGAAATGTACGATCGCACGAAGGTGACCATCTACTTCATCACGCACGATCTCGAGGAAGCGATCTTCCTCGGCGACCGGGTGTATGTGATGACGACACGGCCATGCCGCGTGAAGAAGGTCGTCGACATCAACCTGCCTCGTCCGAGGGACTACAGCATTCTCTCGTCGAACGAGTTTCGGTTGCTCGTGGAAGAAACAAGCGAAGCCGTGCACGAGGAAGCCATTAAGGCATTCCAGGCCGGCGAGCGCGAGCTTGCCTAAGGGGAGGGGCGATCGTGTCCAACGCAGCAATCACCGCTACAAATACGCCATTCGGCGCTATGGCCGCCAACCTGCGCCGCCGCTTGACCGACATCTCGGTTCGCCGGGGAATTCTGGCGCTCATCGTGTTCACGCTGGTCTGGGAGATCGGATCCAACGCTGAGCAATGGTTTGGTGTGGCCGTTCCTTTTATCGGCAAGATCCCGGCTCCGAGCGCGGTGGCAGCGTCGGCTTCGGAGGTGATCAATACGCCGGGTTATTGGCAAAGCTGGGTGCTGAGCATCCAGCGCGTCGTGGTCGGCTTCATGATTGCAATGGTGATCGGCATCCCGTTCGGGCTGGCCCTGGCGATCAACAAGACGTTTCGTGAGCTGGCCTTTCCTCCGTTCGAGATCTTGAGGCCGATTCCTCCCCTTGCGTGGGTTCCAGCGTCGCTCATCTTCTGGCCGACGAACGAGCTCTCGATCTACTTCGTCACGTTCCTTGGCGCATTCTTCACGATCGTCATCAACGTTCTTGGCGGCGCACGCTCGATCGACGGCCGTTATCTTCAGGCTGCGCTGTCGATGGGTGCCACCAACTGGACCTTGTTTTCCCGCGTGATCCTGCCCGGCACGCTTCCTTCGATCTTCACGGGAGCCGCCGTCGGCATGGGCATCACATGGAACGTGGTTCTTGCCGCGGAGATGATTTCGGGCGGCGGCGGCCTCGGCTTCTTCATCTGGAGCTCCTACATCGGCGGCTCGCTCGAGCAGGTCGTCGTCGGAATGATCTCCATCGGCATCGCGGGCTATCTGTCGAGTGCCGTCATCCGCAAGATTGGTGACCTGTGCATGCCGTGGACGCGCAAGTTCTAGGCCGTGAGCAGCAATTCCAGAACATCATTGAGCGATACAAGGTGGAACAAACCATGTCGGTCACGTCGATAACCCCCGAGTCTGCAACGCAGACCGCGGGCAGGAGCAGGGTGAACCTGAACCACGTCTCCAAGGGTTTTGGAGAGGAGTGGGACCGCGAAGAAGTCGTCAAGGATCTCACGTTCGAGATCATGCCGGGCCTACTCACCGCCATTGTCGGGCCTTCGGGATGCGGAAAGTCCACAATCGCGAACCTGGTGGCGGGTTACGAGACGCCGGACAAGGGCGAGATCCTGCTCAACGGCAGCAAGGTCAATAAGCCCGGCCGGGATCGCATGGTCGTCTTTCAGGAGACGGCCCTGATGCCCTGGCAGACGGCGCGGGAGAACCTGCGCTTTGGCCCGAAGATCCGTCGCGAAATGAAAAATCGCGAGCTGAACAAGATCGCCGATGATTTGCTGGTCAAGGTTGGGCTTGGAGACTTCAAGGATAAGTATCCGAGCCAGCTCTCGGGCGGCATGCAGCGGCGCGCCGAGCTCGCGCGAGCCCTCATAAACCAGCCGCTGCTGCTCATCATGGACGAGCCGTTCCGCGGCCTCGACGCAATGTCCCGGCCGTTGATGCAGGAGTTTTTTCTGAAGCTCTTCGAGGAGAACCGGAGAACGAACCTGTTCGTCACCTCGGAAGTGGAGGAGGCGATCTTCCTGGCCGACAAGCTCGTCGTGCTGAGCAACCGGCCGGCCTCCGTGCGCACGATCATCGACATCCCGCTTCCGCGGCCCCGGAAGCTCTCGATGTTGAACTCGCCCGAGGCATATGAAATAAAACGCGAGGCTATGGAGATCTTGCACGAAGAGGCGATGAAGAGCTTCACCCAGACGCGCGCGATGGCGTAGCGTGGCGGCCCTGGTGCCGAGTGCTATCGAAGCGGGAACATGTCCATCGAAGTTACTGGTCTGACGAAAGCGTTCGGCCACAGGCGCGTTGTGGACGGCATCAGCTTCACCGCTGAGAGGGGATCGTTGGTTGGATTTCTCGGTCCGAACGGCGCCGGGAAATCCACAACGATGAGGCTTCTCTCCGGCTACTATCGGCCCGACGGCGGCGTTGTTAAACTGTGCGGCCGCGACGCCGTCTCGGACCCCATCGGCGCCCGATCGCTGGTCGGATATCTGCCGGAGGCGGTCCACGGCTTTCAGCACCTCTGTGTTCATGACTTTTTGATGCTGGCAGCGGAGGGCCGGGGCTCATGGGGGCGCGAGCGCGACGGCGCCATTCGGCACATCACGTCGCAGTTGGACCTCGGGTCCGTGCTCAGGCGCCGGTGTGGGGAGCTCTCAAAAGGCTGGCGCCAGCGTGTTTGGCTTGGCCAGGCCCTAATTCACGATCCCGAGATCCTGCTGCTCGATGAGCCGACGGACGGCCTCGATCCCAATCAGAAGATCGCTCTCCGTGCCCTGATCCGCACGCTTGCGAAATCTCGGACCATCCTGCTTTCGACGCACATCCTGGAAGAGGCGGAGGCGCTTTGCGATCGGATTATCGTCATCGAGTCCGGGCGGCTGGTCGCGGATGCTGGGTGCGCCGAGCTGCTTTCTGCTGATGGCCGGCTGGGTCCGGCTTATATCGCGCTGACGGCCGGCAAGCAGCGGTTAGACGCCTGATGAGGCCGGGCGTGCGGACCTGGGGCGCCGGGACGCTTGCAGTGCTTCGCCACGAGTGGCGCGCCTTGACCGCCAATCGCCTGATCCTCGTCTTCCAAGGCACATTCCTGGTTGCGCTCTCGGCGCTTATCTTCCTCGTCGCAGATTTCTACTCGGGCGATACGGCATCGCCCGCGTTGCTTGCGACGTTTCTGCCGTGGGTCGCACTGATCTTTGTGCCCGCGCTTGCCATGAGCGCGCTCAGCGAGGAAAGCGGTGACCGCGAGCTGGAGCTGCTCTCCACATTGCCTATGCGGCAAAGCTCGATCGTGACCGGGAAATGGCTTGCCCGTTGCGGCCTTCTCACCGTCACCCTTGCACTGACATTTCCGTTCCCGCTGACGATCGCCTATCTCGGCGATCCCGATTGGGGACGGGTCGCTGCCGTCTATTTCGGCGGCGTGCTTTTCCTGGCTGCTCTCCTGGCCGTCGCGCTCTTTTCAGCATCGATGTTCCGGGATCAGATCGGCGGTTTCGTCTCGGCCCTTGCCGTGCTGTTCATTCTGGTCGCACTCGGCTGGGATGCGATGGCGCGCCTTTTGCCCGAGGACCACGCGGTCGTCTTGCTCGGACTGTTCGAGTCCGTGTCGCCGAAATACTGGTTCGACCGCATCGCCAGCGGGCGCATCGAGCTTGCCGCGCTGATCTACTTCATGGCGGTCCCCGTCCTCGCGCTTTGGGGGGCTTCGATGGTGCTCCAGCTCCGGTGCGGCGCCAGCCTCGCGACACGCCAGGCGGCCTTTGGCATCGGAAAGATGTTGCCCGTTGTGCTGGCTTGTGCGTTCGCGATCGCCAGCGCGGATCGCCATGACCTTGCATTCGATGCCACGGATGAACGCGAGTACTCGCTCGACGATGCAACGAAGAAGGTCATAGATCGGGTTCCAACGGGAACTGTGATCGATCTTTACTGGAGCGCGGGCGCCGTCAATGTCCCGGCCTCGATCCGGGAGCACGCGCGCCGCGTGACGGGCCTGCTCGAGGCCATGGCGTCGCGGTCCGAGGGAAGACTGCAACTTCATAAGCACGTGCCGACACCCGAGAGCGACCAGGAGTTCACGGCCTTGAGGGCCGGCGTGGCGCTTGTGCCCATGTCGTCGGGCGACTCGTTCATGCTCGGCGCTACGGTGCGGAGCGGCGAGCGCCAGTCGCGCATCGCCTATTTCGACCTGTCCCGCGAAAGGCTTCTCGAATACGACGTCGCGCTCATGCTCGCGTCTCTCGGACGGACGAAGACGCCGCGTGTCGGGGTGCTCTCGCCGCTGGTGCTGCCGCGGCACGCCAGGGACGGGTCCGGCTCTCTCGCGGTCATCGAAGAGCTGAAGCGGGCCTACGACGTCGCGGTCATTCCGCTGTTCGACGAAAGCCTGCCTGAGGGCATCGATGCGCTGATCGTCATCGACGCGACACTGCTCAAGAGCAAGATGCTCTGCGCCATCGATCGGCACGTGATGGACGGCAAGGGGCTCGTGGTGCTGGTGGATCCCCACGTCAGATCCCTCCCTTCGAGCAACGAAGTGACGCCTCAGCCGTCGGAGGAGATCAACGACATATCGGATCTTCTTCTCCGCTACGGGCTGCGCTACGAGTTCTCGGATGTGGTGGGCGATGAAACCCTTGCGACGCCTGTCGCCGATACTGGCGGGCGTCAGTTCCCTTATCCGTTCTGGCTCACGGCAGGTGCGGGGCAACTCGCCTCTGGAGAAAGTGTGACGGCGGGATTGCGGACGCTTTTATTCCCCGAGCCCGGGCATTGGGCGCTGACGAGCCAGACCGCCGCTCCGCTGGTCTGGACGACGGCGACGGCCGGAGTGCTTCCACGCACCGGCTTCGCCGCGTCCACGGCCGAGATTAACGCGGGACGGTTCGAGGCGCGTCCTGGCGGCGACCCGCTCGTCATCGCGGCGACGGCACGTGGTAACCTTCAGAGCGCCTTCGATGCGGGCTGCTCCACCGATGACGGCGCCGCCATCGGGCCATCCGAGCCGTCCGCACGGGTCTTCGCTGTGGCAGATGTGGACTGGATCTTCGATAACTTTGCATTTCAAACCGATGGCGGACCGCAGCGCGTACCACTGAACGATAACGCGACGCTATTTTTGAACATGGTCGAGGCCGCCGCGGGAGACGGATCTTTGATCGGCGTCCGGTCTCGCGCACCCACGCGGCGCTCCTTCACGCGGGTTGCCGATCTCGTGCAGGCTGCGAGCCAGACGAGCAGCGCGCGGAGCAAAGAGATCGAGACGCGCATTGCAGCTGTTGAGAGCACCATCTCCAAGATCCCTGCGGCAGCAGGAGTGGAAACGTTCGATCAGCTGTCGCCGGAGATCAAGCGTCAGGTCGAAACGTTGCGCCAGGATCTGCTGCCGCTCCGCCGTGAGCTGCGTGATCTCAGGAAAGAGATCCGTCAAACGGCCGAGGATCTTGGGCGCAGGCTGACGCTTGCAAACCTGGCGGCAGGTCCGCTGCTTGTGTTGTGCCAGTGGTGGCTATTCGGCTGGCTGAGCAACAGGCGCCTTAAGCGTTGCGAGAACGTTACCAGCGAGGTGTAGGGAGCCGCAGACCAGTATGCGGCGGGCGTGCGCGTTGGATGCGCCGGCGAGAGTGGCGACAGCGTCGGTCACGCTCGGAGCGGTATGAGCATCGGAGATCCCGACATCGCGCGCCGCCGCGACGATGGCCGCGGCCGGATGCGACTGGTCGGCCCCTTCGATGGCCACGCCGCGCAGCCGCCGTATAAATGGCACCAGGGGACCGATCAGCTCGCGGGGATCTCTCGTGTTCAGCATGCCGATCACGACGTCGAGCTTTGTATCGAGGGTCTGTGCCCACCTCGCGAGCGCTTCAGCGGCGCCCGTATTATGGCCGCCGTCGACAATGAGATCGACGCGTGCCGGGAGACGCCTCTGACCGTACGAAATCAAACGCAACGACATCAAGCGTGCCGGCCACTTGACATGCATGACACCGCGAATGTACTCGGCCTGCTTCAGTCTGAGACCGTCGATCTGATCGAGAATCGCCAGGGCCATGCCGGCATTGACGACTTGATGAGCGCCGGAGAGCGGAGGAGAGGGCAAGAATATCTCCTGCTTTCCACGGTAGAAAAACCAGTTCTCCTGTGGCTCTACGCTCCAGCACGTTCCAAAGGTGAAAGGACGCGTGCCGACGCGGGTCGCTTCTTCGGCCAAAGCCGTCATCGCGCCGTTCAATTGAGGACCGAAGACCGCGGGTACAGAAGGGCGAAGGATGCCCGCCTTTTCGCGGGCGATCAGGTTCACGGTCTCGCCGAGATCGGCCATGTGATCGAGTGAGATCGACGTAATGGCCGTTACGATCGGGTTCGGGACGACATTCGTCGCATCGAGACGGCCGCCCATGCCGCACTCCACGAGCGTGAAGTCTGCGTCGTGGCGCGCGAACGCGAGGAAGGCGGCCGCCGTGGTGGCCTCGAAGAACGTTATCGGCCGGCCCGCGTTCGCGGCCTCGACTTCTTCCAGCAGCTCGACGAGCTCGTCGTCGGGTATCAGAGATCCGGCGATGCGGATACGCTCGTTGAAATGAACGAGGTGCGGCGACGTATAGACATGAACGCGCTTCCCGGCGGCTTCAAGCATCGATCGCAAAAACGCGAGCGTCGAGCCTTTGCCATTGGTCCCCGCGATATGGACCACCGGGGGCAAGGACAGATGAGGATTGCCCAGAGCTCCCAGTAGCGCGGTCATGCGGTCGAGACCAAGTGCAATCTTGGTCGGAAAGAGCATCTCCAGGCGCCTCAAGATGGACGCCGGATTTCTATGGCGCGCCCGGCGCGGGATGGGTGTCACGACATCGAACTCGCCGTAACTGCGCCCTGCGCGGGGCGGTAGGCGTGGGCGGTCTGAAAGCTGTTGCTGGCGTCGAACTTGCGAATATAGAGCGCGCTCTGGCGCGTGACCGCAGCAATGACGTTCCGCATCAGCATGGCGACGGTGACAGGGCCAACGCCACCGGGCACCGGCGTGATCCACCCCGCAATGTTGCGGCAAGAGGCGTAGTCCGCATCGCCGACGACGAGCAGCTCTCCGTTCTCCTCGATCTGGTTGATCCCGATGTCTATGATTGCAGCGCCGGGCTTGATCATGTTTCCGGTCAGAAGGCGCGGCTTGCCCACCGCGATGATCACCGCGTCGGCATCTTTGGAGTGGGCCGCAACGCTGCGGGTGAGGTGATGGCAGACGGTGACGGTTGCGCCTTCCGCCATGAGCAGAAAGGCCACCGGCTTGCCGACGATTTCGGAATGGCCGATGACCGTCACCTCGAGTCCTTCGAACTGCAGTCCGGTCTCACGCAGCAGCTCCACTGCCGCCAGCGCGGTGCAGGGCACAAGATCCGCTCCGCCATAGACGATGTCACCGATCGATGCCGGATGCATGCCCTCGACATCCTTGAGTGGATGGATGGCCATCTGCAGCTCGCGGATTTCGAGATGGGAAGGGACTGGCCTCTGGAGCACGATTCCCGAGATGCGGGGATCGGCGTTCAAGGCGTGAATTGTCGTCTGCACCTCCGAAAACGTCGCCGTGTCCGGGAAATTGCGCTCTATGAACGAGATCCCGCAGCGTTCGGCGTGCCGCTTCTGGTTCCGGACGTAAAGCGCTGTCGGCGCACGATCGCCAATGCTGATGGAGACCAGCACGGGCGGCCACCCTTGATCGCTCAGATCGGCTGCACGTGCCGTAACCTGATCCAACAGCCGGCGCGCGAGCGCACGTCCATCGAGTTCCTGGCTACAGCCCTGAGCCGACAACGGCGCGATGAGCTGTTCTCTGGTTTGCATGGCGATCTCACTTTGTCAGACGTGGTGATGAGGCCGTCATAGCCTCGGTTAGTAGAGCAGCATCAGGAGCGCGGTCATTGCGGTGAGAATGACGAGCGCGGTTCCGATGAGAATGACAATGTGGCGCCATCCGAGCTCCGCGATGGCTTTGAGCGAGGTGTTGAGGCCGATCGCAGCGATGGCCAGCAGCAGCCCCCACGTGCTGAGCTCGACCACGACGCTCTTCGCGAAGTCGTAAGGGACGCTGATGACGTCGATCGTCGATAGAATGCTGTTCAGAATGCAGAGGACGAGGAAGACGATGGCGAAGACAGGAACCGCAACCCGCGCCTCACGGCGGTTTCCGGAGAGCTTCACTGCGTACCAGCTAATGGCTAGGACGACAGGGAGCAGAAGGAAAACACGGAATAGCTTCACGATGGCAGCGGAGTTCCCGGCCGTTTCGGAAACCGCATAGCCGGCGCCGACCACCTGAGCGACGTCATGGATCGTCCCGCCCAGCATGATGCCGGTGGTGCGGTCGTCGAACCCGAGCATCATGCAGAGTGGCGGGAACGCGAGCATTCCAACGGTGGCGAGCAGGTTCACGCCAACGATCACGAACGCGATATCCGTGTCCCGTCCTTTGTAGGAGGGAAGCACCGTAGAGGTGGCGAGAGTAGCCGAGGCCCCGCATACGGCCGTAGCCGAGCCGACCAGCAGGCCGAAGTATGTATTCAGCTTGAGCGCCTTCGCGATCGCCACGCCGGCCACGATCGTCACGATCATCGCTGCGACGACGGCCATCGCGACCGGTGCACCGAGCCCGATGATGTCGCCCAGAGCAACGCGCATTCCCAGCAGAGCAACGGCCCATCTGAGCAGCGGCTTGGCACATAACGCTATGCCGGGCTCGAACGCGGCGTTCCGCGTCACGCCGTGCAGTGCCATGGCGATGATCAGAGCGATCACCATGGCGGGCAACGGAAGTGCGGCGGGCATATGCGGCGCGAGGAGGACGGAGATCGCGGCGACGGATAAGGCCAGGAGGAAACCGGGAGCGAGCTGCCAATACTTTGGTACTGATTTGGCGCGTCTTGTCCGCGCCGATACGACTGCATCCATGCCTGATCCTCCCGGATGCGTTCGCGCATCCGAATTTGTGATGTTTTTTTGGTCAGGCAGGAGCAATCGGCCAATGCCCTGGGCATTGGCTCGCTGGTCAATATGGCCCTCAAAACTTCCGCGCGTTGAAGTTTCGATTCCTACCCTCGGTGCGAAGGTAGCAATCGAATTGAAGGGATTCTATTTGAGGATTGCTTCTATTAAATCGATGGCAGCTATCCCGAATCCCGACGAAGTATCTATAAGCATATTCCAAACTTCGATCGGCGAGATTACGCCTCTATGATTGAATAGTAGGAAATTAATTTACAGCATCATTTCCGATATGCATGGTGCGGCCGCTTGGCGTGATAAATTACGCTCGGCAGCCAATCGTCGTCCGGCATCTGCTATGTCGGCAGTCGACGCGACATAAAACATCAACGCGAAATGAACGGCCAATATCCCGCTGGATTGGCCGACTGAGGAGTTATTCCCATGACCGTTCGGTCAGATATCGAGATCGCGCGTAACGCCAAGGCAAAGCCCATCGTAAAAGTGGCCGACAAAATCGGAATTCCGTCGGACGCGTTGATTCCATACGGGCCGACGAAAGCAAAGGTCGTATTTCCGTTTATCGACTCTCTCGAGAATAGGAAGACCGGCCAACTTATTCTGGTTTCCGCAATCACGCCGACGACCGCGGGAGAAGGAAAGACAACAACCACGGTCGGCCTTGGCGATGCTCTCAACAGGATCGGCAAGAAAGCCATCGTCTGTATCAGGGAGCCATCTCTTGGGCCGTGCTTCGGAATGAAAGGGGGCGCTGCCGGAGGCGGCTACGCGCAGGTCGTGCCGATGGAGGACATCAATCTCCATTTCACAGGCGACTTTCACGCGATCACCGCCGCTCACAACTTGTTGTCGGCGATGGTCGACAACCACATCTACTGGGGCAATGATCTCGGCATCGACGCCCGTCGTGTCGTCTGGCGGCGCGTGATCGACATGAACGATCGTGCGCTCCGCTCCATCGTCACCGGACTTGGAGGCGTGCCGAACGGCTATCCGAGAGAGTCGGGCTTCGACATCACGGTCGCCTCGGAAATCATGGCGATCCTGTGCCTCGCCAATGATCTCAAGGATCTGGAGCAGCGTATCGGCAACATCGTCATCGGCTACACGCGCGCCCAGAAGCCCGTGCTGGCCCGGGAGCTAAATGCCGAAGGGGCCATGACGGTTCTCCTTAAAGACGCATTGATGCCGAACCTTGTGCAGACCCTCGAGAACAACCCGGCATTCGTTCACGGCGGCCCATTCGCCAACATCGCCCATGGATGCAACTCGGTGGTGGCCACGAAGACGGCTTTGAAGCTCGGGGAGTATGTTGTCACGGAAGCGGGCTTCGGCGCGGATCTCGGCGCGGAGAAGTTTTGCAATATCAAATGCCGCAAGGCGGGCATAAGCCCGGCGGCTGCGGTCGTCGTGGCCACCATCCGTGCCCTCAAGATGCATGGCGGCGTCAGCAAGGATCAGCTTGGCAAGCCGGACGTTGAAGCGGTTAAGGCCGGCCTGTCGAATCTCGGCCGGCATCTCGAGAACGTGAAGAAGTTCGGCATACCGGCTGTGGTCGCGATCAACCACTTCACCTCCGACACGGATGAGGAGATGCAGGCGGTCGTCGATTTCTGCAAAGGATATGGCGTGCAGGCGATTCCCTGCCGGCATTGGGCTGACGGCTCCGCCGGTGCCGAGGACCTGGCGCGAGCTGTCGTCTCGCTCGCGGAAGAGGGCAGTGCCACGTTCCAGCCGCTCTATGAGGATGCGCTGCCGCTCTGGGACAAGATTGAGCGGATCGCCAAGGAGCTGTATCGCGCCGCGGCGGTAACGGCGACCCCCGCGGTGCGGTCGCGCATCAAGGAGTTCGAAGCGGGCGGCTATGGGCACTTCCCGATCTGTGTCGCGAAGACTCAATATTCCTTCTCGACTGACCCCGACGCAAAGGGTGCCCCGACCGGCCATACGATCGAGATCCAGAATGTCCTCCTCTCCGCTGGCGCAGAGTTCATCGTCGCCATCGCAGGAGACATCATGAGGATGCCTGGATTGCCGAAGGTGCCAGCCGCCAACACCATCCGGCTCGATGAGGCCGGAAACATCCAGGGGCTCTTCTAAAGCAGACCCCATCGGGCGGGGTCGTCCGATGGGGTGAACATACTCTGCGGGGGCGCCGCCCTCGGAAGAGATAGACGTGTCCTATTTAGGAAATTGCAGTGCCGTATTTATGCACGGGCGTGTCGCACTACAATCGACCGGATGGGACACGTTTTCGGATTGACCCGAAGACCATGGATTCGACCCATCGAGATGGAGCAGAAAAATGACTGCAACACAACGAGTGCAGAAGCCCGACGGTTCACTGAGTGATGCTTTTTCCCAGGCTCACAATGCCGTGCAATGGCTGGTGCGCATGGTGCGTAGCTTCAGGAATGTCAGCGGCGCCGACGATGTCATCCTGCACTGGAACGAGGCGCGGAACGCGTTCGTGACGGATGAGATCGTTGACGGCTTGCAGATGGAGCTCAGAATTCCCGAGCTTACGCTGCAGTTCCTTGAGAACGGCAATCCGGTTGATCATCAGCTCCATATGGAGGGGCGGTCGCCGGCGCACGTCGAGGCCTGAGTTCTGGTAGAGCTCCTGCACCGCGGAATCGATCAAAAGCGTTTCTCCAAAGATCTGCCCTACGCGATTCCGTCTCCCATGATCGGCGACAGTGTCGAATACTCGCCGGAGCTTCGCGAGGAGGAGCTTCGCGAGATCCTCGAGTGGTTCGTGGCAGCGACGAACCTCATGAAGGATCTGGCGCGCGAGATCCCAGGACACGGCAAGGACCCCGCTCTGACCCTGTGCTCGCGTGACTTCTCGATCGAAGCCTTGATTGAGCCCAACGAGAAGCATGAAGGCGCCGATCCGGTTCGCGTCAGCTTTTGCCCGCTTCGGCAAGGCAAGGTGGGCCCGCACTATGTTGTTAACGGGTCCTTCAAAGTGGGCTCGGCAGACGTCGTGCAGATCGTCACGGTTCCCTCGAGCAAAGACGAAATTGCGAGCCCGGCCATTGCGGCTCGCCTTCGTGACATCATCGAGAGAACGCACGCCGGCTAGAGTTTGATCGCGTGAGGTGGGCTGCGCCTACGTACCCACCGGCAAGGAACGAAAAGCCGCCCGAATAGATATCTATTCGGGCGGCTCTTTTATTAGATCGTTGAGAGAAGGCGCCATCGTTTCATACGATGGCGCCGACCGACCCGCCTCAACCTGCACCCATCCCTTCGAGTGCTTCATCGTCACGCCGCTTGGGCTTTTGGGTGCTTGTACCCCCGAACGGCTTTGGAGGTTTTGCCGTCGAGGAGGGCAACTTCCGGCGTTGCGGCTTTGCCGCCGGCTTCTCGGCTTTGGGCATCGGGGAAGCTCGCACCAGGCTGCCGCCGTTCATCGGATGTTGCAGTCTGTTGTTGAGCTGGTTAGCCAGTTCGCCGGACGCTGTCATTTGCTTGATGATCGACACCAGGGCCTTGACCATCGGAAGCACGGCCTCGCCTTCCGCCCAGAAAAGCGCGATCTCCTGGGTGGCGACCGGATCTACGAGGTTCAAAGCGCGCGTCCCCGGCAAGGTCGCGAAGTGAGATGGAACGATGGTGCAGAGCCCGGCATGCTGAACCTGGAACATCAGGTGCAGAATGGATTCGGAGATCACTTTCGGCTCCGGCGTGCAGCCCGTCTTCGCGAATATTCCATCGACGAAGGTGCGTTCGTGCAGTTTGGGCCTGAGCATGGCGAGCGGAAGCTCGGATGCCTCGCGCCAAGTGATCGTTGACCGCTGCGCGAATTCCTCCGTGTCGGGAACCAGCAGGCTGAGCTTCTCGCTGTAGACCGACTGCGTGTTGCGCCGGCCCATATCGGAAGCCTCCATGTAGGTGAACGCCGCGTCAAGGGAGAACTCGTTCAGCCCGAGCCGCATCTTCTCGTTGCCGATGAACGAGATGTCGATCACGATGCCGGGATGCTTCTCGCTGACGCGGCTTAACAGCGATGGAAGAACGGGCGACATCGATGGCATGGCTCCGATGCGGAGATAGCCTTTGAGGTTGTTCGACATCGACGAAATTTCCTCGCGCATGGCCTGACAGTGTGCCAGGACCGCGCGCGCCCACCGCTCCACTTTTTTGCCCTCGGCGGTGAGGCCTTGAAACCGCTGGCCGCGTCCGCGAAGGAAGATCGGCGCTCCGATTTCGAGCTCGAGCTGCTTGATGGCCGTGGAGAGGCTTGGCTGCGTCACATGGCAGCGTTCGGCCGCGCGTCCGAAGTGGCGCTCTTCCACCACCGCGATCATATACTTGAATTGTCTCAGGAACATAGAACATCATCCTCCCGATGCATGCCCCTTCTTTGCGAGGGTGCCTCACAACATTATCTATTAAATTGTAGCTATTAAAAGGTGCCATTTGATTGAACGTAGTTATATGTCGATTGTCCGGTTCATAGTTGATCCGCCGTCATGAGAGCGGTCCAGTTGCTGTTCTGCGCAGCTGCCGCACGGCATGAATCCGTAAGCGGATCTATGCGGCGTATTCCCCTATAGAAGTTCGCGACTATATCGACGCAGCCGCTGTGGCCTATCGTGCGGTAGGGGAAACGAGGCGTCGGATTACTTCATGCTCACTATCATTGGGATCGGGTTGATCGCCGGAGTTCTGATCGGCAGCGTCGGCATCGGAGGCGTGATCGTCGCGCCGGCTCTCACCTATCTTGTCGGCTTCGACATCCGCACGGCGATCGGTGCGGCGCTGATAGGATTCGGCTTCAGCGGCATCGTCGGCACCTTGCGTTATCAGAGGCACGGCGCAATCGAATGGTCGACAGCGCGAACGCTGGTCCTCTCAGCACTGCCGGCCGCAGTCGTGGGCGCGTACTCGGTGCGCGTTACGCCCGAGCTCATGCTCAAATGTATTTTGGGCGCTGTCGTCGTGGCGTCCGGATTCTATGGTCTGGTCGGTAGCTCCAAGCGCGAAACCGGGATCTCCGGCGCATTATCGTCGCGTCAGATCGGGGCCATCGGCTTCGTCACCGGCTACGGGTCAGTAATCACTGGCACCGGTGGTCCGCTGCTTCTGGTGCCAATCATGGTTTGGCTCCAGCAACCGATTTTGTGGAGCATTGGCCTAAGCCAGGTGATTCAGCTGCCGATCTCGCTTTCGGCGACCGCCACCAACATCGAACTGCTCCCCGATGCGGCGACCTGCATCGCGCTCGCCATCGCGCTCGCCGTTGGTAGCTGGGGCGGCTCCTATATTGCACACGCAGTTTCTCAAGAGTCGCTGAAACGGGTGGTCTCGTATCTGCTCGTTGCCGTCGGTTTCGGCATCGTCGTTGATGTGTCCGCGCGCATGGCGTTCTGAGATCACGCGCGCGCACTGTGAGCCGGCGCGGCATCACGGGGCGTAAATCTCGGCGGCGTTTATGCCGAAGCTCTGGCTATGAGTAGCCCTGATTGCGAGACGCACGCACGGCACCTTCGATATCTCCGTCAGCAACGTGTTCTGAAGCCGGACGTTAGAACGGTACGGTGTTTTTCCATCGGGCAAATACGTGTTCGAATGTTTGCCTGACGGCGCAGATGTTTTAGGACACTAAAAGTATACCCTGGCACGCATGGCGAGGTATCCGCGTCGTCATACTAGGCGAAAAAACATTCTATATATTCAAAATCCTAATTTTACCCCGCCGACAATCCCATGTCTCTTAGTGGCGCCGATGCAGGCGAGATATCGCGCACGGTGATTGCTCCTGACAAAGGGGCAGACTCGATAATTCTAGCCCACGAGGGAGAGTCATGGCGGAAGGTAAACCTAGAAAGAAAGTTACGATCAATACGCTGATGGCCAAGATGCGAAAGGGCGAGGCTATTACGCAATTGGCCGCCTATGACTATCGCACGGCCGTGGTCGCGGATCGGCTTGGCGTGGACATCCTCTGCGTCTCTGACACGGGCGGCATGATCCTGTTCGGTCATCAAAGCACGGTAACCGTGAGCTTCGATGAGGTCATGATGATGGCCAAGGCCATCGATCGCGGTTCCAAATACGGACTGCGCATGATCGACATGCCGTACTGGAGCTTTCACGTGTCCCCGGAGCAAGCGGTCGCCAACGCCGGCCGGTTTGTTGCCGAGGCCAACGCCGAGGTTATGAAGTGCGAGGGCAACAAGTACCACGCCAAGAATATCGAGGCGATCGTTCGCGCCGGTATTCCTGTTCAGGGCCATATCGGCATTACGCCGATGCGTATGCCGCAGCTTGGCGGGTTCACCGCTCAGGGTAAGAAGGCGAAGCGGGCCCTAGAGCTGGTCGAAGACGCAAAGGCGATGGTCGACGCCGGTTGCTTCTCGATCATGTGCGAAGTCACCACATCGGAGATCGCCGAGTACCTCGCGGAGACGCTGCCTGTGCCCGTCATCAGCCTTGGGGCAGGCAACCGTGCGCACGGCGTGCACATCATCTCCTCCGACCTGTTCCATCTCTGGGAGGAGCACGTTCCGCGTCACTCGCGGATCTATCACGACCTCATCCCCGTCATGGAAGACGTCTTGACCCGCTACATGAACGACGTGCGTTCTCGGTCCTATCCGGGCCCCAAGGAGACCGTGTTCATGGAGAACGACGACCTGCTGGAGTTCGCGAAGGCGGTTAAATGGGAAAAGAAAGTCGACGAGATTAAATCAGGGGTGAAAGAACCCGCGTAACTCTTCCTCCTTCGTTCCCCATCCCCAGCCCACTTGGTCCGAACTCTGTTCGGACCTTTTTTTATTTGGCCTTCCAGCCAATCACGCGTTGGAAATCCCATGGGCTGTAAAGCACCGTCCGATCGTGCGCGGCGTTAGCCAGTAGATCTATCCCACCCGGCGGGCCTTGCAGATCCCAAGCTGTCAGCCGGCGATGCATCGCAATCATCAGCAGCGTCTGGTCTCGAGCGATGAAGTTTGATCTCTTTTATCTCCACGCGGGACCAGGCAGGTCTGTCGTGGCGCATAGCTTGCGATGCCGTGGTCGAAAAAATAATGAGGCCGGACAATGGGTCCGGCCTCGGTCTTCTTCTCGAGACGAAGGCTCTGTTAGAAGCGGATGATGGCCCCCGAGCCAATGAAGTCGAGGCTATCGACATCAAGCTGGCCTGCCATCCCGTTGAAGTTTTTGATGTCGCCCGTGTTCCGGCGATATTTCAGCCAAATGCTCATGGCGGCGGCATCGATCTCCTGCACGATCCCCGCACCCGCACGGGTGAACCTCGACCCTGTGGCACCGGAATCGATCAGACGCTCGCTCATCATGTCGTCGATCACGCTGTATTCTCCGTAGACGACAGTGTGGCCGAGCGGGAGCCATTTCCTGCGCAAGCCCGCCTTGTAGTACTCTTGTGTTCCCTTCGGTATCGCGTTGCCATCTGCCGTCGGGTGATCATTCCACTCGGCTCCGTAGGCTGCATAGCCGAACAGGCCGGTGGGCAAGTGTTCGAGGTAGGCGCCAAGCTGGAGATACTTGGACTCGCGCGGAATCGGACTCGTGCGCACGTCCTTGTTCTCCGAGTAGGCGGCAACAGCCTGGACCTTGAAGTCGGAAATCGTGCCTGCGTAGTTGATCGCTGTGTCCCAGAAATCGTCCTGTCCCCAGCTCGCAGAGGCCACGAAGCCGTGGAATGTCGGCGTATCGTAGCGAACGGCATTTGTAGTCGCGCCGTTACAATCGCCGCCAAACCCTCCTTCGATGTGGTGGCAGAACGCGATGTCGCCCCACCTCATGCCGATACGCTCGCCCTGATGGAGCAGGAAGAAACCCGAGCCGTCATGGACGACCCAGTTCGCCGGCCCTGCAGAGCCCGAGGAATCGATCAGGATCGGAGCATCGTCGGATGCTTGGGCGATTCTGCCGAGCGACAGCTTGCCGAGCCTGTCGCTCTGCAAAAACCAGTGGGACTTGAGGATATTTATATCGGTGTCGAAGGGGGCAGGGGTGTCCTGGCTCACCCAATAGCGCTGCCGGCCGAAGAGCTCGAGATGAAGCGTATAGCCAGCAGACCAGCCGGGCGAGATCTGCGCAATGCCTTGCATGCGCAGATGCGTGGGGCTTCCGGCACCGGTGACGTAGGTGTTCGATTCGACGCCGTCGTCCCAGTAGGTGATCTGATGCGCAATCTGCCCGGCAATCGTGAGGCTGACCTTCCGGTTTCCCTTGCGGGCCGTGGTCGCCTCGAGTTCCGCGATGCGCTCTTCCAGGTCCGCGCAGCAGTCTCCCCCGAAATCCGCTGCGGCGACTGAGTGCGTCGACACTACGACACCGACGGTCAGCACGGACAGCACCCGGAGGACGCCCGCTCCACGTTTGGCTGCAATGCTCAAGATACCCTCCCTTGAATTCTTTTCGTGCGCGTGATTGTTTTTTTAACTCATGCAATAGGAAGATTATTAACGTCATCGTTCATCTGAAAAATAGCATTTGTTCAATTGCCGAATAGAAAAAAACTCTAATGCACAAAGCTAGGTCGATGTGCGTCGGCGGACATATGTCAGAACAATCCAGCTTGGGATATGGCATGCCGGCCTTATAGGCACCGTCTATATATAAATACGAATTTCATTGGCGGCGACACGCGTTGAAAGTCGCATGCTACATAAGTCACGTTTTTACGTGCAATTATAGTGACTTGCATCGAGATGCTGAGGTTGCGTATATGAATATTGAGCGCGCAATGGCATCGTCTTGTCTATCTGGCGATAACGAACTTTAATTGCCGCCGTCGGCCACAAACGCAAAAGCGCCTGCTATGCTTACAGCAGCCGCTTTCCAGGCGAGCACAACTTCACTATGACACATGGAGGATATCGCTGTGGCAGCGAAGAATCACAGCCAATGGATGGCAAACCCGCCACTGCAGGCCGGGGAATGGGTTGATAGCCGCATCTACTCCGACGAGCAGATTTTCGAGGAGGAACTTGAAAAGATCTTTAAGGGGACGTGGATCCCTGTTTGTCACGAGTCGGAGTTGCCCAAGGCGTATGACTTCCGCACCACGTCGATTGCGCGTGAGCCGATCATCGTCTGTCGCGGGCCGGATAATCAGATTCGTGCGTTCCTCAACGTCTGCCCGCATCGCGGCATGATGATTGAGCGGCGTCCGGCTGGCAGCTTCCTCGAAGGGCAGCCGTCAGGTAACCCGAAGCGGATGACCTGCATGTTCCACGGCTGGCAGTTCGACATGAAGGGCAGCTGCGTTTATGTCGCCCGTGAAAAGGAAGGCTATCAGGATCGCCTCTGCAAAGAGGACGTCGGCCTCCGCAGGCTTCGCTGCGAAGTGAAGTTCGGCGGCTTCGTCTGGGTCAATCTCAACGACCAGGCGATGGATCTCGAGGAGTGGTGTGGCAAGCCGTTCGAGTGCCTGCGCAAAACCCTCGACGCCGAGCCCATGGAGGTGTTCCACTATCACAAGGCTATCGTCGATACGAACTACAAGCTTTGGCACGACACCAACGCTGAGTTCTATCACGACTTCATGCACTACCATAACCGCGTGACCGGCTTTAACGAGGACTACTTCGCTCGCAAGAACGAGGCGTTCGATCACGGGCACGTCGTCGTGGGAACCTTCACCGTCGATTATGAGAAGTATGAGGGCTTCGAGAGCCGTGCTTCGCTCTCCTTCCCGCATCTTCCGCCTAACCAGTGGTACATGATCGACCTGTTCCCGGGCGTGAACTTCAACCTGCGCGGATCCGCTCTGCGTTGCGACGTCGTCACCCCGCTCGGACCGAACAAGGTGATGATCGAGTTCCGCGGCCTGGGTCTGAAGAGCGACTCTGCCGAAGATCGTATGACTCGCATCAAGCACCACAACTCGATCTGGGGACCATTCGGCCGGAACCTTCACGAGGATCTCATCGGCGTGCAGGGTCAGGGCAACACGATGAAGACCGGCGCCGAGCCGCGGCGGATCCTCCACGGCCGTCAGGAAAACCAGACGATCCACGACGAGAACGGCATGCGTCACTACTACGACGAGTGGGGGCGGTGGCTGAACAGGCTGCCGAGCGATCCCGAGAAGCCGTACGCGGAGCCCGCAACGGTCGCTGCGGAATAAGTCCAGCCACAACATAAAAACAAGGAAGGCAGGCGCTTTGCCGCCTGCCTTCCACACGAAGAGCTATGAGGAGACGCACAGTGTCGACCAAGGAAATTGTTCGCGACGCCGTTTACAAGGCCACGATGCTCCTGGACGAGCAGAAGTGGAACGACTGGCTAGATTGCTGCGACGAGTCGTTCGAGTACTCGATCACGGCGTGGAGCCCCGAGATCAACTATGACATGACCTATATGTCGGCCAACAAGAGCGATCTTGCGCATCTGATCGAGCTCCTTCCGAAGCACAATACGGATCACTCGCCCCTGCATCGGCACACGACGGTCTATTCGATCGAGCCGTCAAGCGACAACAAGACGGCCACGGCCCTCAGCTCCGTTATCATCTACCAGAACCTTTACGACGGTACGAACTCGCATATCGACGCCGGAGATAGCCGTCTCTTCCTCATTGGCCGCTACGTTGACACGCTGAAGATCGAGAACGGCACGGGCATCTTTCTCAAGCGTGAGCTGAAGCTCGAGAACCGGCGGCTCGACAAGGGATCGCACTGGCCACTTTAGTTTGACAGGGGAAGAGTGGGCATGACGTGGAAAAAGGTCTGCGGCCTCGATGAGGTCGCGGTGAACACCGCAAAAGTCTTCGAAGTCGACGGAACCAACATCCTCATCGTCAACTACGGCGAGGGCTTCCGCGCCATACCTCCGGTATGTCCGCACATGGAGGAGCCGTTGGACGCGTCAGGCATCGTCGCGAACTGCGTCCTGACGTGTTCCAAGCACCTGTGGGCATGGGATCTGAAGACGCTGGAATTGCGCGCCGAGGCTGAGAAACCGCTCAAGGTCTACGAGACCAAGCAAGCGGACGGGGGACTATACGTGAATGTCGTAGAGGAACTCCTGTACGACTTCGAAAGCGAGGAAGAGTCAGACGATGAGTTCTTCTTTAGCCAGGGCTGAGCGTCCGGAAACCTCCGACACTCCCGAAGCAGACAAAGCCGTCAACGTCACGATCGAAACGCCGACGGGGCGTTTCGAATTCAAGTGCGACGAGGGAGAGACCCTGCTGCGCGCTGGATTGCGACAGGGCGTGACGTTGCCCTACGAGTGCGCGACGGGAACGTGCGGAACGTGCCGGGGACGTACCATGACGGGCAACGTCGGCGTCGGCTGGGCCGATGCCCCGGCGCTCGCGAAGCTCAAGCAAGACAAGGGTGATATCCTCCTCTGCCAAGCACGGGCGACATCGGACTGCCTGGTTCGCGTTCCGTCGAAGTCGGTGGCCCAGACGCCTACTAATGACGCACCGATGTCAAACCGCGGCATCATCACCAGCAGCCGCCGTCTCACGCGAGACGTTATCGAGTTCACGATATCGCTCGCACGCGAGATGTCGTTCGAGGCCGGTCAGTTCATGCTCGTCAGCGTAGGCGGCGTTATTGGCGCGCGTGCCTACTCCATGGTGAACTACGCGCCGGATACCGACGAAATCGTCTTTGTGGTGAAGCGTAAGGACGGCGGCGGCTTTTGCGACTGGCTGTTCGAGAGCGAGGTGGACGGTGCCAAGGTGGAGCTGTTCGGTCCGCTGGGGCGGGCGACGCTCGGACTTTCCGACCGTCGGAACCTCATTATTGCCGGCGGCGGATCAGGGATCGCCGGCATGATGGCCATCCTCGAGCGGGCGACACAAACCGAGCATTTCGCATCATATCGTGGACGCGTGTTCTTCGGCGTGCAGAAGATGGAGGACGGCTTCTATCTCGAGGAGCTTGCTGACTATGTGCAGCGGGCCGGCCCGAATCTTGAGGTGACACTCGCCCTCTCGAATGACGAGCCACCGGCCGCCGTTCATCCCGAGTTTCCATCGATCCGTCTCGCAAAGGGCTATGTGCACGAGGCCATGTCGGCTGCAATGAGCGGCCTATACGACAACGACCTGGCCTTCATCGGCGGGCCGCCGCCGATGGTGGATGCTGTGCTCCGCACGCTCATTGTCGAGGGGCAACTGACGCCGGCCTCCATTCGCTACGACAAGTTCAGTTGATAGGCCGGTGACCGGAGGAAAGGGCACCTGGAGGGAACCATGCTCAAAAGCTTGAACATCCAGCGCCGAAGCCTCCTTCTCGGGGGTGCAGGTATCGTCGCGGCTGGCGGCCTGGGGGCGCGCAGCTTCGCGCAGGAGGCTGGTGCCGCTGCGGTTCCGTCTCCGCTTCCCAAGGATCTTCATTGGAAGAACGACGATGCATTGATCGTCCATAGCGCCAACACGATCGAGACGAAGAGAGAGCACGCTGGCCGCAGCATCATCACGCCGCTCGATGAGCTGTTCGTCCGGAACAACGTCGCCCCCCCGCCGTCGGCGATCACGGAGAATCCCGACGCCTGGCAAGTCTCGATAGAGGGAGTGAAAGAGCCGCGGACCATGACCGTGGCCGAGCTGAAGACCATCGGCGTCGAAACGGTCGCGTCCGTCCTGCAGTGCTCCGGAAATGGCCGCGGGTTCTTCGATCACAAGCCGAGCGGTACGGCCTGGACTGTCGGTGCGGCCGGCTGCGTTCTCTGGACCGGCGTGCCTGTTCGTGCCGTCGTCGAGGCGCTGGGCGACCTTGTCGCCGGCAGCCAATTCATGACCGGCACCGGCGGGGAGCCCATTCCGGCAGGGTTGGATCCCAACACCCTTGTCGTCGAGCGATCGCTTCCCCTCGAGGCGATGGAGACTGCAATTCTAGCCTGGGAGGCCAACGGCAAGCCGCTTCCGCTCGCGCACGGCGGACCACTGCGGTTGATCGTTCCCGGCTATTTCGGCGTGAACAACATCAAGTACATCACAAAGCTTGCGTTCACCGAGCAGGAATCCCAGGCGCGGATTCAAGCGAGCAGCTACCGCGTTCGTCCCATGGGCGAGAAAGGGGGCGCGGGATTCCCGTCCATGTGGAAGATGCCCATCAAGTCATGGGTCCGGGATCCGGTGACGACCGCCGCCAGCGGACGCGTGCAGATTCACGGCATCGCCTTTGGAGGCGAGGGTGGCGTGAAGTCTGTTGAGGTTTCGGCGGATGGCGGTGAGAGCTGGCGTCCGGCCCGGCTGGTGGGGCCCGATCTCGGACCCTACGCGTGGCGCACCTTCGTTCTATCGGCCGAGCTCAAACCCGGCCAAGTCGTGCTTGCGAGCCGCGGAACGGATTCGTCCGGCACGCAGCAGCCCGAGGTCATGGAGGTCAACGAACGCGGGTATGGGCACAACGGCTGGCGGTCTCATGCAGTCACGGTCACGATCACCTGAAGGCTTGATCCTATCGAGAGAACCCAGATACGAAATGAATTCGATCTCACGATTTCTTGGGCGGATGCCCGCGATTGCCGCCTTAATCCTGGCACAGGGCGTGACTGGGGACAGCTTTGCAGCCGAAGCGCCGGAAGAGCTTGGCAAGCAGCTTTTCACCGGCGCGGCCTCTCCTCCGTGTGCAGTCTGCCACACGCTCTCCGACGCTGCGGCTGAGGGTGCGATCGGTCCGAACCTGGACGAGCTGAAGCCCGACCTGGAACGCGTCAAGAAGGTCGTGAGGGGCGGAATGGGCGCCATGCCGCCCTATGACACGCTGTCCGACGAAGAGGTGGATGCCCTCGGGATCTACGTTTCGACCGTCACCACGAAATAAACCGCCGCGAGTTTTCCGTGCGTGTGCCGCCGGGCGCTTTCGGAAGAACAGATGGGCGTCCTAGAGCCGTTCCGGTTTAAGTGGAAACGGAACGGCTCTAGGTTTTTGTTTCTTCGTGCTTCTCGTCGGAAAACCGGTTCCCACTTTTCCGGAAGCACTCTAAATCGAAGCCCGATCCACAAAACAGCATAGCGCCGTTCGCTGATGGGCAGCTGTTTGTTACGCCGCCAAGCGATCTGGCCGGCGTGGCGGACGGGATCCCTTCCATTGGGGCTGGGGATCGGCAACCAGTCTCACGAACAGCCACGTGATGGGTACGAGATACAGGAGCCCCACGGGGATCCACATGATGAGGCCCGCGAGCTGCTGATCTTCGAGCAGCGTAAGGCCCCATTGCGCGGCGCCCGCCTCGTGGATCGGATAAAGCGGCTCCGGCGAAAGCAGCATCAACGCGCCAGGCAAGCCGCTGATGACTGCGCTCCCCGCGACGAAGGTCATCGTTGCTGCGACCCCCATGCGCCGGCGGCCAGAAGGTTCGATGACAAGGCTCCAGAACATGAGCGCCGTCACGAACAGCGTGGCATGCTCGAATGCGTGTGCCCATGCGTTGTTGAGCGCCCACGCATAGGGCCGCGGCAGATGCCAGAAGGCGAACGTACTCGAGAAGAGAAGGCCGACTGCCACCGGATGCATGAGGCGGCCGACTATGCGGTCAAAGCCTCCGGCGCGCCAAGCCGAGCCGATCTCCTTGCGCACGCTGCGCGGAAAAGCCCAGAGCATCACGAGGGCCGGACGGCTCCAGACCAGCATCGGCGGCACGATGAGCGTCAAGATCAGGTGTTGGATCATGTGCATCGAGAACAGGGCGTCGGCGTACGCATCCAACGGCGACAGCAGGATGAGGACCAGAGCAGTCATGGCTGCGCCGAATGCCAACGACTGTCCACGCGCAACGATACGCAGGCCCGCCTGCTGGCGAATGCGCAGGATGCCGGTGGCATAGAGAAGCGTCGTTACGCCGAAAAGGCAGGCGAGGACCATCGGCGCCGAAGATGGGCCGCCCGCCACCGTCCCGCCGATCCCATGGGCGAACGCAACGCGTCCGGACAGAAGCAGCGCGAGCATGGCGAACGCTAAGCGCATGGTAGCCCCAGGAACGGTCCGGCGAGATCGAAAATGATCGCGATCAGGAACAACGCGCTCGCGAGCAGGCCGCACATGGCAAGAAAGCGCGTGCGGCCTTCCCCGGCTTCGACGAGTTCGTGTGTGCCGCCTTCTTTCTCGGTCCGCGTCCGCTGGAACAGCCTATAGGCTACGGCGCCCGCGCCGGCCGCGATGGCGATCGCAATAGCATCGACCACCACGACGAGGCTCCATGCCGATAGGGTAGCCTCTCCCGCACATGCCCGATCGGCGAGCCCGTAGTTGACCAGGAGATGAAGGAACCACGCCGCGGGGCCGCCGGCGAGCGCATAGGAAAGCGAGCTGGTGCTCGCATGCGCACGATGCGGCGCGGGATGGGCCTGCTCTGCGATGTCGGTTCCGGGCGTCATGTGCTCATACCAGGCGCGGCGAGATATAGAAGGCGAAGAACACGGCAAGCCACACCACGTCGACGAAATGCCAATAGATCACGCCGATGGAGATCGGAGCGTTCCGGCGGCTGTCGAAGAGGCCGCGCCAGGTCCATACGGTGAGCGCGGCAAGCATCAGCAGTCCGGCGACGACATGGGCCATATGGAAGCCGGTGATCGTGAAGTAGAGCGAGCCGTAAGAGCTGCTCGTGATACCGAACGTCTTGTTGTGCCATTCGAACAACTGGACCACGACGAAAAGGGTCCCGAGGCCGATCGTGGCCATCAGCCCCAGCACGGTGTGCCGCGCCGCGCCGTCCTTCATACGCCTTTCGGCCCAGGCGGCTGTGAAGCTGCTGGCCAGGAGCACCACGGTGTTGGGGAGAGCGAGGGCCAGCGATGGCGGACCTTCCGGCAGCCATTCGGGATGAGGCTGGACCGCGAGATAGGCATAGCTGAAGAGGAGATAGACGAAGATGGCGGCTTCGGTGCCGATCGTGCAGATCATCCCCCACCAGCCCAGGGAGCGGCGGCCAAGCGGGCCGACGGGAAGAGCGGGAAGGCGGACGGCGATCGTGTCGGTCATGGGGCTTGCTCCGCAATCTGTGCGAGGCGCCGGCGAGGCCACAGCCACAGGGCGATGATCAGGAGACCGGCAACGGCTGCGGCCGCCGCGCTCCACCATGCGCTTGCGAGCAGAGCGACGAAGATCGTTGTGAGCGCCAGTGCCAATAGCAGCGGTGCCAGACTGTCCTCCGGCATCTTGAGCACGAGGTCCGGCTCAGCATCCACGGGCGTCGTCGCCAGCGTCTCGCGGCCCTGATCGAGCGCCGGGCCGGTGCGAAGCGCGGAAAGATGCTCCGTCTCGTCCAGTTGCTTTTCCCAAAGCGGATGGCGGCTCGCCACCGTTGGAATGACCACGAAATTGTAAGGCGGCGGCGGGGAAGGAACGGACCACTCGAGCGTCGGCGCGTTCCAGGGATTGGGACCGGCGCGCGCCCCGCTCCTGAGGCTGCGGACCACGTTGAGGAGGAATACCGCAACCCCGATGGCCAGCACGAAGGCTCCGGCGGTTGTCACGAAGTTCAGCGTATCCCAGCCGAAATGCGAGCTGTAGGTATAAACGCGCCGCGGCATTCCGTAGAGGCCGGTGAGATGCATCGGCAGGAAGGCAACATTGAAGCCGACCAGAATCAGCCAGAAGGCCCAGCGGCCGGTGCGATCGTCGAGCATGCGGCCGGTCATCTTTGGAAACCAGAAGGTAAGGCCGCCGAGCACGGGAAACACGTTGATGCCGATGAGAACGTAGTGGATGTGAGCGACGATGAAGTAGGTGTCGGTAAGCTGCCAGTCCACGGGCACCGCGGCGGTCATGAACCCCGACACGCCGCCGATCACGAACATGACGATGAAGCTTGCGAAATAGAGAAATGGAACGGAGAGGCGCGGGCGCCCGGTGAGAATGGTTGCGACCCAGGCGAACACTGCGATCGCGCTCGGGATGACGATGACGAACGACGCGGCGCTGAAGAACGACATGCCGAGCATCGGCAGTCCCGTGGCGAACATGTGGTGCACCCAGACGCCGAAGCCCAGCACCATGGTCAGCACCGTCGCAAGGGCAACGATCGTATACCCGACCAGTGGCCGGCTGCAGAAGACGGGCAGCGCGTCGGAGACCATACCCATGGCCGGCAGAACGATGGCGTACACCCAGGGGTGCCCGAACATCCAGAACAGGTGCTGCCAGAGCAGCGGATGCCCGCCGGCTGGCACGTCATAGAAGTGCGTCCCGAACCGGCGGTCGAGCCACAGGAGGAAGAACGCCAGGCTGACCGCCGGCACCGCGATGAAATTGCCGGCCGATGCGGTGAGCGTGCCCCAGATCAGGATCGGCACCCGGTTGAGCGACATGCCGGGCGCGCGTGTGCGCAAGAATGTGACGATGAAGTTGATCGCCCCGATCGTGGTCGAGATCCCGAGCAGGATGAGCGCCATGGCATAGAGATCTATGCCGGGTCCGGTGTTGAATGCCTTCGAGGCGACGGGAACGTAATCGAACCAGCCGGTATTGGGTGCGATGCCGGCCGCAAAGCCTGCATAAAGCATGAGCCCGGAGAATAGGTAGATCCAATAGGAGAGCGCATTGAGACGCGGGAACGCCATGTCCCGCGAACCGAGCAGAAGCGGCCAGAGATAGTTGCTGAAGCCGGAAAGAATGGGCGACGCATACCAGAAGATCAGAGACGCTCCATGCATCGTAAAGAGTATGTTGTATTGCTCCGGCGTGAGCAGCCGCTGGCCGGGTCCAGCGAGTTGAAGTCGCATGATGAGCGCCTCGACCCCGCCTGCGAGCAGGAAGAGCATGGCCGTCACGATGTAGCGTTTGCCAATCTCCTTATGGTCCACCGTCGATAGCCAGCCGATGAACCCGGGCGCTGTGGCCCATAGCTGATGGAGCCTGGTCGCAAGATGTTCCTCGTCGACATCGGCGAGGGCGGGCGTGCGGCGATCGAGGGAGCTGGCCATGAGGGCGCCTAGTTGAGCGTTGCGAGATAGGCGCGCACCTGCTCGAGTTCGGAGCCGGTGAGCGGAACGGCCGGCATGCGCGTACCGGGTTTGAAATGCTGCGGATCGGCAATCCAGGCTGAAAGGTGGCCAGCCGTGTTGGGAATGGTGCCGGCCGCCAGCGTCGCGCGGCTGGCGAGATGCGAGAGATCCGGCCCGAGGATGCCGCCCGCTTTCGTGCCGCGCACGGCGTGACACGCGGCGCAGCGCCGCGCGAACGTCTCTTGGCCGGCCGCTGCAACGGCGTCGTTGGGCTGGGCCGCGGGCGCGATCTGCTCTCTCAGCCAGGCCTCGAATTTGTCGCGCGGCTCGGCCACGATACGAAGCCCCATGTGCGCATGCTGGGCTCCGCAGAACTCGGCACACTGTCCGAAATAGACGCCCGGCGCATCCGCCTCAATCCAGGTGGTGTTGACCTGCCCCGGCACGGTGTCGGTCTTTCCCGCGAGCGCCGGAACCCAGAACGAATGGATGACGTCCAGAGAGCTAAGCTTGATGCGCACCGGCTCGCCGACAGGAATGTGCAACTCGTTTGCCGTGACGAAGACTCGGCCAGGCTCATCGCTTTCGTAGCGCACACGCCACCACCACTGTCGCCCGTTAATGTCGAGGGTGAGCTTCGGCTCCGCCGGCGGGGAGCCCACCCTGGCGAGCACCACCATCGTCCAGACGACGCTGCCGAGCAGCGCGATGACCGTTAGGGTGAGACCGGCGGTGACGAAGCGCAAGCCGTTGCCTTCCCGACTTATGACGTCTCCTTGATCCGCCGTGCTGCGCGCTATTCCCCAAACCACGAGGCCGGTGATGACGAGGACCACGACGATGGAAAGGACGAGCAGCGCCCATGTCAGCGTTTTCACCGGATCGGCGTGCGCTCCATGGGACCTGAGATAGCTGAGAGGCGTAGCGGCGATGCCGGGTGCCGACATTGCGCAAAGAGCGACCATAATGAAAATGGCTCTGACGCTCCGTGGCAGCATCTCCATGGCGGCCCTATTGCGTAGTGGTCGGCGTTGGGCGAGCTGCGCCTGCATCGGCCGACAGAGACTTGACGTAGGCTGCGAGCTGCCAGATCTGCTCGTCGGGCAGGAAGCCGTGGAACGAGGGCATCCCGTTGGGCCGTCCGTCGCGAATGGACGCGGCAATATTGTCGATGCTCGAGCCGTAGATCCACTTGGTGTCCATCAAGGGTGGTCCCATGCCGCCGCCGCCATGGAAGTGGCAGCCGACGCAATTCATGGCCGAGTAGAGCTGCTTGCCAGCCGCGATTTGCTCAGGATCGTTCGCGACTTGCGCTCCTTGAGGGGAGGCGACGTGCTGCGGAGGCTGGCCGCCGGGGGCAAGCGGCACGAGCGGAACAGAGGGTGGTGCTTCGGCGTGCGAAGCCGGTGCGGTAGTCGGTTGTTGCTTAGCCGCTGTGCGGTCGATCTGATCGCACGCCGCGATCGCAAACGGGAGCAGGAGCAAGGTAAGATGCTTTAGAAAAATCATGGCACCGGTCTCCCGCTGGCTCCTTGGCCAAGGTCGAGGTGACTGCCCGCATCCGGGTTCGTTGTTCCTAACGGGAGGATTACCTTATGGTTCCGGCCCGTCCGTTATTTGTAGCTCGTCCGCATGCCGACGAGAGCGGGACGCGGGTGACTAGTCCGAGACGTCGCCGGAACTCAGCAGAGTGGGCTCGGCAGGGTGGGCATCAATGCATCGCTCTCGACAGCTCGTATCCATGCTTGGCCCGCGTCAAGCCCTTGGGAAATCCGCTTCGGTCGCGATAGCTTCGCGGGGTTGCCGGCCGGCGCTTTCTTGCGGTGACCGCCGAGGCGGCCAATGCATCCAACAGCGCGATGCCAGCGATGGCGCACATGGCGAGCTTGAGATTGGACCGCTTGGGATTGTCGTGCGCCAGCCCATTGGAGAGGGCAGCGAGATCCATGGCGTCTCCGGCCACGCGGCTCCACAAGCCAGCCTCCTTCTCCGTGGACAAGGTGACGACACCGCTCGCGATCTCACGCGCGCCGAACGCCCGCACCAGCGGCTCCATACCTTCAAGCCCGAGCGTACGCGTGATGCGTGGGGCGGCCAGAATTTCGAACAGGCCAAGCCCTAGACTGGCCCACCCGAGCGATTTTGCGAGTCGCTCCTCGGGATAGACGGAGGACGGGCCGGTTTTGACGATCTTCGGATCCCCCTCGGGGCGAACCAGGTTTGCTAGGTTTTGCATGGAAATCCTTGATAGCTAGGGTTTCAATACGACCTTGACGCAGCTGTCACGCTTGTCCCGAAACACCTTGTACATCTCGGGCGCGCTCTCGAGATCGGCCGTGTGGGTGATCACGAAAGACGGATCGATTTCCTCGTCCTCGATGCGCCGCACGAGGTCGTCCGTCCATCGCTTTACGTGCGTCTGACCCATCCGGAACGTCACCCCCTTGTTCATGGCAATGCCCATCGGCATCTTGTCCACGAGCCCACTGTAGACGCCGGGAATGGAGATCACGCCGGCAGGCCGGCACACGTAGATCATTTCGCGGAGAACGTGGGCCCGGTCGCTTTCCATCATGAGCATCTGCTTGGTGCGGTCGTAGATCGTGTCGGGCTGATGGAAGGACACGTGGGCTTCGAGGCCGGTGGCGTCGATGCACTTGTCCGGACCTTTGTTGTCCGTGAGTTCGTTCAGCCGATCGACGACGCTTTCGGTCTCAAAGTTGAGCGCAATCGCACCGCCCGCTTCCGCCATGCTGAGCCGCTCGGGAATTCTGTCGATGGCGATGACCTGTTCGGCTCCGAGCAGGATGGCGCTCCGGATCGCCATCTGTCCTACCGGGCCGCAACCCCACACCGTGACGGTATCCGTCGGCTCGATGTCGCACTGCTTTGCAGCCTGCCAGCCAGTGGGCAGGATGTCGCCGAGAAAGAGCGCCTGCTCGTCGCTCATGCCGTCGGGGACCTTGATATGCGTGCTGTCGGCGAAGGGAACGCGGAGATATTCGGCTTGCCCGCCCGGGTATCCGCCCGTGAGATGGGTGTAGCCGAACAGCCCGGCGGTGCCGTGCCCGAAAATCTTGTCGGCGATGTCCTTCCTGCGGTTCGTGCGTTCGCAGACCGACCAGTTTCCGCGCTTGCACTGCTCGCACTCGCCGCAGGTGATGGTGAACGGCACGACAATCCTGTCGCCTTTACGGAGGTGGCCGTTGACGCCTGAGCCGACCTCGACCACTTCGCCCATCATTTCGTGGCCCATGATATCGCCGGGCATCATGGCTGGAATGAAGTTATGAAAGAGGTGGAGATCCGAGCCGCAAATGGCGCAGCTTGTAACCTTGATGATGGCGTCCCGGGGATCCTCGATTTCCGGATCGGTGACCTGGTCGCATCTCACGTCTTCCTTGCCGTGCCAGACGATCGCTTTCATGGTTCTGCCGCTCCAGCGTTGATAGACGCGCAATACCCCGCGGCTCAAATCGTTCCCACGGCTCGGCCGGAAACGCCTGAGCGCGTTCATGCGGGCGGCATCTTCGCCTCCCGCTCGGATTTGCTCCCCCACGCCGGAAAATTTGGAACGGTTTGATCGCCGCTACGTTGGCGTCAAAAGGAGATCATGTGCGGCCAGGATAGCCTGATCGCCGTAGGTGCTTTTTGCACGCTGGTGAGTTGGATGGATAGAACCAAGCAAGATCGAGGCATGACGCCGATGAACCCGGAACGAGACTTCCGGGATCATCTCCGGACCTATCGGGGTTTCGTGCGTGGTATCTCCTGGACGGTGGCGGGGTTCGCCGCGGTCCTCATCGTGCTAGCTATCTGGCTGCTGTGACGCGTGGGGTTTTGCGACGTTGCCGTGGTCCGTCGCGTAACGCTCCTCTCTACTCACGCAGCACCACTTTCACATCCCCCTCCGTCCGGAGAACGTCGACGAACGTGCTGTCGCTCCGCCTGACAAAGCGGATGTCGGCGCGGCTCTTGCCGAGGCGGAGGCCGCGAAGCGTCAGGTCGTCTGCAAAGCGCGGCAGCAGTGGATTTTCAATCTCGATACGCCGCCGCTCATAATCGATGCTGAGGCCCAGCGAAGCGCCAATGAGCGCAAACATCGCCGCTGAGGCCCAAGCCTGGGGTGAGCAGGAAACGGGATAGGAGATCGGGCCCCGCCGCGGCTTGCGTGGGAAGCCGCAGAACAACTCGGGCAGACGCCGGTCCGGCTGATAGGACTGGGCGCTGTAGAGGCCCTCGAAAATCTTGTCCAAAGCAGATTTGAAGCCCCATCGGGCGAGGCCGAGAGCGATGAGGGCGTTATCATGCGGCCATACCGAACCGTTGTGATAGGACATTGGATTGTAACGGGCCGCATCGGTGGACAGCGTCCGCACTCCCCAGCCGCAAAAGAGCTCCGACGCCAGCAGGGAAGCCCCGACCTGATGGGCGCGATCCGGTGCCGCGAGATCGGTCATCAGGACATGTCCGGGATTGGACGCCTTCACCCGGCAGGGAGCTTTATCGCCGTCGAGGGCGAGGGCAAATGTTCCAAGCTCTGGGCACCAGAATGCGGCATTGAATTGGTCCTTCAACGCGGCGGCCTTGGCACGCCACTCGCCGGCGCGCAGGCTTTCGCCGAGGCTGTCGGCGATCATCGCGGCTTGCAGGCGAGCTTCGTATACGTAGGCCTGCACCTCGACAAGCGCGATCGGTCCCTGCGCAAGTGCGCCGTCACGATGGAAGATCGAGTCGAAGCTGTCTTTCCAGCCCTGGTTTGCAAGCCCCTCAGGCGTTTCGCGTATATATTCCACGAAGCCGTCACCATCCGGGTCGCCGAAGGTCTCGCACCAGTCCAGCGCCCGGACGATATTTGGCCAGATACGCCTGATCGTCACCTCGTCCCCCGTGCGGGCGAGATAGCGCCCGGCGAGCAGCACGAACAGGGGCGTTGCGTCAACCGTGCCGTAGTAGGACGCGAACGGCACCTCGCCCGTGCGCGCCGTTTCGCACCATCGCTCTTCGTGGAGGATCTTGCCCGGCTGGGCATCGCGTGGGGGATCGAAATCGCGCGCTTGCCGGGCCGCGAGATACAACAGCACGCCGCGTGCAATCGACGGATCGGCCCAGAGCATGAACAGGGCGGTGATCAGGCCGTCGCGGCCGAAGACCGTGCTGTACCAGGGAATTCCCGCATGCGGATAGACGCCCTCGGCCGTCTTGCTGAGAAGCACGTAGATGTCGCTGCTGGAGCGATGGATCAACTCGTTGAAGAGGCCGTTCGATGTCTCGACCTTCACCGCTCCCGCAGTCAGCTCTTTCGCTTCGCGCCGTTTCAGACGATAGGCCGAGAGAAAATGGGGCGGCGGCGGACCCGGTTCCTCTTGCGATTCTCGGAATTGCAGGCTCGCAACGATCATGACGCGTTCGCCAGGCGCGAGGCGGATGGAAAACGTTGCGCGATCTTCCGTGAGCGAGGCAGGAGGGGGATCAAACCGGATGGTGGTCGCGCGCGTGATCCCATCGAGCCCTTTGTAGTCGAACTGCGCCGCGGAGGTGCCGGACCGCGCCGTGGCTTTGCCTCGCCCCGCTCTCTCGAGGCCGCGCACCTCGAAAAGATCCATGAAGTCGGCGCCGAATGTGATTTCGAGGCTGAAGTCTCGTGCCTGCAAATCGAAGTTCCGAACTTCGATCCGTTCGAAACATGCCCCTGCCCAGAGGAAGGTATTGCGCAAGATCGATATCGTGTCCTTGCGGAAGCCCTCCGCCTCGTCCTCCATATCCGGATTGGTGAGGCTGACGGTGAGTTTCGCGCTATCATCATCGAGGCTCGATGCCAGAAGCAGCGGATGCTGGCGGTTGATCGTCAACTGCCAGCGGGAGAGATGGCGCATATCGTGGAAATAGATCCCCTCCGCCGTCGAGGCTGACTTGCCGCAGTCTCCCTCCATGTCGAGAACCGCGAAGGCGTCACCGTGCTTCAAAACCTTGGGCGGCAGCGCCGCGAGCGAGACGTGCGCCTCAACTCCGTAGCCCGGCTCGCCCGCCTCCGGCCCGGGGGGATCTGATGCTGCGCTTTTATCCATGGCACTTGGACCCATGGCGCCTGTCGCCGCTAGAGCGCGTTCATTGCGGTTGGGAACGAATGATTATGGGGCGTACACGTGGAATCGGCCATCTCCCCTCCCATGTTGAAAGATAAGGCCTAGAGCCGTTCCGGTTTAAGAGGAACGGGGAACGATTCTAAGCTCTTTGTTTGCTCGTGCTTCACTTGGCTTGCATGGCGCCGCCATGACGGTCCCACTTTTCGCGAAGCACTCTAGACCGCGTCCAGCTCGATGTTTCGCGCCGCCGGCAGAAAAATGCCCTCCTTGGTAGACGGCGTCTTGACCCGGTACATGGCGAGCCGCTCGTAGGCGACTTCATAGTCGGTCGCCATTCTCGCAGCCGTGAACCTTTCGAGAAAGCGGTCTCTCACACCTGTTCGATCGATGGTGTCGGCTTCCCGGGCTGCCGCGACAGCCTCGTCGATGGTGTCGACGATGAAGCCCGTAACTCCGGGCTCGACAATCTCGGGAACCGATCCCTTGCGCCACGCGATGATGGGTGTCCCTGCGCTCATGGCTTCGATCATGACCAATCCGAAGGGCTCCGGCCAGTCGATCGGAAAGAGTAGCGCCCGCGCATTGCCGAGGAATGGGCCTTTCTCATGTTCCCCGATCTCACCAATGAACTCGATCAATGGATGCTTGAGCATCGGCGCAATGAGCTGATCGAAATAGGCCTGGTCGACCCTGTCCACTTTGGCGGCGATCTTGAGTGGAATGCCCGCTTTTTTGGCAATCTCGATGGCCCGGTCCGGCCGTTTCTCAGGCGAGATGCGTCCGAGGAACGCCAGGTAGTCGCCGCCGGATGCGTGGAAAGGGATAAGGGTTTCCGGAAGACCGTGCGGAATGGTGGCGTGCCACGTCACGTCCGAGGGCATGGGAAGGCGCTGATTGTTGGAGATCGAGATCAACGGCATATCCGAGAAGGCTTCATAGACGGGCATGAAATCGGGAACATCAAGCCGGCCGTGAAGCGTCGTGAGTGTCTTGTGGGCGAGGTCTTCGAAAAGCGCGTAATGGAGAAGATCGACGTGGAAGTGGATGATGTCGAAGTGCTCCGCCCAGCGACGTACCTCGCGCACCAGAACGATGTGGCTTGCGAGATGGTCACGGATGCCGGCGAGGCGCAGCGCCTTCGGGCAGGCTGGTACAAGGTTTGCGGAAGTTTTGGATTCTCCGCTCGCAAACAGCGTGACGTCGTGGCCCTTCTCTACGAGTGCTTCCGTCAGCCAAGACACCACGCGCTCGGTACCGCCGTAGAACCTTGGAGGAACAGCCTCGGCGAGGGGGGCTACCTGGGCAATACGCATCGCTATCTCCGGACATCATGCCCAAGGCAATGCCGTCTCGACGCCAAAGTTCCGTCAGTTGGGGTGTGAACGCCCCATTGCATGTCGCTGGCCTCCGCGCGACATTCCGCTACAGGATGGCGCCGAACCGATGCAGGAGTGGGGCGTTGGTGAAGGTCCCGGTCATATAAGGCCCTTGCTGCGGGTGCAGCCATGAGAGATCTGACGGCCTACCGCGGCCGTCCTTACCGGTTTGTCGGCCGCTACGTCCTTGCGTATCCCCTTTCCCATGCAGCCATCACATTGGCCGTGGTCGCGGCGGTTTTCTGCTCGGTCTCCACCCAGTATGGCGTGAAGTACCTCGTCGATGCGCTCTCTGCCGGCGGCAGCCACCACAAAGTGTGGATCGGCTTTCTCGCCCTCGCTACGTTGATTGCCCTCGATAATCTTCTCTGGCGCGTCGCGAGCTGGATTGCCAACTCCGTCTTCGTCGACGTGACGGGACGGGTAAGGAAGGATCTCTTTTCCCACCTTACCGGCCACGCGCCGAGCTACTTCAGCAACCGCTCGCCGGGCGCGCTCACCAGCCGCGTCAGCTCGACGTCGAACGCCATCTTCACCGGCGAGATGATGTTTACGTTCAACGTGCTGCCGCCGCTGGCGGCCACATTCCTCTCCATCGGGTATCTCGCCAGCGTCAGCGTCGCCATGGCCGTTGCGTTGACGATAGCCGGCGCGCTCATCGGCTGGGTGATCTTCCGCTACGCCTCGCGCGCCCGTCCGCTGCTCCATGCGTATGCCAACGAGGCGGCAGCGGTCGACGGACAGATGGTCGATGTCGTCTCGAACATGACGCTGGTAAAAGCGTTTGGCCGTTTGTCCTTCGAGCACCGGCGGCTGCGGGGCGTCGTCGGCAAGGAGATGATCGCCCGCAAGCGGAGCCTCTACTATCTTGAAAGGCTGCGCATCGCCCATGCCGTCGTCACGTCGATCCTCACGTTCTGCCTTCTCGCCTGGGTGATCAATCTCTGGAGCCAGGGAGAGGCAACGCCCGGCGATGTCGTCCTGGTCTGTACGCTCGGCATGGCTGTCTTGAGCGCCACCCGTGATCTTGCCGTCGCGCTTGTCGACGTGATGCAGCACTTGGCCAGGCTCTCCGAGGCGGTCCACACGCTTCTCGAGCCCCACGGCCTTAGGGACGCGAAGGGGCCGGGGCCGGAGAAAACCTCAGGCCAAATCGAATTCAGGAACGTCACGTTCTCCTATCCCAATTCCCCGCCGGCGTTGAACGGCATCAGCCTCAAGATTGAAAGCGGGGAGAAGGTGGGCATTGTCGGGCCGTCCGGTGGCGGCAAGTCCACGCTTCTCGCGCTTATCCAGCACTTCTATGAGCCGGAGGACGGAGCCGTTCTGGTCAACGGAAAGGACGTGCGCACGTTTCCTGACCTCGCCCTGCGGCGAACGATGAGCGTGGTGTCACAGGATGTGCCGCTCCTTCATCGTACGTTGCGCGAGAACATCGCCTACGGCCGGCCCCGTGCCACGACGGAAGAAATCTGGCAAGCGGCTGAAGCTGCACGTTGCGCAGCGTTCATCGGTGCCCTGCCCGACGGTATGGAGACGGTGGTCGGCGATCGGGGCGCGAAGATCTCCGGCGGCCAGCGCCAGCGCATAGCCATAGCGCGCGCCTTCCTCCGGGATGCTCCAATCCTCCTGCTCGACGAGGCGACCTCCGCCTTGGATCCGCACGCCGAAGAGCTCGTTCGCCAAGCCCTGCAGCATCTCATGCGGGGCCGCACCGTGCTGGCCATCGCCCATCGCCTCACCACGATCCGCAATTTTCAGCGCATCATCGTTCTCGATCGCGGTGCGGTGATCGAGGATGGAGATCCGGAGGAGCTCATGAGCAGGGGAGGCGTCTACAAAGCGCTCGTCGATCTTGAGCTGGAGCGTTTAAGCCGCATGCACACGGTGAGCGCGGCCGAGTAGCAGGGAGTTTGGGAGAGGTTTGAAAGGTGACGTCGGGGATGTGTCAGCCCGCGATCTCATTTTATTTTATGTCGTGGGGCGGGGCATTCGGCAAGCTCTCGCCAAGTTCCGGATTGGGCTCTCCGGCCAGCAGCGCCATGATGGCGACCACAAGGACGACGGCAATGATTCCGCCGATAACCAGCCGTCTCCCGCCAGTCGTCGTGCGTGGATCGGATGTGGAACGCTTGTCGGGCAGCATCGATACCCTTCTTCCTGTTGCAACGTGTGCTACGTTCCGGCTTCAGCGGTGTCAGACGCGGGCCGGCAATCCTTCCTCCTGCAGCGCGTCTTTGATCGACGGTCGCGCCATGAGCGTCGTTCGATAGGCCGCAAGCTCGGACGGGACGCCGATGCCGAACGTCTCGGCCCATCGCAGAATGACGAACAAATAACAGTCGGCCACTGTAAATCGGCTGCCGAGAAGGTGATCTCCGTCGATACGCCCGGCGAGGAACTGCAGGCGCTTCTTAATGTAATCCTTGGCCTCGTTCTTCTCGCTCTCCGAGCTGTCCGAGAACAACGGCTTGAAGCTTTTGTGCAGCTCGCTCGAGATATAGGCCAGAACCTCAAGCAGCCGTGTGCGTCCGAGAATTCCATCATAGCCGAGCTTGCCGTAGGTCGCCGCGATCCAATCCAGGATTGCAACGTTCTCGGTTAGAATCTCCCCGCTTCCAAGCGCGAGGGCCGGGACATATCCCTTGGGATTGACCTTGAAATAGTCTCGTCCCTGCGATGTCGTTTTGGACTTGAGATCCACCCTGTCGAGATCGAAGTCCGCGCCGACCTCCCGGAGGGCGATATGGGAAGCCAGGCTGCAGGCGCCGGGGCTGAAATATAGGATCACGGCATTGCTCCTAGCTCGAGGCCACTCACGCGTTCCAACGACGCCGATGCGACATTGGTTTCACGCGTCATGACGCGCCTCTGGTCTCCGCCTCTTCGGGAAAGCGACTTGGCCCGCCCAAGACCAGCCCATCCATCGGTAATATTGCAGTCGAGGCGTGGGGCTCCGGCGTGTCCCGATTGATCGGATCTCCGCGCTGCGGGGGAGGCCGCCGTAGTGGCTCGAGCGGCCCACGGTCATGGCCAAATTTCATTGTCCATATGCCGCATAAGATATAGATCAAATATATGTTAATCGACGCCGGGTAACGAGGGACGGCGTGAGCGGCACCGGCTCATCCGTTCAAGATATTCAAGAATGAGCGCGGTATGGTTTCGACATTGACCACGAACGAGCGCCTGCTCGCGCTCGTCGTTTCCAGTTTCGTTTTGGCAGGCGGCCTTGCTCTGGCGATCGCCGGGCGCAACGATCCCGTGGGAGCGCACGGCGTCATTATCGTACTGTTCGCTCTTTTCTGTGCACTCGCCGTTCTGCGCAGCTACCATGAGGCGGAGCCCGGCCCTAGTCGTTTGGCCGAATATTATGACGAGCCGACCAAGGCGGGCATCGTTCTCTCCATCGCATGGGCGGTCGTCGGGATGTTCTTCGGCGTCTGGGTCGCGGCGCTTCTGGCTTGGCCGGATCTCACGTTCGATGCGGAATGGGCGAGCTTCGGCCGCATCAGGCCCGTGCACACCACCGGTGTTATTTTCGGTTTCGGCGGCAACGCCCTGATCGCCACATCCTTCCACGTTCTGCAGCGCACATCTCAGGCCCGCCTGCCGGACCAGTTCAGCCCGTGGTTCGTGCTGATCGGCTACAATCTCTTCTGCATCGTGGCGGTGACGGGCTACGTCCTGGGCATAACGCAGTCGAAGGAATACGCGGAGCCGGAATGGTATGCCGATATCTGGCTGGTGATCGTGTGGGTGGTCTATTTCACGATCTACATTCGCACGCTGCAGCGGCGCAAGGAGCCGCATATCTACGTCGCCAACTGGTACTACATGGCCTTTATCCTGGTCGTGGCCGTCCTGCACATCGTGAACAATCTGGCGCTACCCTTGTCATGGACGGGAGCCAAGAGCTATTCGCTGTTCTCCGGCGTCCAGGACGCCATGGTGCAATGGTGGTACGGGCACAATGCGGTCGCGTTCTTCCTGACGGCCGGCTTCCTCGGCATGATGTACTACTACCTGCCGAAACGCGCCGAGCGGCCGATCTTCTCGTATCGCCTGTCCATCATCAGCTTCTGGGGCATTACCTTCCTCTACCTGTGGGCGGGCTCGCACCACTTGCACTATACGGCCCTGCCCCATTGGGTGCAGACGCTCGGCATGACGTTCTCGATCGTGCTCCTGGTGCCCTCCTGGGCGTCGGCCGGTAACGCGCTGGCGACGCTCAACGGCGCCTGGCACAAGGTGCGCGACGACGCGACCCTGCGCTTCATGATGGTCGCCGCCGTCTTCTACGGGCTCTCGACGTTCGAGGGCTCCTTCATGGCCATCCGCGCTGTCAACTCGCTCTCCCACTATACGGACTGGACCGTAGGCCACGTCCATGCCGGTGCCCTTGGCTGGGTGGCGATGATCACGTTCGGCTCGCTTTATGCGCTCGTTCCCTGGATGTGGAAGCAGGAGCGCATGTACTCGCCGCGTCTGGTGGAAGTTCACTTCTGGCTCGCCCTCGCCGGCACCATCATCTACGTCTTCGCGATGTGGAACTCGGGCATCATCCAGGGCCTGATGTGGCGCACCTATAATGACAGCGGCACGCTCGCCTACTCGTTCATCGACAGCCTCGTGGCGATGCATCCCTATTACATCGCCCGTACCGTCGGCGGTCTGCTCTTCCTCTCGGGTGCAGCGGTGGCCGCCTACAACATCGCAATGACGATCCGCATGGCGCGCGTGGGCGCTGCGCCGGAAGAGATCGGAGCTGAAGCGCCCCTGCCGCATGCGGCCGACGTCGCCGTCCAACCGGGGGAGTAGCTCGTGCCCACCTTCCACCGCAGGCTCGAACGCAACGCCATCGGCTTCGTACTCGCCATCATCGGCGTGTCGGCGATCGGTGGTCTCGTGGAGATCGCGCCGCTCTTCACGATTCACGAGACCGTCGAGAAGGCGCCGGACATGCGCGTCTACACGCCGCTCGAGATTGCCGGTCGTCATATCTACATGCGCGAAGGCTGTTATGCTTGCCACTCACAGATGATCCGCACGCTCCGCGACGAGGTGGAGCGCTATGGGCCCTATTCGCTCGCCGTCGAGTCGCAATACGATCACCCCATGCTGTGGGGCTCGAAGCGCACCGGCCCGGATATTGCTCGGCTCGGCGGGAAATACTCCGATGCCTGGCACGTCGCCCACCTGATCAACCCGCGCGACGTGGTGCCTGAATCCGTGATGCCGCGTTACGGCTGGCTGCAGCGCAACCGGCTGAGGGTCGATGACCTCGACCGCCATCTCGCGGCACAGCGCTCCCTCGGGGTGCCCTATACCGATGAGATGGTCGCCAATGCCGCCGCCGACGCCGCAGCACAGGCGAGCCCTGATAGCCCCGGTGCCGCTGGTGTCGCGGAGCGCTATGGTGAGGCGACGAACGTGCGCGCCTTCGACGGCGATCCCGCGCGGCTCACGGAGATGGACGCGCTCGTAGCCTATCTGCAGGTCTTGGGGCGGCTGACCGATGCGGCGCATCAACAGGCCGCCAGCGCAGAGGAGTGAGGCGATGAGTTTCGATCATGAAACGATTGTTGCCTTCGCCAAGAGCTGGGGCTTGATTTATCTGATCGCGATTTTCGTGATTGTTCTGATTTATGCGCTCTGGCCTGGAAATCGGAAGCGTTTCGATCGCGCGAAGAAGAGCATCCTGGATAAAGACGACCGGCCGAGGACGTAGGATGGGAACCGAGAAGCGAGATCCTGTCACGGGCCGGATGACGACCGGCCATGACTGGAATGGCATCCAGGAGCTGGATACGCCGATACCCCGCGTGGTGCTGTTTTTCCTGGCAGCGACGACGCTGTTCGCGATCGTCTATTGGGTTCTCATGCCGGCCTGGCCGCTCGGCGTGACCTACACCAAGGGCCTGCTCGGGATTGATCAACGCCAGATTGTCACGCAGCAGGTCAACGACGCTGCTGCGGCGCGCGCCGCCTGGACCGACCGCATCGCCAACGCAAGCTTCGAGGAGATTGCGTTCGACGACACGCTGATGCACCACGTGCGCGAGACCGGGCGCACGCTTTTCACGGACAACTGCGCCGTGTGCCATGGTACCAGCGGAACGGGCGGGCCGGGCTTTCCGAGCCTTGCGGCGGGAGCCTGGCTGTGGGGCGGTGATGCCGCCACCATCGCCGAGACGATCCGGGTCGGCATCAATTCGACCCATCCAGAGACGCGCGCGTCGCAGATGATGGCCTTTGGCCAGGGCGGAATGCTCGACCGTAAGGCGATCCTCGACGTTGTGGCCTATGTCCGCTCCCTGTCCGGCCAGACGCTCAGCGAGGCCGAGCAGGCACGCGTCTCGGCTGGTGATGCCGTTTTCGCGGAGAACTGCGCAGCGTGCCACGGAGCGGATGGCGGCGGCACGCACGAGATGGGTGCGCCGAGCCTTGCCGACGCGAACTGGATCTATGGCGGCGAGGCGCAGTCCGTGTACGCGTCCATTTACGGCGGACGCCAGGGGCACATGCCCCATTGGGAAGGGCGCCTCTCGCCGGTCGATATCAAGTTGCTCGCGCTCTACGTGGGCACGCTCGGAGGCGACGGACGATGAGCGCTCGAGCCGGCGATAAGCGCCCGCTGCGCATCAACTGGCGGCTCGCCGCGTTCCTCCTCGCCGGCGCCAGTGCGGTTGTCTTCGCCGCCGCCAACGTGCATCTCGTCTATGTTGCGTTCGTGTCTCAGCCGGATTGCGTGCCGCACGCGAAGGCGATGGGCAACGACGGCACGTTCCGCGCCGCCCGGTCTGCGTGCTGAGAGGAAAAATGGCCATGGCAGCTCTCGAGAATACTGCAAGCGCTCCGCTTCCTTTGGCGATGCAAAGGCGGCGCAACCTGCCCGCGTCGGCTGCGCTCGGATGGCTGGCGGCCGGCTGGCGAGACCTTTGGCAACACCCGCTGTCGAGCTTTGCCTACGGGCTTCTGGTTTTCGCGGTATCGCTTGCCATCGTCTGGGGCCTGTTCGTGCTCCAGCTCGATTACATCCTGCTCCCCGCGCTCGCGGGCTTCATGGTCGTCGGGCCGTTGGTTGCGATCGGCCTCTACCAGAAGAGCCGCGACATCGAGGAGGGGCATTCCGTCAGGTTCGCGCGCATGGTGTTCGTCCGTGCCGCATCCGGCGCCCAGGTCTGGTACACTGGCGCGATCCTGTGCCTGCTGATGCTTGTCTGGATGCGCGCTGCGGTGATCATTTATGCGTTGTTCTTCGGGCTGAGGCCGTTCCCCGGTCTCCACGACATCGTCCCGATGCTGGTCTCCACGCCAGAAGGCTGGGCCATGCTCGTGGTCGGAACGGCTGTAGGCGGCCTGTTCGCCGCTCTCTCCTTCGCCATCAGCACGTTCGGCATACCGATGCTGCTCGCCGAGAAAACCGACGCCTTTACCGCCATGGGCACAAGCATCTCGCTGGTCTGGAACAACCTGCCCGTGATGCTGGCCTGGGGCGCCATCGTGCTCGTGCTCTCCGTCGTCGCGCTGGCCACGGGGCTGCTCGGGCTGATCGTCATCTTCCCGCTGCTGGGTCATGCCACATGGCACAGCTACAGAGCCATCAGGTGAGCGGCGCCCCTGCCGGAGCCCTGCATTCGGGCGCCGGCGGCTCGGCTGCCCGCGAGGAGATCCGCATCGCGAGCCGCGACCTGGGGCAGGGCGTGCGCGAGGTGGAGCTCTCGGTCCCGGCCGTCCATTGCGCCGGCTGCATCCGCACGGTCGAAGCAGGGCTCGCAAAGATCCCCGGCGTCCAGCAGGCGCGCGTCAACCTGTCGAGTAAGCGTGTCCGCGTGAAATGGCACGGCGACGAGGCTCCGGATCTCCTGGCCGCGCTGGACACCCTTGGCTTTCCCGGCCACCTGATGGAGGCCGATGCCGGCGAGCAGGACATCGAGCTTCGCCGGCTCATCCGCGCGCTGGCCGTCGCCGGCTTCTCGGCCATGAACATCATGCTGCTCTCGGTCTCGGTCTGGTCTGGCGCCGACCCAGTGACCCGGCAGGCGTTTCACTGGATCTCAGCCGCGCTGGCGTTGCCGTGTCTCCTCTATTCCGGACAGGTCTTCTTCAAATCCGCCTGGTCAGCCCTGAGGCGCGGGCGCACCAACATGGACGTGCCGATCTCGATCGGTGTGTCGCTCGCCTTTGGGCTGAGCCTCTACGACACGATCCATAACGGCCCGCATGCCTATTTCGATGCCTCCACCGCGCTGCTCTTCTTCCTTCTGATCGGCCGCACGCTCGATCACGTGATGCGCGAGCGGGCGCGGGTGGCCGTGCGTGGCCTGATGCGCTTGGCTCCGCGCGGCGCCACCGTGCTGCGCGAGGATGGCCGCCGCGAGCATATTCCTGTCGAGCATCTCGAGCCTGGCATGCGGGTCGCCCTCGCGGCCGGCGACCGCATTCCCGCTGACGGTATCGTCGAGGAGGGCGTCTCGGATCTCGATTGCGCTATCGCAACGGGCGAGAGCGTGCCGAGAAAGGTCGAGCCCGGGGCGCCTGTGCAAGCGGGAACGCTGAACCTCACGGGCCCGCTGACGATCGTCGTCTCCGCGCGCGCCGAAAGCTCGTTCCTGGCTGAGATGGTGCGGCTGATGGAGGCTGCCGAAGGCGGACGCGCCCGCTATCGCCGCCTCGCCGATCGGGCCGCGGCCCTTTACGCGCCGGTCGTCCACACTATGGCCTTGCTGACGCTGGCCGGGTGGATGCTCGCCACCGGAGACTGGCATCGCGCCATCGCCATTGCCATCGCCGTTCTGATCATCACCTGTCCGTGTGCGCTTGGTCTCGCGGTGCCGATCGTGCAGGTCGTGGCCGCGCGTCGCCTGTTCGAGAGCGGCATCATGGTGAAGGATGGCTCCGCCATCGAGCGGATGGCGGACATCGACATGGTGGCGTTCGACAAGACGGGAACGCTGACCCTCGGCAAGCCCAGGCTCGTCAACCGAGATGCGATTGCGGGAGATGACCTGTCTCTCGCTGCAAGCTTAGCAGCACGCTCCAACCACCCGCTTTCGAAAGCCATCGCCGCGGAACGCGATACGGCGTCAGAGATCGCCCTTGCGGATGTGGCCGAGAAGCCGGGCTTCGGTATCGAGGCCCTCAGCGGGGACAGTCTCTATCGTCTGGGACGCGCCGAATGGGCGCTCAACGATCTCGTGAGAGCCGATAGTGCTCCGGCGGAGGAAAGCGGCACCGTGCTCACTCGAAACGGGCGGCTCGTTGCGCGCTTTACGTTCGAGGATGCGCCGCGTCCCGGTGCGCGCGAGGCCGTGGCGACGCTGCGCAGATCTGGTCTGCGCATGGCCGTTCTCTCGGGCGACGTGCGCCCTGCCGTTTCCGCGGTAGCGGCCGGCCTCGGTATCGGCGACTTCGCGGCGGGACTTCTGCCCCAGGAAAAGGTTAGGCGGATTGAGGAATTTGCGTCCGAGGGACACAAAGTGCTGATGGTTGGAGACGGCATCAACGATGCGCCGGCCCTCGCGGCAGCGTACGTGTCGATGGCGCCGGCCACCGCCGCCGACATCGGCCGCAACGCAGCCGATTTCGTGTTCCTGCGCGAGGGCCTCGACGCCGTGCCGACCGCACTGGCCATCTCCCGCGAGGCCGGTCGGCTGGTCCGGCAGAACTTTGCTCTGGCAGCGGCCTACAACGCCATCGCCCTGCCCATCGCTATGGCGGGTTATGTCACGCCATTGATCGCGGCGCTCGCCATGTCGCTTTCGTCCGTCCTCGTGGTCGCCAACGCGCTGCGCCTGCAACCGGGAAGAGCAGCCTCACGTCTCGCAGGCAACTCTCAAGGCAAGAGCACAGCCGCGCCCGCATGCGTTGGAGCCGGTGAATGAGCAGCCTCGTTTTTCTCGTGCCCTTGGCGCTTCTTCTGGGCGGAGCCGCGCTCGCGGCCTTCTTCTGGTCGCTCAAGAGCGGGCAATACGACGATCTCGAGGGAGCAGCGCAGCGCATATTCGTCGATGAGGATGGGGACCGGGCCGGTGCCGCCCCAATGCCCGCGGAGGCCGATGATGAGCGCGATGAGCGATCGTGATCGATGGAGCCAGCCAGGAAAGAGCGCGCGGTTAGGCCTCCATTGATTTGAGCCCTTCCATTGAAATGCGATCAGATAAGATCCACTATCAAGGTATCTTTGCGGAGCTTGCAGGAGACTGCCATGGGATCGCCGCATAAAAATCCACCCGCCGAGCTCACCGAGGCCGTCGAGACGCCGGACGCCGCGCCGGCGAGCGAGCCTGATGAGGACTGGGACGCCGTAGCGGAAGCGTCATGGGAGTCCTTTCCCGCCAGCGATCCGCCGGGCTGGATCAACTCCGGGCGAGGCTGACATGCAAGTTGAAATCGCCGACGGCGACATCGTCATCGATGCCGAGCTTCTTGGCCGTCTGTTGAACGTCCCGGCATCCGACTTGCAGGAGTTGATGCGCACGAAAACGCTCACCAGTATCTGCGAGCGCGGAGAAGGCGAGGATGAAGGAAAGTATCGCTTGAGCTTCTTCTACCGCAACCGCCGGCTCCGTTTGAAAGTCGACAAGGCCGGCCATGTCCTTCAGCACTCGACCGTTGATTTTGGAGATAGGCCGCTGCCGCGCCAGCGACAGCAGTCGGGAGGCTAGAGGGGCGTGCAAGCCTTAACGCGGATCGCATGAACGTGAGGGCACCGGTCAATCGCAGAACGATATCTGTAAGCTTCCGCACGAAGCATCACATCAAAAGCCGAGAGACATCATGGGGGCCACCGTCGCCCGTATCGCTGCTGTCGAAGGTTTGGGTAGCGCCGCCGCACAGCACCTGTTTGCCATCGCTATCGACCGGTGGCGTCTGGCCGGCGTTCGCGTTGCGGGGCTCCTCGAGGAAACGCACGGGGCTGCCGGCCGCACCTGCAGCGCCGGCAAGCTGCGGGATATCGCTTCGGGGCAAAGCCATTCGATCTACCTGGATACCCTGCCGGCCGGTCGCATTTGCCATATCGATGCAGCCGGCGCGGAGGAGGCAGGGGCGGGCTTGCTCGCTCAGATCGCGGCCGCCGACGTCGTCGTGCTGAGCAAGTTCGGCAAGCTCGAGACGGAACGCGGTGGCGGCTTGCGCCACGCGTTTGAGATCGCGATGGATGCCGGCAAGCCGCTTCTCACTGCCGTCTCGGAACGCCATCGTGCGGCCTGGCGCCGCTTCGCCCCGCATGCAGCAATCCTGCCGCCGAGCGCCGCGGCGATCGAGGCATGGTGGGAAACGGTCGGAGCGCGAGCCCCGTGAGCGGTACAGCTGTCGTCATTGGCGTCGGCGCCCGCAACGGCCTTGGTGCGGCCCTGGCCGCCCGCTTCGCCCGCGAAGGTCTCAAGGTCGTGATCGTCGGTCGTACCGCTGCGCGCTTGCGGTTGGTGGCAGACGATATTCGTGCCGCGGGAGGGAACGCCGAAACCATCGTCGCGGACATCACGCAGCCTGACGATGTCGCGTCTCTGTTTGCCAGCCCCGGCGTGGCTGAAACGCTCGAGCTTGTCGTCTACAACGCAGGCAGCAATGCACGAATCCCATCGCTAGAGATCACCGCCACAGACTTCGAAAGGATGTGGCGGCAGAACGCGCTCGGTGGGCTCCTCGTCGGGCAGCAGGCGATCCGCGCCATGCGCCCGCGCAAAAAGGGAACGCTGATCTTCACCGGCGCCACCGCGTCGCTTCGCTCGAGATCGCCCTTTGTTGCTTTCGCAGCGGCGAAAGCCGCGCTTCGCGCCGTGGCCCAGGGGCTGGCGCGCGAGTTCGGTCCCGAGGGTATCCACGTCGCGCACGTCGTCATCGACGGCATCATCAGCGGCGACTTTGCGAAGCAAACATTCCCGGAATTTGTGAAGACGAGAGGCGAGGGCGGATTGCTCGAGCTCGACGAGATCGCCGAGACTTACTGGGGCCTGCACCGCCAGGGACGAAGCGCCTGGACGCATGAGCTCGACCTGAGGCCTTTCAGCGAGACGTTCTGAGCGCTGGAGACAATCCTCTTTTTTGCGCTCTCTTGGAGGCGCCTGCGTTCATGCGCCATGGAAGGGACGGATGCCATGCGGGTTGTGATCGTCGGTGCCGGCGGAGTCGGCGGATATCTCGGTGCGAGGTTGCTCTCGGCGGGCGCGGAGGTCGTGTTCCTAGTGCGTGAGCGCCGTGCTGCGCAACTCGCCGCCAATGGCCTCGTCGTCAAAAGCCCACTGGGCGACTTCCAGGCCCCGGTAACTGTCGTCACCAGCGTTTCGGAGTGCGCTCCCGCCGATTTCGTCGTTATCGCCTGTAAGGCCCACAGCCTCGACGGTGCGCTCGCATCGGCTGCGCCGCTGGTTCACGACGGAACGCGCGTCGTGCCGCTGCTCAACGGGGTTGCGCACCTCGAGACGTTAGGCCGCTGCATGGAGAAGGGCGTGATCACGCCCGGCATCGTGCACGGCGCGCTCGATCTTCGCGATGACGGGACGATCGCGCATCTCACTCCGTTTCTGACCGTGATCGTGGGCGCTCTTTCGGATGAACCCGATCCGCGTGTGGAGGCATTTGCCGAAAGGCTCAAGTCCACCGCCGTCGATGCGCGCGCGAGCCCGGTCATTGAGCAGGATCTCTGGGACAAGTTCGTTTTCCTGACCACGTTCGCCGGGATCACCTGCCTGATGCGCGCCAGCATCGGCGCCATCATGGCCACTGCTGCCGGTCCCGATCACGTTCTCCAGCTTTTGGACGAGTGCCGCACGGTTGCACGGCACGAAGGCCAAGAGCCGGGCGCGGCGGCCATGCAAGGCTACCGGGATCTTCTGACGCGCGGAGGCTCGTCTTTCACCTCATCGATGCTGAGGGACGTGGAGGCCGGCCGCCCGACCGAGGCGGAGCATATTCTGGGCGACATGCTGGCGCGTGCGCAAAAGCACGGCGTTTCTGCCCCTCTTTTGCGCACGGCTCTCACGCATCTGCAGGCCTACGAGCAGCGCCGTTCGGCGGCGGCGATTGCGTAACACTTCCGGAAATGTGGGAAGCCGCTCATGGCGGAGCCGTGCAACTTAAAGTGTCCGAGAAGAAGCACGATCAAACAAAAGCCTGGAGCCGCCCCGGAAATCGGAACGGCTCCAGAGCCTGATCAATCGTCCCAGCCGTCGCGGGCGAGGAGTGGCGTGATGCGGCGGACGGCCACGCGCCGGTTGATCCGCGACGGTGCCTCGGTCATCTCCTTGAGATAGCCTTCGCCATAGCCCTGCGTTACGAGGTTCTCCGGCGGAACGTCGAAAACGTCGGTGAGGATCGTCGCGACCATTTCCGCCCGCCGGTCAGAGAGCGAGAGGTTATCGATCTCGTTGCCCACCGCATCCGTATGCCCTTCGATCAGGAACAGCTCGTTGGGCGAGCGGTCCAGCACCCGATGCATGGCACGCGCGATACGCTCGAGCTTGGGATACTGATCCTCGCCGACATCCCAGGACGCAAACGCGAAGTTGATGGCATCGAGGTCAACCCGCCGCATGCGCTCGAGGACGGAGTAATTCTGCCGTACCTCGTTGAGCGAGTAATGGCGCTGAAGGCGCTCGACGGGCGGTGCATTCAGCGCGTCGTAAAGATCGTCTGGCGAGGCGCGATCGTAGTCCACGATGTAGCGATCGCGCGGAATGCTGATCACAGGGGCAGGCAGGTCGATGTAGACGGAGCTGTAGCCGTGTCCGTGGCCATGGCCGCCGCGCCGAGAATGCCGATCGTCGAACAGCACGTGCTCGCGGCCGTCCTTGTCCCTGCGGCTGCGGCGCATCACGCGACCGTCGTCGTCCTGGAGCGAATAGATCAAGGCGCCCGCGAGGCCGGCGGTGACGACGAGCCAAGTGCCGTCTTTCTGCCTCTCGCGGCGGACTTCGCGTCCCTTGCCGGCAAGCCGCGCCGTCTCGTCATGGCGAATGAACGTGCGCTTCTCGTCGCGAATGATGACACGCTTATCCGGCTCGGTGATGATGTTGCGCGAGCCTTCTTCCCGAGTCTTGCGTCCCTTGCGAAGTTCCTCGAACTTGTTCACGGCCTGGGGGCGCCAGGCTTCGGCCGGCCCGTTGCCGCCCTTCTGCTGCGCCTCCTTGCGCGCCCGCTCGAACTCCTGATCGGCTTTTGTGCGATCGAACGTCCTTGGGGCGCGCGGCTCCTTCCGTGCAGCATCCGCGTCCTGCTTTCGCTTCGGATCACGCTCTTTCGCCTGCTGCTTCTGGCGCTCGGCGTCCTTGCGGGCGGCGGCCTCGGCCTCCTGCTTCTTT
>NZ_DAIQCD010000001.1:218289-219900 GCF_036780825.1 Hyphomicrobium sp. | reverse complement strand
CCTGCTTCTTTATGGCGTCCTGGCGCGCGGCGTCGGCGTCCTGCTTCCGCTTGAGATCGCGCTCTTTCGCTTGCTGCTCCTGGATCTGCTTCTGGCGCTCGGCGTCCTTACGGGCGGCGGCCTCGGCCTCCTGCTTCTTTATGGCGTCCCGGCGGGCGGCGTCGGAATCCTGCTTCGGCTTCGCATCACGCTCTTTTGCTTGCTTGTCCTGGTCCTGTTTTTGACGCGCGTCCTTGCGGGGCGCATCGGCGTCCCGGGCCTTCTTGGTGGCGTCACGAGAGCGGCCGTCCTCGCCGGCATCCCGGCCGCGCGCACGGTCCGCTCCTCCCTCACGCTGCCGCTTTCCGGCGCGATCGCCGTCTTTCTTGTCGGTCTGGGGTGCGGCGTCCTTCTCTCCGGCATCCTTCCGGCGGGGCTTGTCTCCGCGTTGGTCGTCGTCGCTTTTTTGCACGAGTTGTGTACCGGGCTTCGCGGTATGCGGCACCTCCTGGCTGTGCGCCGGCGCTACGCTGAGAAGGGCCAGGACAAGGGTGGAGGAGGAGGCGAGAAGGATGCGGGGAAAAGGCATTGAGGGTTCTCAAAAGTGGCAGGTGAAGTATTCGCTGTCCGCTACCGAGTCACGCTGACTCGCTTGCAACAGCCGCGATTTCACAGGGTTTAGTGTGGGAAACGGAAGAAAAGATGGCGCCCGTATGGCGGACCGCGGACATGCATCGCGATCCGCGTCCGCGAGCGATCTCTCACTGCCGAAAGAATGGGGATCAAAGAATGCCGAGGAGATGAAGAACGATCAGGCCGGTAACGGGAACTCCAGCCAGCCAGAGAACGATATAGCGCATGTTGCCTGCTCGTGAATCAAATTGCCTGGATGCGGCGCGACAGCCGCATCCGCTCCCGGGAGAAACGCCTCGCGGAGGTGCAAAGTTCCTCAAGCTGGAAGGACCCACAGCGGCAGGGTGCTGCACCGGGGTTAAGATTGCGGATTATGTGGAATGAATGCGCTCACCTTGCGCACCAGGTCGGCGACGTTCTGCGCGCTCATCCGCTCCATCACCCAGGCGCGATAGGTTTCCACGGTTCGCGGGCTGATCGAGAGCTTGGCGGCGATCTGCTTGTTCGACAGTCCGGAGGCGACGAGTTCGAGAACTTCGCGCTGGCGCGGGGAAAGCGCCTTGAGGCGCTCCTCGATGTCGATGCGCTCGCTGGTTTCCGTGCTCTTGCGGCGCCCCTTGTCGACGGCGTCCTGCACGCTGGTCGCGAACCGCTCGCCGTCGTAGGGCTTTTCAAAGAAGTCGAAGGCGCCTTCCTTGAGAGCCTGCACGGCCATCGACACATCGGCATGCCCGCTGATGAGGATCAGTGGCGCCTCGTGGTTGCGGCCGTTGAGCTCGCGCTGCAGCTCGAGGCCGGTCATCCCAGGCATGCGCACGTCCGCCACGACGCACGACGGCTTGGTGCCCGGGAGAGCCTCCAGGAACGATTCCGCAGAGTCGTAGCATGTCACAGGTATGTCGCGGCTTTCGATCAGAAGCCGCATCGAATGCAGCACGGCGGCATCGTCATCGATCAAAGCTACGGTCACTTCGGCACCTCTCCTGAACAGTCTTTTTG
>NZ_DAIQCD010000001.1:207922-218189 GCF_036780825.1 Hyphomicrobium sp. | reverse complement strand
TGAACAGTCTTTTTGTCGTTGATCATTCTTCCGATCGGTTTTCCAGCGATGCGGCGTCGGCAACGGACGCGGGCAGAGTAAAGGAAACTGCTGCACCCGCGCCAGGGCTTTCAATGGTGAGCTGGCCCCCGTGATTTTCCGCCGTTGAGCGCGCGAGCGCAAGCCCGAGGCCAAGGCCTTCGTCCTTGGTCGTTGCGAAGGGGATCAGCGCGCGCCCCAGGATCTCCGGATCGAACCCCGGGCCATTATCGCGCACCGTCACCGCGACGCGGCCATGCTGGGCCAGCTCAGCCTCGAGGAAAATGCGCCCATCCTTTCGCCCAGCCGACGATATGGACTCGGCCGCGTTTCGGATCAAGTTGACCAGCACCTGCTGAATCTGCAGGCCATCACAGAGCACCAGGGGAAGATTGCGCGCCAGCCGCGTCTCGACGCTGATGCTCTCAGCCGGCAATTCGAGGCGGCAGTGAGAGAGGGCCTCCCGTATCAGGTCGCCGATGCTGTGCGGGCGCACCTCGTTGCGCCCGAGCTGGATGAAGTCCCGAAGGCGCCGCACGACGTCCGCAGCCCGGTCGACTTGCACCAGGGCATGGGCCGCCGCCGTGCCTGCCGTCTCGGCGTCGATAGGCTGCCGGTCGATCGCAATCTTGGCGAGGCGCGTGTAGTTCGCGATGGCGGTCAGGGGCTGATTGATCTCGTGCGCCAGCGCGGCTGCGAAGGCTCCCATGGTATCGAGCCGCGCCGCCCTCTCGAGCGCTTCCTGGTTGCGCCGAAGTTGGACTTGCGTGCGCTGCTGCTCGCTAACGAGGGAGCCGATGGTCAGGCCCGTGAGCGAGAGAACGATCATGAGGGCTTGATAGGCCGTCACCTCTCCAGACGTCACGCCGGCATACTGAAGGGCGGCGATCAGCCCCACCTGAGTGAGCACGAGGCCGACCGTTACGCCCTCCAGGCCGAAACGGACTGCCGCCCACATCACGGGCAGGAAGAACAGATAGAACTGCTTCACCCGGAACGTATCGGAGAGCCCGAAAACGGCCGCGAGCGTCGCCGCCATGAAGACCACGATCGCCAGGAGCTCGAGGGAAGGCTCGAGCATGCGGCGGCGGGTGAGAAGGATGAGAAAGAATGGCGTGATGACGGTCACGCCGATCATGTCGCCGATCCACTGATGGAGAATGGCCCCGCCCATGGCGGCGCCACTCACGAGGCCCATGGCTGCCAGCAGCCCGACGTAGAGGATCGCGACGACACCGGTGCTCGCCGCCGTCATGGCGATGAGCCGCATCAGGGACCGCTTGGCGACGAGCGTGCGGTCGAAGCGCAGGCGAGGCCGCGTGAGAAGAATGGCGGCGGCGCTGTATCCGGCTCCGACAATCATGGCGCTGATGAGGTGCGCCGTGATCGGGATAGGCAGCTTGAGGACGAAGCCATTCGACAGCAGCGGAGCAAGGAAGAGCCACGGTACGTACTTCGGCCCGAAGAGCAAGATCAGCGCAAAGCTGAGGCCGGTGGCCGGGTTCCACGGCGTCACCCCGATCGGAACGATGGGGCTGATGTGGCTTGCCCAGTCGAGGCCGACATAGGCCGCGAGATAGCCGAGCCCGATGACGAGCGGGTGCCACGACAGCAGGGCCGCAACGGGAAGATTGCTTGCCGAGGCCTCCGCACTCCACCGATCCATCGTCCATGCCTTTTCGGGATTGCACCGGAGACCGCCGCCTCCGCCAGGCCGCATGCGGGCGCGGCGTGAGCGGAAGGCGGCTGATCCAAATTCATCGGATCCGAAGACGCTCTAGAGTGCTTCCGGAATAGTGGAAACCGGTTTTCCGAAAAGAAGCACGACCGAACAAAAGCTTAGAGCCGTTTCCCCGGTTCCACCTAAACTGGAACGGCTCTAGGCGGCTGCTGCGAAAGCCTGCTCGAGATCGGCGATGATATCGTCGATGTGCTCGAGGCCCACTGCGAGCCGCACATAGCCGTCTGTCACGCCGGTTGCCAGGAGTTCGTCTCCCGTAAGCTGCGAATGCGTGGTCGATGCCGGATGGATGGCGAGGCTCCTTGCATCGCCGATGTTGGCCACATGGTAGAAAAGCTTGAGAGCATCGATGAACTGCCGCCCGGCGTCGCGGCCGCCTTCGACCTCGAAACCGACGAGGCCGCCCAGACCGCCGGAGAGATAGCGTTCGGCCCGCGCGCGCTCAGCATCCGTCTGCTGCGAGGGATGGATGACCCGGGTCACCTTTGGATGCTGCGTAAGCCACGCGGCCACGGCAGATGTATTCTCGCAATGGCGCGCCATGCGTAGCGGAAGCGTCTCGATGCCCTGCAAGAGGAGGAACGCGTTGAACGGCGAGAGTGCGGCGCCGAGATCGCGCAGAAGCGTCACGCGCATTTTCATGATGTAGGCGATCGGCCCAAGGGGGGCGACGGCTTCCGTCCACACGGCGCCATGATAGCTCGGATCGGGAGTGTTCAGGGCCCCCTGTCGCTCGGGGTGTGCGGCCCAATCGAAGTTGCCGCCGTCGACGACCACGCCGCCGATGGAGTTGCCATGGCCCCCCAGATATTTGGTCGAGGAATAGACGACGATCGCGGCGCCGTGCTCCAAGGGACGGCAGATGATGGGAGCGGCGGTGTTGTCGACGATCAACGGAATGCCGAGCGGACGGCCGATCTCTGCGATGTCCGAGATTGGCAGAACGGACAGCTTCGGGTTGGGAAGCGTCTCCGCATAATAGGCCCGCGTGCGCTCGTCGGTGGCGCGGCGGAAATTCTCCGGGTCCGAGGGATCGACGAAGCGCACCTCGATCCCCTGATCCTTGAGCGTGTTGGCAAACAGGTTCCAGGTTCCGCCGTACAGGTTCGTTGAGCTCACGATGTTGTCGCCCGCGTGTGCAAGGTTCTGCACGGCGTAAGCGGACGCGGCCTGCCCCGAGGCCAGCGCCAGCGCAGCAGCGCCGCCCTCGAGCGCCGCTACGCGCTTTTCGAGCACGTCGGTCGTCGGGTTCATCATGCGCGTATAGATGTTCCCGAGCTCTTTCAGTGCGAAGAGATTTTCGGCGTGCGCCGTATCCTGGAACTGATAGGACGTCGTCTGGTAGATCGGTACGGCGACGGCGCCGGTCGCAGGGTCGGCACGCCAGCCGGCATGCAGTACGATGGTCTCCGGGTGCAGCGTCCGGCCTGTCGCGTCGCGTTGGGTCACGTCCTTATCTCCCTCCGAATACGTGGCAATTTGCGAAGGTCTTCTACCCTAGCGGAACCGCTGCGTCATGAGGCGAGGTTCCCTATCGGAAGCTCTTTTTCGTCGCTATCGGCGGATGGCGGAGGCGGGGTGCCCCAAAAAGCCCGCTCTTTGTTAGAGAGGAGGCCGGAATGAGGAGCGGCGGAAACCGGCGATAATCCCGGAAACAGGCCTCATCACAGCCTATTTGGTGAGGATCAGGCGGCCGTTGGCGGTGATACGCAGGTGATATTCGCTGCCGTTGTGCTCCAGGATGGCCTCACGCCCCCCACGCATGAGCTCGGACACGGCGTAACGTACAACTCCGGTACCGCCGATGCGGGGGCGTACATTGCCGAGGCCGGCACCATCCTTTCTGTCTGACATGCAATCGATTCCGAATGGTTGATGACGTCCTGGAGCGTGGCTGGCCCGCTGGGTTGGCACGGAAAAAAGCCCACACGCTCAAATTTGAGATTGAGAAACAGACGTACGTTTTCGATGCGATTCAGCACCCGTATTTGGGAAGATCCAAGCTGCCGGCCTCTTGCGGGGGAGGTTTGAGCCGCCGTTTTATTTCTTGACTATTTAAATCTAGATTACTAGGGTGCGCAAGTCCGCGGTTCTTGACGGGCGCCTGCGAGATCCTCGCAGTTTCCCGTGAGATTGCCGGGCGGACCGGCACGGCGGCTACCGTATCGGTTCGTTTCAGGTCTTGGGGCCCAGTACCTCCTCCCGCACTGCCTGGGACCCCAAAGTTGGCGGCGGCGCTTCGCTCCGGCTGTTCTTCCGAGGCCGGTTTGGGCGCTGCCGCCCTTTCTCTAGGGCACCCACGGAAACCGGGACGCTGGAGAGGACGGCTGCAAATGAGTGTCGCCGAAACGTGTTTCAAGGTGATGAGGGGCACGATGACCGATGACCGGTCCGGCGGGCGCTCCTTGGAAACGCCCTGCGGCAAGGTGCCAGGATCGGCTGGACGTCATGTTGGTCTTTTGGATCCTCGGCGCGGCTGTCATGTGCGTGATAGCAGCGGGCTCCATGCGCCTAGGCTCGCATCGGCAAAGTCTGTCCATCGCGTGTATTCCATGCGCTCGGCCATGGCGATGGAGATGGCGATACAGAGCGGAGCGTGCCTCCATCCCGCAGCATAGGTGGCCCGGCCAGACCTGCCACGACGGCACCACCACTCATCAAACCCGAAGGCCTGGAGTGTTTTTCATGTGCAGCAACGGATACGTGCTTGCGGATGTGCTTGTGACCGATCTCAGCGACATGGAACGGCATTGGCTGCATCTGGTGCGTCTCCAATGCTCGAGCTATGAGCACAATCATGCCGAAGGCCTGGATCGCGCCATCGATCATGCCGAAGTTCAGTTCGGCGCCGACACCGGCCCGGAGATAGCATCGCGCATCGCCGTGCTCATCAGGGCCATGCGAGCCGAGCGGCGCGGCGGATTTGGCTATCTTTCACCCTTCTGCCCGAACTGCCGCAAGCGCATCACCAAGGACGAGTGGCAGCTCGTCGCGCTCATGCAGGCAGGCTATCGCGGTGAGGCGCGCGGTATCGAGGAGGCCGCAAAGGAGTTTGCGCAATGCGCGGCTGCGCCGGAACTCATTGCGGCAGCCAAGCGGTTCGGCTTCTGCGCCGCAGCCGCCACTGGCGGACGAAGAAGCTTACGCCCGGTTCCGGCCATTACCTTGCATTGAGATCCAAGAAGCCTCTGCCCCTCAGTGCAGCACGGTGGCGAGCGTAACCTTCGTGCGATCGAGGACGACCGCTTCGAAGGCGAGTTCCGAGAGCACGCTGGTCTGCACGAGCTCTTCTGCAATACTCCGCCGGACATCGGCAAGAGCCTCGCGAAGCTCGCATTGCTCCGACCAGCGCAAAAGCGCTTCGTAGAGCGTAATTTCATATCTCTTGATCGCGAGCAGGGCCGCAGCACAGCCCTGCGTCCCACCATCGACATGGCTCGCGCATTCCCAAGCCTCGCGCAAAAGCGCCGTCGTCACCCAGGAGGGCTCTGTATTAGGCTCGAGATAGAGAAGACGGAAAATGCCCTGGATGCGCTCTGCCTGGCGTGCCGATTGGAGCTCGATCTCGGCCAGCGTCTTCGCAAGCGCCGCGTTACTGGTAGCTGCGGCGAGCGTCTTTGCCGAAACGACAAGCTGCTGCTCGGTATCGTAGGCATGACGAAGGGTGCGCATGTAGGCGCGCTCGAAGTCCCGCATGCACTTTCCCTTTTTTCAATTTGGATGCGTGGCGGATCGGTGCATCAACGCCTACTCGAGGCGAAGAGTTCCGCACAGTGATCCCCGACGATGCCTTGAAATTGATACGCGTTTTGACAGCTGGGTATCTGAGCCTGCCGGTCGCGTCTGTTGAGCGCGCTTGATGCTCCGGGACCCTCCGGGTGACTTCCGGCTCACGGTTCCCGCCGCGTGGTGAAGCGCGCGTTGCCCAGTCCCGTGCCGATCGTCAGCGCGCCCCAATGATCGAATTGGCGCATCACCGGCAACTCGCTGAGGCCCTGCACCACGGCATCGTTATGCATGACGATCGCGGTCTCGTGCTTTCCGATTCTCGGGATGGCGTCCTGGATGCAGGCCGGAAGATTGAACGACTTCGTCTGCCAGTTCCCCGGAAGATTTTGCGCACCGGTCTCGATGGCGCCCTCGGCGTTGACAAGGCCGGGGCAGCCGATCCCGATCACGGGCGCAAGCTTCATCTTGGATTTGGCGGCCGTCTTGATGAGATCGCGCAGCATCTCGATGAGCCGCTCCACAGCCGCATCGCGTTTCGTCTTCTCGTCGCCATGCCGCCAGAGTTCCGATTTCCAGACCTTGGCTTTTTCCAGCTTGGGCGACTTCTTGAGATTGAGCTCGACTACGCCGGCGCGAATGTTGGTGCCGCCGATGTCGACGGCGAGGATGCCGTCGAAGCCCTCGAGCGTCCAGGATGGCATGAGGTGCGCGGCGCCGATCAGACCAGCCTCGTCGGGATGATTGCGGATCAGCTCGATCTCGATGTTCGTTCCGCCGGATTTGAGGAGAACCTCGGTGCGTCCGATCGCAAGCTCTCCAACGCGGCTTTCGCGAAATCCTCCGCCGATGACGATGGCTTGCGTATCGCGCCAGCTTCCGGACTTGAGAAAGCGGCGGATGACGCGCTCGAGCTCCTTGGCGAAGGCTTCGACCGCGCTGTGCACGAGGCCAGCAGCCTCAGGGTCGCCGTTTGCAAGCAGGGCGTCGAGCTCCTTCTTGCTCAGCGCATCGGTCGGCTGATCTCCGAGCGGATCGGCGCCGAGCTTGTGCAGCGGCTCGCGCCATTCGTCGAGAATGGCCTGGAATGCGCCGCGGCTCGCGCGGTCGCCGACGAAGCCGTCCTCGTCACGGATTTCGAGATTGTAGCTGTCGACCTCTACGCTCGGCAGCTGCTTGGCCCCATGACCGGTGATGACAGGCAAGTGGTTCGCCCCGATTGTATGACCTGAGGAGCAATAGGAGATGCGTTTCCCGCTCCCGCTTGCCTAAACGCGAAGTCACGCAGAAAAGATCGGCTTGGAAAAAATATTTCCGAACGGCGATCAGCTTGTCTCGCCCGGTGCCTAGGTGCCCGGCCGGAAAAAATGTTGCTGAGCCATCCTTTGGTCCAGATTGAGGACCATAGAGACCGTTGATCAGCAAAGAAAATGTGGTGCAGAAACGTCCGATCATGCAGCGGACCGCTCAATCTCATTGCCTGCTGCGCCTCACGCTCCGTGCGGCGATGCTGGTGGTTCCGGTGTTCTGGAACTCTGCTATGGCCGCGGCACCCGTGAGCGCGGGATGCGACGCCATTCAGGCGAGAGCGCTGAGCTTGCGCGCCAGCGCCGGCGGACACGCGGCGCATACGGCCTCGTTCCGCGAGGGAGAGGTGCTGCGCCTCGAGATCGCAACGGAAAGCACCGCGTCGGTGACCGTCGTGTCAGCCGGCACATCACGCAAGCTGCATGAGGGCCGCGCCGCCTCGTTACGCCTTGTCGCCCCTGAGGCCGCCACCGTCGAGTTCCATCTCGATGCCGATGCGAAGACCTCTGCAACTCTCGCCATCACGTGCATGCCGGCCGCCAGGGCAGACGCAGAACGCGCCCTTTCAAGCCGGCGCAGAGCGTTCCTCGCCAGCCGTGAGCCCGACCGCATCCGTATCGATCGTCCGCGTGGCGAAGCGAAAGCCATCGATAGTCTGACGCCGTCCGCGAGCGATGGCGCGCTGCCGCGCGAGGTTACGGCCTCCATCAGCCTGTCCGAGCTGGCCGCCGCCATGAAGCTCGGCGACAAGAACGAGCCGGGAATTCTGGATTTTTGGTTCGAAGGCCACCACGAGACCTACGACACCATCGACATGGACGCGCGCCTCAATGACGGCAATTTCAGCGCGATGAGCTTCGGCAGCCACTACATGCTGGGGCCGGATATCATGTTGGGCTATCTCGCGCAGTTCGACCAGCTCGAGGAAACCAGCCGCTACAGCGGCGGTGTTTCGAGCAAGGGCTGGATGGCGGGACCCTACATGAGCGTCCGTTTCGGGCACGGCGTTATTTTCGACGGACGCATCGCCCAGGGCCGAACCGAGATCGCACCCGACGGTGTCATGCTGGATAGCACGCCCGCCGATCGCACGCTGGTGCGCGGCACGCTGCGCGGGTCGCGCCAAGTTGCGGGCTGGACGCTCGCTCCGAGCGTCGGCTTGAGCTACGTCGAGGATACGCCGAAGTTTCGCGACTCCGCATTCTCGGACGCCCAGCCTGTGGGCACCGGGCGCCTCGATGTGCTGCCCGAGATGAAGCGCCGCTTTGATCTCAATAGTGCCACCTACATCGAGCCCCGTATTGCCGCCGGCGGTTTCCTCTCGTTCGATGACATTTCCCGGCTCGCTCCCGGCGGCATGAGCGACGTGGCGCCCGATCTACATTGGAAAGCCGAGGCCGGCGTCGCCCTTGGCGTCAAGGACAAGATGAGCCTTCAGGCCACCGGCGGCGTCGAGAGCGGCGCTCGCGCCGATGCCGATACATGGTCCGGCCGGCTGCAGCTCAAGGTGCCGCTCGGCCAATAAAACCGCAGTGGGCGTACGCTGATCATCCCGAGCGGAACTTTTTGCGTGGCGGCGGCGTTCCGTCTCGCCGGGTAAAGCGCAAGAGTGGAGGGGGCGGCGGTGTTGCAAGCCAAGGGTGCCGATGAGGGAATTGAGCTAAAAGCAGTATTGTCAGCCCTTCGCGCTTTGGCTGCCGGCGATGACTCCATACGCATGGCTGAGGATCCACCGGGTCTGGCCGGCGATGTCGCCCGCGCTTTCAACGCCGTCGCGACGATGGTGGGCTCTGACGGAGCTGCCAAATCACGGCGGACCAAAGATCTGGGCGAGCAGGTGGACGGGGCTTCGAAGGCGATGCGCTTTCGCCCCATGCGTGCTTCCGGAGCCCCGTCTGAGCACCGTCATCTCGCGGAGCACGCTCCGGTTCTTCTCAACACCTTGATCGCAGTCAAGAACGGAGATGCCGACGCGAGGCTGCCCGTCGATTGGCCCGGGCTCTCCGGCCGGATTGCCGAAACGTTCAATGAAATCGTGGAGCGCAACGCGCATCTCGGCCGTGAGTTCGAGCGCCTGAGCGAAGCCGTGGGCAAGCAGGGACGTCTGCGCGAGAGGGCGCGCCTCGTTTCCGCGACGGGCTTCTGGCGCACGTCCATCGAATCCGTGAATTCCCTGATTGATGACCTCGTGCACCCCTCGAGCGAGGTGACGCGCGTGATCGGCGCCGTAGCCCAGGGCGATCTTACCAAGAGCATGGCGCTTGAGGTTGAAGGCCGTCCCTTACAGGGCGAGTTCCTGCAGACCGCCCGGATCGTCAACACGATGGTGGACCAGCTTCGCTCGTTCGCGGCCGAGGTGACGCGCGTGGCCCGCGAAGTGGGCACTGAGGGCAAGCTCGGTGGTCAGGCCGATGTGAAGGGCGCTTCGGGAACCTGGCGTGATCTCACCGAGAGCGTGAACTTCATGGCCGGCAACCTGACGGCGCAGGTGCGCAACATCGCCGAGGTGACGACGGCCGTGGCACGCGGCGACCTCTCGAAGAAGATCACGGTGGACGTCAAGGGCGAGCTGCTCGAGCTCAAGAGCACCATCAACACGATGGTGGATCAGCTCTCCTCCTTCGCGTCCGAGGTGACGCGCGTGGCGCGCGAGGTGGGCACCGAGGGCAAGCTCGGCGGCCAGGCCGACGTGAAAGGCGTGGCCGGCACCTGGCGCGATCTCACCGAGAGCGTCAACTCGATGGCCGGCAATCTCACGGCGCAGGTGCGCAACATCGCGGATGTGACGACGGCGGTGGCGCGCGGCGATCTCTCGAAGAAGATCACGGTGGACGTCAAGGGCGAGCTGCTCGAGCTCAAGAGCACCATCAACACGATGGTGGATCAGCTCTCCTCCTTCGCGTCCGAGGTGACGCGCGTGGCGCGCGAGGTGGGCACCGAGGGCAAGCTCGGCGGCCAAGCCGACGTGAAAGGTGTCGCCGGCACCTGGAAGGATCTCACCGAAAGCGTCAATTCGATGGCGGGCAACCTCACGGCGCAGGTCCGCAACATCGCCGAGGTGACAACGGCGGTGGCACGCGGCGACCTCTCGAAGAAGATCGCCGTCGATGCCAAGGGCGAGATCCTGGAGCTCAAGATCACCATCAACACGATGGTGGACCAGCTCTCGTCGTTCGCGGCCGAGGTGACGCGCGTGGCGCGCGAGGTGGGCACTGACGGCAAGCTCGGCGGCCAGGCTGATGTGCAAGGCGTCGCCGGCACCTGGAAGACGCTCACCGACAGCGTCAACTCGATGGCGAGCAACCTCACCGATCAGGTGCGGAACATTGCGGATGTGACGACCGCGGTGGCACGCGGTGATCTCTCGAAGAAGATCACGGTGGACGTCAAGGGCGAGATCCTAGAGCTGAAGAACACCATCAACACGATGGTGGACCAGCTCCGCTCGTTCGCGGCGGAGGTGACGCGTGTGGC
>NZ_DAIQCD010000001.1:160761-207822 GCF_036780825.1 Hyphomicrobium sp. | reverse complement strand
GAGGTGACGCGTGTGGCGCGCGAGGTGGGTACCGAAGGCAAGCTCGGCGGCCAGGCCGACGTGCCGGGCGTTGCCGGCACCTGGAAGGACCTGACCGACAGCGTGAACTCCATGGCGGGCAACCTGACGGCGCAGGTGCGCGGCATCGCGCGCGTCGTGACCGCGGTTGCCGGCGGCGACCTCAAGCACAAGCTGACCGTCGAGGCGATGGGCGAGATCGCGGCCCTGGCCGACACCATCAACAGCATGACGGAGACGCTTGCCACCTTCGCCGATCAGGTGACGACGGTGGCGCGCGAGGTCGGCGTCGAAGGCAAGCTCGGGGGCCAGGCTAAGGTGCCGGGTGCAGCCGGCACGTGGAAGGCGTTGACCGAGAACGTGAACCAGCTCGCGGCGAACCTGACGACGCAGGTGCGCGCCATCGCCGAGGTGGCCACCGCCGTGACCAAGGGTGATCTGACGCGCGAGATCAACGTCGGCGCTGAAGGCGAGGTGGCGGTTCTCAAGGACACCATCAACGAGATGATCCGTAATCTGCGCGATACCACGCAGAAGAATACGGCGCAGAACTGGCTCAAGACGAACCTCGCCAAGTTCTCCCGCATGCTGCAGGGAGAGAAGGACCTCGTCGCCGTCGGGCAGATGATCCTGTCGGAGCTCGCGCCCGTCGTCGGCGCGCATCAGGGGGAGGTTTATGTATGGGACCATGCGTCGGATGATCCGCGCCTCAAGCTGCTCGCCAGCTATGCGTCGGACGGTCAGGCCGCGCATGGCAAGATCGTTGGTGTTGGCGCTGGCCTCGTGGGCCAGTGCGCGCAGGACAAGCGGCGTATCGTGCTCGAACGTGTACCAGCGGAGCCGATCCGCATCGCCACGGGGCTTGCCGAGGCGTTGCCGGCCAACATCCTGGTGCTGCCGATCGTCTTCGAAGGGATGGTGAAGGGCGTGCTGGAGCTCGCCTCTCTCGACCGCTTCGATCCTGTCCATCACGACTTCCTGGATCAGCTCACGGAATCGATCGGCATCGTCATCAATACGATCGAAGCCAACATGCGTACCGAGGATTTGCTCGAGCAGTCCCAGTCGCTCGCGAAGGAGCTGCAGAGCCGCCAGCTCGAGCTGCAGCGCACGAACGAGGAGCTGCAGGAGAAAGCCCGCCTGCTCGCCTATCAGAACCACGAGGTAGAGCGGAAGAACTCGGAGGTCGAGCAGGCCCGCCAGGCGCTCGAGGAGAAGGCGGATCAGCTCGCGCGCACGTCGAAGTACAAGTCCGAGTTCCTGGCCAACATGTCCCACGAGCTGAGAACGCCGCTGAACAGCCTGCTCATCTTGTCTGATCAGCTCTGCCAGAACCGGGACGGCAACCTCACGGAGCGCCAGGTCGAGTTCTCGAAGACGATCCACGCCTCCGGCAAGGATTTGCTGACGCTGATCAACGACATCCTGGATCTTGCAAAAATTGAATCCGGCACGGTTGCGGTCGATATCGGCGAGCTGCGCTTCGACGATCTCTGCCACTACGTACAACGCACCTTCGGTCCCGTGGCCGAGCAGAAGGCCTTGTCGTTCGATGTTCATATCGATCCGCGCCTGCCGACGTCCATGGTGACGGATTCGAAGCGTCTTCAGCAGATCCTTAAGAACCTTCTCTCCAACGCATTCAAGTTCACCCATCGCGGCCGGGTGTCGTTGAGCATAGAGCCCGTTAGCGATGGATGGCCCGACAACGAACGGCTAAACCGCGCGGCAAGCGTCGTTGCGTTTTCGGTTTCCGACACGGGGATCGGAATCCTGCCGGAGAAGCAAGGCATCATCTTTGAAGCCTTCCAGCAGGCCGATGGCTCGACGAGCCGCAAGTATGGCGGCACGGGTCTTGGCCTCGCCATCAGCCGCGAGCTGTCTCATGTGCTTTCCGGCGAGATCAAGCTGGCATCGACGGTGGGCAAGGGGTCGAGCTTCGTTCTGTATCTTCCCCTCGACTATGGTCCCGCGCGCACCTCTGGCCGTCGCGCGTCCGAGCGGATATCGGCCGGGGGGCCGGCGGGGGCGCTGGCATTGGAAGCCGCAGGCAGCGGCTTCGGCCAGGCCGATGTGCGCACCGCCGTGGATGCCGCGGAGGATATCGACATCGCAGATGATCGCGAGGAGATCGAGCCCGAAGATACGGTCATACTCATCGTTGAGAACGATGCGGCCTTCGCGGGCGTCCTCCTCGATGCCGTGCGCGAGATGGGCTGCAAGGGCATTGTCGCTTCGAACGGGCTGGCCGCGCTATCGCTCGCCCGGGAGAGGCGCCCGCATGCCATGACGCTCGACATGGTGATGCCCGGCATCGATGGCTGGCGCATCATCGACAGCCTTAAGTCTGATATTGCAACCCGGCATATTCCGATCTGGGTCGTCACGGCCGAGGATGCGCGGGAGCGCGCCTTCGAAGTCGGTGCGCAAGGCTTCATCACCAAGCCGCTGCTGTCCAGGTCCGATCTCGAAAGTGGCTTGGCCGCGCTCCTCGCTGGCTTGCGGCGTAAAGAGCGCAGCCTTCTCGTAGCAGCGCCTGAGGGCACCCGTGATCTCGGCATCGTGCGCGCCCTTGCGTCCGGCGGTATTCGCATCGTGGAGACAAACGATGGAGCATCCGTTCCCCGCATCCTCTCCGACACACTGGTCGATTGCATGGTGATCGACAGCCGGCTCGACGTACCGCTCTCCGCCTGCGCGGACGCGTTGAGCGATCCGGTGCGCACGAGCGGCGCGTCGCCGCTACCGGTGATCATATGGTCCGAACGCGGGGCTGGCGTGAATGGCGTTTCCCGCCCGCTCGAGCCAGCGGCCGGCGTGCTCGCAATGCGGAGCGTGCAGTCCCCCGAGCGCTTGGTTGACCTTGTCTCTCAGGTTCTCAATTGGCCAATCGAGCAGCTTCCGCAGCCGCATGCAGTTATGCTCAATCGCGTGTATGATACGGCTTCGGCGCTGGCTGGAAAGAAGGTGCTGGTCGTCGACGACGACGTGCGCAATATATTCGCTCTGGCGACGTTGCTGGAGGATCATGGGATGCATGTGATTTCCGCTGCCAGCGGCCGCGAGGCGCTGAGAATTCTCAACAGCCAGCCCGAAGTCGATATTGTTCTTATGGACATCATGATGCCGGACATGGATGGCGTGGCCACCATTCGGGCGGCGCGGGAGATTCCTGCATGCCGTGAGGTGCCGTTCATCGCGGTCACCGCCAAGGCCTTGAAGGGAGATCGTGAGCGCTGCATTGAGGCCGGAGCCTGGGATTATCTCGCCAAGCCCGTCGATGTTGACGCGCTGCTGTCCGTCATGCGCTCATGGCTCTATCGATGATGGTCGGACGTTGATCGGGATCCTTGCCCATGAGCCAGCTAGTGCCTGCTGATATCCTGATCGTTGACGATCTCGAGGAGAAGCACGTCGCCTATCGCGCGAGCCTCGAGGAGCTCAATCAGAACGTCGTCACCGTGACCTCGGGCGCGGAGGCTCTGCGTCTGCTGCTCGAGCGGGATTTCGCCGTTATTCTGCTCGACGTGAACATGCCGGACATGTGCGGCCATGAGACGGCTGCGCTGATCCGGAAACGCAAGAAATCGCGGCATACGCCGATCATCTTCATCACCGCGTTCGCCGACGATGTGCAAGCGGCCGAAGGCTACGCGCTGGGCGCGGTGGATTACATCCTGTCGCCGGTCGTGCCGGAGGTGCTGCGCGCCAAGGTGAAGGTGTTCGTCGACCTCTATCAAATGCGCAGCGAGCTCGCATGCTCGCACGCCCTGCTCGAGAAGCGCGTCGAGGAGCGCACCGCCGAGCTCGAGCGCACTGCCGAGATCCTGAAGGTCGAGGTCGCGGAGCGCAAGCGCGCCGAGGAGCGCCTGTCTCTCCTCGTTAACGAGCTGACGCACCGCGTGAAGAACCTGCTGGCGGTTCTGCAATCCATCGCGGTTCGCACCTTGAGCGACAGCCGCGACGTTGCGGATGCGCGCCATATCCTGGTCGGCCGTCTGCACGCTCTTGCGCGCGCCCACGAGCTTCTGACCGAGGCCTGCTGGAAAGGTGCCGATCTATCGCACATCGTCAATGCCGAGGTCGCGGGTTTCTCCGATCGCGTGAGAATATCCGGGCCCGAGCTTTTGCTCACCGCCTCCGCCGTGCAGACGTTCGCGCTCATCGTCCACGAGCTTGCGACCAACGCGGCCAAGTATGGCGCGCTGCTCAATGCCGAGGGCAGCATCGCGATCAAATGGAGCATCGTCGACGCGCACGACGAGCCGTATCTCGAATTCCGCTGGAAGGAGCGAGGCGGGCCCCCGGTCGTGCCGACGAGCCGTAAGGGATTTGGGTTGACCTTGATCGGCACCATGGCGAGCACCCTGACGTCCGAGCCCGCCATAGAGTTCGCTCGCGACGGACTCGAATGCCTGCTCCGCGTGCCCCTCGGTGTCATTACCGCCGCTGATACGGAAGATTTCGATCTTCCGCGCAGCGCTGCGGCGCTGGCGGGCTGAGATCTATCGACAGCAGCTACGTGAAAAGCTCAGCGCTTCAAGCTGTGGCTCAAGGGGCCGGCGGCTGCGGCTGGCTGTCCGCAGGGTCGAGGCTCGCCGCCTGCTCGACGGCGCGGCGCGATAGCGAGGTTTGCACGTCGAGGTGCTGATCGTCGCGCTGCGTGATAGCCAAGTGGCGCAATCCGATCGCCACCGATGTTTCGCCGAGGCCGAGAAAGCCTCCGACCCCCACCATGACAGCCACGACCTTGCCGTCTCCATCTATGACGACATCCTCGACGCGTCCGATGGTTTCACCGAGCACGTTCGTCATCGTCGTACCGATGAGCTGGCTCGCATGCCAGTTGCCGGGCGTCCCTTCCGTTTGTAGAGGGGCGACATCAGGCACCGGCTGCTCGCGGGAGTTCGGAGGAGAGGCATGAGGCGGGGCGTGAGGAGCTTTCATCTGGCCCAACGCCGCAGAGAAAGGCAGGCTCAAGACGAGCCCTGCACCAGCCGCGGTGGCGAGTGTCAGGATTGCGTTGCTGTTCATGGCGGCTTCCTCCCACGGCCGGCGTGGGATCTGAGCGAAGGATCAAGTCCTCACCGCCGGCTACCCTGTTGCATAAGAACAAAACAGGTTTCGCGCCTGATGGTTCCCCATGGGAAAGGGCGTCCCCACATGCGCGGCCGGCGAGGGCTGCTTCAGGCGCAGGACGACTATCGTTTCGTTTGGTTGATACTTTACGGAGCAGCGGCGGGTGCCTCTCCAAGGCCGAACGCGGCGTCTTGATCGGCGGCGGATGGCGCCGGCGAAGCGGCGATACTCAGGGCCGGCGCCGGTGCGCCCGGCCGTCCATAGAGCGCCATCGCACCGGCAACATCTCCCGTTTGCAGCGTCCGCGCCTTCTCGACATAGCGAAAGCCCATGAGCGGACCTTCCGGGCCTGGATGGTCAAGGCCGATCGCATGCCCGATCTCGTGCATCATCGTGAAGCGCAGATCATAGATGTCGAGATCCCCGTCGAAGCCGATCTTCCAGCGTCGCTTCGGATTGAGGCAGATGAGGGATTGGCGGATGGCGCCGGGTCCGGCGGAGACTGTTTGATCCGTTGCGCTCTGCTCCTCAAGGGCCACGTTTGTAAACGCGCGACCCCGTGCCTTGGCGTCCGCGCCGATGAGAATGCCGGCGTTGGCGTTCGGCGCCGTCTCACGAAACACGATATTGGCGGCCTCTTCCCAGACTGCGAAGGCAGCACGCACCTCCCGGCGGAAATCCTCGTCTGCAATGCTCGAAGGCCCGAGCGCGGCCGCGGGCGGAAGCATCGCGTCGCAATTGCGGGCATCTGGAAATGCTGCGGGCTCGGTCAGGAAGGCATAGGTGATGGTTGCCGGCAAGCCGTTCTCCGGCAGCTTCCAACGCACATTGCGTCCTCCAAGCTCAAGGAGTCGGAACTCGGCGTCGGCGCGGCCGGCATCGCTTTTTCCGTCCTCGGCGTGGCCGAAGGCGGGCATCATGGCCAACGCCATCAAAACGGACAGAAGAAGTCCCCTCAAGAGTCCCCCAATGCGTGATCGACGCACACCCACCTAGAAGGCTAACCAGTCTCCCGCAAAGATCTAGCGCGCGCTACACCAATGGATCCATCAAGCGTGGCTGCACTAGATCCTGGATGAAGATGATCCGAGCGCCGCGCAGCGGTGCGGCGCTCGAGTGAAGCTACAACCCTTCTATGGCGCGGAATTATGGCGGTCAACGCCCATACCAAGCCCGCTTTGTCACGGGTTTGGATTTATACGTGAGGATCTCGTAGCTTACCCAGGCTTGCCACACGCCTCGCCCATGGGGCGACAGGACGCCACAGGCCCGCACTCAGAGAAGCCCCGGAAGGAAACTCAGGCCAGTGGCTGGAGCGCGTCCCCGGGCTTCAGACGGCGCGAAAGATTGTCGAGCCAGGCAACGACGGAACGCGGGCCCGTAAAGTCCGAAATCTCAGCGCCATAATATTCGCCTGCGACACGGAGAGCGAAGCCGTGCATGCCTTCTGCCTGGGCGAAGGCGGTCTCGTCACCGATATCGTCGCCGATCATCACGGGAGTGCGGCCGCGAAATGCGGGCAGCGCAGCCAGCGCGGCGAGCGCGGTGCCTTTCGAAAGACCGGCCGGGATGATTTCGAACAGCCTTTTGCCAGGCAGCAGTTCGAACGCGCCCGCATGCTTTGCGAGCGAAACCTCGATCGCGGCGTGAATGTCGCGCTCGGCGCTAGGGGCCAGCCGGTAATGGATGGCAAGCCCTGCGCCCTTGGGCTCTGCAATAACGCCTGGAATGTCGTGCGCGAGCTTGCGCATGGACTTGATCACATCGCTCGGAAGCTGCGCGGTGATGCGCTCGATCTCGCAGTCGGGCGCCCGGCGCATCTCGGCGCCATGCACGCCAGACGCCGTGAGCTTGAGCGGCGAGAGCAGCAGATCGATCTCCGAGATGAGGCGGCCGGTGATGATGGCCACCGCGCCATCGAACGCCAGAAAGAGGCGCTGGAGAATGCCGATCAGGCCCTCCGGCACGCGCACGCTCTTGGGCGTTGCGGCCAGATCGAGCAGCGTCCCGTCGACATCGAGGAAAAGAGCACACGCGCGGGGGTTTGCAAGTATGGATGACGTGCAGGCGCCAAGGCGCGGACTGAATTGATGGGTCGTCTCGGCAGTCATCGAGTTTTCCTGCACCTCGCTTTACGTTTGAGCGCCGTAGAAGCAGCCCCCGGAGCCGCTTTCGCGCGTGACATCAAAGGCAAGCATAGCGGCCTGAAAGCATCATGGCCACCCGCGATGGCCTCGATATGGCTGTCCGCTCGCATTTACAGCGTCCATTCCATCACATTTGGTGTCTGTTTTTTACTCGCAAGGCGGGCTTCGAGATCCGCGTGGCGCAACAGACCGGTTTGCGTATCCACGTGGCCAAGCACGGACGCTGCATTGATTGCCGCGGCCTTGAGAGCCTGGTCGGGCGAGCTTCCATCTGCCACGAACGCGGCGAACGTGGCGACGAATGCATCGCCCGCTCCCGCCGTCCCTGCGACATGGGCTTCCTCGGCAGCGCAGTAAAACAGCCGTCCGTCTGTCGCCGCAAAGGCCCCCTCCCGACCATCGGTGAGCACGACGTGTTCGACCCCCCGGGCCATGAGTGCCTGGCAGAACGCGGATACGCTCATGCGCCGGCTTTCGTGCCTGAGTCCGCGCAAAGCGAGCGAGGGCGGGGGTTGATGCTCTGAAAAGTCGAGCGCTGGATCTCCGGCGGCAAGGCTGGGGTCGAGAAGCGAGACGACTTCATCCGCCTCGCGCCGGTTGAGAGAGAGGATGTGCAGCGATGGGAGCGAAGCCAGGAAGGCGTCGCCATGGCCGTGCAACTGTCGAATGCCCGGATTAGCGGAGACGCGCGCGCCTGCCGACATGGCCTTCTCGATGATCACGGGAAAGCAGTGCGCCGCCTGGTTGGAGAGATTGGCGATATGGACGAGATCGACGTCGAAGGCGCCGTTCGGCAGATCGTCGGCGGTGAGCAGCGTGTTGGCGCCACGAAATGTGAACACGGCCGCGTTGCGGTCATGAGAAGAGACGAGAACCGATGAGCCCGTGGGTGCCCGCGCATCGCGGATAGCCCACCGCGGCGAGATGCCCTCGGCCTCGAGGCAGGCGATTAGCTGCTTGGCGCGCCGATCCTGACCGAGCTTGATCAGCGCGCTGCAATCGAGGCCGAGACGCGCGAACGCGACGGCGCAGTTGACGGCGCCGCCTCCGCAATGCGTCGAGATCTCGAGGGCTTCCGTTTTGCGTCCTTCTTCGAGCAGCAGGTATGAGGCGTCTGCGTTGAGCAGCGTCATGCGCTCAATGGCCGAATTGGCGATGATCGCTATGGTGTCGATCATCGCTCCGCCGACAGTAAGGACCTTGAGCGGGTCTCTCGCCTCGGGGGAGGGGGCTCGGCCGTGCTGTGGCGCAGGATTGCGGCTCATTTGGCAATGCTCAGGCGTTTCCCTGTGCCATTGCGCCCATGCGAGCCGTGCTTGTGTCTGGCCGCCGGCAGCGGACCGCGCGCAAGTCTCGCCATGGAGGCGCGGATGGCCGGCGTCAGCGGTGGCGCCTCTCGCGAGCGCTCGTTGGCGGCGGCCTCGAGCGTGGCCAGGAAGGAAGCCGACCACGTGGCGCTATCGTAAGCGCGGATGACGGCCATCATGCGCTGATAGCGATCGATCCGCTCCGGTTGCTCCATGAGGAGAGCGGTACGGATCGCCTCGGCCATTTCCTCGATGTCGTAGGGGTTGACGATGAGCGCATCGACGAGTTGCTCGGCCGCGCCCGCAAAACGCGACAGGATCGGCACGCCCGGATCGGCGGGATCCTGCGCCGCCACATACTCCTTGGCGACGAGATTCATGCCATCGCGTAGCGGCGTGAAGAGGCCGATGCGCGACGCGCGGTAGATGTCGCGCAGCTTGTCGCGCGGTGCCGAGCGGTAGATGTAGTGGATTGGCACCCAGTCGAGCTCTCCGAACATGCCGTTGATCTTGCCCGAGAGCGCCTCGAGGGTTTGGCGGATATCGGTATACGCTTCGACGCTCTCGCGCGTGGGCGGCGCGATCTGCGTCAACACCACGTTGCGCCGGTATTCGGGATACTTCTCCAGGAACTTCCCGAAAGCGCGGAATTTCTGCGGCAGCCCTTTGCTGTAATCGAGACGGTCGACACCGATGATACGCTGCGCTCCGTCCGTGGACTGCACGAGCGAGGCCGCCGGGCTGGCGCTGGCGAAGCTTTCGGCATTGATTCCGACGGGGAAGCTCTCGATGGCGAGGCGCTGGTCGAACGCCGAGATGCGGCCGTCCTGCAGGATGCGTCCCGAAACGCTGTCCTCGAGAAACTGGATCAGGTTGGCAACATCGCCATGTGTCTGCAATCCGATGAGGTCGTAAGCTGCGAGCGCGCGGGCGAGTTCCCGGTGCTCCGGTATGGCAAGGAAAGCCTGTGACGGTGGCACGGGAATGTGCAGGTAGAAGCCAATCGGATTGCTGATCCCGGCGCGCCTCAGCTCGGCGCCGAGCGGGATCAAATGATAGTCATGGATCCAAACGATGTCGTCCGGCCTGATGAGCGTCTTGAGAGCGCGCGCGAAGCGTTTGTTCACGCCCTTGTAGCGAGTATAGAAGCCGGCCTCGAAGCGGGCAAGGTCGAGCCTGTTGTGAAACACCGGCCAGAGCACGGAATTGGAGTAGCCGAGATAATAATCGCGGTGCTCGTCCGGCGAGAGGGGCAGCGTGGCGAGCATGTTCCCGCCTGCAACCTTGCTGCCTGTGATGCCGGGCGTGTCGATCTTCTCGGCGTCGTCCGCAATTTTTCCGTTCCACCCGAACCAGAGTCCCGGCCGGGTGCGCAGGAGATCGGCGACCGCAACCGCGACACCTCCCGCCTGCGCGGCCTTGCGTAACTCCATGACCCGATTAGATACAACGACGACCCGTCTCAAGTGAGCGATCTCCCTATGCGCGGCCCGCGCCACTCGTGCAGGACGGGACGCGGGCGAATGATGGGGTTCGGAGATCAAACGTTTGAGATCACTCCAGGTTCCGGCGGAGGCGAGTGCGGCCAAGCTTCCGACCAGTTGCGCGAAAGATGCATGCACGAGTTCACGATTCCCGCCATCGAGTAGGTTTGCGGCAGGTTTCCCCACAGCTGCCCCGTCGTTGGATGGATGTCCTCGGACAATATGCCGAACGCATTGCGCCGGCTGAGAAGATCGTCGAGCAACTCTCGCGCCTCTCCGATCCGGCCCGCGGCCCAGAGCGCATCGATGTACCAGAATTGACAGGCGAGGAACGACGTTTCCGGCGCGCCGAAATCGTCGTTCGTATAGCGCAGCATGAAGCCGTTGCGCCCGAGCTCGCGCCCGATCACGTCAAGGGTTTTGATGAAACGCGGGTCCGTGCCGGAGATGAGCCCCAGCTCCGCCAGCAGCAGCACGCTCGCGTCGAGCTCGTCGCCGTCGAGCGCACCGGCGAAAGCGCCGATCCGGGAGCTCCAGGCCCGCGAGAGGATCTCGCGCCGCACCGCGTCCGCATTCTGGCGCCATTGCTCGGCGTCGTTCGTCAGGCCGAGAAGGTTCGCAATTCTCGCCAGCCGGTCGAGCGAGACCCAGCACATGGTCGCCGAATGCGTGTGCACGCGCTGGCGCCCGCGATATTCCCAGATGCCGGCGTCCGGCTCGCGGAAGACGCGCAGCGCGTGATAGCCAAGCAGCTCGAGACGCCGGTAAAGGGCTTCGTCACCCATGCGCGGCAGGCGCTGATCGATGAACATCTGCGACACACCGAGAATGATGCTGCCGCAGGAATCGTGCTGGAGCTGATCCGCCGCCGCATTCCCGATGCGCACCGGGCCCATGCCCATGAAGCCTGGCAGATGCTCGGCTACACTTTCGTCGAGCGGCTGGTCGTGCACGATGCCATACACCGGCCTCAGCGCGCCCTTGGACTGGATCGCAAGCGTCGTGATGTAGTCGAGATACGACTCCATCGTCTGCGTCGCGCCAAGCCGGTTGAGCGCCATGATGACGAAGTAAGCGTCTCGGAGCCAGCAGTAGCGGTAATCCCAGGTGCGCTGCGTATGCGGCGCCTCCGGCAAAGAGGTCGTATGCGCCGCGACGATGGCGCCCGTCTCGTCGAAGGTGCAGAGCTGCAGCGTGATGGCAGCCCGGATCACGTCCGTCTGCCGGTCGAGCGGCACGGCGAGCCCGCGAACCCATTCCATCCAGTAATCGCGGGTCCGCTCGAGAGCCTCGCGCGATACGGTGTCGGCGGCCGCTTCCAGGGATTCGTCTGGCCCAAAAAGCAGCGTCACCGGCCGCGATAGAGCAAATGTCGTTTCGTGCAGAATGTAGGAAAGCGGCGCGTCCGTGGTCAGGCGCACCGTCAGATCGCCGCCGCTGTAGCGGACGTGGTTCGACCCGACGACCTGAGCCGCGCGCGGCTGCCCGTAATTGAACGTGGGCCGCACGCGGATGCGGATGCGCGGCAGCCCGATAGGCTCGATACGGCGGATGATCTGAGCCGGATGCAGCATGCGCTCGAAGCGTGGGTAGCGGGGTGCGAAATCGATGATGCGCACGCCGTTGCCGTGCTCGTCCTCGATGACCGTTTCGAGGATGGCAGTGTTGCGCATGTACGCGGACGACGTGCGCACGGCGCCTTCGACCACGACGTCGCAGAAGCCCTTTTCCTCATCGCCCGCGAGAAGGCGCGAGAAGATCGGGTCGCCATCGAAGCGCGGGAAGCACCACCAGACGATGCGGGCCGAGCGGTCGAGCAATGCTGCAACGCGTCCGTTGCCGATCACGGCAAAGTCGAGCGGTTGAGCAGGGCGCTGTTCGGCAGTCATGGTCACCTGCTCTGTCAGAGTAAGGGGAAGGGTCAATCCGAGAAGGCTCCAGTGAGCTTGATATGGTTCATCGGGTCAATCGCCTGGCTCGCCGGGACGATCTCGTGAACAGCGGCGCCTGCCACTGGCTGCATCCGCCGCCTCGAGATTCGCTTGTTTGCGGCCGCGCCGGCCAGTGAGCGCTCGGGGTTATTTTGACCAGGATCACATGGAAGACAATCAGGATTATGGCGCCGTTTTCCGGGCCGGCTCCCGGCGGCAGAGAAAATTCCCCCAGTGGAAACCATGCGCCAGGGGCGAACGGATGGGCGAGGGCGGACGGGTTCCCGAGGAACCAACGCCCCGTTTCGACGTTTGAGGCAGAGGCAGGTTGAGAGCCAGCCACTCGCACTGAAGCATTTATGCGGAACATGCGGAGACAAGCATGAGTGTGCCGTGACGCGGCGCCGGCTGCAAAGCCATCAAGCCATTCTCAAATAGTCACAATGGAGATCATCAGATGAAGACAAAATTGATGTCTGCTGTTGCGCTGTCCGCGCTCCTGGCTTTCGGCGGATCGTCCGCGTTCGCGCAGGAGACGTCTCCCTCGCCGTCGCCGACGACGCCAGCCCCAACCGAGCAGCGGATGCCTGAGGCAACGCCGTCACCGGCTCCGACGCCGTCGGTAACGGATCCGGCCCCCTCGGCCCGCTCGAGCGGAACCTTCGCATCGAACCAGGCCGCGGACGAGTGGCGTTCGAGCAAGCTCGTGGGCATGGCCGTCTACAACAAAGCCAACGACAAGATCGGAAGCATCAACGATCTCGTCATGGGGCCTGACGGCAAGATCAGTCATGCCGTGATCGGCGTCGGCGGCTTCCTCGGTATGGGCGAAAAGCTGGTCGGCATTTCATTCACCGACCTGCAGCTCAACCGCGATACGGACGGCAAGACGCACGTGATCGTGGACAGCACGAAGGAGGCGCTCGAGAACGCGCCGGATTACAAATATCACGACATGAAGTCGTCGACCCGCACCGATTAAGGCGCTTCGGGAAGCTGACGGCTCAGAAACTGCAGAGCTAAAATTTAAGGCAGGGAGCGATGGCCTCGCTCCCTGCCTTTTTCCTATAGCGTATCCGCCTTGGCACCGGCTGCCGGCGCCCCTTTTAAAGGACCAGCTGGCGCACGTCCTCGAGGATCACCGCAAGGCGGCGCGTGAAGCGGGCCGCCTGTGCCCCGTCGATCACGCGATGATCGTAGCTGAGCGACAGCGGCAGCATGAGGCGCGGCTGGAATTGCGTCCCGTCCCATCTCGGCTTCGTGTCGGAGCGCGACACGCCGAGTATTGCCACCTCCGGCGCGTTGACGATGGGCGTGAAGCCTGTGCCCCCGATGCCGCCGAGGCTCGAGATGGAGAACGTGCCGCCCTCGATATCTGCAGGCGTGATTTTGCCGTCGCGCATTTTGAGCGACATGCTGCCGATCTCCCGCGACAGCTCCATGATGCCCTTGCGGTCGACGTCCCGGATCACCGGCACGACGAGGCCGTCCTCGGTGTCGACGGCGACGCCGAGATGGTAGTAGCGCTTGAGGATCAGGTTCTGCTTGTCGGGCGCGAGCGAGGCGTTGAACTCGGGAAACTCCTTCAGCACCACCACGCACGCCTTCATGATGAAGGAGACGAGCGTGACCCGGAAGCCCTTCTCCTTGGCCGCCGCATCGAGCGGCTTGCGATAGGCTTCGAGCTCGGTGATGTCCGCCTCGTCATTGTGCGTGACGCGGGGAATGTTGAGCCACGCTCTGTGCAGGTGCGGGCCGCCAATCCTTTTGAGACGCGTGAGCGGCTGGGTTTCGACAGGACCGAACTTGGAGAAGTCCTGCGCCGGGATCTCGGGGATGCCGCCGCCGCCGCCGCCTTCTCCGCCGCTGCCGAGCGCGCGCTTGACGTCCTCCTTGGTGATCCGCCCCTTTTCGCCGGTCCCCTTGATCTGCGTGAGATCGATGTCGAGTTCCCGGGCCAGCCGCCGCACGGCTGGACCTGCGTGCACGCTGCCGAAGTCTACGCCGAGGGGCAGCGGCACGCGCGCGGGCGTGCCGGATTGCGCGTCCGCCGGCTCGGCTGCCGTGGGAGCGGCGGCCGCAGCGGGAGCCGGTTGTGCTGGCTGAGGCGCCGGCTTCTCGGCGGCGGCTGGTGCGGCATCGTCCTGCTTCGCCTCCGCGGCACCGCCTTCGGCCATAAGGCGAATGAGGGACGAGCCTTGGCTCACCTTGTCGCCCACCTTGACCAGCACCTCGGCGATCTTGCCGCTTTTCGGAGCCGGCACCTCCATGGCGGCCTTGTCGCTTTCGAGCGTAACGATTGGATCTTCCGGATTGATGCTGTCGCCCGCTTTGACGTGCACCTCGATGATGGGCACGTCCTTGTAATCGCCGATGTCTGGAACCTTAACGTCGATGACGGACATTGAATTACCTCGTTATGCGCGCGCCGGATCGGCTTTTTCTGGATCAATACCGTAGCGGGCGATCGCTTCAACGACCTTCGACGACGGCAGTTTGTTGTCATCGGCCAGCGCCTTGAGCGCTGCCACGGCCACGAAGTGGCGGTCCACCTCGAAATGGTGCCTGAGCTGACGACGGTAGTCCGAGCGTCCGAAACCGTCGGTGCCGAGCACGATATACGGCGAGCGCACGAAGGGACGGATCTGATCGGCAAAGAGCTTCACGTAGTCCGTCGAGGCCACCGTCGGCGTGTCGCCGCGCGAGGCGAGGCACTGGGTGACGTAGGGCACGCGGGGTGTCTCCGCCGGATGCAGCATGTTCCAGCGTTCGACCTCTTCCGCCTCGCGCCTGAGCTCGGTGAAGCTCGTCACGCTCCAGATGTCGGCCGCGACGCCGAAATCCTTGGCGAGAAGCTCGGCTCCGGCGATCACCTCGTTGAGGATCGCTCCGCAGCCCATGAGCTGCACCTTAGGCGCGCCCCGGCGCGCGCTGGTGCTCTTCAGCAGATACATGCCCCGCACGATGCCTTCTTCGGCACCCTCCGGCATGGCCGGGTGAGCGTAGTTCTCGTTCAGGGCCGTGATGTAATAGTAGACGTCCTCCTGCTCGTCGAGCATGCGGCGAAGCCCGTCCTGCACGATGACGGCCAGCTCATAGCCGAACGCCGGATCGTAGGAGATGCAGTTCGGAATAGACGACGCCAGGATGTGGCTGTGGCCGTCCTGATGCTGGAGCCCTTCGCCGTTGAGCGTGGTACGGCCGCTCGTACCGCCGATCAGGAAGCCGCGCGCCCGCATGTCGCCCGCCGCCCAGGCGAGATCGCCGAAGCGCTGGAATCCAAACATCGAGTAGTAGATGAAGAACGGCACCATGGGCACGTTCGAGGACGAATAGGACGTTGCCGCCGACATCCAGGACGCCATGCCGCCGGCTTCCGTGATGCCTTCCTGCAGCATCTGCCCGGTACGGTCCTCCTTGTAGAACATGAGCTGCTCGGCGTCTTCCGGACGGTAGAGCTGTCCCACCTGGCTGTAGATGCCGAAGGTGCGGAACATGCCTTCCATGCCGAAGGTGCGGCTTTCATCGGGTACGATCGGCACGATGTGCCGCCCGACCGCCTTGTCGCGCAGGAGCTTGGTGAGAAGCTGCACGAACACCATCGTCGTGGAGATCTCGCGTTCGCCCGAGCCCTTGAGCTGCGCGTCAAAGAGGGAGAGAGGCGGGGCCGGGAGCTTGAATGTGGTCTTGGCGCGTCGGCGAGGCAGGACGCCGCCGAGCGCTTCTCGCTGTGCGCGCAGATAGGCGAGTTCTTCGCTGCCCTCCGCAAAGCGGATGTACGGCAAAGTTTCCGGATCGACGCCCGGGGGAAGCTCGACGCCGAAGCGATCGCGGAAGCGCTCCAGCGCCTCGCTTTCCATCTTCTTCTGCTGGTGGGCGATCATCTGGCCTTCGCCCGCCGTTCCCATGCCGTAGCCTTTGACGGTCTTGGCCAGGATCACCGTTGGCTGGTCCTTATGGCCGACCGCGGCCGCATAGGCGGCATAGACCTTGCGCGGGTCGTGCCCTCCGCGCGTCAGTGTCCAGATCTTCTCATCCGACCAGTCGGCCACCAGCGCCGCCGTCTCCGGATAGCGGCCGAAAAAGTGCTCGCGGATGTAGGCGCCATCCTTGGACTTGAAATCCTGGTACTGGCCGTCGTTGCATTCTTCCATGAGCTGGCGCAGCCGGCCCGTGGTGTCGCGGGCGAGCAGGGGATCCCAGTTCGAGCCCCAGATCACCTTGATCACGTTCCAGCCGGCGCCGCGGAAGCTGCCCTCGAGCTCCTGGATGATCTTGCCGTTGCCCCGCACGGGACCATCGAGACGCTGCAGGTTGCAGTTCACGACGAAGATCAGGTTGTCGAGCTTCTCGCGGCCCGCGAGCGAGATAGCGCCGAGGCTCTCGGGCTCGTCCATCTCGCCGTCGCCGCAAAAGACCCAGACGTGCCGATCCTTGGTGTTGGCGAGCCCGCGATCGTCGAGATACTTGAGGAAGCGCGCCTGGTAGATGGCCATAATCGGCCCGAGGCCCATCGAGACTGTCGGGAACTGCCAGAAGTCCGGCATCAGCCATGGGTGGGGATAGGACGGCAGCCCCTTCCCGGCGGTCTCCTGGCGGAAGTTGTCGAGCTGTTCCTCCGTCAGCCGTCCTTCGAGGAAGGCGCGCGCATAGATGCCAGGCGAGGAGTGTCCCTGGATGAAAAGGAGATCGCCGCCGTGGTTCTCCGTGGCGCCGTGCCAAAAGTGCGTGAACCCCGTGTCGTAGAGCGTCGCCGCCGATTGGAAGCTCGCGATGTGCCCGCCGAGCTCGCTCGAATCCTTGTTGGCGCGCAGCACCATGGCCAGCGCATTCCAGCGAATCGCCGAGCGGATGCGCCGCTCGATGGCGCGGTCGCCAGGATGGGGTGCCTCCTTGTGCGGCGGAATGGTGTTGATGTAGGCGGTGTTCGCGGCAAACGGCAGCCGCGCGCCCTGCCGGCGCGCCATGTCGACGGCGCGGCCAAGCAGGTAGTCGGCACGCTCGCTGCCCTCGAAAGCCATCACCGAGCTGACGGCTTCGATCCACTCGCGGGCCTCCGCGTCCGGCTCGCGGTCCCCGTCTTTGATTTCGAGCACGATCCTGTTCATCCGGCGGACTTCCTTGATTGAGCGTTCACATTTGTATCCAGCATGTCAGAGCTTAGCGTTTAAGATGTTACCAGCAAGGCTCGGGTCGAAACTGCGAATCTGACAAGTCATCGAAATTTATGCGCGCCACTTTTCATCTCCGTGACGCTCTTGGCGCGAAGACAAGAGCCAGCACAAGCTGGGATTGCGGGCCAGGTGATGATCGAAAAATTCGCCGCCTCGTGCAGCGTGCCTCCAAGCAAATTTTTGGATCATCATCCTAGCAAATCTCTGTTTCCAGTGTCCTTTTATGATTTCGAAAGTTGCCCCCGAGCCTCGTCGCGAACACGAGCGAACTTCGGAATCAGGACACTAGGCCGACCTGGGCCACGTCCGGTAGCGTAATGCCGCACTGTATTCGCCGCCGGTAGGGGCAGCGACGGCGCCAGCGTATCCCGGCGCGGGCACGAAGGAGACGATGCGCCAGGATTGCATTTTGTTTGCTCCCGTTGCGGGGAGGCGAACGATGCTTTCCGGCTCGGGCCCCACCGGCACGTCGAAGCTTTCGAGTGGCACGGCAAGTCCGCATCCGTGAGCCTTGAGCACGGCTTCCTTGCGCGTCCAGCATCGGAAGAAGGCTTCGCGCCGCTCGTTGCCGTCAAGCGCTGCCAAAGCGCATTGTTCGTGTGCGGAGAGCGCCGTCTCGAGCCCTGTGCCGTCTAGCGCCCGGATCCGCTCGATGTCAATGCCCACGTCGGCGGCATGGGAGAGGGCCACGCCCCCGAGCGCGTCCGAGTGGGTGAGATTGAAGCGAAGCGATGTGTCCGGCGCCGTAATGTAGGGCTTGCCGTATTGGCCCTCCCCAAATGCGATTGCCTGTGGCGGCACGCCGAGGTGAGGGGCGAGGATTTCGCGCAAACGCCCATGTGCAACCCGAAAGCGTTGCCCATCCTCCGGCCGTACGCGCCGGTCTGCGCGCCGCCGTTCGTCATCCGAGAGAAGCGGCACTAGGCGGGATGCCTCGGTCGTGGATAGATCGAGGTCGAAGATCCAGATCTCCAAGGCGCGCTCGTCTGCGGGTGGCATGTCTTTCTCCGCGCTCACGCCCGTGGCGGTCTTCGCTTGCGGATGGGGCAAGCCGCGCGTGCGTCTATACTACGATTTGCGGGCTGGCCCGAGCCGGGTCACCGCGCTCCGACGAGAGCAGTCGGGCTAGATAGCCTCCGTACGCGCTCTTTCCGTGTTCTTTGGCTGCGGCCTCCAGCATTGCCGTATCTATGAAGGAGAGGCGCCAGGCCACCTCCTCGGGGCAGGCAATCTTGAAGCCCTGCCGTTTTTCGAGTGTTCGCACGAACTCCGCCGCCTCGATGAGGCTATCGGGTGTGCCGGTATCGAGCCAGGCATAGCCGCGCCCCATCAGCTCCACGGAAAGCTGTCCGGCATCGAGATAGGCGCGGTTGAGATCGGTGATCTCGAGCTCGCCGCGCGCCGATGGCTTAAGATCCCGGGCGATTTCGGGCGCGCGCCCGTCGTAGAAGTAAAGGCCGGTCACGGCCCAGTTCGATTTCGGCCGCACTGGCTTCTCGTCGATCGAGATGGCCCGCATCTCGGCGTCGAAGGTCACGACGCCGTACCGCTCCGGATCCGTCACATGATAGGCGAAGATCGTCGCGCCTTGGGGACGCGAGCGAGCCAGCTGCAGCAGCTTTGGCAGCCCGTGGCCATAGAAGATGTTGTCTCCGAGGATGAGGCAGGAGGGCTCGCCTGCCACGAAGTCGGCGCCGATGAGATAGGCTTGCGCAAGGCCTCCTGGATGAGGTTGCTCAGCGTAGCTGATCGAGAGCCCCCACTGTGCGCCATCGCCGAGCAGGCGCTGGAAGCTCGGCAGATCATGCGGCGTCGAGATGATGAGGATCTCTCGGATGCCCGCCAGCATCAGCGTCGTCAGCGGGTAGTAGATCATCGGCTTGTCGTAGACCGGCAAGAGCTGCTTCGACGTGACGTGCGTCATGGGGTGCAGCCGCGTTCCGCTCCCGCCTGCCAGAATGATGCCTTTCATGAATATCCTCGACGATATGGAGACGAAGCCAGCGCGCTCAGGCGAGCCGGTCGAGCACTGAAGGAAGCGACGTGCGCCAGGGCGGCAGGCGGATGCCGTGCCGGAATGCAAGCCTGTCGGCGTTGAGGCGCGAGTTGGCTGGCCGCCGGGCGGCTGTCGGATAATCCTGCGTGGTGATCCGCTCCACCGTCACGCTTCGATCGCGGTTTGCCTCCAACCAGCCACAGACCGCTTCCGCGAGATCGGCCCAACTCGCCGTACCGTCCGGCGCCATGTGGAAGAGCCCGCGCAGTTCGGCCTTTTTCGGCTCTGCCAGCACGTTGCGCGCCATGGCGAGGATGCCATCGGCAATGTCGAGCGCCGACGTCGGCCCGCCGATCTGATCCGCAACCACCCGCAGTGTGTCCCGCTCGCCGGCGAGCCGCAGGATCGCTTTCACGAAGTTCGCTCCGAACGGGCTGTAGACCCATCCCACGCGCACGACGATGTTGCCGTTCGCTGTACCCAGCACGGCCTCATCGCCCGCGAGCTTCGAAGCGCCATAGATGGAAAGCGGACGCGGGGCATCGTCCTCAGTCCAGGGCTCGGGCTTCGTGCCGTCGAAGACGTAATCGGTCGAGATGTGGAGCAGAGGCACGCCGAGCTTGCCGGCGCTTTCCGCGAGCGCGCGTGGGCCGCCTGCGTTGACGGCGAAAGCCGCTTCGTGCTCGCTTTCCGCCTTATCCACGGCCGTGTAGGCCGCCGCTGAGACGATGAGGTCCGGCTTGCCCGCGGCAAGCAATGCTGTGGGGTCGCCCGGTGCGGTGAGATCCAGCTCCGGCCGGCCCAGCGTAATGACGGTCGCGCCGAACGCCCCGGCGCGCTCGAGAAGCGATCGCGCAATCTGCCCCGTTTTTCCTGTCACGACGATCCGCATTGGGCGCCTCGTCTATGCCACGCCGGCCGCGGTGCCGAGCCGCGTGCCGGTGTAGACGGTGTCTCTGAGCGGCCGCCACCACCATTCGTTCTCGAGATACCAGAGCACCGTTTTCTCGATGCCGCTCTCGAAGGTTTCGTGCGCCTTCCAGCCAAGCTCGCGCTCGAGCCGCGAGGCGTCGATGGCATATCGGAAATCGTGGCCCGGCCGGTCCGCCACGTAGGTGATGAGCGTTTCGTATCCTCCCGCGCGCGGCCGCACGCGGTCGAGGATACGGCAAATGGCGGTCACGACATCGATGTTGCGCCGCTCGTTGCGCCCGCCGACGTTGTATTTCTCGCCAAGCCGGCCTCGGCTCGCGATGAGATGCAGCGCACGGGCGTGGTCGTCCACGTAGAGCCAGTCGCGCACGTTCGCCCCGTCGCCGTAGATCGGAAGCGGCTCCCCATGGAGTGCGTTGAGGATGATGAGCGGGATGAGCTTTTCGGGGAAGTGATAGGGCCCGTAATTGTTCGAGCAGTTCGAGATGAGGGCTGGAAGGCCGTAGCTCCGCTGCCACGCCGTCACGAGATGATCGGAGGCGGCCTTCGATGCCGAATAGGGAGAGCTTGGGTCGTAGGCCGTGGCCTCCGTGAAAAGACCGTCCGCGCCGAGCGAGCCGTAGACTTCATCCGTCGACACGTGAAGAAACCGGAAGCCGTCCCTGCGCGCGCCGTCGAGGCCGAGCCAGTATTGACGCGCGCAGTCGAGGAGCGTGTAGGTGCCGACAATGTTGGTGGCGATGAAGTCGGCCGGTCCGTCGAGCGAGCGGTCCACATGGCTTTCGGCCGCCAGATGGTAGATCCGGTCCGGCTGGAACTCGGCCAGCACGGCCGAGACGGTCCGTCCGTCGCAGATGTCCGCTTGGACGAAGCGATGGTTGGCTGCGCCTTCGATAGTCCGCAGGCTGGTGAGCGTGCCAGCGTAGGTCAGCTTGTCGAGGGTGAGGACCTCGGCGCCGGCATCGTTGACGAGATGGCGCACCAGCGCCGAGCCTATGAACCCCGCTCCTCCAGTCACCAAGATGCGCATGACGTTCTCCGGCAAATCCCAGGGTGTCTATTCGAAAAGATCCAAGGCATCCCGCAGTCTCGGCAGCTTGGCGTCGCGCTCCGATACGGTTGCGGCCGCCGCGATGGCCGGCCAGGGAATGCCGAGCTCCGCATCGTTCCAGAGAACCCCACGATCATGAGATGGACTGTACGTGTGGGTTACGCCGTACCAGACCTCGGTATCGGGTGTCAGCGTGCAGAAGCCATGGGCGAAGCCGGCTGGGATCCAGAGCTGGGCGTCGGTATCGGCGGAAAGCTCCATTGTCACGTGCCGGCCGAACGTGGGCGACGAGCGGCGAAGGTCGACCGCTACATCGAAGATCGCGCCCCGCACACAGCGCACGAGCTTGCCCTGTGCCGCCGGCGAGGCCTGGTAATGCAGCCCCCGCACGGTACCTTCCCGCCGGGACAGCGACTGGTTGTGTTGGACGAGCCGCACATCCGCTACGTTCTTTCGGAACAGGTCCGCGCGGAACAGCTCCACGAAATGGCCCCTATCGTCGGCATGCCGCCTCGGCGAAATCTCGATGACGTCGGGAATGAGTGTGCGAGTGAACTTCACGTAAGAGAATTCCTTGCTCCGGCTTTACGGCTGAGGCTTACGCCGCGCCGCGAAGAGCCAGCAAGAAACTTCGGGCAATTGGGTTTATTGGCGGATCGGCCTTGCTGGAATGTCTGGCCGAGGCTAACTCCGTTGCCTTAACTGTAAACGTCTCCGGACCTATAAATCACCGGCCTATGTTGGCACAGTCCGCCCAGCCCATGGCTGGTTCGTTTTGGAGAGATAGGCGGGTCGCTGCCTGAAGAAGCCCTGGGTTCAAGAACAATCATGAAAACCGAACCGATCGACGGCCACGCGTTCCGCGGCCTGATGCGAAACATTCCCGGCCAAGTCTCCGTCATTGCCGCCTCCGACGCCAACGGCCGGCGTAACGGCCTCACGGCCAGCGCCGTCTGCTCGCTCACCGATTTGCCGCCGACCGTGATCGTGTGCGTCAACCAGTCGGCAGGAGCCCACGACCTGATTATCGAGAGTGGCTTTTTCAGCATCAACACCCTCGCCGTCGGTCAGGAGGAAATTGCCCGCGTTTTCTCAGGGACAGCCGGCATTAGCGGCGAGGAGCGCTTCCGGACCGGGAGCTGGATCGCGGGCGTGACAGGTGCGCCGGTCCTGCCTTCGGCCGTATGCCGTCTCGAGTGCCGCCTTTCGGAATATCGCGCGGCCTCGTCGCACACGATGTTTTTCGGCGAAGTGGTCGCCGGCTCAGCCTCCCACGAGGCAAGCCCTCTTCTTTATTTGCGTGGGTCTTATGTGAGCCTTGCCGAGCAAGAGGAGATTGGCATGCCTCTCGCAAAGGTGGGGCGTAAATAGCGAGATCGCTCCATTTGAGGTTGTCGCCGCGCAGCCCTGTGCCAGATCGGGACGGTGCTTTGAGGTGAGCTTGGAAAAGCGATCTCTGGAACCGCAAGGAAACCGGCAGAGATGACGGCCGTGGAGCGAAGAGCAGAGGCAATCGTGGAGGCTCGGGAGCCTGAGTTTGACGCAACCGCGCAACGGCCGTCTGAGCATCCCGACGAGGGAAAAGCCATTTTGTCGGGTGATCCCGCTCGCGCGCGGCGCCTCACGGGGGTCATCGCCGCGGCCAATGCGCAGTCGGCGCGCGTCATCGGCATCACCGGCTCGCGGCGGGGTGTCGGTGTCAGCCTCACAGCCCGCGAGCTTGCTGGCGCCTTTTCGAGTTTCGGCACCAAAACGCTGCTTGTGGATCTGAGCCGGGCCAGGATTTCGACGTCGGAACAACTGGGCGGGAAGATATCGTTTGTATCCTCCGCGGTTGAGATCCAGCGCGCCCTGTTCTTGGCTGAGCCCCTCGGCGCGGAGTTGCTTACCCTGTCGGCGGATGTGTTGCGATCGGCTCTTGCCGATGCGGCTGAGGCGGGCTTCACGGTCATCGTCGACCTGCCGCCGGTCATCCAGGCGTCGGGAATTTTAGAGCCTACGATCGCCGCCGCGCAGCCGGCCCTCGATGTCACGTTCCTCGTATGCCTCAGCGGCGAGACGGATCAGAAGGAGCTGGTGGCATGCATAGAGACCTGCCGCATTGCCGGATTGAATGTCGGCGGCTTGATATTGAATGACTGGCGCATGCCCGCTAGCCACCTGATTTGGAAGCTGACCCGGACGAGGCCGCCCGAGCACCCTTCGCATCTCGCATCGATGCACGAGGCGCGAGCAAGGATCGGAGAGACGTGAGTCATGAGTTCGGGATCTGAGTTTCTCCGGGAGCAGTTCGTCTTTTGCCTCGATGTGGCGCGCAAGCGCTGGCGCCTTTTCGTCGGGCCCATTCTGGTGGCGTGTGTGCTGTCCGCAGTCGCGATCAAGCTGGCGCCGACCAAGTACACATCAAGCTCCCTGATCATGTTGCAGGCGGCGAACCGTGCGCCTGGCGGGGCTGGCGGCGCCCCCTATGTCAACACGTTCGAGCAGGTCAAGGCCGCCGAGGCGTGGTTGAAGAGTCAGGTCGAGGCCATTGAGACTTGGTTAAAGAGCGATCAGGTCCTCGCCGAGCTGCTGCCGCAGATGACAGGGTACAAGCCGCCCGAGACGCAAGCCGCAAAGATCGCCCAGATGCGGCGGCTTGCGGCCTCTGTGTCTCTTGAGGTGGTCAACAACTCCGTCCTCGAGATCAAGATGATGGGTGCCAGTCCGACTGATCTCGGCCGGGATCTGGAGATCGTGATTGCCCGCCTTCTGGAAGGCTTGACCGGACCGGAGCGGAGCATATTCAGCGCTCCCCAGTTCGTTCAGATAAAGCGCACGGAGGAGGCCGCGGCAGCCGAGGCGGAGCTGATGCGCGCCATTGAGGCGGAGGGCTTCCAGGCGCCGCTTCAGATCCGCGCCGAGCTCCATCAGCTTTGGACGCTGAAGCGAAACAGTCGCGGGGGCTCTGCCTCAACCATCTTGCAGACCGATAAACAGGTATCGGGCCTCAGTGCGCAAGCCGCAGAGACGGCCGAGCGCCTCCGTCAATCGATCGGCGCAACGCCTGCAAAGGTTGCCGAGCTCGAGCGGCTTTATGCAGCCTATCAGGATGCTGCCGACCGGCAGGCGGCATCGAAGATGCAGCCCGTTCCATCGCGCAGCAACTATGTCAGCATTTTCAGCTCTCCCGACGATCTTCTCGTCATCGGTCGCCCCAAGGATCCGATCGCGGGGGAAAGTGCTGCCCGGAAATATGCCATTGCCGGCGTGTTGCTGAGCGTGCTGCTCGGATGTGGGCTGGTGGTCGTTGCCGAGTTGATGGGTGGCGTGCTCCGCATGCGGCGGCAGTATGAGGAAGCATCCGGCCTCCCGGTGGTGGCACGGATTCCGGGGCTGAGCCGCCCCGGTCGCGCATTGTGACGCGATGGTCATGATATACGCGGCGCAGGTTGTGGGCAGGGCATCGATGGCGATGCGCTGTGCGCTCGCAGCGCTTGCCGTCGCCGCATGTGCGAGCAAAGCCAGTGCCGACACGGTCTCTGAGCGGTTGCCGCCTGTGAGCGACGCTTGGTGGACGGACGATCTCCACTGGAATCGCGCGCCGGTCGACCTGAGCTTCCTTAACGAAAACGAAAAACCGGCAGGCAAGCGCGGTTTTCTTCGCGCCTCAGGCGGCGAACTGGTGTTCGAGGATGGCACGAAGGCGCGGTTCTGGGGCACCAACCTCTCGGCATATGTGCTCTATCACGCAACCACGCCCAAGCTCGTATGCAATCAGGCCAAGCGGCTGTCCAAGCTCGGGTTCAACCTCGCCCGCATCCACCATCACGATTCCGACTGGGTGGAGCCCAATATCTTTGGCACCCGTGCCAAGACCACGAAAGAGCTCGATGCCGCTGCTCTCGAAAAGATCGACTGGTGGATCAAATGTCTTCGCGATGAGGGCATCTACGTCTGGCTGGACCTTCACGTCGGCCGCCGATTGACGGAGCAGGACGGCATCGACGCCTTCGCGGAGATTGCCGACGAGGAAAGCCGCTCCGCCACCATGCAGGGCTACCTGTTCGTGAACGACAGCCTCAAGGCGCGGTCGAAGGAGTTCGCGAAGGCATACCTCACGCACGTCAACTCGCACACCGGCCTCGCCTATAAGGACGATCCCGCTGTCGTCGCCGTCCTCATCACGAACGAGAACGACCTCACGCATCACTTCGGAAACTGGCTGCTTCCCGACAAGAACGTCCCTTGGCATTCGGCCCGCTACATGGCGCTTGCGCGGCAGTTTGCTTCAAGATCGGCGCTTGATTTCGACAAGGTGTGGCGGAGCTGGGAGTTCGGGCCGTCTAAGATCTTTCTGGCGGACGCTGAGCACGCCTATTTCGATGATATGAGCGGCTATCTGCGCGGCCTCGGCGTCAGGATTCCGATCATTCCAACGAGCTACTGGGGCGAGATGAGCGCTGCTGGGCTCATGGCACTCGGAGAAGGGGATATCGTCGATGCACACAGCTATGGGCGTCCCAACGAGGTCGAGAGCAACCCGCGCCTCGAGCCGAATATCGCGAGCTGGATGGCGGGTGGCGCGGTAGCCGGGAAGCCGTTTTCCGTCAGCGAATGGAACGTCGAGCCGTTCCCGGTCTTCGATCGCTTCCAGTTTCCTCTTTACGTGGCATCGATCGCGCGCCTGCAGGCGTGGGATGCCATGGTGCACTATGCCTATTCCCAGTTGCCGCTGGGAGAAGCGTCCGCCGGAAACTGGGAGGCGATGACTGATCCCGCGCTTATCGCCACGCTTCCCGCGGCCGCGCTGCTCTATCGCGCAGGGCATGTGGGCGGCGCGAAGGAGACCTACGAGTTGGCGCTTCCGGAGAAGGTTTTCACCGGTCAGGAGATCAACGCGCGCACCTCGCGGGCTATCCGCACGCTCACGGAAACGTCGAAGCTTCGTCTTCGTATCCCCAAGATCGATGCGCTCGGCTGGATCAATGAAGCGCCATCCACTCCGAACGCCACGCGCATCTCGGACCCTGATTTCGATGCAATTGGGGAGGCGGCGACCAGGGTCTGTTCGGACACCGGCGAGCTCTGTCGCGATTGGAAGCAAGGCATCTTCACGGTCGACACTGAGAAATCGCAAGTGGCGAGCGGCTGGCTCGGCGGGCGTCAGATCTCCCTCCGCAACGTATCGATCGCCCTCTCGACGCCGAACGCCAGCCTCGCTGTGCAAAGTCTTGATGGTGAGCCGCTGGATCGGTCCGGGCGGATCATGATCTCCCTCTCGGCTCGTTCGCTACCGACCGGCGATCGCCTGCCCTATCGGGCGGAGCCCGTGGAAGGCGAGCTCAGGATACGTGCAAGGAGTGGGCTCAAAGCGTACTTTGCCGATCGGGACGGCGCGCTGCATCCCACGCCGATGGCTGTGAGCTCCGATGGATATCTGCTGCGGCTCACGCCTGATCTCAGATCGCACTGGCTGTTTCTGCAAGAATGAGGCGTCGATCGTCTGTCTTGCTCGGAGCCCGAGGGAAACGAACGCCTCAGCGGTCCGCCACCGATTTATACTCGATCAGCGATCCCGCGCGGCCCATGATTCGGTTTCGGAAAAACCGGATCTGCCCCACGGCTTCCGGAAATCGTCCGAGCACATGAAAGAAGGAGGAGGCGAGCGGGATCGGCTCGGTTCTCCTGCGCTTGAGATAGAGCCGGAGAACCTGCGCCGGGTAGACGAGCGCCATCAAAAGCGCCCAGGGGCCGAACGCCAGGACGCTGGCAGCAATCACGGCGGGAACGACGAGCCCCCAGATCTGCGCCCGCCGCGTTTCGATGACCCAATGATAATCCGGTGGGCCGCCATGGATGTGAGAGCCCTCGGCGAAGCCGTAGCCCGTGCGTGTCGTGCGGCGCCACCATTGAGAGAAGCGCGTCATTGCCGCGTCATGCAGCGTCATCGGATGATCGATGCAGACGATCTTCCAACCTGCCCGGCGCAGCCTCACGCAGAGCTCCGGCTCTTCTCCGGCAATGAGATCATCGCGATAGCCGCCTGCCTCGCAGAGGGCATCGAAGCGCATCATAGCGTCGCCGCCGCAGCTTGTGGCTTCGCCCGGTGGAATGCTCCATTCGTAGTCGAAGAGGCGATTGTAGATCGAGTGCTCCGGAAACCGCTCGCGCCGCCGCCCGAAAACCACCGCCGTTCTGGGGTGCGCGAGGAGATGGGCGCGAGCAGCTTCGATCCAGCCAGCCTCCACCTCGCAGTCACCATCCACGAACTGAACAGCGGCAAGCCCGCGTTCGTACTGGGTGAGATAGCGAAAGCCGCTATTGCGGGCCCGCGCAGCTGTAAAGGGCTGCGTGGCGTCAAGCCGGATCACGTGCACGCCAAGGCGCTCGGCAAGGTCGGTTGAGCCGTCGGTTGATCCGGAATCGACATAAACGAGCGCGCGCACGTCTCTTGCAAGCGACCGGAGGCAGCGGTCGAGCCGCTCCCCTTCATTGCGCCCGATGACGACGGCCCCGACATCCTGATTCGAGTTTGAGCTGACGGTATGATCACGTGTGGTCATGACGGCCCAGAGTCGATGTCATACGGGGTCGATTTTGTGATTGAAGACGACGCTCTCGCGCGCGAGGTCGCGAAGAAACCGTTCCGGATTTGATGGAGCACGTCCCCGGATCGAATCCGCGACCATGGAAAGCGCCGTTCCAACCGCGAGCGCGGCATCGGCGAGCATGGCGTATGCGACCCCATGATGTTTGATGAAGTAGCGCCGCCGCGATTGAAACCAGTAGCTGGCGCGGCGGTTGCGTTGTTTGCCAGCGTGCGTAACGCCCGTGCTTTGCCCGACGAGATGCACAACGCGGCTCTGAGGCACGTACCAGTGCGACCAGCCCGCGCGCACCGCCCGGCGGCAGAAATCCGTCTCCTCATAGTAGAGGAAATATCCTTCATCCATGAGCCCGATATCCTGGAAAACTTGCGTCCGGATGAGCAGGCTCGCGCCCGACAGCCAGTCGTAGCGCGACGGTTCATCGGTAAGGGGAGGCGCGACTTTCCAGCGCTTGAGCAATCTCGCGACGATCCCGAGGCGCAGGCTGGAATCGAGTTCGCCCGCGATGGAATGAAAGCGGAAGGCGGAGCATTGCCGCGTGCCATCCTCATGTTCAAGGCGGCTGCCCGCGGCCCCGACATCCGGATGGGCGTCCAGGAAATCGACAAGCGTGCCAAGCGCGCCAGGCCGGACGATGGTGTCTGTATTCAGGAGCCAGACATAGTCAGGCGGCGCGGCGCGTGCCAAGAGCTCGCGGATCGCGCCGTTGTTGCCATAGCTGAAGCCGCCGTTGTGCGGCATGGCAAGAAGGCGCGCCCATCCGCCCCAGCCGTTCGCCGCAATGCCAGCCGCGATCTCCGCGCCCGATCCATCCGGCGAGTTGTTGTCGACGACGATCACCTCGGAGCCGGGGCATGCTGCAATTTCGCCAGCGAGCGAGCTGAGGCAAGCGAGCGTCAAATCGCGCGTGCAGTAGTTGACCAGAACGACCGAAACGGTCGCTTTCTGGTTCAGATCGGTAGACATGCTCTGTCCCTTGAGGTCGGCAGGCTCGGCGCGGCAAGCCCGCTCGTTGTGTGACGTCCCGGACCATGATCGCTTCGTGCCATTGGTCAGAAGCGTAGCCCGTCAGTCTCATCAGATGCTCTAGCATGCCCGGGATTGCGTGGAGAAACTTCGGCTCGGCTTGGTTTAAACGCCCGTCGGCTAGAATAACAAACAGTAGGAAGGGCAGGCCGCTTCTCGGCTGAATGAGCGCTCATCTAGCGCGCACGCCGCTAGCCGACAGGTTTTCTCTTCTCCGATCCGCCGTCGCGTTCCTGTTGTCTCCGGCGTCTTCAGGGCGGCCCTGCGATCCTCGCCAGCAAATTAACCATCGTTAAGAAAGTGATAATTTTCGTATTGCGCATAACTAGGGCGTTCCATAGCCTTTGGTTTCTAGGCGTACCGGTTTGACACACTTCTGCTGTTGGACCGCCAACGGAGCGGGCGATGCCGTGTGCTTATGCGTCTCAAGGCATCGACGCGGAGGGGTAGAGTTCGTGACGAGTAGGATCGCCAAACCTGGGCGTGCGAAGCGCGGTGGCGCATTCGCTGTGGTAGGGGCGCTCAGCGCCGTGCTGATGGCTCCCGAGCCGTTGCTGGCGGATAGTGCGGGAGCCCTTGAGCCCAAGGCGGAATTTTTGGCGACGGCGAGCGTGGACGCATCCGCCGCTCCGCAAGCCCTTCAGCCTGTGAGCGCCAGCGAGGCACCGGCCGCCGAGAAAGCCGGTCACCCGCCGGCGTTCGACCTGTCGAGCGTGGAGAGACTCCGGGTTCGCATGTGGGGGCAGAGCGATCTCAGCGGCGAGTACGCGATCGATCCCGACAATTCGCTTTCGATCCCGCGCATCGGGCGCATCGATATCGGCGGCATGACGCTCTCCCGCCTTGAGGGTATTCTCACTGAGAAGCTCAGTGCGGCGTTGCGGACGGACATCACCGTGGCCGTCGAGGTCGCACGTTTCCGTCCTTATTACATCATGGGGCACGTTGCCGAAGCCGGCGCCATCGAATGGCGGCCGGGGCTCAAGGTGATCCAGGCCATTTCGCTGGCACGTGGCGTGCTACGCACCGAAGGCGCCGGCCTCGTTGCGAACCGTCAGTCTCGCACTCAGCTCACGTTCGCCCTCGCCCAGCTGGCGCGCCTCAAGGCCGAGCGCGAGGGCGGCGCTGTGGTGGCCACGAACGATCGGATCACCACCTTGATCAAGAGTGTTCCTGAGACGAGCCGGTTGGCGCTGACCAATCTCATCACTAGGCAAAACGATATCCTGAGCGACCAGCGGCGCGTCATGGAAGCGCAAATCGTTGGCCTGCGCCGCGAACGCGAAACTGCGGAGCGTGAGCTTGCGGGAGCGGAAGCCCAGGAGAAATCGGTTCGCGAGCAGATCGAGATCACCCGCGCTCAGCTCGCCAGCATCGAGGATCTGAAGGAGCGCAAGCTGGTCAACAATGCGCGCTATCTTCAGCAGAAGTCGGATCTGCTCATGGTCGAGATCCGTTATTCCGAGATCAAGTCGATCGTCGAACGGGCTCGTGCGCGTTTGAGCGGCATCGACCAGCAACTCGTGGCGGTGCCTCAGCAGCGGCGCGCCGAGCTGGGAGAGCGCATCGACGCACTCGAGCGCGAAGTGGCCCAGCTCGAGCTGGTTTCCCGCATTCCGTCCCATGCTGCGGGTGACGATCCCGAGAACGTGCTGAGGCTCAGCTATCATATCTCGCGCGAGAGCGCTTCCGGGGTCCGCACGTTCCCCGCGACGGTGTTTACGGAAATCCTGCCCGGCGACGTCTTGATCGTTTCGGAAAATTTGGATGGCTTCGATGCCGAAGCATCCGCTGCCATGGAGCGACCGTCGCTTGGGGAAGAAAAGGACGCGAGCGCAGAGGAGGCGCAGCGCCGGATCGAGGATGCCGCCATTGACCCCGGCAGGCATGTCCTCCATCGCACGTCCGAGGGCAGCTATCGTTGATCGCCGGAAGCACGTGAGAGGCACGGCTGGAAAAGCCGCGCCGCTCGTTTGGGAATGGGAGCGACAATCCTGATCGCTTGTCGAGAGCATCGCTCACGGGCGTCACTGCGAGCCGGCGTGCGCGCATCATGCGCTTAATCCTTCGCTCCAGGCTGCAGCGGGCTGTGGACTTCGCGTCGACGATCGAATGCTGCTCGCGAGGCGCCCCGTCATAAGAATCGGCAAGATGCGAATTACGTTTATCGTACCCAATGCCAATCTCTCGGGCGGCAGCCGGGTGGTCGCCATGCACGCGGACGGGCTTGTGCGTCGCGGGCATCGCGTCACCGTGGTTGCATCGAAGCACGCCCCGCTAAGCTGGAAATCCAGGCTGAGGTCCCTCGCGCGGGGGGAATGGCCCGAGAAACCGGCCGCAACCTCGCACTTCGACGGCATGCGAGCCGACTTCAAGATCGTCGATCATGGAGGGCCCATAACCGACCAGGATGTCCCCGACGCCGACGTGGTGATCGCGACATGGTGGGAGACGGCCTATTCGGTCGTGAACCTGTCGCCGGCCAAAGGCCGCAAGTACTATTTCGTGCAAGGGCACGAAGTGTTTCCCTTTCTGCCGGTGCACATCTCCGCCGGCACCTACTATCTCCCGCTGAGAAAGATCGTGGTCTCGGGATGGCTGAGGGACATCATGAGAGACCGTTATGGCGACTCTGATGTCGATCTCGTCCCGAATGCCGTCGATCGGAAGCTGTTCTTTGCCGAGCCGAGAGAGAAGAATGACGTTCCGACGGTCGGTCTCCTGTATGGCCGGGGGCACCCCAAGGGAACGGACATAAGTCTGCGTGCGCTCGAGATCGTGCGCCGGCGCGTTCCGGCCGTGCGCATTGTCGCGTTCGGCGCCGAGCCCGTCTCCAGGCAGATGAGGCTGCCCGCCGGATCGCAGTTCTTCCTAAGGCCGGATCAGACGCGGCTGAAGGACATCTATGCGATGTGCGACGTTTGGTTGACGGGCAGCCGGTCCGAAGGCTTCGGCCTGCCGATCATTGAAGCCCTAGCGTGCCGTTGCCCGGTTGTAGCCACGAGAACGGGCTGCGCGTCGGACGTAATTCGGGATGGTGTCAACGGGTTCGTCGTCGATGTGGAGAACCCGGAGGCGATCGCAGACAGGCTCATTCAGATCCTAGGCCTGGAGCGTGGACGCTGGCGTGCCATGTCCGATGCCGCTCTGGAGAGCGTCGGACCCTACACGTGGGACGCCGCGACGAACCTGTTCGAACGCGCGCTGAGCCAGCATTAGCAAGCTCGCGCACCCAAATTTCCGCGTTCGAAGACAGTGCGTGCGCGCTATGGCCGGTGGAATGTGCTCAGCACGGCAAGGCTCTCCTGATTGACCGTGAGGGCAAGCGCGCCAATCGCGATGCCGGCAAGAGAGAAGACGATATCGTGGCGCGGGTCCCAGGCCTTGTGGCGGCGCGCAAGACGTATCAGCGCCGGATGCATCATTGCGAGCGCCAGGGCCTGGCCTGCCAGGCCGCCAGCCAGCCCGCCCCATGCGAGCCCGGCGAGCAGGAGGCCGAGCTGGGTGGCGCTCTTGAGCGCCATGACGACAAACACGTTCCGGGAGTCGCCGGCTGCGAGCGCCGCATGCTCGTATGTCATGCCGATCACATAGGGGATGTGCGCGCAGGACACGACGACGACGACGGCGCCCGCCGCGGCAAACCGGGAATCGTAGAGCAGGTTGACCAGTGTCGGCCCCACCAGGGCCATGCACGCGAGCAGCAGCAGAATAGAGGCGGAGAGCCCGTATCGGGCCCGGCTGATCTTCGCAAAATTGTCCTGAGAGGCAGCGGGCGGGCGCTCCCGGTAGAGCGGGATGAGCACGCGCGTCATCACGGCGGAGCCGAGCAGGATGGGAAAGCTCGCGAGAAAGTAGCCGATATTGTAGACGCCGAACATTCCGAGCTCGAGAAACTTTCCGAAAATGATCTTGTCGCCCTGCGCAATGAGAAATCCGAGCACTGTCGACAGAAAGATCCATTTGCCGAAGTGCACAAGCTCGCCCGCGGCGAGACGATCCATAAGGAAGGCATTGCGCGCGCCGGGAAGAAGCGCGTGGCTTAGCCAGAGCTTCACGGCCGCCGTGACGATGATGCCGATCACCAGCGACCAAACCGACCGCATCACCCAGGCGAGACCGATCATGACGATCAGGCCGGCCACCTGGCTGATGATATCAAGCGCGGTGACGCGGCCGAGAACGAGATGCCGGTTGGCGGTTTCGAGCTTGGTCGAGTTGAAGCCCGCGATGAGAAGGGACAGTCCGGCCGCCGGAAGCAGCTGAGCCAGCTGCGGCTCCGCGTAGAATGCCGCGACAGGGCCCGCGAGCACGCACGTGGCGAGCCATAGGCAAGCTCCGCGTATGGCCTGGATGGTCCAGGCCGTATTTAGGAAGGTGGGCTCGTCGCCGCGCGGGTTCTGCATGATGGAGGGGCCGAGCCCGATGTCGGAGAACATCGCGAGCCCGATCATGAACACGGACACCAGCGCCATCAGACCGAACGCTTCCGGGAAAAGCAGCCGGGTGAGAATGAGGTTCGACACAAGGCGGAGCGCCTGCATGCCGAGGAACCCGAACGCCGTCCAGCCGATGCTGCGGGCGAGGCGCTCGACGAGACCGTTTCCAGACATGGCGCGGAGAATGAAGGTGGTCATGGAGCGGCGGGCCGTCGCGCGAGGAGCGCAGAGGACGACGCGGTGTCGACCGTCGACGGCTGTGCGGCGCGGAGCGCGCTGCTGAGCGCCGCGAAGACCACACCGAAATGCAGGGTGATACCGACATCGCTCGTCGTCATGATGAGGAACAGCCAGCCCACCGTTATGGAGAGGGTTGCGGCCAGAGCGCTGCGCCAGCTTTCGCTCTCTGCGTCTCCATCGCGCTCAGTGCGGAGAAGCCGCAGCACGCCGGCCACGCACGGTACAACAAAAACGATGCTGAACAGGGTCAACCCAAGAAGGCCGTAGGCCAGTCCGATCTGAAGGTAGAGGTTTGTGATGTCGATGATCCCCTGTCCCTGGACCAGATGGCCGAACGCGCCGCTCGTGACGAAATTCGGATCGCCGAAAACGGGATGGCTGAGAATGTACTTGACTGACGTCAGGAGCAGCTCCTGGCGGTAGGAGAACGTGCCGTAATCGTCGTAGGAGGACACGTCGCCCTGCAGCAGCCACCAGGCGCCGATCCCGCCCGCGGCCAAAAAGGCGGAGAGCAGAAGCGTGCGGGCGGCGGCGCTTTTCATCATGATCAGCAGATAGACGGATGCCCCTGCGGCGAGGCCGAGCAGCGCGCCGCGCGAATCCGCGCTCACCATCCCGGCAAGCAGGAGGAGCCGGATTGCCATCAGATGCGGCCGGGAAATGCGGATGCGGTGTTTGAGGAATTCGAGGATCACGAGGGCGCACGCGAGATGGAAGGCGAGCGCGTGTGTGCCGATGGTCGTGTTGATCCGCAAGCGGCCGCCGCGGAACTCCGATGGAAAGACCGAGAACGACGCGTACATGTCCGAGTTGACGACGAAGGAGACGATGGCAACGACGGCGAGCATCAGTGAGGCAACCAGGAAATATTGAAAGAGCAGGACGATATCGTCCTGATCGCGGATGATGCGGTGAAAGGCGAAATAGGGCACGCCGATAATCAGAATTTGATCGACCAGAAAGCGCAGGCCTCCCGTCAGGCTGCTCGCCGCGCCCATGACGATCGCCGTGTAGAGAATATAGATGATGAGAAAAATAGCCGTGATGCTGACCCCCGAGGGGCGCGCCACGGATCGTAAAAGAACCGGTGCCAGGACGATGAGCGCAGCCAGCTTGTAGTGGGTGATGTCGGTTAAATAGTTGATCCCCGGAAAAGGCAGGGGGGCGAAGATAAAGATGGGAACGGCGGGAGCGACAGCAAGGAAAAAGCCCGCGCGCTTCACCGGTGCGAGCGGCGCCAGCACGAGCAGGGCTACGGCCGCCAAAAACAGGGCCGTCAGCGGATTCGGAACCGTGAAGATAATCAGCGCGGCAACCGCCCAGAACGCGATGCTAATCACGCGCACGGCGAGCGGCGTGGACCAGGGCATGAGCAGGAATGCGATGGCCTGTGCGAGCCAGACGTAGGCGATTGCCGCCAGAGGCGCCCCCATGGTTGTTTCCCTCGGATCGTCCGTTGCGGAGATTGGTCACCGGCCGGACACGCAACAAAGATACCATTTTCCGGCATCCGCATAGATTTCGCCGGCCTCTCCGGGGCTGTCGTTGGTCCGTTGGTTAATCTCGCAGGCGCGTCTCGGCGCCGTTAACTGCAAGGCTCGGCTCCCGTTGTCGGCTTTTGCAGCGCGGGTAGGCTGCCGCCGATCTTAGGGCCGGGCGCGGCCGGTGCAGGAAAGACATCACAAGTGCAGAGGTCTTCGGCGCTGAAGCGGTTCGTCACACGGCTGGCGATGCCGCTCTGCCTCGTCTGGGCAACGCAGAGCATGGCCAATCCGGACCGGGACGTTGTGAGCGAGACCAAGAACGTTGAGGACCGCCTCGGTCCGAAGTCAGATCTTGCCGTCTATTGGGTCGGCCACAGCCTGGTCGAGCAGAAGGCGCGCACCGAATGGGGCGAGATCAGCTTGATGACGCTGATCGGCCGCTTTGCGGAAAGCCGCGGGCTCGCCTATCGCATGGGCGATCATACGCTCTGGGGATCGCCGCTTTCTGCCCTCTGGCGCGGCCGCCCACACGGATACAGCCGGGACGCCGCTGCGATGGTGGTCAAGCGTGAAGAGTTCCAGGCCAATGCCGGCCGATACGATACGCTCGTCGCCACGGATGCGCTGCCCATCCAAGGCGCGGCCCGAAGCGAGTACAGCGCCTACTATCTGAGGCGCTTCTACTGCGCTCTGAAAGAGGCTAACCCGTCGGCCCGCGTGTACCTTTACCAGACCTGGGTCAATTTCCAGGGCAACGACCCATATTCGAAGTTTCCGCCGCTCTCCGAGTTCAGCTGGCGCGACGAGATGCTGGCTCAGCGTCCGGCCTGGGAGGAGGTCGCGGATGCCGCAGCAGGCCCCGAAGTGCGTGCGCCCGGCTGGCTCGAGCGGTTTGGATGGGGGACGACGAGCGATGGCGGATGCACCATCCACGATCCCATCTTCATTGTGCCGGCCGGGCAGGCGCTCGTTGCTCTTCACGACCACTTGGCTGCGCGGCAACGTGACGACGTTCCGTCGCTGCCGGGCGGATCACCCCTCACCATGAAGGACCTCTTCGGCAATCCGTATCTGGATTGGCCCGTGCACTGGCCCACCCGAGAAGATGGGACGAGCATAGATGCGGCAGACGTGCTAGCGGGCCTGACGCTTCGTGATCCGAGCCGCCCCCACGATGATATCCATCTCAGTGCCGTCGGGATCTATTTCGTATCGCTGGTGCATTTTGCGACGCTTTATCGTCAGTCGCCGGTCGGCCTGCCGGTGCCAGCCTCGATTGGCGACGACGTTGCGGGGATGCTTCAGTGCCTCGCCTGGAAGGCGGTCGTCGCAGATCCGCGCTCTGGTGTCCTGGGCACGGCCGACGGCTGCGGCCTCTGACAGATATTGCGAGATCGAAGGATGGTGCTTCTGGACATCGCGGCCATCGGGCTTGCTGCCGTCGGAACGGTTTCCCTGCTCCAGGCGGCGCTTCTGCTCGCCGAGGCTCTCGCTGCTATCGGTGCCGGGAAGAGCCAGGAGCGGCTTGACGGCACGCACCCGGTGACACGCCCGCGCGTGGCCGTTCTGGTTCCCGCTCATGACGAGGAACGCCTGATTGCGGATACGCTGCGCGGCATTGTGAGCCAGCTCGGACCCCAGGATCGTCTCGTCGTCGTGGCGGATAATTGCACGGATGCCACTGCGGAGGTCGCGCGAGCGGCAGGTGCAGAGGTCGTCGTCCGCACCGATTCCGCGCGGCGGGGGAAAAGCTACGCGCTCGATTTCGGAGTTCGTCACTTGGCTTTGGACCCGTTCGATGTCCTCATCGTTATCGACGCGGACTGCAAGCTCGATCCAGGCTCCCTCGAGACCATGGCCTTTCGCGCCCATGAGAGCGGACGACCCGTGCAGGCACGCAACGAAAGCCTGCTTCCGACCGATCGCCCTGTTTCACTTGGCCAGCGCGTGGCGATGTTTGCGGTCAGGGTCAAGAACCACGTTCGTTCGCAAGGGCTGAAGCGGATGGGGCTGCCCTGCCAGCTCATGGGCACCGGCATGGCCTTTCCATGGCCGGCGATCCGGAAGGTTGAGATCGCATCCGGCGAGCTGGCAGAGGATCTGGTCTTGGGCCTCGAGCTTGCTCGCACTGGGCACGCTCCTTCGTATTGTCCCGCGGCGCGCGTCACGAGCCCGTTCCCGCTAAGCGCCGAGGGCGTGAAGACGCAGCGCGAGCGCTGGGAGACGGGCCATCTGAGGACGATCGCGCGCCGGATCCCAGGTTTCTTGGTCGAGGCGATCCGCAGCCGGAACGTGGCGCTGCTGGCGCTGGCGGCTGATGCTGCGGTGCCGCCGCTGGCGCTCGGCGCTCTGGCCATTGCGGCGAATATTGTCCTGTCCGGTGGGATGGCGCTGCTGACATCGCTCTTTGTTCTGCCGCTTGTCGTCTCGACCTTGGCAGCCACCGTGTTCGCTCTAGCGATCGGATTGGCCTGGTTCCAGGTTGGCCGCGATATTCTCTCTGCCCGAGACCTCGCGCTGATGGCGCCCGCCTATGCGCTTGCCAAGCTGCCAATTTATGCACGCGCCTTGCGGGGCAAGCGCATCCGTTGGATCAGGTCGCCGCGGGATTAGGGCTGATCGCTCGGAGCGGAGGGCTTCGCCTCCGGCCGGCCCATCCAAACATCAGCTTCAACGGAGGACGACTGTTAACTAATTCTTAAGATACAGATAACTCAGCAATGAGCTAATGGAATATTGTCCAACCACCTTGGTCGGGGGCGTTTGGGACTCCGGGGAATCGATCGGGTAACCCGGTAAAAATCTTCCATTCCATCCATGAAGCCTCCTTGATCGTCCGTTTGCGTGGTCGGGTCGAAGCATGGTTTTGGGCAGTACAGCCATAGAAGCGCGTCATCTCGATACGCGCAGTAAAAAGTGGCCATCTTCTACCCGCCTTGCGTTTCTCTCGAAATTCGAAAGCCGAATAATTGCATGCGCTATTGCCGAGGGGATGGCGGTCGCTATTTCGGCATTGTTGGCCAAGTTCATTTATATTGACCTCGTCCTGAGCCCCGGTCAGCCAATTCTGCCATATTTGCTTCCGGCTCCCCTTCTGGCCCTCACTCTTTATTTGCTGCTGAAACAGGCGGGCCATTATGAGCCGCGGGCGTTTCTTGAGCCGGCCGTAGGCTATGGCGCGCTGTGGGGAGCCTTGGCCATTTCAGCGCTGATCGTGCTCGGCATGCTCTACATCTTCAAAGTTGCCGAGGGGTATTCCCGTGGCTGGTTCTTGAGCTGGTTTGCACTCAGCGCTGTCGGCCTCATTGGCGTTCGCGTCACGGCGAGGCGCCATATCCGGAAGATGGCATCAGCCGGCCGTCTCTTCCGTCGCGTCGCCGTTTATGGCACCCGGCAGTACATCGCCGCCGTAAGAGCAGAGATCGATACGGTCGATCCGACGTTCGTGGTTGCGGGGCAGTATCTGGCGAAGCCGGCTGCCGTCACCGCCGAAGACGCGTCCATTTACGGCGGGCTCTCTGATCTCAGGAACGCCATCGGACTTGGCGAGTTCGACAGCGTTATCATCGCCATGCCGGCTGAGGAAAGAGATCGGATCCAGGCCGCCGTCAACGCGCTGTCTTCCTATTCTACCGAGCTTCTCTTGTGCACGGATCTCGATCCCCATTCGGTCGCCATCCACGGCAGCCGGAGCTTCGGCCCCGTGCGGTTGAGCGTCGTGAACTCGGTGCCGCACTCGCAGAGTCATGGCCTGCTGAAAATGCTCCTGGACTACGTCCTTTCGGTGCTGAGCCTGATCGTGCTTGCGCCGCTCCTGCTGATGGTGGCTCTCGCCATCAAGATCGACAGCCCAGGCCCGGTGTTTTTCCGCCAGCGTCGCTATGGTCGCAACAACCGTGTGTTTCGCATCTTCAAATTTCGCACGATGGCGGTTGCGGAGGACGGACCGAGCGTCAAGCAGGCCGAACGCAATGACCCACGTGTGACGCGGGTCGGGCGCTTCCTGCGTCGCACGAGCCTCGACGAGCTGCCCCAGATTTTCAATGTGCTGGCCGGTGACATGTCGATCGTCGGGCCTCGGCCTCATGCCTTGGCGCATGACGAGCTCTTCGAACGAAAGCTGGATCTCTTCTCGCGCCGCCGCCGCGTACGCCCCGGCATGACGGGCTGGGCGCAGGTCCACGGCTGGCGTGGCGAGACGAAGACCACCGAGGACGTCAAAAAGCGGATGCAGCACGATCTCTACTACATCGAGAACTGGTCGATCTGGCTCGATATCGAGATCATCACGCGGACGGTGTTCGTGCTGTTCCGAGGGGCCTATTGAAGGCAGGCGGAAGTCGCTCCGCGGGAACGGATCCCCGTGTCCTGTCGCAGCTTACTTTCGCGTGCGAACGGCTTGCTTGGCGACGAGATAGAAGAACCACGCCGCGTCCGATGTATAGCGCCGCCAAAGCCGGCGCGGCTCCATTGCGAGGCGGAATAGCCATTCCATGCGCAGCTTGCGCATGAGGAGCGGGGCGCGAGGCACCTGGCCGGTTGCAAAATCGAAGAAGGCGCCCACGCCGATGACGAGAGGCGCGGAGACGACTTCGCGCGCCGCCGCCGTCCAGAGCTCCTGCCGCGGATTTCCGAGGGCAACGAGAACCACGTCGGCACGCGCCGCATTGATCTCGTCGAGAAGGGACGGGGAGTGGGTATAGCCATCGCACCATCCGCAGACGTTGAGCCGGCCCTCGGCGGAAAGCTGTCCGGCGAGCGTTGCCACGACATGCGCCCGCGCACCGTAGAGGAAGATGCGGGTGCCGCGGGGGAGGGCATCGATCAGCCGCGGCATGAAGTCTGTGCCGTTGAGGTTTTCCGGAAAACCGCATCCGTAGAGCGCGCGCGACGCGAGGTCGAGCGCGATGCCGTCGTTGAGGACGAGCATGCGGGAGAGCGCTTGGGCCACGTCGGTGTTTCGGCTCGCGTGGGTGAGGAGGTTCGCGTTGGCAAAAGCGACGTCCGTCTTGCTCCGAGCCGCCAGGCGCGCGAGCAGATCGGCAATCACGTCTGCACCCGTGGCTGCGATCACGTCAATACCGAGAATGCGGCGACGCGGGAAATGATCCGAAATCGGGTGCGTCAGGCAGGAAGAGAAACGCGTTCCGCTCGTTTCATCTCGACTTGGGAAGGCAGGCACGCAGTGATCGAAGCTCCATCCATCGCGCTCCGAAAAGGCGCGTATATAATTTGTCACGTGGGCATATGACGTTTTGGAAATGACTATGGCATTTGCTGCCAAGCGATGGATGAGTTTACAGGCATGATTAACGTTGGCACCGCGTCACGGGTACATTCGCGGAAAGCTTGTTATATTTAAAATCACGCAGGTGTTTTCAATCTCATTGCGCTTGAAGGGTCCAGCACGGGAATTCAATTCGGACTCGGGCGATGCCTTGTGGCGCAAAGGCGGGCGCATGGCCCGCTTCGTGCAGGACTGGAACGCCTCCGGGGATGGGATCGGAAGCGCATTTGAATACACGGGGGCCTTGAGTGCTTCCCTAGATGGAAGGCGCGACAGGAATGTCCAGCATTGAGAGCGGAGTGTCTCAAAGCGATATCGCGATCGTAGGTATGGCCCTGCGTGTTCCGGGCGCGCGCTCGGTGGCGGAGTTCTGGCGCAACCTTCGCCAGGGCGTAGAGTCCATCGAGACACGAACGCCCGAACAGTTGATTGCAGCTGGCGAGCAGGCGGACCGCATCCACCGCAAGAACTATGTTCCGCGCACGGCGGAGCTTCCCGGCCTCGAAGATTTCGATGCCGAGTTCTTCGGGCTGAGCCCCAAGGAAGCGGCCATCATGGATCCGCAGCATCGCCAGTTCCTGGAATGCACCTGGGAAGCGTTGGAGGATGCGGCCCGCACGCCCGAGCGTGTCTCCGGTCCAGTCGGGGTATTCGCCGGCTGCGGCATGGGCAGCTATTTTTATTTCAACGTGCTGAGCCACCGTCCGCTCGTAGAGCAGGTCGGCGTGTTCCTGCTGCGCCATACGGGCAACGACAAGGACTTCCTCGCCACGCGCGTTTCCTATGCTTTCGATCTGCGCGGACCGAGCGTGAACGTGCAGACGGCGTGCTCCACCTCGCTCGTCGCGGTCCACTACGCATGCCAGAGCCTGCTCAGCGGCGAATGCGAGATGGCCATTGCCGGAGGCGTGACCATCGAACTGCCGCACCGCCGAGGCTACCTCTATCAGGACGGCGAAATCCTTTCGACGGATGGCCACTGCCGCGCGTTCGATCATCGCGCGTCCGGCACTGTGTTCGGTAGCGGCGCGGGCGTGGTCGTGCTGCGCCGCCTCGCCGATGCGCTGGCCGACGGCGATCCCATCCACGCCGTCATCAAGGCGACGGCGATCAACAACGACGGCGCCAGCAAGGCGGGCTATCTGGCGCCGAGCGTCACCGGTCAGGCGGAAGCCATCGTCGAAGCGCAGACGCTTGCGGGCATCGAGGCCGATACCATCGGCTATGTCGAATGCCACGGCACCGGAACCTATCTCGGCGATCCGATCGAGATCGAAGCCCTGACGCAGGCCTTTCGCCAGACAACCGATAAGCGCGGGTTCTGCCGTGTGGGGTCCGTCAAATCGAACATCGGCCATCTCGATACGGCGGCGGGCGCCGTCAGCTTGATCAAAGCTGCACTCGCCGTGAAGCACGGCGAGATTCCGCCCACACTCGGGTTCGAGAAGCCGAACCCGGCGATCGATTTCGCCGCGAGCCCATTCGTCGTCAACGATCGCCTGACGCCCTGGCCCGCCACGACGACGCCCCGACGCGCTGGCGTCAACTCACTCGGCGTCGGCGGCACCAACGCCCATGCCGTCATCGAGCAGCCGCCCGCCATCGAGACGGCCGACAGGCGGGCCGACACGGGCCCTCAGGTTCTGGTGCTCGCCGCCAAGAGCCGCAAGGCGCTGGAGGACGCCGGGCGTAAGCTTGCGCGGCACATGGAGGCAGACGCGGATCTGTCCCTGGCCGAGGTGGCCCGCACGCTGTTCGAGGGGCGGCGCCATTTCGAGCATCGGCGTGTCGTGGCCGTGGCGGGCCGCGACGACGCAATCACGCTTCTTTCGGAAGCGGACACGCATCGCGCCTATACGCACGCGCCTGTCGACGGCACGGCCGAGGCGGTCTTTCTCTTCCCCGGTGGAGGCGCGCAGTATCCGCACATGGCGCGCCGTCTTTACCGGGACGAGCCTGCATTCCGGGAGATTGTGGATGAGGGCCTTTCCTATCTGCCGGCCGCTGCCGCTGAGGAGATCCGCGAGCTCTGGCTTCCGGCGGGTGAAGAACGCTCCGATGCCGCAGAGCGCCTGTTGCGCCCGTCGCTCCAGCTTCCCGCGATCCTCATCGTCGAGGTCGCCCTCGCGCGGCTGTGGATGAGCTGGGGCGTCGCGCCGAAGGCGCTGATCGGCCATTCGATGGGCGAGAACGCCGCCGCCTGCATCGCGGGTGTCTTGAGCTTCGAGCGTGCGGTCAATCTCGTGCGCCTCAGGGGCGAGTTGTTCGAGGAGATTCCGCCGGGCGGCATGCTGAGCGTCGCGCTTCCGCACGAAGCGCTCGCAGCGCGTCTACCGGAGACGCTCGATATAGCATCCGTCAACGCGCCAGAGCTGTGTGTCGTCTCCGGCTCCAACGAAGCGTTGGACGCTTTCCGGCGCACCCTCGAGGCCGATGGCATCGAGACGAGCCGCATTCCGATCGATATTGCCGCTCACTCGCGGATGCTGCATCCGATTCTTGAGCGGTTCGAGGCGTTCCTCCGCGCGGCGCCGCTCGCCGCGCCGACCATTCCGATCGTCTCCAATCTCACCGGAACCTGGCTCACCTCCACCGAGGCCCGCGATCCGGCCTATTGGACGACGCACCTGCGCTCGACGGTTCGCTTTTCAGACGGCATCGCCCGTCTTGCCGCGCCGTCGAACGTCTTCATCGAGGTGGGGCCGGGCCGGGCCCTCGGCTCCCTTGCCAAGGCGCACGAGATATCCACAAATCAGGTGATCAACAGCCTGCCGCACGCGGACGAGCGTGTGGACGACAGGCTGCATTTTCTGACGTCGCTTGGTCGGGCGTGGGCAACAGGCTTATCGGTCCCGCTCGAGCGGCTCTATCAGTCAGCGGATCCCCGCCGCGTCAATCTCCCGACGTATGCGTTCCAGCACCAGCCCTATTTCCTCGATCGCATCGCGCCATCCGGCGTCCATGAAGAGGAAGACGCGCCGACGAAGCTGCCCGCTATGGAAAGCTGGGGCTGGCAGCCGGTCTGGCGGCAATCGTCAGCTGACGTTCGCCTCGGTGCCGATGAGGAGGCGCGCTCCTGGCTGATCTTTCTTGACGGCAGCCCCATGGGAGAAAGTATCGTCGCGCGCCTTCGCGAGCGCGGCCACAGCGTTGCGACAGTCATGCTCGGCGATGCGTTCGGCGCCGCCGGACCTGACGCTTACGTGCTGTGTCCGGAGCACGGCCGCGATGGCTACGACGCGCTGATCAAGCAACTGGCGGCCGACGGGAGAATGCCGCAGCGCATCGTGCACCTCTGGCTCACGACGCACGACGAGAGCTTCCGCCCCGGATCGAGCTTCTTCCACCGCAATCAGGAGCGTGGCTTCAATAGCCTCTTCTTCCTTGCTCAGGCTCTTACAGAAGCGGATCACACAGAGGCCCTGCACATTACCGTTGTGACCAACGGCATGCAGCGCGTCGGCGATGAGCCGCTACCCTATCCAGAGAAGGCCACGGTTCTGGGACCTGCCCAGGTGCTGCCGCGCGAGATGCCGAACGTGTCGGTGCGGGTTGTCGATATCCCGATGCACCAGCGATCCGCCGGGACGTTCTTCGAGCGCCAGCGCATACGACTTGCGCATCAGCTGCTTGGCGAGAATGCCCCCGGGCATGCTGAGGAGCCGATCCTCGACCGCCTTTGGGACGAGTTGCTCGCCACGCCGGGCAGCGAGATCGTCGCCTATCGGAACGGCCGCCGCTGGAGCCGCGCCTACGAGGCGCTGCCTTTGGACAAAGCGGCCGAGGGCGAGGCGGCGTTCCGCGAGCGCGGCGTCTACCTGATCACCGGCGGCCTCGGCGAGCTGGCCACGGCCATTGCCGAAGATCTGGCGCGCCGCTTCAAGGCGCGGCTTGTGCTCGTCGGCCGGACGGCTCTTCCGGAGCGCGTCGAGTGGCACGGCTACCTTGCCGCCTACGGAGATAAGGATCGCATCGGCCGCGCCATTGCCGCTCTGCTGAGGATCGAGGCAGCGGGCGGCGAGGTCATGCTCGTCGAGGCCGACATCACCAATTCCGAAGCGATGCGCTCGGTAATCGATGCGGCCAAGGCCCGCTTCGGCACCATCCATGGTGTCCTGCATGCAGCCGGCGTGGTCCGGGATGACCTGATTGCGCTCAAGGCGCCGTCGGATATCGAAGAGGTTTTCGCGCCAAAAGTTCTCGGCACGCTGGTGCTTGCGGATGTGATCGCGGAAGAGGCGCTCGATCTCCTGGTGCTGTTCTCCTCGACCAGCACCGATACCGCACCTGCTGGTCAGGTCGATTATGTCGCCGCCAACGCCTTCCTTAATGCGTTTGCGGAAAGTCGTACCGGATCGCCGGTGCGCACCGTCGCCGTTCACTGGGGCGTTTGGAAAGACGTCGGCCTTGCCGCCCGCGCCATCGCCGGCGCCGAACGCGGCGACACGCCTCGCGAAGTCGTGCCTGCCCGGACGCCGCTCTTCGACCGCTATCTGCGCGGCGAGAAAGAGAGCTGGCTCGAAACGCGCCTGGAAAGCGCCCGCCACTGGGTGCTTGACGAGCATCGCCTGGCATCGGGCCACGCCATCTGGCCGGGGACGGGCTACATCGAGCTCATCGCCGAGGCGCTTGCGGAGGAGGGCTTCGAGCATTCCTACGAGATCGAGGATCTGGCCTTTCTGCGCCCCCTCCATGTCCCGGATGGCGAAGCGCGCGCCGTGCGCGTGACACTCGCGCCCGACGAGGAAGGCTATCGTGTCGCCATCGACAGCGAGACGCCGGCGGGCCGATCCCGCCATGCGGAAGCGACCGTCCGAACCGCGCGTCCTGGCCGGCGAGACGATTACGACATCAAAGGCATTCTCGCCCGCTGCCGCGATACGACTGTCGAAAACGGCTGCGAGCCGCTGCGATCAGCCCAAGAGGATCACTTGCGGTTCGGCCCGCGCTGGAAGGTGCTGCGCTCCGCCGCCTTCGGCAACGGCGAGGCAATGGCGAAGCTCACGCTGGCGGAAGCGTTCACCCAAGACGTGGATAGCGGCTTCCGGCTGCATCCGGCGCTGCTCGACATTGCCACCGGCTACGCCATGCAGCTTATCGGCGGCTACGATCCCGCTGCCGGGCTGTGGGTGCCGATGAGCTATGCCCGGCTACGCATTCATGCGCCGTTGCCGGCGAGCGTGTGGAGCCATGTGCGCCTCGACCGCTCGAAAGGGTTCGGCTCCGGCTACGCGACGTTCGACGTCACGATTGCCGACGAAGCGGGCCGCGTCCTGCTCGAAGTGCAGGGCTTCACCCTGAAGCAGCTCCCGGCGGGGGCCGATCTTGCCGCGTCGCTTTCCGAGAGCGAGCGGGATACGGCGTCTGCGCGCTCCGTTGCGGCGGGAGCGGCCGAGTTATCGCCCGCACTCGCGCGCCTCGCGGCGCAGGTCGATCAGGGCATTCTTCCGGAGGAGGGATGCGAGGCGCTTCTGCGCGCCGTGGGAGCCGGCAAGCCGCAGGTCATCGTGAGCTCCATGGATCTTTCCGCCCTTCAGCGTACCGCGTCGCGGATCGAGGCGCCGCAAGCCGATACGGCGGCCTTCGAGCGCCCGGAGCTCGAGGTCGATTTCGTCGAGCCTCAAACAGTCTACGAGATCGCGCTTGCCGGTTTCTGGAGCGAGCTGCTCGGCGTCAAGCGGATCGGCATTCACGACAGCTTCTTCGATCTCGGCGGTCATTCGCTGATCGCCGTGCGCCTCTTCCGCATGATCAAGGCGGCCTATGCCGTCGACTTCCCCATATCGACACTGTTCGAGGCGCCAACCGTCGCACAGTGCGCGGCGCTGATCGAAGAGGCGGCGGCAGCGTCAGCACCCGCCAGCGCACCCGAGGCGGGAAGCGCGACCATCACGCCGCTCGATCGGCCGCGCCTCCGGCATCTGGTGCGTATGGATGGCGGCAAGGATCGGCGCCGCACGCCGTTCTTTCTCTGCGCGGGCATGTTCGGCAACATCCTGAACCTGCGCCATCTCGCCGTGCAGATCGGCGCCGACCGGCCGGTCTACGGCCTGCAAGCTCGCGGCATCTACGGCGGAGAGGAGCCGCACGAGACCTTCGAGGAGATGGCGCGCGCCTATCTCGCCGAAATGCGGACGGTGCAGCCGCACGGCCCCTATCTGCTCGGCGGATTCTCAGGCGGCGGGCTCGTGGCCTACGAGCTGGCGCAGCAACTCCGCGCCGATGGCGAAGAGACGGCCCTCGTCGTCCTGCTCGATACGCCTTATCCCGATAATCCCGTCCTCTCCATCAAGGATCGCACCCTGATGAAGATCGAGGATTTGCGCCGCGATGGTCTTTCCTATTTCGAGACCTGGGTGCGCAACCGCATCGCCTGGGAGCGCAACCGGCGGCAGTTCCGTGAGGGCGATGTGCCGCTCTCCGCCGAGCAGTTTCATAATGAGAAGATCGAGGCCGCGTTCCGCCGTGCGCTTGCGCGCTATCGTGGCCGGCCGTATGACGGCGCCGTGCTCCTCACGCGTCCGAAGCTGGACGTGGCCTACAGGATCACGGGCGGACGTGAGCTCAACCGCGACCGCTGCCTGTTGCGGTCTGACAACGGCTGGTCGCCGTACGTCTCCGATCTCACGATCCGCGAAGTTCCCGGAGACCATGACAGCATGGTGCTGGAGCCGGACGTCCGCGTTCTAGCCGGATACCTTCGCGCCGAGCTATCGCGGGCCGACCAAGGCTCCGCGCGCACGAGACGGGTTGCCGCGGAATAAGCGTGCTTCCGGAAAAGTGGGTACCGGTTTTCCGATAAGAAGCACCCTCCCAAAAAGCGCTTCCGGAAAAGTGGGTACCGGTTTTCCGATAAGAAGCACGCTCCCAAAAAG
>NZ_DAIQCD010000001.1:26319-160661 GCF_036780825.1 Hyphomicrobium sp. | reverse complement strand
CTTCCGGAAAAGTGGGTACCGGTTTTCCGATAAGAAGCACGCTCCCAAAAAGCGCTTCCGGAAAAGTGGGACGGTCATGGCGAAGCCGAACAAACAAAAAGCTTGATGAAGCCGTGCAGGTCTCAAGCGCCTGATGAGAAGTCTTGAGTGCGGCCGCGAACGGAGGCAAGCCCCGTCGCCTACGCCGGTCTTCAGCGCACGAGACACATCACGGCATCCTGAAGCCCGCATGACGCGGCGTTGTGCGAGCGCTCGCCTCACCTCCAACGTCATCCCGGCGAAGGCCGGGACCCACGCAAGCTTCCAAGCACGAGACAGGGGCAGGGCGCGCCCGAAGCCAGAACCGCTCCAGGCTGGCCTACTTTCTCAAGATCGCGCCAGTGTCGCGCGTCTCCCAAGCATCGCCTGCCGCCGTGCCGCCGCGCGCGCGGCCGCTTGGCTGAGATGCTTGCTCGCCTGGCCGCGATCCTGGATATGCGCGGCGAGCCCCGCCACCGTCGGGAAGCGATAGATGTCGGTGATGGTGAGCTCTGGCGATACGTTGGCCTTGAGCTCGCGGTGGAGCTGCACGGCCAGCAGCGAATGGCCGCCGAGGTTGAAGAAGTTGTCGAAAGCGCCGACGCGCTTGGCACCGAGCAGCTTCTGGAACGTATCCGAAAGTGTCATCTGGAGATCGTTCGACGGCGCGGCGTAGGCCGTTTCGGCCTTGGTGCGTCGCGCTTCCTCCGGACGCGGCAGAGCCTTGCGGTCCACCTTTGCGTTGGGCGTGAGCGGGAACGACGGCATGGTAACGAAATGTGCCGGCACCATGAAGTCGGGCAGCGCGCTCAGCACGTGCGCCTTGAGGTCGGCCTCCGCTGCGGGCTCGCCCTTGTAGCGGACATACGCGACGATGCGTACGTCGTTCGGCTCGTCCTCCCGCGCCATGACCACGGCTTCCGCGACGGCTGGATGCAGGCCGATGCGCGCTTCGATCTCGCCGAGCTCGATCCGATGCCCGCGCACCTTCACTTGATGATCCGCGCGACCGAGGAAGTTGAGCGCGCCGTCTTCGCCGATGCAGACGAGGTCTCCGGTGCGATACATGCGCCCGCCCGCAACGAAGGGATCGGCAAGGAAACGCTCCCGTGTCAGGTCCTCGCGTCCGAGATAGCCGCGCGCGACGCCATCGCCGCCGATATAGAGCTCGCCCGGCGTTCCCGGCGGTACGAGGCGCTGCATGTCGTCGAGGATATAGAGCTGCGTGTTGGCGATCGGCGCGCCAAGCGGCGCGGCGCCCTCGCCGCCAGCCAACGCCGGTCCCGTCGAAGACCAGATCGTGGTCTCTGTCGGCCCGTACATGTTCTCGATCGTGGCGTCGGTCGCCATCTTGAGCTCGTTGAGAAGCGCCGGCTGCAAAGCCTCTCCGCCGATGAAGAGATGGCGGATCGTCCGTAATGCTTCGCGATCCTCGGCGATCATCAGCGCCATCGCCGCCATGGAGGGCGTGCACTGCAGGTGCGTGACGCCGTAGCGCTCGATGAGCGCGGCCAGGCTGCCGCTATCTCCGGCGTCTTGGAAAGTGTCACCTGTGTCGGCGCGGACGGCGGCCACCACTTCCGCCAGCGGCTCGAGGGCTGCGAGCGCGTCCTCTGTCGGCACGCCGAAATCGACGAGACAGGCCACCTCGTCGACGCCGATGGCCTTGAGCTGCTCGGCCCGCGCGAGCGCGTCATCCACCGTGCCGAAGAGCCCGCTCTCGTCGAAATAGCGGAGGAACGCGAATTCAATGATGGCGTCCACTTCATCGGGCGCCAGCGTCTGCAGATCGATGTCCATCGGCTGCGTCACGCCCACCGGCTTCTTGAATGCGGGGAACGCCCAGGCGTACTGCTTGATGAGGGCTGCCGCGCTCCGGAGATACGCCGTCATCGGTCCGCGCGCCGCCTCGCGCACTTCCTCGCGATCCTTGCCGATCAGCGTATGCAGCATGAGCGTGACGGTATAGTCGGCCGGATTGCGTCCCACCTCGGCGAGCGTCTCACGGTAGATGCGGATCTTCTCCGCCACTTCGTCGATCGATTGCCCGAGCAGGTGCGTCAGCACGTTGGCGCCGATCCGCGCCGCCTCACGATAGGTGTCCGGGTTTCCGGCCGTGGTGACCCACACCGGCAACTCGCGGCTCACCGGTCGCGGCTGGGTAATGACGTCCACCTGCTTGCCGTCAGGCGCCGTGAACGGCACCGCTTCGCCCCGCCACAGACGGCGCACGACGTCGATATCGCGCAGCATCGCCGCCTTGTTGTCGGGGGGCGCGTTCTCCGGGCGCAGCAGGAAATCTTCGGGCATCCAGCCGGAGGCGAACGCGATGCCCGCCCGCCCGTTGCTGATGTTGTCGATGACCGCCCATTCCTCGGCGACGCGTGCGGGATGATGCAGCGGCAGAACGCAGCTTCCCGCGCGGATCTCGAGGTTGTGCGTGACGGCAGCCACCGCAGCCCCGGTGACGGACGGATTGGGATACGGCCCGCCGAAGGCATGGAAATGCCGTTCCGGCGTCCACACGGCGCGGAAACCGTGCGCATCCGCATAACGCGCGCCGTCGAGCAGGAGCTGATACTTGCGTGGTCCCGCGCCGTCGTCGTTGCCCCAGTAGTAGAGGCTGAAGTCGAGCGACTGGGCGCGTCCCGTGCGACGGCGCTTCGGCGCGGCGGCTGCATGCTGGCGGCTATCGTGGATGACGACCGCAAAGCCTTTGGCCAGCGTCCAGAACAGTTCCAGCACGGAGATATCGAACGACAGACTGGTGACGGCGAGCCACACGGGTTGGCCCGTTTCCGGCCGCGGGATGCGATCGTCCATGCCGGCGAAGAAGTTGATGACATTACGGTGCTCGACCATGACGCCCTTGGGCCGGCCGGTAGAGCCCGACGTGTAGATGACATAGGCGAGGCTGCTCGGTGTCGGCGGAGCTGTGGCCGCCCGAGGCGCCGTTGCATCCATCCTCCCGGCCATGGCGTCGGAAACGGTAAGCACGCGCACATCGCCGCCAGCCGTGGGCGGTGCGAGGTTATCGTCCGTCAGGATGATCGAAAGCCCGCTGTCTTCGACCATGAGCGCGACGCGATCCTTGGGGTACGTCGGATCGAGCGGCAGATAGGCGCCGCCGGCCTTGAGAACAGCGAGGGCGCCGATTACCAGTTCGAACGAGCGCCCGATGTAGATGCCGACCAGCGTGTCGGAGCCAACCCCGAGCTGGATGAGCGTCGCGGCGACGCGGCTCGCGCGCTCGTCGAGCTCGCGGTAGGTGAGCGTCTCGCCGTGGGCGATCAGCGCTGTCGCGTCCGGTGTGCGCCGGGCCTGCGCCTCGACCAGCCCATGCACCAGCGCGTTGCGATCGTAGGCGCGCTCCGTCCGGTTCCGCTCGACGACGAGGGATGCGATCTCGTCGGCCGACATCACCGGCAGATCCGCCACCCTCTCGGGCCGGGCACCACTCGCCATCGCCTCGAAGACGGCCTGCATCTGGCGCACGAGCGCGTCGGCGTTCTTCTGCGGCAAGCGGGCCGTATCCACGATGGCGCGCACGTCTCCGCCGTGATGCGCGATGACGAGCGTGAGCGCGCTGCCCTCAATAGCTGGCGCCTCGTTCGGCTGATCGGTGATGCGAAGCGCGATACCGTTCGCGTAAGGGGCGAGCTGCGGCATACGGCTCACGAGATCTCCCGCGAGGCCGCGCCGTGCGCGTATCTCGGAAAGCGCGGTCGCCACCTGAGCCTCGAGCGAGGCGACCGTGGTGCCGGCGTCGATGTCGAAGGTCAACGGCACGGTCGGTGCGAGATAACCCGCAAACTCTGCGCTGTCGGCCGCGAGCCGATCGTCCGCAAAGGCGAGGGCGAACCGGGGCTGGTTACCCGTGCGCGCGAAGACGCAGGCAATCGCCGCAGCGGTGGTATCTGCGTCCCATGCCTCCGGCCGCGGTATCGAGCGCGTGACATGTGTCGGTCCGCCGTCGCCGGCTGGTAGCAGCCCGGCGACGTCCGGCGCACGTGCATCTTTGAGCCTGGCGAGAAAATAGCTTTCGTCTTTGGCTAGCTCTATCGCGAGCGCCGTCAAGCGCCCGGCTTCGGCGCTGTCGAGTGTGGGCAGCACGTCTCCCTTCGAGAGCACGCGGTTCGGCGCCACCGGCAGGCCGTTGGCATCGCGCAGCGAGGAGACGCGGACGGCTCCGTCGCTCGTCGCGATCAGCGCCGTCGTGTCGTCGGCGGAGATGACGGTTCCAGCTGGCGGTGCGCTGTCCTGGGCCTCGATCTCAAGGTGCGATACGGCGAAAGCGCCTGCAGATGTGCGCAGCTTGGGAAGCGCCAGCGGGTTCGCGTAGCGCTCGCCAAACGAGAGCCCCCGCGCGAGGCGATCGATCTCGGCGGCGGGCCGCGTGAAATCGATCGCCGCTGCAGCCTCCGGCCTCGCATGCTTCGCAAAGTAGGTGCGCCCCTCGCGGGATTGCGGTTGGCCGACCAGGCTGCCGTTCTCGATCTTGTCCATGAGGTTCGAGAACGATGCGATGCCGGCGGCGAAGCATTTGGTATTGAGGCTGAGCGCCGTATCGTCGTCGCTGATTTCGAGGGCGCTGGCGATGTAGATCTCACCTTCGTCGATGCGTTCCGAGAGTGCATGCCACGTGACGCCGTAGCTCGTCTCCCCGGCCAGGATGGCCCAGGCCGGTGTGTTGAGGCCGGCATAGCGGGGGAGGGGGCCGTCGTGAAAGTTTGCGGCTCCCTCGCGTGCCCGCTTCCAGACACGGTCCGGCACCTTCCTAAGATTCGCGATGCTGAAGAGCCAGTCGTAGCTGTAGGCGGCGGTTGCCCCTTCGAGATCCACGGCGGCTGGTAGCACCGGAATGGCGTGCCCGGCGGCCCAGGAGGCGACCGCGTCCGCTTCCGTGATCACGGCGACGATCTCGTGCCCGCGCTCGCGCAGCGCCTCTCCGCATTGTACGAGAAGTGACTCATCGCCGATGAGAGCGCACGAAATGGTCCTGCCAGCGATTTTCGTCATCGAAACCCTGCAAACACCCTGTCGGAAACCGGCTGCATCCGGCGGCCGCAACTCGGACAATCGAACAAGCAGCGCCGGGCCATGCTCGTAGCAACGTCTTGTCCGCGCTTTGGGAAACCCCTTTTCCAAGCATAATATCTCACTCACCATGCCCCGTCTGACGAGCCATGACACATGGTGAAGATCGTGGGGCGCAGGGGTGGCGGGCCGCATATCGCAGGTGCTCAGAGCGGCCCTTCCAAGTCGCAGGAGCCGGAGTTAGCATGCGAAGAAGGGGTTCGGGTCACGGTCCGGTACGGACTGGCATCCATTCGCTTTCGCATTCAGATACGCTCGCGCGCAGTACGGGGACACTCTCCTCGCCACGGCGCGTGCCGCACGCTCGCCTCAACGAAGAACCTGGTGACGCCAGCTCATGGTCTCTCGCGCCAAAAGTCCGGTTGCCTCAGCGCTCGGCATCGCCATGCGCGACTTCGCGCTTGGCGCCACGAAGGGGCTCAAGATCGGCTTTCTCGCGCCCCTGACCGGGCCGGTCCAGGCCTGGGCCGCTCCTGGCCTCAACGGTTGCAAGATCTGGATCGATCGGGTGAATGCGGCCGGCGGCATCAAGGTCGGAAATCGCAAATACCAGGTGGAACTCGTCGAATACGACACCATGTATCAGCCCGAGCAGGCGCTCCGGGGGGCGAAGAAGCTCATCCTCGAGGACGGTGTGAAGCTGATCCTGATGATCGGGGGCAACGACTTCTCGCCGGAGGTCCGCACGCTGGTGAGCCAGCAGCGGATGCTCGTCGCGACGCTGCTCCCGAGCGATCTCTCGCCCGACGCGCCGACCCTGGTGGCCCCGAGCGAGGTGCATCCCATCTACAATGTGACTGGTGTCGATTGGCTGAGGCGCAACAAGCCGCATCTCAAGACGGCGGCCATGTGCGCACAGCGGGATCTTCTCGGGCTGCCCTCGATCGCCACCTATCGCGCCGCATTCGAGGCCGCGGGCATCGAGCTTATCGCCGAGCACGTCTTCGAGCCCGAGACCGAGGATTTCGCGCCGATCGTCGAGAAGCTGATGGCCGGCGGGCCGGACATTCTCTGCTGGGACACGGCCTATCAGCCATTCGTGCACGCGTTGACGATCGAAGCCTTCAAGCGTGGCTTCAAGGGGCAGCTCCTGTCGTGCACGTGCGACAACTACCAGGAGCTGATCCGGCACACGAGCCCCGAGTTCATGGAAGGATTTGTCTTCCAGTTTCCTGATTTCGATGATCCGCGCCTGAACGATCCTCAGATCGCCTTCGAAGCTCCCAACGCGTTCTACGAGGACTTCTGCCGTCGTTTCCCCGGCACGTGGAGCGCGGTCTCATGGGAGTACGCCTCGACGTTGGAACTCTGGAAATCTGCGGTCCAGCGCGCACGCACATTCGAGCCGCTCTCCGTCCTCGCGCTGATGAAGGTCGGCGGCATCGGCCATCATGCGTTCGGCGAGGCGGTGTGGTGGGGCAAGGATCTGTTCGGCATCGACAACGCGCTCGTCGGCGACTGGCCCGTCGTGACCATCGTGGGCGGTCGCGCCCGCATTCAGGAGTTCTGCTCGATCATCGACTGGTGGAAGAGCCACAAGCCGCTCCTGATCCGGCACATGCGCTCTCTGGGCCTGATGTGGGACCAGCGCGAGCAACTCGGAGCCTCTCTGTGAGCGCCGGTTCGTACGCCGGAGATGGTCCTTCTCGTCAGGATTCGTAAATCATGTCCTCGTGCGTGCTCGCCACGTGCAGCTTGATCAATTCGACCGCGGTCTCCACGTCGCGGCGCGAGACGGCTTCGTAGAGCGAGCGCAGCAGGAGCTGAATGCTGCGGATTTTTGAAGGCGTGAGCATCTGCCGGCGGCTCGCGGCCCACTGCGGCTGGCGGCGCACCTCGTGCAGGATCGCGAACATCGCCGTGATCAGCGAATTGTGGGTGCCCCGTGCGATCAGCATCATGAAATCGTCCTCGAGCGAGGCGAAGTGGTCGGACTCGGTGACAATGCGCTCGATCTGGTCAAGCTGGTGGCCGAGCTCGGACAGATCGCGCGTCGACATATAGATCGTAGCAAGACGCACCATTTCCGGCAGCAGGACGGACTCGGCGATGTTCATCGCGAAGGGCGAAGCGGTCTCGGCGAGCTGCTGGGCGCTGAGTTGTCCGAAGTGCCCGCTCTCGCGCTGCTTCGGCACCGCCGCGGCACGGTGCGAGACGAAGGTGCCGCTCCCAGCCCGCCGCGAGACGACGTCGTAGATGGCCAGGAATTCGAGCGCCTGCCGGATGGTGGCACGCGTCTCCCGAAATTCGGCTGCAAGATCGCGCTCGGCGGGAATGCGGGTTCCGAAAGGATAAGCGTCCGAGCTGATCCGATCGAAAATCCGGATCGCGATCTGCTTCGCCTGCGGCGTGATGAGTGGATGACGGGACGGATCTTTGACCCACGGCGGCGCATCGTTGTCGACGGTCTGGCTCATGCGGGCGCCTTTAGAAGGAGGGGAGCGTGCATGACGCGAACGGGCTCTCGGCTTTGGTGGTGCGCACCGCTGTGGGATCGTCGCAAAGTCCAAGCCGCATGAGCGCGGTGAAGGCGACGGCGCCCTCAAGAAGATCCCACCCCTCGCCATCGTTGCGATCGGGCATGTCCCGCAACCGGGATTCAAGCTGGGCCGCCTTTTCGGCATAAGGCCGGTTGTCGGGCGCGGCCTCCTCCCCAAGGGTTGAGGTCCGGAGAAGTTTAACCTCAGGCGAATAGGAGCCCAGGATCTCGGAAAGCAGGGACGCGAGCGTGAGGGCGACGCCGTCTCCGGCGGCCGCGCTGCTGCTCCCCGCCGCCAGGCGGTTGAAGCGCGTGATGGCGAGCCCGGCCTCGCATTGGCGCGTCAGGCGCTTGCGTTGCATGCTCTGGAAGGCTTCGGTGTTTTCGGCGGCGAGCCTGAAATGAAACGACGAGCTTCCGACGGCGACCGGGACGTCCGCAGATTGAACACGGCCGAGGAGGGTCATCCAGCGCTGCTCCGCGTTGGCCAACGCTGCGGAGGCTTCGGCGGCGTCTCCCAAAAGAGCATGTGCCACGCCGGCGTTGGTCTCGGTTGCCGCCTTTCGTGGATCCCCGGCTGAAACATCGCCGAGGGCTGTCCGCGCCGAAAGCCAGTGCCTCGCGGCCTCCGCATACTGGGCCGCTCCCATGGCGCGAAAGCCCGCGATCATCGCCGCCGCCCAGAGGCGCGTGGTTTCAGTCATCGGAATCTCCCTCGTGGCCCGCGGTTTTGTTCACGAGATGAACCGTCGAAACCAATAAACACCAATTCAAGCCAAAAAGCACGCAATAAGGAAGTCCAAGGTGGGTTGAGCGAGGCTGATTTCGATGGTTAAAGGTGTTGCAGCGGGCAGGTCACCGCACGTGATTTCTCTTTAATAAACAATATTTCTCACTGGTGGTGATAATTGAGTTAACGGCCCGCCTCCATGAAGTTCGGTGGTCATCAAAGGTTTAAGTTGGTTCTAAAGGTCTGCTCATCCTGCTCCTTGGGAAAAGCTCCAGCGTGACGTGGCGTTCTCCATGGACGATCTATGGCAAGAGGTGGTGGCCGGCCCCGGCATCGGCCGTGCGGTTCGGAAGGAGAGGCCTGGCTGCTAGGCATCTTAAGAGCCGCAGAAAGGCCGCCCTCTTCACAGGGCCGTTCAAACCGTCTATCAGAGCGGCTCGCGCGCCATTGTGCGATCCGTCTCTATTGGCGTTTTGCGGGTGTAGCTCAATGGTAGAGCAGCAGCCTTCCAAGCTGAATACGTGGGTTCGATTCCCATCACCCGCTCCAACGCTCGCCTGATCGCGTCGCCATCCGCCGTGATTACGGGAGACGGGGCATGCTCGTAACGACCACCAATGAGCTCGCGGGCTATAGGGTCGTGAAGCATTTGGGTGTCGTGCGCGGGCTTACGGTCCGTTCCCGCAGTATCGTGGGCAACGTCGGTGCCGCGATCCAGATCCTGTTTGGCGGCACCATTTCCGTCTATACGAGGCTTGCCGAGGAAACCCGGCGGGAGGCCTTCGAGCTTCTGATTCGGCAAGCCGAGGCAGTCGGCGCCAACGCCGTGCTGGCCATGCGCTACGATGCCAACGAGATTGCCTCGGCCGTCACCGAGGTGCTTGCCTACGGCACGGCCGTGGTCGTCGAGAAGATCGATCGCGCGGAGTGACGCCTGATCGGGCGGAGCGATGCTTGAGTGTGGACTCAGATGGGGCTGTCGCGGCCCCCGCCGCTGTGGGAAACGCTGGATTAGCCCCGTTTGCAGATGCATGTTGCAAGAAAGTCGCCTTCAGGCGGTGACAAACACCAAAAGTTCGGCTAAGGATGCCGCCCCCGCATGAGGCATGTGCGCCTTTCGCGCCGACGCGGCGCGCACCAGCCGTGCGAAATAGGGGTGTAGCTCAATTGGCAGAGCGTCGGTCTCCAAAACCGAAGGCTGGGGGTTCGAGACCCTCCACCCCTGCCACGAGGTTTGTTGAGCGGGATCAGTGAAGAGGGCGCCTGATCCAGCTTTTTGGGATGCACCCCGCCGGGGCGCGTCTTTTTGTCGCATGGCGCTCCGGAAGCGGTTTTGATGTCGAAGTTCAATCCGTTTGGATTCGTTCAAGAGGTGCGGCAGGAGGTTTCGAAGGTCACCTGGCCGACGAGGAAGGAAGTGTGGATCACCACAATCATGGTCCTCGTCATGGTGGCGCTTGCCGCGGGCTTCTTCCTTTTTACCGACCTGCTGCTCGGCTGGGTGGTTAATTGGGTGCTTGGAATAGGCGCTTGAGCGCCGTGAGTCGGCTCGCGGGGACCTCCCGCGAAGACAGGACACGAGAGACGATCTGAGAATGGCCAAGCGCTGGTACATCGTTCACGCCTACACCAACTTCGAGCGCAAGGTGGCGGATTCCATAAAGGAGCGCGCCCGCTCGGCGGGGCTCGAGCATCTTTTCGAGGATGTGGTGGTCCCGACCGAGGAAGTGGTCGAAGTGAAGCGCGGCCGTAAGGTGCAGGCCGAGCGCAAGTTCCTGCCCGGCTACGTGCTCGTCAAAATGGAAATGACGGATCCCGGCTTCGTCCTCATCAGGAACACCCCGAAAGTGACCGGGTTCCTGGGGGCCGACAACAAGCCGATTCCAATTTCAGACGACGAAGCCGCCCGCATCCTCAACCAGGTGAAGGAAGGCGTCGAGCGTCCGAAGCCGTCGATCATCTACGAGGTGGGCGAGCAGGTGAAGGTCGTTGACGGTCCGTTCGCATCCTTCCAGGGCGAGGTGGAGGAGGTCGACGGCGAGCGTGCGCGCCTCAAGGTTGGCGTATCGATCTTCGGGCGCAAGACGCCGGTCGAGCTTGAATTCGGGCAGGTCGAGAAGGTGACGGCCTAGGTCCGGTCGCAAAAGACCGGAGAGCTTCCGGCGCGGATGACGCGCCGGTCGGAAGCGGGGGGAGCCTTAGTGCCCCTTCGCTTGAAACCGCGGGAGGAGCCGGCGCAGCCAAGCTCCGCAGACCGCTAACCCTGAGGAAGCGCAAGCTTCTTTGAGAAATTAGGGGATACGATGGCAAAGAAAATTGACGGCTACATAAACCTGCAGGTGCCGGCGGGGGCGGCGAACCCCTCTCCGCCCATCGGGCCCGCGCTTGGTCAGCGCGGCGTCAACATCATGGAATTCTGCAAGTCCTTCAACGCCAAGACGAAGGACATGGAGCAGGGTACACCGATTCCGGTGAAGATCACGGTCTATTCCGACCGCTCCTTCAGCTTCGAGATGCGGACCCCTCCGGCGACCTTCTTGATCAAGAAGGCGATCGGACTGAAGGAGACTGGCAAGCCCGGCTCAGGCTCGAAAGCTCCCGGGCGGGACTCTGTAGGCCAGATCACGATGGCGCAGCTTCGCGACATCGCGCAGCTGAAGCTCAAGGACATGAACACGGACAACCTCGAGCAGGCCGTCCGGACGATCGCAGGCTCTGCCCGCTCCATGGGCGTCAGGGTGGTGGAGTAGTCGCATGGCAAACGAAGCAGCAGCAAAGACGTCCGGCAAGACCTCATCCGTCGCGCCTGAGGTGATCGCCGCAGCCCGCGCCGCCGGCGGCAAGCGCAGCGCCGCGCTGCGTGAGGGCCTCGACCGCAACAAGGCCTATGCCATCGAGGAGGCCGTGCGCCTCGTGAAGGCGCGCGCCAAAGCCAAGTTCGACGAGACGGTCGAGATCGCCATGAACCTCGGCGTCGATCCGAAGCATGCCGATCAGATGGTGCGTGGCGTCTGCAACCTGCCGAACGGCTCCGGCCGTACGGCGCGCGTTGCCGTGTTCGCGCGCGGCCCCAAGGCGGAGGAGGCGAAAGCCGCTGGCGCCGACATCGTGGGCGCGGAGGAGCTGGTCGAGATCGTCTCGAAGGGCACGATCAACTTCGATCGTTGCATTGCGACCCCCGACATGATGGGCCTCGTCGGCCGTCTGGGTAAGGTGCTCGGCCCGCGCGGCCTGATGCCGAACCCCCGGGTCGGCACGGTGACCATGGATGTCACCTCCGCCGTAAAAGGCGCCAAGGGCGGCTCCGTCGAGTTCCGCGTCGAGAAGGCCGGTATCATCCACGCCGGTGTCGGCAAGGCGAGCTTCACGGATGAGGCCCTGGTCGAGAACATCAAGGCGTTCGTCGACGCCGTGAGCAAGGCGAAGCCCACGGGCTCCAAGGGGACCTACATCAAGAAGGTCTCGGTGAGCTCGACCATGGGTGTGGGCGTGAAGGTTGACACCGGTTCCGTGGTTACCGTCGCGCCGACGGCTTAATCCGGCGCGGCAAGGCGGCAGTAACTCGTGGATGCCAATCCCGAGGGTTGCCGGCCTGACTAAGAAATTCCGCTACGCACACGCCTACGTGCGTGCGTAGCGGATCTCCGGCCCGGGCTTTCGGGCGCGAGCCGGAGGACCTGTCCGAGATTGATGGGCGCCGAGCCGGCATCCGGCAAGGCTTAATCCTTTCGCGAGGGCCCGCAGGAGACGGGAGATCACCCGGTTCGACGCTCGCAAGAGTGCCGTCCGGTATGAGCCTTCTGGGTCAGCACCGTGCCGCATCGCGCGCGCGGTCAGGACAGGACGAGCGTCGCAGCGGGTCGGTCACCCCCTAGCCAGGGATAGGGCCGGAAGCTGCGGCAAGGTGCAACCCGCGGGGGGCCGCGCGAATGGCCCTTCGCAACCAGGAGTGTTGAGGTGGATAGAGCCGCAAAACAGGCGCTCGTGACGTCTCTCCACGACGTGTTGAAAGACACGGGCGTGGTCGTCGTCGCCCACAACACCGGCATGGTGGCGGCCCAATCGACGGAATTCCGCAAGCGCGTTAAAGAAGCTGGCGGCTCCGTCAAGGTGGCCAAGAACAAGCTGGTGAAGCTCGCGCTCAAGGATACCCAGGCCGAGGGCATCTCGGATCTTTTCACTGGGCCGACGATACTGGCCTACTCGAAGGATCCCATTGCTGCGGCCAAGGTTGCGGTCACGTACGCCAAGGAGAACGACAAGCTCGTGATCCTCGGCGGTGCGATGGGCGCATCCATCCTTGATGCGAACGGCGTCAAAGCTCTCGCCGAGCTGCCTTCGCTTGATGAACTCCGGGCCAAGCTGATCGGTCTCTTGAACGCGCCGGCGACGAAGGTCGTCCGCACGGTCAAGGAGCCCGGCGCCAAGCTCGCGCGCGTCATCCAGGCCAAGGCATCGCAGGGCGAGGCCGCGTAAGCCGTCAGCCACTGTGGGACGAAATGAAACCGGCGTCTCCAGGCTTCTGAAGCCAGGACAAAGCGCCACTCTCGAAGGTTAACCCGGAAGGACTATATACAATGTCGGATCTTGCGAAGATCGTTGAGGACCTGTCGAACCTGACCGTTCTTGAGGCTGCTGAGCTTGCCAAGCTTCTCGAGGAGAAGTGGGGCGTGTCGGCGGCTGCTGCCGTTGCCGTCGCTGCGGCTCCGGCCGGCGCTGCTGCGGCCCCTGCCGAGGAGCAGACCGAGTTCACCGTCATCCTGAAGTCGGGCGGCGACAAGAAGATCAACGTCATCAAGGAAGTGCGCGCCATCACCGGCCTCGGCCTCAAGGAAGCCAAGGACCTCGTCGAGGCGGGCGACAAGGCCGTGAAGGAAGGCGTTTCGAAGGACGAGGCCCAGAAGCTCAAGAAGCAGCTTGAGGATCAGGGCGCCGTCGTCGAGCTGAAGTAAGTGGATGGCAGGCAGCAGGCGTCGGAATTTTTCCGGCTGCCTGTTGCCTGCGTTCTGCCGCCCCGCCCGCGATGCGGGCGTCGAAACGGTTCTCCGGAGCGTCTCGCTGGCTGATTGGCCGGCAAAGAGGCGCTCCGGCGAGCCGTTTGAGAAGGTTCAAGGACGATGCGCTGGGGATGGCGACCCCGCGCTGGGAAGAGATGGCGAGTGGTTGCGCAGCCCCCGGCGCGGCCCAGGGCGAGATGAGGAGCGGACATGGCTGAGACGTTCAACGGCCGTAGGCGTATTCGTAAGCAATTCGGGTCCATCCGCGAAGTCGCGGAGATGCCGAACCTCATCGAGGTTCAGAAGAGCTCTTACGACGACTTCCTGATGGTCAGGGAGCCGGCCGGCGGTCGGTCCGATGATCACGGCCTGCAGGCGGTCTTCAAGTCCGTTTTCCCGATCTCGGATTTCTCGGGCCGCGCGACGCTCGAGTTCGTGCGCTATGATTTCGAGCCGCCGAAATACGACGTCGACGAGTGCATGCAGCGCGACATGACCTACTCGGCGCCGCTCAAGGTCAAGCTCCGCCTCATCGTGTTCGATGTCAACGAGGAGACGGGCTCGAAGTCGATCAAGGACGTGAAGGAGCAGGACGTCTACATGGGCGATATGCCGCTCATGACGTCAAACGGCACCTTCGTCATCAACGGCACCGAGCGCGTGATCGTCTCGCAGATGCACCGTTCGCCGGGCGTGTTCTTCGATCACGACCGTGGCCGCACCCATGCCTCCGGCAAGCTGCTCTTCGCTGCCCGCATCATTCCCTATCGCGGCTCCTGGCTCGACTTCGAGTTCGACGCCAAGGACAACGTCTATGTGCGCATCGACCGCCGCCGCAAGCTGCCGGTCACGACGTTGCTTTACGCGCTCGGCCTCGATGACGAGGAGATTCTCTCCACCTTCTACAAGCAGATCTCCGTCAAGGAATCGAAGCGCGGCTGGAAGATGCCGTTCATGCCGGAGAAGATGCGCGGCATGACCCCGCTCGCCGATCTCATGGACGCGAAGTCCGGCGATGTCGTGGCCAAGGCGGGTGAAAAAGTCACGGCGCGCAAGGCGCGAGAGCTCGCCGAGGGCGGCCTCAAGGAGATCCTCGTCTCCTCCGACGATCTCGCCGGCCGCTACATCGCCGAGGACATCGTCAATCTCGAGACGGGCCAGATCTACGCCGAGGCGGGCGCCGAGCTCGACGCCAAGCTGCTTGCCGAGCTCAAGGATCAGAAGGTCAAGGAATTTCACGTCCTCGACATCGATCACGTGAACATCGGTCCGTTCATCCGCAACACGCTCAACATCGACAAGAACTCGAACGGCGACGAAGCGCTGATGGACATCTACCGGGTCATGCGCCCGGGCGAGCCGCCGACCATCGAGGCGGCGACGAACCTGTTCCACAGCCTGTTCTTCGATCCCGAGCGCTATGATCTCTCGGCCGTCGGCCGCGTGAAGATGAACATGCGCCTCGAGGTCGATGCGCCGGACACGGTGCGCGTGCTCCGCCGCGAGGATATCCTGGCCGTCATCAAGACGCTGGTGGATCTCCGCGATGGCCGTGGCGAGATCGACGACATCGACCACCTCGGCAACCGCCGCGTGCGCTCGGTCGGCGAGCTCATGGAGAACCAGTACCGCGTCGGCCTCCTGCGCATGGAGCGCGCCATCAAGGAGCGCATGAGCTCGGTCGAGATCGACACTGTGATGCCGCAGGATCTGATCAACGCCAAGCCGGCGGCGGCGGCGGTGCGCGAGTTCTTCGGCTCGTCCCAGCTTTCGCAGTTCATGGACCAGACCAACCCGCTCTCCGAGATCACGCACAAGCGGCGTCTCTCGGCGCTCGGGCCGGGCGGCTTGACGCGCGAGCGCGCCGGCTTCGAGGTGCGCGACGTGCATCCGACGCACTACGGCCGCATCTGCCCCATTGAGACGCCTGAAGGTCCCAACATCGGCCTCATCAACTCGCTCGCCACCTTCGCGCGCGTGAACAAGTACGGCTTCATCGAGAGCCCGTACCGCAAGGTGAAGGACGGCAAGGTGACGGACGCCGTGGCCTATCTCTCCGCTATGGAGGAGATGCGCCACCACGTTGCCCAGGCCAACGCCGACATCGACGACAAGGGCAACCTGACCGAGGATCTCGTGACGGTGCGTTACCAGGGTGACGTCATCCTGGTGCCGAGGGAGCGCGTCGACTACATCGACGTGTCGCCGAAGCAACTCGTCTCGGTTGCGGCCGCGCTCATTCCGTTCCTCGAGAACGATGACGCCAACCGTGCGCTCATGGGCTCGAACATGCAGCGGCAGGCCGTGCCGCTGGTCAAGGCCGAGGCGCCGCTCGTCGGCACCGGCATGGAGGAGGTGGTGGCCCGTGACTCCGGCGCCGCCATCGCCGCCCGCCGTGCCGGCATCGTCGACCAGGTGGACGCCACTCGTATCGTTATTCGGGCGACCGACGAGACCGACCCCTCGAAGCCGGGCGTCGACATCTATCGGCTGCGTAAGTTCCAGCGCTCGAACCAGAACACCTGTATCAACCAGCGCCCGCTGATCAATGTGGGCGACCGCGTCGAGGCCGGCGAGATCATCGCCGACGGCCCGTCGACCGACCTCGGCGATCTGGCTCTCGGCAAGAACGTGCTCGTCGCGTTCATGCCGTGGATGGGCTACAACTTCGAGGACTCGATCCTGATGTCCGAGCGCGTCGTCTCCGACGACGTGTTCACCTCGATCCACATCGAGGAATTCGAGGTCATGGCTCGCGACACCAAGCTGGGCCCGGAGGAGATCACGCGCGACATTCCCAACGTCTCGGAAGAGGCGTTGAAGAATCTCGATGAGGCAGGCATCGTCTATATCGGTGCCGAGGTGCATCCGGGCGACATCCTGGTCGGCAAGATCACGCCGAAGGGCGAGAGCCCGATGACGCCGGAGGAGAAGCTGCTTCGCGCCATCTTCGGCGAGAAGGCCTCCGATGTGCGCGACACCTCGCTGCGTCTGCCGCCGGGCGTCACCGGCACGGTGGTCGAGGTTCGCGTCTTCAACCGTCACGGCGTCGACAAGGACGAGCGCGCCATGGCGATCGAGCGCGAGGAGATCGAGCGTCTCGCCAAGGACCGCGACGACGAGCTGCAGATCCTCGACCGCAACGTCTATGCGCGCTTGAAGGACTCGCTTCTCGGCAAGGAGGTCTCGAAGGGCCCGCGCGGTGCACGCAAGGGCACCGAGCTCAACGACGAGATCCTGACCGACATCCCGCGCAGCCAGTGGTGGGAAATCGGCCTCAAGGACGAGAAGGCGCAGGCCGAAGTCGAAGCCATCCACAAGCAGTACGAGGAGGCCAAGAAGAGCCTCGAGCGCCGCTTCGTGGACAAGGTCGACAAGCTGCAGCGCGGCGATGAGATGCCGCCGGGCGTCATGAAGATGGTCAAGGTCTTCGTGGCGGTGAAGCGCAAGATCCAGCCGGGCGATAAGATGGCCGGCCGTCACGGCAACAAGGGCGTCGTCTCGCTCATCGTGCCGTGCGAGGACATGCCGTTCCTCGAGGACGGCACGCACGTCGATGTGGTTCTCAACCCCCTCGGCGTGCCGAGCCGCATGAACGTCGGCCAGATTCTGGAGACGCATCTCGGCTGGGCCTGCCGTGGCCTCGGGCGCATCATCGACGAGGCGCTGCAGGAGTTCCACGCATCCGGCCGGGCCGACCAGCTTCGCCAGGAGATGGAGAAGATCTACGGGAAGGACGTCATCAAGCCGACGGTCAAGAACGAGGATCTCGCCTCCGCCGCCGAGAAGCTCACCAAGGGTGTGCCGATTGCGACGCCGGTCTTCGACGGCGCCAAGGAAGCCGACATCGTCGGGATGCTGGATGCAGCGGGCTTCGACAGCTCGGGCCAGGTGACGCTCTATGACGGCCGCACGGGCGAGGCGTTCGATCGCAAGGTGACGGTGGGCTACAAGTACGTGCTCAAGCTGCACCACCTTGTGGACGACAAGATCCACGCCCGCTCGATCGGCCCGTACTCGCTGGTCACCCAGCAGCCGCTGGGCGGCAAGGCGCAGTTCGGCGGTCAGCGCTTCGGTGAAATGGAGGTGTGGGCGCTCGAAGCCTACGGCGCCGCTTACACGCTCCAGGAGATGCTGACGGTGAAGTCGGACGACGTTGCCGGCCGCACGAAGGTGTATGAGGCGATCGTGCGTGGTGACGACGCGTTCGAGGCCGGCGTGCCGGAGAGCTTCAACGTGCTGGTCAAGGAGATGCGTGCGCTTGGCTTGAACGTCGAGCTGATCAACTCCGAGGCGCCGACGCTCGAGGAGGAGGCTGCGGAGCCGGCTGGGGATCAGCCGCGTCTGCCGCCTGCCGCCGCCGAATAGCGAGAGGCCGCGACCTCTCTTTCCCTCCCCTTGCGGGGAGGGCCGGGGAGGGGGGAATCCGGAACCGCAGTTTGTCGGGCTTCCCCCACCCTTAACCCTTCCCCGTAAGCGGAGCCTGGCTCCGCCGAGACGGGGAGGGGACATGCGACGAAATTCTTGGGACGCCGCCCTGAGCGTCCCCCGGGAGAGAGCCGATGAACGAGATCACCAACCTCTTCAAGACCCAGCAGGCGGTTCCGACGTTCGACGAGATCAAGATCTCGATTGCGTCGCCCGAGGACATTCACTCCTGGTCCTTCGGCGAGATCAAGAAGCCGGAGACGATCAACTACCGCACCTTCAAGCCGGAGCGGGATGGTCTCTTCTGCGCCCGTATCTTCGGACCGATCAAGGATTACGAGTGCTTGTGCGGCAAGTACAAGCGCATGAAGTACAAGGGGCTCATTTGTGAGAAGTGCGGCGTCGAGGTGACGCTCGCCAAGGTGCGCCGCGAGCGCATGGGTCACATCGAGCTCGCCGCCCCCGTCGCCCACATCTGGTTCCTGAAGTCGCTGCCTTCGCGCATCGGCCTTCTGCTCGATATGACGCTGAAGGATCTCGAGCGCGTACTCTATTTCGAGAACTACATCGTCACCGAGCCGGGCATCTCCCCGTTCAAGGAGAAGCAGCTCCTCACCGAGGAGCAGTACAACCAGGCCATCGAGGAGCACGGCGCGGACAGCTTTACGGCCGGCATCGGCGCAGAGGCCATCCGCGACCTGCTGATCGGCATGGATCTGGGTAAGATCAGCGATGATCTGCGCCAGGAGATCGCCGAGGCGACGACCGAGCTGAAGCCCAAGAAGCTCGGCAAGCGGCTGAAGGTCATCGAGAGCTTCATCGAGAGCGGCAACCGTCCCGAGTGGATGATCATGACCGTCGTGCCGGTCATCCCGCCCGAGTTGCGCCCGCTGGTGCCGCTCGATGGCGGCCGCTTTGCGACTTCCGACCTGAACGACCTCTATCGCCGTGTCATCAACCGTAACAACCGCCTGAAGCGGCTGATGGAGCTGCGTGCGCCGGACATCATCATCCGCAACGAGAAGCGCATGCTTCAGGAATCGGTGGATGCGCTGTTCGACAACGGCCGCCGCGGCCGCGTCATCACAGGCGCCAACAAGCGCCCGCTGAAGTCGCTCGCCGACATGCTGAAGGGCAAGCAGGGCCGTTTCCGCCAGAACCTGCTCGGCAAGCGCGTCGACTACTCGGGCCGCTCGGTCATCGTGGTCGGTCCGGAGCTCAAGCTGCATCAGTGCGGCCTGCCGAAGAAGATGGCGCTCGAGCTGTTCAAGCCGTTCATCTACGCGCGCCTGCAGACGCTCGGCCAGGCGGCAACCGTGAAGCAGGCGAAGAAGCTCGTCGAGAAGGAGCGTCCCGAGGTTTGGGACGTGCTCGACGAGGTCATTCGCGAGCATCCGGTGATGCTGAACCGCGCGCCGACCCTGCACCGCCTCGGCATTCAGGCGTTCGAGCCGACGCTGATCGAGGGCAAGGCCATTCAGCTTCACCCGCTGGTCTGCGCCGCCTTCAACGCCGACTTCGACGGCGACCAGATGGCCGTGCACGTGCCGCTGTCGCTCGAGGCGCAGCTTGAAGCCCGCGTGCTGATGATGAGCACGAACAACATTCTGCATCCCGCTAACGGCCAGCCGATCATCGTGCCGTCGCAGGATATCGTGCTCGGCCTCTACTACCTGTCGATCGTGCGCGACAACGAGCCCGGCGAAGGATCCGTGTTCTCGTCCGTGGGCGAGATCCGCCACGGGCTCGAGGCGGGCGCCGTCACGCTCCACTCCAAGATCAAGGCGCGGTTCCGGTCGGTTGACCAGAACGGCGAGGAGGTCGTGGAGCTGGTCGAAACGACGCCCGGCCGCATGATCCTGGGCGAGGTGCTGCCGAAGATGCCGGGTGTGAAGTACGCGCTCGTCAACCAGCTTCTGACGAAGAAGGCCATCTCGGCCATGATCGACGCCGTCTACCGCAACTGCGGCCAGAAGGAGACGGTGATCTTCTGCGACCGCATCATGTCGCTCGGCTTCCACCATGCGTTTAAGGCCGGCATCTCGTTCGGCAAGGACGACATGGTGATCCCCGACACGAAGTCGAAGATCGTGCACGAAACGACCGAGATGGTGCGCGAGTTCGAGCAGCAGTACAACGACGGCCTCATCACGCAGCTCGAGAAGTACAACAAGGTCGTGGACGCCTGGTCGAAGTGCACCGACCAGATCGCCAAGGAGATGATGGATCGCATTTCGACCAACCCGAAGGATGCTGCGGGGCGGGAGATGCAGATCAACTCCATCTACATGATGAGCCATTCGGGTGCGCGCGGCTCGCCGGCGCAGATGAAGCAGCTCGCCGGCATGCGCGGCCTCATGACCAAGCCCTCGGGCGAGATCATCGAGACGCCGATCATCTCGAACTTCAAGGAAGGCCTGTCGGTTCTCGAGTACTTCAACTCGACGCACGGCGCCCGTAAGGGCCTTGCCGATACGGCGCTCAAGACCGCCAACTCCGGCTACCTGACGCGCCGTCTCGTGGACGTCGCTCAGGACAGCATCATCACCGAGGAGGACTGCGGCACCGATCGCGGCATCAAGGTGCAGGCGGTGGTCGACGCCGGCCAGGTGATCGTGTCGCTCGGCGCCCGTGTGCTTGGCCGGACCGCGGCAGAGGACGTCACGGCACCGGGTCCGGACGGCGAGGAGATCGTCCTGGTCAAGGCGGGCGAGCTGATCGAGGAGCGTCATTCCGATGCCATCGAGCAGGCGCAGGTGCAGGAGGTGCGGATCCGCTCGGTGCTGACGTGCGAGACCGTGACCGGCGTCTGCGCCAGTTGCTACGGCCGCGACCTCGCGCGCGGCACGCCCGTCAACATCGGCGAAGCCGTCGGTGTCATCGCCGCTCAGTCGATCGGCGAGCCGGGCACGCAGCTCACCATGCGCACGTTCCACATCGGCGGCACGGCGAACGTCGTTGATCAGTCGTTCATCGAAAGCAACTTCAACGGCAGCGTAAGGATCAAGAACCGCTCGGTCGTCAAGGATGGCCAGGGCCGCCTCGTCGCCATGGGCCGTACCATGTCGATCGGAATCGTCGATCAGTCGGGCAAGGAGCTTGCGACGCACAAGATCCAGTACGGCGCCCGTCTGCACGTCGACGAGGGCGACGAGGTGAAGCGCGGCACGCGCCTTGCCCAATGGGATCCCTACACCCGCCCGATCATCACCGAGGGCTCGGGCAAGATCGAGTTCGAGGACCTGATCGAGGGCGTCTCCGTGCGCGAGCAGACGGACGAGGTGAAGGGCACCACCAACCGCGTCATCGTCGATTGGCGTGCGACGCCGCGCGGCGCCGAGTTGAAGCCGGCGATCGTCATCAAGGACGCCAAGGGCCAGCACGTGAAGGTGGCCCGTGGCGGCGATGCCCGCTACCTGCTGTCGGTGGACGCCATTCTCTCGGTCGAGCCCGGCCAGGAGGTCCAGGCCGGCGACGTCATCGCCCGCGTTCCGCTGGCGACGGCCAAGCAGAGCGACATCACGGGCGGTCTGCCGCGCGTGGCGGAACTCTTCGAGGCGCGCCGTCCGAAGGATCACGCCATCATCGCCGAGGTTTCCGGCACGGTGGAGTTCGGCAAGGACTACAAGAACAAGCAGCGCGTCAGCATCCGGCCGGATGACGAGAATGCGGAGCCCGTCGAGTATCTGATCCCGCGCGGCAAGAGCCTGGCTGTCCAGCCTGGCGACCGGGTCGATCGCGGCGATTACATCTACGACGGCAATCCGGCGCCGCACGACATTCTGGCCATCAAGGGCGTCGAGGAGCTCGCCAACTACCTGATCAACGAGATCCAGGACGTCTATCGTCTCCAGGGCGTGACCATCAACGACAAGCACATTGAGGTCATCGTCCGCCAGATGCTCCAGAAGGTCGAGATCACCGACACCGGCGAGACCGACTTCATTAAGGGCGAGCAGATCGACCGCATCGAGTTCGATGAGGTCAACGCCAAGGTCGAGAAGGCGGGCAAGCGCCCGGCCTCCGCGACACCGGTTCTGCTCGGCATCACCAAGGCGTCGCTGCAGACCCGCTCGTTCATCTCCGCGGCCTCCTTCCAGGAGACCACGCGCGTGCTCACCGATGCCGCGGTTGTCGGCAAGAGCGACACGCTCGAGGGTCTCAAGGAGAACGTGATTGTCGGCCGTCTGATCCCGGCCGGCACGGGCGGCATGCTCCGCGGCCTGCGCCGCATTGCGGCCAAGCGGGACGAGCTGATCAGCAAGGAGCGGGCGCGCAGCGAGGCCGAGCGGGCGCTGGCGGCTCCCGGCGGCGTCGAGGCGGGCGGGGTGGCCCGCCGCCGCCGGCGCGTTGCGGAGTAGCGGCGAACCTCGATTGATCTTGGAAGACAGACGGAAAGCGGCCGGTGACCGGCCGCTTTCCTCATTTTTTGGAACGGTCTCCCTGCGGGTCGCCGCGCCGCATTGGTGGCCTTCGTCTTGGGGGCCGGCGCGATCGCTTTCGTCGCGCGGAGCCAATGTGCGGCTTTGCCGCAAGCCCTTGCTCGCGCCGTCTGATTGGCGCCCGGGCATGACGGCACTATCTGCTCCTCGTCGAACCGCACCTCAGTTGGCGGCGTGTCTGCGGTGTCGCTCGCAATTTGAGCGATCAGGGCCTATAAGGCGCAATAAAATTTGCATATCCTGCAGAGAGTGAAGGGCAGCCGGCCCGAAGCAACTGCCGGCGCCTAACGTGGAGAATTTGACGACATGCCTGCAACCTGGTCACCCGAAAGCTGGCGCTCGCTTCCGATCGTCCAGGTCCCCGATTACCCGGATCAGGCGGCGCTGAACGGCGTCGAGGCACGCTTGGCCGCGTTTCCGCCTCTCGTTTTTGCAGGCGAAGCGCGTGAGCTGAAGAAGGCGCTCGGCGAGGTGGCCCGCGGCGAGGGCTTCATGCTGCAAGGCGGCGACTGCGCCGAGAGCTTCCTCGAGCACCGCGCCGACAATATTCGCGATTTCTTCCGCGTCTTCCTGCAGATGGCGGTCGTGCTGACCTATGCCGGCGGCAGCCCCGTCGTGAAGGTGGGCCGCATCGCGGGCCAGTTCGCCAAGCCGCGCTCCTCGCCGACCGAGAAGAAGAACGGGGAAGAGCTGCCCTCGTACCGCGGCGACATTATCAACGGACCCGAGTTCACGCCGGAAGCGCGCATCCCCGATCCGCAGCGCCAGCTTGAGGCCTACCGCCAGTCGGCGGCGACGCTGAACCTCATCCGGGCCTTCGCCACGGGCGGCTACGCTGACCTCGAGCGGGTGCACCAGTGGAACATGGGCTTCGTCAAGGACAGCCCCCAGGGTCACCGCTACCAGGAGCTCGCCGACCGCATTGCCGAGACGCTGGGCTTCATGCGCGCCTGCGGCATCACGAGCGCGAACACGCCGCAACTCCGCACGACGAGCTTCTACACCAGCCACGAGGCGCTGCTGCTCAACTATGAGCAGGCCCTGACGCGTCTCGATTCGACGAGCGGCGACTGGTACGCCACGTCCGGCCACATGCTGTGGATCGGCGATCGCACGCGCCAGCCCGATCATGCGCACGTCGAGTTCTGCCGCGGGGTGAAGAATCCGATCGGCATCAAGTGCGGCCCGTCCCTCGAGCCGGACGGTTTGCTGCGTCTGATCGATATTCTCAATCCGAAGGACGAGGCGGGCCGGATCACGCTGATCTGCCGGTTCGGACACGAGAAGGTGGGCCAGCACCTGCCGAAGCTCATCCGCGCTGTGAAGAAGGCCGGCCACACGGTGGTGTGGGCATGCGATCCGATGCACGGTAACACCATCAGCGCGGTCAACGGCTACAAGACGCGCCCCTTCGACCGTATCCTGAAGGAGGTGGAGGCGTTCTTCGACGTGCACCGCGCGGAAGGCACGCACGCGGGCGGCATCCACGTCGAGATGACGGGGCAGAACGTGACGGAGTGCACCGGAGGCGCCACGGCGATCTCGGAAACCGATCTTCTGGATCGCTACCATACGCAGTGCGATCCCCGCCTCAACGCCGACCAGTCGCTGGAGCTAGCCTTCTTGGTGGCCGAGCGAATGAAGCTCGAGCGTGAGGGGCGCGGCACACACCTCCAGCCGGCGGCCGCCCTGGCCGGCTAGAATGCTTCCGGAGAAGTGGGAGCGGGTTTTCCAACGAGAAGCGCGAAGAAACCAAAACTTTGAGCCGTTCCCAGAGTCCCCTCACGGAACGGCTCTAAGCAAGAGCAGCTTCGCCGGCCTCACGGACGGGCCGGCGGGCTGTGTGCCGGAGCTAGCCTTTGCTCCGGGCGCGCCGGATCGCCTCTTCGATCCGTTGCTCCGCCTCGGCGCGGTCGCCCCAGTGGCCGATCTTGGCCCACTTGCCGGGCTCGAGATCCTTGTAGTGCGTGAAGAAATGCTCAATCTGCTGCAGTGAGATCGCCGGCAGGTCGGAATACGAGAGCACCTTCTCGTAGCGCCGCGAGACCTTGCCCGACGGCACCGCGAGAATCTTCTCGTCGCCGCCGCTCTCATCCTCCATGACCAGCACGCCCACCGGGCGGCAGTTGATGACGGCTCCGGGCATGATCGTGCGCGTATTGCAGACGAGCACGTCGATCGGGTCGCCGTCGTCCGAGAGGGTATGGGGCACGAACCCGTAGTTACCCGGATAGCGCATCGGCGTGTAGAGGAAGCGGTCGACGATCAGCGTGCCGGACGCTTTGTCCATTTCGTATTTGATTGGCTCGCCCCCGACCGGGACTTCGATGATGACGTTGATGTCCTGGGGCGGGTTGTTGCCAATGGTGATGGCGTCGATGCGCATGGGGAAGTCTCACTTGAATTTAGAGGTGCCGTCCTACGCGAGGGGAAACGGCATCGAGGGGATGTAGAACCTGATCGTTTGAGATGCGAGCTGCCTTGCAGACGGCGCGCGAGCCTGGGGACGCTCGCATTGAAGACGTGAATCAGACGCTCAAACAAAGACTTGAAGCGCGCTCACGCAGCGCGATCCGGCTCCCATAGCTGCGAACGTGCTCTAGGTAGCCGTTCTTTAAGCGATGCTCCACCGTTAAGCGATGCGTCCAACTGTTAAGGTTGCGCCCCCACGCCGAGCGCCAGCAGAAGAAGCGGCAAGGTCACCAGCGTGCCGAGCGTCGAGACGAGGATGACGGCCGACGTCACGACCGCCGGCAGCTTGTAGAATTCGGCCAGCATGAACGGGCCGGTTCCGGTCGGCATAGCCGCCAGCAGGATGGCCATGGCCGCGAGGCGCGGCGGCACAGAGAATAGCACGGTGAGTCCCCACGTGAGGGCCGGCTGCACGATGAGCTTCACGCCTGCCAGTGCGGCCGAGGCGTGCACGTCCTGGGAGGCCACGCGGCGCGGCTCGGCAAGGAAGAGGCCGATGACCACGAGCGCGAGCGGGCTCGCGGCGCCGCCCAGGAGCTTGAGATAGGTTTCCGCGGGTCCCGGAACGGCAAGGCCGGTTGCCCCGTAGAGCATGCCGAGCAGCGGCGCGACCAGAAGCGGGTTTCGGGCGAGCGAAGCGACGACCTTTGAGGCGAGCGCTGCAGGCCGGTGGGCGCCATGGCTCGCGATCTCGATCAGCACGATGGCGGAGGCGAAGAGCACGCAGACCGTGATGATGGATGCGATGGTCACTGGCACCAGGCTGTCGTTGCCAAACAGCATCAGCAACACGGGAAAGCCCATGTAGGCCGTGTTGGCGTAGGAGCCTAGCAGGCCATCGATGCTCGCGGACGCGACGCTCCGCCCGGCCAGCAGGCGGACGCCGACCACGCCGTAGAACACCACCCCGCAGGCGAGCCCGAACGCGGCGATGAAGCCGGGCTGCATGAGCTCGCTCGGTTTTGCATGCGCCATGACGTCGAAGAGGAGGGCAGGCAGCGCCAGATAGACGACGAACCGGTTGAGCTCCGACATGGCCGTAACACCGATGACGCCGGCGCGTCGGGCGACGTAGCCGCTTGCAACGAGCGCAAACACCGGTGCGATGATCGAGAGGATGGCAAGCATGGGATGTCGGATGAGGGGAGGGCGGAGAGATGGATCCTAACCCGTCTCCCCTGCGCGTGATACTGCGCGCGGCCGCTTGCCGCTGGACCGCGACGGCACGGGGCCGTACATGTCGCTCATGAGCAGCACCGCCCCCGAGGCTCCCGTCGAGCCGACCTCACTGAAGATTGCCCTGGCCCAGCTGAACCCTGTCGTCGGCGACCTTGCCGGCAACGGGCAGAAGCTGCTCGACGCCCGCGCGGAAGCGGCAGCGCGTGGCGCCGACCTGATCGTATTTCCGGAGTTGTTCCTCACCGGCTACCCGCCGGAGGACCTGGTGCTGAAGCCCGCCTTCCAGATGGCGGCGCGCGAGCATGTGGAAGCGTTGGCGGCGCGCTTAGGCCCCGGGCCGGCGGTGCTCGTCGGCACCGTCTGGCCGGAGCGCGGCAGCGTGTACAACGCCATGGTGCTTCTCGATGGCGGCAGCGTCGCCGCCGTTCGCTTTAAGGTCGATCTGCCGAACTACGGCGAGTTCGACGAGAAGCGCGTTTTCTCGCCGGGCGATCTCGCGAGCCCGGTATCGGTCCGCGGCGTGCGCATTGGCGTGCCGATCTGCGAGGACATCTGGAAGGACGAGGTGGCCGAGTGCCTGGCCGAGTGCGGGGCCGAGATTCTGGTCGTGCCCAACGGCTCGCCCTTCGATTGGAAGAAGCCGGACCTGCGCATGAACGTCGCGGTGGCGCGCGTCACAGAGACGGGGCTGCCGCTCGCCTACGTCAACCAGATAGGGGGGCAGGACGAGTTGGTCTTCGACGGCGCGTCCTTCGTGCTCAATGCTGACCACAGCCTCGCGGTCCAGCTCCCCGCCTGGGAGGAGCATGTCGCCATCACCGAATGGCAGAAGACGGACGCGGGCTGGGTATGCGCCCGGGACGAAGGCGCTTTGCATCGTCTTCCCGAAGGCGACGCGGCCGCCTATCAGGCCTGCGTGCTCGGACTGCGCGACTATGTCGAGAAGAATAAATTCCCCGGCGTCGTGCTGGGCCTTTCGGGCGGCGTGGATAGCGCCCTGGTCGCTGCGATGGCCGTCGACGCGCTGGGCCCCGCGCGCGTGCACGCAATCATGATGCCGTATCGCTTCACGTCGAGCCAGAGCATCGCCGACGCGATCGCTTGCGCTGATGCGCTCGGCATTCATCTTGATACGGTGCCGATCGAGCCGGTGGTGGACGCCTTCTCGAACGCACTGTCGGGCCTGTTCGCGAACCGGCCGCACGACATCACGGAGGAGAACATTCAAAGCCGCGCCCGTGGCGTCATCGTCATGGCCATATCCAACAAGTTCGGCGCCATGGTGCTGACCACCGGCAACAAGAGCGAGATGAGCGTCGGCTACGCCACGCTCTACGGCGACATGAACGGCGGCTTCAATCCGGTGAAGGATCTCTACAAGCTCGAGATCTATCGGCTCTCGCGCTGGCGCAACACCGCCGTTCCAGAGGGCGCGTTGGGGCCATCGGGCGAGGTCGTCCCCGAGCATGTCATCACCCGCCCGCCGTCCGCCGAGTTGCGCGAGAATCAGACGGATCAGGACAGCCTGCCTCCCTACGAGGTGCTCGACGACATCCTCGTCTGCCTCGTCGAGCAGGAAATGCGAGTGGCCGACGTGATCGCCCGCGGCCATGATCCCGAGACCGTGCGTAAGGTCGAGCGGCTGCTGTACGCGGCCGAGTACAAGCGGCGGCAAGCGGCTCCTGGCGTCAAGATCTCGAGCCGCAGCTTCGGCCGTGACCGCCGCTATCCGATCACGAACCGCTTTCGCGAATAGAGCGCGATCACGCACCGGAGCTTTGTCCGAGAGCCGCTTGCCGCGGCTATGGCGAGTTCAGCTCGACAGGAGCTTGTGGGCGGCCGCGTCGGGGCTCGTGCGCCCGGACAGCACCTCGTCGGCGAGGCCGTCGATTTCGCGGCCGCTGTCGTCCTTGATGCGCCGGGCCACCACGTCCGCCGCGGCGCGCGCGATGAGATAGCGAGCCCGCCGCCGGCGTCGCGCCATGGGCCCTGCCGGAGCGCCCCGCGCTCCGACCTCGCGGATGGTCTCGACGAGCTCCGCCACACCCTCGCCGGTTGTCGCTGTCGTCTTGAGCACCGGCACGGGCGTGCGCAGCGATCGGATCGAGAGCGCGCCCATGAGCTGTTGCAGCGTAAGCTCGGCGCCCTCCCGATCGCCTTTGTTGACGAGCAGGATGTCGGCAATCTCGAGGAGGCCCGACTTCATCGCCTGGATGTCGTCGCCGAGGCCGGGCGCCGAGATCACCACGCGCACGTCCGCGACCTCCGCCACGTCGATTTCGCTCTGTCCGGTGCCGACGGTCTCGAGAAGAATCAGGTCGAAGCCCGCGGCATCGAGCGCATCGATGACACGCACCGCGGCGGGCGAGAGGCCGCCGAGATAGCCGCGGCTTGCCAACGAGCGCACGAACACACCGTCGTCGTCGAGCGCCGCCGTCATGCGGATGCGGTCGCCGAGAATGGCGCCGCCCGATACCGGGCTCGACGGATCGACGGCAATCACGCCGACCGTGCCGCCCTGCTTGCGGACGTGCGCGATGACGGCGTTGACGAGCGTCGATTTGCCTGCGCCTGGCGGCCCCGTGAAGCCGACCACGAGCGCGTTGCCGAGATAGGGCTGCAGCGCCTCGAGCAGCGGCGGCGCGCTGGCTGAAAGCTTTTCGAGCTCGGTCACGGTGGCTGCGATCGCGCGCCGCTCGCCAGCGCGCAGGCGCCGCACGAGATCGGGGATGTCCTCGATCTTCAGTGTCGAGCGGGGCATCGGCGGCGCCGGTGTCGGAGCGTGGTCCATGTTCGGCTGATACGCGTGAGCAGCCGCGGAGGCAAGTCCTCCTGCCGTGATGCCCCGCGTTTGCGTGCGTGGGCGTCCCTGATCCGCAAGCGAGCCTTGCGGCGAAGCCTCTTCGCGGCAGGCACGGGCCTCCTGCTCAGAACCAGAGGCCCGGCCAGCGATAGCGGGGGCGCATGGTGCCGGGTCCATAGCCCACGAGCGAGAGCATCGGTTCCTCTACGATGACGAGCGGGGCGTGAACGGGAGGTCCGCTTGGCCGGGCGTGCGGCGATGCCTCGGGTGCGGTGGTGAGCTGGCGGATACGGAGCTCGGCCTCTGGGTGTGAGCGCAGGAGAGATGGGTAGGGAACCCGCCGTGCCGGCACGGGCAGCATGAGATCTTCCCATAGATGACCCGTGTAGGTGTCCACGCGCCGAAGCGCCGAGGCCAGCGCCTGCGCGTCGCCCGTCAGCGCCACCGCGGTTCGGTCGGCCTCGAACTCTCGTGTTCGAGGAAGGGCGAGTAGCAGCAGGCTGAAGAGCGCGGGCGCGAGATAGAGGACCAGCACTGCCCACCAGGATGCCGCATCCTCGCCCGTCGTGATCTGCATCACGTTGAAGAGGGCGAGGGCGAGCGCTCCATAGCCGAGAACTTGCACCATCCGGCTGAGGACGTCCGCGAGGCCCAGGAGCGGCAAATCGTCGTGACGGATATGTGCCACTTCGTGCGCCAGGATGCCGGCCGTCTCGGCGAGGGAGAGACGGCGCAGCAGCCCTTCCGTGACGGCCACGGCCGGGCGCTTTCGCGATCCCGTAGCGAAGGCGCTGAGAGTCGCGCTCGGAACGACGTGGAGGCACGGCCGCCGAGCCAGATTCGCCCGCTTCGACAAAACGTCGAATAGGTCCGAAAGCTGAGTCCCGTCTGGCGGAATGCGCTTGGCTCGGTAGAGGGAGGTCATGGCCTCCGGCGGCAGGTGGAGAGCCGCCAGCGGGGCAGCGGCCGTAAGGAAAGCAGCCGCAGCAACTCCCCAAGCTCCGAAAAGCAAGCCGCCCGGAACGGCGGCCAGAAGGAAAAATCCGAGAAGTAGGAAGGCCCCCTGCTCCAGGCTGGCACGCGGGACGCCACCAAGGAGGCCTCGAGGCGCGGCCGAGTCGAGGTTAGAAGGCAAGGCGCCCTCCAGCGGAGAAAACACCAAAACATCAGGCCGGTCGCACCCTCGCCGACCGAGCCACCCCGCGATTTTACGATCTCGGCTTAAAAAGCGACATTCCTATGATAAACGGCGGTATTCGGGCGAAAAGCACCCGTATTTTCCCCGGGGACCCCGCCGATTATCGCCTACTATGTCCCACCGCGGCCATGACACGCGAAAAGTATGCCCGCAAGGTGTTGACCGGGAATCCACAAATGGTTATACGAACGCCACTCTCACGGTAGGTGGTAGGCCATCTTTGCGCTCCTGCGCTCCAGCCTAAACGCTGCCGTCCCTAAAGCAGAGGACATTTTCGGACCAAGATCGCCGGCGAGCCGAAGGGCAAGTCGATGATCCTCTGGTTTTTTCCGTGCCAGGCTTCCGGGTCTCCGGGGCTCGGCAGGTTTCGCGTGGTGCATGCGCTCATCCCTCGGACGCGCGGCGCCAGAACGATCCAGAGCACGGTCTGGAGCCGAACGAGAAACGGGGCGCTTGATGCCGACGATACAACAGCTCATCCGGAAACCCCGGAGCCCGAAGGTCTACCGCGAGAAGTCGCGCCACATGGAAGGGTGCCCGCAGAAGCGCGGTGTCTGCACGCGCGTCTACACCACGACGCCGAAGAAGCCGAACTCGGCGCTTCGCAAGGTGGCCAAGATCCGCCTGACCAACGGCCACGAGGTGATCGGGTACATTCCGGGCGAAGGCCATAACCTTCAGGAGCACTCGGTGGTCCTGATCCGCGGCGGCCGCGTCAAGGACTTGCCCGGCGTTCGTTATCATATTCTGCGCGGCGTGCTCGACACCCAGGGTGTCGCGAACCGCAAGCAGCGTCGTTCGAAGTACGGAGCGAAGAGGCCGAAGTAGGTCTCTCTCGCGAGAGGTATCCCGGACGAGCCGCTTGGGAGCGGAAGGATCCGGGATCTCTAAAGTTCCAAAGCGGCTCGCCCGGGAGTGAGCCGGAAGGCAAGATCGAAGCGAAGGACCAGGACACATGTCCCGTCGTCACAGTGCAGAGAAGCGCGAGGTCAATCCCGATCCGAAGTATGCGGATCTGGTGCTGACCAAGTTCATGAACGCTGTCATGTCGGACGGCAAGAAGTCCGTCGCCGAGCGCATCGTGTATGGCGCGCTCGAGCGCATGGAGCAGAAGGCGAAGTCGGACCCGATGGCCATGTTCCATCAGGCGCTCGATAACGTCATGCCGGCTGTCGAGGTTCGCTCGCGGCGCGTCGGCGGTGCGACCTACCAGGTCCCGGTCGAGGTTCGCTCGGAGCGCCGCCAGGCGCTCGCGATCCGCTGGATCATCGCGGCGGCGCGTTCGCGCAACGAGAACACGATGGTCGAGCGTCTGTCGGGCGAGCTGTTGGACGCTGCTGCCAATCGCGGCACGGCCGTCAAGAAGCGCGAAGACACACATAAGATGGCGGACGCCAACCGGGCGTTCTCCCACTACCGCTGGTAAGCCGAAGGGTTGCCAGACGGCAACCGAGGCTCAAAGGGAAAGCTCTGAGGCACGCGCATGGCCCGCCAATACCCCATCGAGGATTATCGCAACTTCGGCATCATGGCTCACATTGATGCCGGGAAGACCACGACGAGCGAGCGAATCCTCTTTTTCACTGGCCGATCCTACAAGATGGGCGAGACGCATGATGGCGCTGCCACGATGGACTTCATGGATCAGGAGGCCGAGCGCGGCATCACGATCACGTCCGCGGCGACGACCTGCTTCTGGGTGGATCGGAACAACAAGAGGCATCGCCTCAACATCATCGATACGCCGGGTCACGTCGATTTCACGATTGAGGTCGAGCGCTCGCTGCGTGTGCTCGACGGCGCTGTGTGCGTGCTGGACTCGAACCAGGGCGTCGAGCCGCAGACCGAGACCGTCTGGCGCCAGGGCGACAAGTACAACGTGCCGCGCATCATCTTCTCCAACAAGATGGACAAGACCGGTGCTGACTTCTTCATGTGCGTCGCTGACCTCAAGGAGAAGCTCGGCGCGCGTGCGGTGCCCGTGCAGATTCCGATCGGTGCCGAAGCCAACTTCCGCGGCGTCATCGATCTGATCAAGATGAAGGCCATCGTCTGGGACGGCGACGGCAAGGACTCGACGATGAAGGAAGAGGAGATCCCGGCGGATCTTCTCGACAAGGCTCTCGAGACGCGCGGCCTCATGATCGAGGCCGCGGTCGAGATGGACGACGCGGCGATGGAAGCGTACCTAGAGGGTACGGAGCCCGACGCTGACACGCTCCGCAAGCTGATCCGCAAGGGAACGATCACCGGCGCCTTCTACCCGATGCTGTGTGGCTCGGCGTTCAAGAACAAGGGCATTCAGCCGCTGCTTGATGCCGTCGTGGACTTCTTGCCGAGCCCGCGCGATCGCGAAGCCTACAAGGGCATCGATCCGAAGACCGGCAACGAGCTTCTGCGCAAGCCGTCGGATAGCGAGCCGCTGTCGCTGATCGCCTTCAAGATCATGAGCTTCGAGCACGTGGGCTCGATCACCTTCTGCCGCATCTACTCGGGCAAGCTCGAGCAGGGCATGGCGCTCGCGAACACCTCGCGTGACAAGAAGGAGCGCGCGGGGCGCATGTATCTCATGCACGCCGCCGACCGCGAGGAGATCAAGGAAGCCTTCGCTGGCGATATCGTCGCGCTGCAGGGCCTCAAGGACACCCGCACCGGCGAGACGCTGTGCGACCCGGCGCATCCCGTGATCCTCGAGCGGATGGAGTTCCCCGAGCCGGTCATCAATCTCAAGATCGAGCCCAAGACCAAGGCCGACCAGGAGAAGATGGCGATCGCGCTCAACACGATGTCGGTCGAGGACCCATCCTTCCGCGTCTCCATCGATCCGGAGAGCGGCGAGACGATCCTGAAGGGCATGGGCGAGCTTCATCTCGACATCAAGGTCGACGTCCTGAAGCGGACTTATCACGTCGATGCCAACGTCGGTCAGCCGCAGGTCGCCTATCGCGAGACGCTGGCGCGTCCGGCGGAGATTGACTACACGCACAAGAAGCAGACCGGCGGCACCGGTCAGTTCGCGCGCGTGAAGCTCCGGCTCGAGCCGAACGAGATCGGTAAGGGCAACCTCTTCGAAAGCACGATCGTGGGTGGCGCGGTTCCGCGCGAGTACATCCCGGGCGTCGAGAAGGGCGTCAAGTCGGTGTGGGATTCCGGTGTGCTCATCGGCTTCCCGATCGTCGACATGAAGGTGACACTGTTCGACGGCGGCTTCCACGAGGTGGACTCGTCTGCAATCGCCTTCGAGATCGCCTCCCGCGCAGCCATGAAGGAAGGCTGCGACAAGGGTGGCATCAAGATCCTCGAGCCCATCATGGACGTCGAGGTGGTGACGCCGGGCGATTTCGTCGGCTCGATCATCGGTGACATCAACTCACGGCGCGGTCAGATCCGCACCCAGGAGATGCGCGGCAACGCGACCGTGATCCGGGCTTTCGTTCCGCTGGCCAACATGTTCGGCTATGTCAGCCAGCTCCGGTCGATGTCGACTGGGCGTGCGTCCTACACGATGCAGTTCGCGCACTATGCAGAAGTGCCGCGCAACGTGGCGGACGAGGTGAAGGCGAAATATGCCTGAGCCGGGTGCCCCGGCTGAGGCGAAAAAATCCGGTTCCACCGGCAGGAATTGAACGAACGAGTTAAGGAGAGCCAACGATGGCCAAAGCGAAATTCGAGCGCACGAAGCCGCACTGCAACGTCGGCACCATTGGTCACGTCGACCACGGCAAGACCACCCTGACCGCAGCTCTGACGAAGGTCTCTTTCGATCGCGGCTGGACGTCGACCGCAATCAGCTACGACAACGTCGCCAAGGCATCCGAGAGCCAGGGCCGCCGCGACCCGACGAAGATTCTCACGATCGCCACCTCGCACGTCGAGTACGCGACGGAGAACCGTCACTATGCGCACGTCGACTGCCCGGGTCACGCCGACTACGTGAAGAACATGATCACCGGCGCCGCACAGATGGACGGCGCGATCCTCGTCGTGTCGGCTGTTGACGGCCCGATGCCGCAGACGCGTGAGCACATCCTGCTCGCCCGCCAAGTCGGCGTTCCGCGCATCGTCGTGTTCCTCAACAAGTGCGACATCGTCGATGATCCCGAGCTTCTCGATCTCGTCGAGATGGAGGTGCGCGAGCTCCTTTCGAAGTACCAGTTCCCGGGCGACGACACGCCCGTCATCCGCGGCGCTGCCATCAAGGCTCTGAACGGCGAGAAGGGCGAGCTGGCCGACGAGGCGATCATCCGTCTCTACGACGCTCTCGACACCTACATCCCGCTCCCCGACCGTCCGAAGGATCAGCCCTTCCTGATGCCGATCGAAGACGTGTTCTCGATTTCGGGCCGCGGCACCGTCGTCACCGGCCGTATTGAGCGCGGCGTTGTGAAGGTCGGCGAGGAAGTGGAGATCGTCGGCATCCGCGACACGCAGAAGTGCGTCGTCACCGGCGTCGAGATGTTCCGCAAGCTGCTCGACCAGGGCGAGGCTGGCGACAACGTCGGCTGCCTCCTGCGCGGCATCGATAAGGATTCGGTGGAGCGCGGCCAGGTGCTCGCGAAGCCAGGCTCCGTGAAGCCGCACAAGAAGTTCAAGGCTGAGGCGTACATCCTCACCAAGGAGGAAGGTGGCCGTCACACGCCGTTCTTCTCCAACTACCGTCCTCAGTTCTACTTCCGCACGACCGACGTCACCGGCGTCGTGACGCTGCCGGAGGGCACTGAGATGGTGATGCCGGGCGACAACATTGCGGTCGAAGTCGAGCTCGTCTCGCCGATCGCCATGGAGGAGAAGGTCCGCTTCGCCATCCGCGAGGGCGGCCGTACGGTCGGCGCTGGCGTCGTCACGAAGATCGTAGAGTAACAAGGAAAGAAGAGAGGCGCTCGTGAGGCCGGCGGCAACGCCGAGCGAAGGGCGCTTCTCCTCATTTAGCGGGTCAGGATAATGAACGGCCAGAACATCCGCATCCGTCTCAAGGCGTTCGATCATCGAATTCTCGATGCGTCGACGCGTGAGATCGTGAACACGGCGAAGCGCACCGGCGCGGAGGTGCGGGGTCCGATCCCGTTGCCGACTCGCATCGAGCGTTTCACCGTCAACCGCTCTCCGCACGTCGATAAGAAGAGCCGCGAGCAGTTCGAGATGCGCACCCACAAGCGCATGTTGGATATCGTGGATCCCACTCCGCAAACGGTCGATGCGCTGATGAAGCTCGACCTGGCCGCGGGCGTGGATGTGGAAATCAAGCTCTAGAGGATGCCGCGCCGGGCGGTTTCATCCCTAGGCGGCGAATGATGAAGGAAGGAATGCGAGACATGCGTTCCGGAGTGATTGCACAGAAAGTCGGCATGACCCGCATCTTCACCGAAGCGGGCGAGCACATTCCTGTGACGGTCCTGAAGCTGGAGAAGCTGCAGGTGCTGGCGCAGCGCACGGCCGACAAGCATGGCTACACTGCGATCCAGGTTGGCGCAGGCACCAGGAAGCCCTCGCGCCTGACCAAGTCGGAGCGCGGGACGTTTGCTGTCGCCAGCGTCGAGCCGAAGCGCAAGCTTGCCGAGTTCCGCGTCAGCCCCGACAACCTGATCGAGGTCGGCGCCGAGATCACCGCCGACCATTTCGTCCCGGGCCAGTTCGTCGACGTGACGGGCACGAGCCAGGGCAAGGGATTCCAGGGCGTCATGAAGCGCTGGAACTTCGGCGGCATGAACGCGTCTCACGGCGTTTCGATCGTCCACCGCTCCCACGGCTCGACCGGTCAGCGCCAGGACCCCGGCAAGGTGTTCAAGGGCAAGAAGATGGCCGGCCATCTTGGTGACGAGCGCGTAACGACGCAGAACCTCGTCATCGTCAAGACGGATGCCGAGCGCGGCCTGCTGATGATCCGCGGCGCTGTTCCCGGTTCCAAGGGCGGCTGGGTGATCGTGCGCGATGCGGTGAAGAAGAAGCCTCACGCTGATGCGCCGGCCCCCGGCGCCTTCAAGCCGGCCAATAGGGAGAAGGCGTGATGAAAGCCACCGTCACCACGCTCGAGGCCAAAGAGGCCGGCGAGATTGAGCTCGCCGATGCCATCTTCGGGCTTGAGCCGCGTAAGGACATTCTGCATCGCATGGTGCGCTGGCAGCAGCTGAAGCGCATGGCCGGCACGCACGCGACGCAAGACCGCTCACAGGTTTCGGTCACCGGCCGGAAGATGTACAAGCAGAAGGGCACGGGCGGTGCTCGCCATCGGGACAAGTCCGTGCCGCAGTGGCGGGGCGGCGGCAAGGCGTTCGGGCCGAAGCCGCGGAGCCATGCCATCGACCTGCCGAAGAAGGTGCGCGCTCTGGCGCTGCGTCATGCGCTTTCGGCAAAAGCCAAGGCCGGCGAGATCGTCGTGCTGTCCGAGGCGCGCTCCGAAAACGGCAAGACCGGTCCGCTGAAGAAGCAGTTTGCGACCCTTGGCTGGAAGAGCGCGCTGATCATCGACGGCGCCGCCCTCGACGACGCCTTCGCTCGCGCCGCGCGCAATATTCCGCACATCGACGTGCTGCCGATCGCCGGCATCAACGTCTTTGACATCCTGCGTCGCGAGAAGCTCGTGCTGACCAAGGCCGCTGTCGAAGCGCTCGATGTTCGCTTCGCCGATGTGAAGGCCAAAGTCGCGGAGGCGAAGTGATGGTCAAGCTGAAGCACTACGATGTGATCCTCGCTCCGGTCATCACGGAGAAGGCCACGCAGGTCTCGGAGGCGAACCAGGTGATCTTCAAGGTCGCCCAGGGTGCCACCAAGACCGATATCAAGGCCGCTGTCGAAAGTCTCTTTGACGTCAAGGTCAAGGCTGTGAACACGCTCGTGCGCAAGGGCAAGCGGAAGATCTTCCGCGGCATTCGCGGACGCCAGAGCGATGTCAAGAAGGCCATCGTGACGCTCGAGGAAGGCCAAACGATTGACGTCACGACGGGCCTTTAAGGGAGATCCACAATGTCATTGAAGACATACCGTCCGACATCCCCGGGTCTCCGGCAGCTCGTTCAGGTCGACCGCGCGCAGCTCTGGAAGGGCGCGCCGATCAAGATGCTGACCGAAGGCCGGCACAAGACCGGCGGTCGCAACAACGACGGCCGCATCACCACGCGCCACATCGGCGGCGGGCACAAGAAGTCCTACCGCCTGATCGACTTCCGTCGTCGGAAGCACGACATCGCGGCGACGGTCGAGCGGCTCGAGTATGATCCCAACCGCACGGCGTTCATCGCGCTGATCAAATACGCGGACGGCCATCTCTCCTATATCCTGGCGCCGCAGCGCTTGGCCGTGGGCGACTCCGTGGTCTCGGGCGAGAAGGTCGACGTGAAGCCCGGCAACGCCATGCCGCTGTCGTCGATGCCGATCGGGACCATCGTGCACAACGTGGAGCTGAAGCCCGGTGCCGGCGGTCAGATCGCCCGCTCGGCTGGGGCGTTTGTGCAACTCGTGGGGCGCGATTCCGGCTGGGCGATCCTGAAGCTCAACTCGGGCGAGACGCGCAAGGTGCGGGCTGAATGCATGGCATCGGTCGGCGCCGTCTCGAACCCGGATCACACCAACGAGGTGATCGGCAAGGCCGGGCGCTCGCGCTGGAAGGGCATCCGTCCGACCGTGCGCTCGATCGCCATGAACCCGATCGATCATCCCAACGGCGGCCGCACCAAGGGCGGTAAGCACTGGGCGACGCCTTGGGGCAAGCCGACCAAGGGCTTCAAGACCCGCAAGAACAAGCAGACGGACAAGTTCATCGTCAGAAGCCGCTCGAAGAGCAAGTAAGCCGGGCAGACGATCGAGGAGATACGAGAGTGACACGCGCAGTATGGAAAGGCCCGTTTATCGACGGCTACCTCCTCAAGAAGGCGGAGAAGGTGCGTGCGTCGGGCCGCAATGAGGTCATCAGGACCTGGAGCCGTCGCTCGACGATATTGCCCCAGTTCGTCGGGCTGACGTTCGGCGTCTACAACGGCCAGAAGCATATCCCGGTGAGCGTCACCGAGGACATGATCGGGCACAAATTTGGCGAGTTCTCGCCCACGCGCGTGTTCCAGAGCCACGGCGGTGACAAGAAAGCATCGATGAGGAAGTGATGGGCAAGCCGAGCCGGGAACGGAGCCTCTCCGACAAGGAGGCGCGTGCGGTCGCGAAGAACCTTCGCGTCTCGCCGCAGAAGCTGAATCTCGTTGCGGGTCTGATCCGTGGCAAGAAGGTCGATCGCGCGCTGGCGGATCTCGAGTTCTCGCGGAAGCGGATCGCTCAGGACGTGCGGAAGTGCGTCATGAGCGCCGTCGCCAATGCCGAGAACAACCACGATCTCGACGTCAATGCGCTGATCGTATCCGAGGCATATGTCGGCAAGAACCTGGTCATGAAGCGTTTCGCGGCGCGCGGCCGCGGCCGTGGCTTCTCGATCAGGAAGCCGTTCTCGCAGATCACGGTGGTGGTCCGCGAGACTGAGGAAGTGGCTGCGGAGCCCAAGGCCAAGCGGGCCAAGGGTAAGGGCGCCGGTGCTGGTGCTGCGCCTGCCGCGGCTGAGAAGGAGGCCGAGTAATGGGTCACAAAGTCAATCCCGTCGGCCTGCGCGTCGGCATCAACCGGACCTGGGATAGCCGCTGGTTCGCCCGCAGGGGCGAGTACGGCAAGCTCCTTCATGAGGATCGCGCCATCCGCGCCCACATCATGAAGATGCAGCGCGCCGCCGGCATCTCGAAGGTCGTCATCGAGCGCCCGCACAAGAAGTGCCGCGTCACCGTGCACACGGCCCGGCCGGGTGTGCTGATCGGCAAGAAGGGCGCCGACATCGAGAAGCTGCGCAACGAGCTGTCGCGCTTCACGGCGTCGGAAGTGCATCTGAACCTGCTTGAGGTGAGGCGGCCTGATATCGACGCGACGCTCGTCGCCGAGAACATCGCCCAGCAGCTCGAGCGCCGCGTCGCATTCCGCCGCGCCATGAAGCGCGCGGTGCAGACGGCGCTGCGTGCAGGCGCCGTCGGCATCCGCATCAACGTTGCGGGCCGCCTCGGCGGGGCGGAGATCGCGCGCACGGAATGGTATCGCGAAGGCCGCGTGCCTCTGCACACCCTCCGCGCCGACATCGATTTCGGCTACGGCGTCGCGCAGACGGCGTACGGCACCATCGGCATCAAGGTCTGGGTCTTCAAGGGTGAGATCATGGAGCACGACCCGATGGCGTCCGAGCGCCGTGCGACGGAAGGAGCCGGCGACGGGTCGGGCGGCCGTGGCCGTCGTGAGGACGGCGCCGGTGACCGTCGCGATCGCCGTGGCCCGCGCGGACCCCGCGGTGGCGAGGCTGGCCGTGAAGGACAGGAGACGGCCTGATCAGGGCTGAAGGACAAGATCCATGCTGCAACCGAAGAAAACCAAGTTCCGCAAGCAGTTCAAGGGCCGCATTCACGGCGCTGCGAAGGGCGGCACGTCGCTGAACTTCGGCTCGCACGGGCTCAAGGCCGTGGAGCCCGAGCGCGTCACCGCGCGCCAGATCGAGGCCGCGCGCCGTGCCATCACGCGCCACATGAAGCGCGCCGGCCGCGTTTGGATCCGCATTTTCCCCGACGTGCCGGTGACCAAGAAGCCGGCCGAGGTCCGCATGGGCTCGGGCAAGGGCGGCATCGAGCTTTGGGTTTCGCGGGTGAAGCCTGGACGCATCATGTTTGAACTCGACGGCGTCCCCGATCAGGTGGCGCGCGAGGCGCTGACGCTCGGCGCCGCGAAGCTCGGGATCAAGACGCGCATTGTAACGCGCATCGGCTGAGGCCGGGGCGCGGGCGAGGATAGGGATGACGACGATGAAAGCGAGTGATTTGAGGAGCATGACGCTCGATCAGCTCGACGATCAGTTGGCCAAGCTCAAGAAGGAGCAGTTCAACCTGCGCTTTCAGAAGGCGTCCGGACAGCTTGAGAACACCTCGCGCGTGCGCGAGGTTCGCCGCGATATCGCGCGCGTGCTGACGCTTGCCGGCCAGAAGCGGGGCGGGTCCTCGTCGAAGGCTTCCGACAAATCGAAGACCGGCGCGTAAGGAGAGAGAACGATGCCGAAGCGCGTCCTGCAGGGTGTGGTTGTTTCGAACAAGAACGACAAGACCATTGTCGTCGAGGTGGAGCGCCGCTACACGCATCCGCTCTTCAAGAAGACGGTGCGTCGCACGAAGAAGTATCACGCCCACGACGAGAATAACGCCTTCAAGGAAGGCGACCGCGTGGAGATCCAAGAGTCCGCGCCGATCTCCAGGCTGAAACGCTGGGTTGCGCTGGAGAAGATTTGAGAATTCGGCGGCGCGTCTTTCGGGAGCGTCGCTCAAGAAGCCAAGCAGAATTTTGACGCCGCGGGGTCCGCGGCAGGAAGAGAGACGGTGCGATGATCCAGATGGAGACGAATCTCGACGTCGCCGACAATTCGGGCGCACGGCGCGTTCAGTGCATCAAGGTGCTGGGCGGCTCGAAGCGCAAATACGCCACCATCGGCGACACGATCGTCGTGTCCGTGAAGGAGGCTATTCCGAAGGGGCGCGTCAAGAAGGGCCAGGTGATGAAGGCCGTGATCGTGCGGGTCGCCAAGGGCGTGCGCCGCCCCGATGGCTCGCTCATCCGCTTCGACAGCAACGCCGCCGTGCTGATCAACAACCAGGGCGATCCGATTGGGACGCGCATTTTCGGGCCGGTAACCCGTGAGCTGCGCTCCAAGAATCATATGAAGATCGTCTCGCTTGCGCCGGAGGTGCTCTAAATGGCCTCGCTTAAGATCAAGAAGGGCGACAGCGTGATCGTCCTCACCGGCCGCGACAAAGGCAAGCGCGGCGAGGTGATCCAGGTGCGTCCGAAGGAGAACCGCGCGCTCGTGCGGGGCATCAATATCGTGCGCCGCCATCAGCGCCAGACCGCATCGCAGGAAGGCGGCATCATCTCGAAAGAGGCGCCGATTCAGATTTCCAACCTCGCCATCGAGGACCCGAAGGACGGCAAGCCGACCCGTGTCGGCTTCCGCATCCTGGAGGATGGCAAGAAGGTCCGCTTCGCTAAGCGCTCGGGCGAGATCATCCGGGAGAAGAACTAAGCCATGGCCGACAAAGAGAAACCGCAGAAGGCGAAGGCCGGCGGCAAGGGCAAGGACGCCGGATCGGCGCGGGCCGCCGAGACGAGCGCCGCTCCGCGCGAGTGGAAGCCGCGTCCCGCCGATTACCGGCCGCGTCTCAAGACGCACTACGACAAGGTCGTGCGCGCGCAGCTTCTTGAGAAGTTCGCCTACGCCAATCCTATGCAGATCCCGAAGATCCAGAAGATCGTGATCAACATGGGCGTGGGTGAGGCAACCGCCGACCGCAAGAAGGTCGACAATGCCGCGTCCGATCTCGCGCTCATTGCCGGTCAGCGTCCGATCCTTACCAAGGCCACCAAGTCCATCGCCACCTTCAAGGTGCGCGAGGGCATGATGCTCGGCTGCAAGGTGACGCTGCGCGGCGACCGCATGTATGAGTTCCTGGACCGCTTCGTCACCATCGCGCTGCCGCGCGTGAAGGACTTCCGCGGGCTCAATCCGAAGAGCTTCGATGGCCGCGGCAACTTCGCCTGTGGTCTCAAGGAGCACATCGTGTTCCCCGAGATCGATTACGACAAGGTCGATCAGGTGTGGGGCCTCGACGTGATCGTATGCACTTCGGCCAAGACCGACGACGAAGCGCGCGAGCTGCTGCGCAGCTTCAACTTCCCTTTCCGCAGCTAGAGGACCTCGGCCAACCCGGATCGGGACCCGAAAGGCCTTTGGAGGATATGAATGGCTAAGACCAGTTCCATCGAGAAGAATAACCGGCGCCGGAAGCTTGCCGCGCAGCACGCTGCGAAGCGGAAGCGTCTCAAGGCCATCGCCGAGGATCTCAAGCTTCCGCCGGAGGAGCGCTTCGCCGCGCGCCTCAAGCTTGCCGAGATGCCGCGCAACGGCGCGCTCGTGCGTGTGCGTAACCGCTGCGAGATCACCGGCCGCGCGCGTGGCTACTACCGCAAGCTTAGAATGTGCCGCAACCAGCTTCGGGAGCTGGCCTCGCAGGGGTTGATCCCCGGCATGGTCAAGTCGAGCTGGTAAGAAGGGGTGGAAGCTCATGGCAGTGAATGATCCCATCGGCGATATGCTGACGCGCATCCGCAATGCGCAGCTCCGCCGCCGTCCCAAGGTCGTGACGCCCGCATCGAACATGCGCGCCCGCGTCCTCGACGTTCTCGTCGAGGAAGGCTACATCCGCGGCTACACGCGGGTGGAGCAGAAGGGTGATCAGCCGGTGTTCGAGATCGAGCTCAAGTATTTCAACGGCCAGCCGGCGATCAAGGAGATCAGCCGCGTGTCGACTCCCGGCCGGCGCGTTTACTCGCCCGTCCGCGACCTCAAGAGTGTCGCCAACGGCCTCGGTGTTGCCATCCTCTCCACGCCCAAGGGCGTGATGTCGGATGCGCGCGCCAAGGAGGAGAACGTCGGCGGCGAGATCATCTGCAACGTATTCTAGCGAAGGATGCCGGCTGCGGCCGGTATCGCGAGGACAAGACCCATGTCACGCATCGGAAAGAAGCCGGTTCCCGTACCCGCCGCCGTCACGGCGACGGTCAACGGGCAGACGGTCACCATGAAGGGCGCCAAGGGTGAGCTCTCCTTCACGCTGCCCGAGGAAATCAAGATCGAGAAGACCGCTGACAGCATCGAGCTGTCGATGGTCGAGGACACCAAGCGTGCGCGCTCCATGTGGGGCATGTCGCGCTCGATGGTGGAGAACCTGATCGTCGGTGTGACCGAGGGCTACACCCACACGCTCGAGATCCACGGCGTCGGTTTCAAGGCGGCCCTCAAGGGCAAGGACAAGCTCACGCTGTCGATCGGCTTCAGCCATGAGGTCGAGCACACGATCCCGGCTGGTGTCGAGGTTAAGGTTGCCGGCGCCAAGCAGGAGCTCGTGACCGTATCCGGCATCGACAAGCAGCTCGTCGGCCAGGTTGCCGCCGAGATCCGCGCCTCGCGTAAGCCGGAGCCGTATCAGGGCAAGGGTGTGCGCTACAAGGGCGAGCACGTCTTCCGTAAGGAAGGCAAGAAGAAGTAGGACCGAGGCCATGGCCAAGAAAGACAATCAGTTCGAAAGGCGCCGCGCCCGTGTACGCCGCACGCTGAAGGCCCACGCCGTTGGGCGTCCGCGTCTATCGGTGCATCGCTCTTCGAAGCACATCTATGCTCAGATCATCGACGACGCTGGCGGCAAGACGCTGGCCGCCGCCTCGAGTCTCGAGAAGGATCTGCGCGGATCCATGAAGACCGGCGCCGACAAGGCCGCGGCCGCTGCCATTGGCAAGCTCGTCGCGGAGCGGGCTCTCAAGGCTGGCGTCACCTCGGTTGTGTTCGATCGCGGCGGCTATCTCTATCACGGGCGTGTCAAGGCACTCGCCGACGCCGCGCGCGAGGGCGGCCTGAGCTTCTGATGAAAGGAATTTGATAGTGGCACGTCCAGCATCGAGAGACCGGGGCCGGGAGCGCGAGCGCGATGAGCGCGACAGCGAGTTTTCGGACAAGCTGGTCCATATCAACCGCGTCGCCAAGGTCGTGAAGGGCGGTAAGCGCTTCGGCTTTGCGGCACTCGTGGTCGTCGGCGACCTGAAGGGCCGGGTTGGCTTCGGCCATGGCAAGGCCCGTGAGGTGCCGGAGGCGATCCGCAAGGCCACCGAGCAGGCGCGCCGCAACCTCGTCCGCGTGCCTCTTCGCGACGCCCGCACGCTCCATCACGACAGCGCGGGCCGTCACGGCTCGGGCAAGGTCGTCCTGCGCTCCGCTCCGGCGGGTACCGGGATCATCGCGGGCGGTGCCATGCGCGCCGTGTTCGAGATGCTCGGCGTTCAGGACGTGGTTGCCAAGTCGCTGGGTTCGACCAACCCGTACAACGTCGTGCGCGCTACGTTCGATGCGCTGAGGGAGCAGGAGAACCCGCGCTCCGTCGCCGCGCGGCGCAGCAAGAAGGTTTCCGAGATCGTCGCCCGCCGGCGCGACGGATCGGCAGCCGAGATCGCCGCCGAGGCTTGATCGGACACGCCTCCGCGAGGAGGCGGTGCCGATCGCCGAGCGGCGCAAGGTATTCGAGAAGGGACCGACACATGGCAGCCAAGAACACGATCACGGTCGAACAGTACCGGAGCGCGATCCGCCGGCCGGAGATCCAGACCAAGACCTTGATCGGTCTCGGTCTCAACAAGCTGCATCGCCGCCGCGTTCTCGAGGACACGCCGGCTGTGCGTGGCATGATCAACAGCATTCCCCATCTCGTCCGTATCGTGGACGAGGCGGATAAGGCGTGAGTTGCGGCGCGCGGAAGACCCCTAGGGTCTCTGCGCGGATCGCGCTCTGCTGAAGACGAACAAGGAGCTTGAGGCAAAATGCGGCTCAACGACATCAAGGACAATCCCGGCGCCCGCAAGGGCCGCCTGCGCATCGGCCGCGGCATCGGCTCCGGCGTCGGCAAGACGGGCGGACGCGGCGGCAAGGGCCAGACGGCGCGCTCGGGCGTGGCCATCGGCGGCTTCGAGGGTGGCCAGATGCCGCTCCATCGCCGCCTGCCGAAGCGCGGCTTCAACAAGTGGAACCGCAAGGACTGGAACGAGATCAACGTCGGCGCGCTGCAGAAGGCCGTCGATGAGGGTAAGCTCAAGGCCGGCCAGCCGGTGGATGTGACGGCACTCGTCGACGCCGGCATCCTGCGTCGCCCGAAGGACGGCCTGCGCATCCTTGGTTCTGGCGAGATCACCGCCAAGCTGGAGCTGACCGTGAACCACGCCACGGCTACGGCCAAGGCCGCGATCGAGAAGGCGGGCGGCACCGTCAGCCTGATCGAGAAGAAGGTGCTGGCGGCCGACGTGGCGAAGCGCGAGAAGACGGCAGCCAAGAAAGGCGCCGCGAAGAAGGCTTAAGAGCAGGGTATTTGAGGAGGCTCCACGGTGACGATCGTGGACGCCGCTCGCGCTCTAAGGCCGTCTTGTGGGGGATACGCCGGTCCGTGGGGCTGCAAAGCGCCCCAGGGTCGTGTGGAGCGCCACTCGCGCACCCTGGATGCCAGGCTTGCGTTTCGCGTCGCGATCGATAAAGCCCAGGGCAACGCCGGGAGAGGCGAGAGGGGCTCGACACGGTGGCCGTTGGCCACCAGGTATGAGGGCTCAACAGAGAGCCGGGAGAAAACGAGATGGTTTCCGCTGCCGAGCAGCTTGCCGCAAATCTCAACCTTGGCGCCTTCGCCAAGGCCCAGGATTTGAAGAACCGGATCTGGTTCACGCTTGGCGCCCTGGTCATCTATCGCCTCGGAACCTTCATTCCGATTCCCGGCATCGACGCTGGCGCCTTCGCAGAAGCATTCCGCGCCCAGTCGTCCGGCATTCTCGGCATGTTCAACGTGTTTGCCGGCGGCGCCGTCGAGCGTATGGCGATCTTCGCGCTGAACATCATGCCCTACATCTCGGCGTCGATCATCATGCAGCTCATGAGCTCGATGTCGCCCAAGCTCGAAGCCCTCAAGAAAGAGGGCGAATCGGGCCGCAAGCAGATCAACCAGTACACGCGCTATCTCACGCTCATCCTGGCCGCGTTCCAGGCCTACGGCATCGCCATCGGCCTCGAGGGCTCGAGTTCGCAGGCGGGCGCAGTCGTCGCTGATCCGGGCTGGTTCTTCCGCGCCACCACGGTCATCACCCTCGTGGGCGGCACTATGTTCCTGATGTGGCTCGGCGAGCAGATCACGCAGCGCGGCGTCGGCAACGGCATTTCGCTGATTATTTTCGCCGGTATCGTGGCGGGCGCGCCGTCCGCCATCATCGGCCTCTTTGAAATGGCCCGCACGGGTGCCATCTCGACCTTCCTCCTGCTGGCGCTGGTGGTCTTGATGCTCGCTGTCGTGGGCGCCATCGTGTTCATCGAGCGCGCACAGCGCCGCTTGCTGATCCAGTATCCGAAGCGTCAGGTCGGCAACCGCATGTTCCAGGGCGAGGCCTCGCACCTGCCGCTGAAGCTCAACTCGTCGGGCGTCATTCCGCCGATCTTCGCCTCGTCGCTGCTTCTGCTGCCGATCACGGCCGCGCAGTTCTCGTCTGCCCAGGGCGGCGGGCCGGAGTGGCTGCAGGCGTTGGTCGCCTCGCTCGGTGCCGGCCAGCCGCTCCACCTCGCGATCTACGTCGCGCTGATCGTGTTCTTCGCCTTTTTCTATACGGCGGTGGTGTTCAATCCCAAGGATACGGCCGATAACCTCCGGAAGCACGGCGGCTTCCTGCCCGGCATCCGTCCTGGTGACAAGACGGCGGAGTACATCGATTATGTCCTCACCCGCATCACCGTTGTCGGTGCCATCTACCTCGCCGCCGTCTGCGTCATGCCCGAGATGTTGACCGCTTATGCGGGAATCCCGTTCTATTTCGGCGGCACGTCCCTGCTCATTGCGGTGAGCGTCACGATGGACACGGTGGCCCAGATCCAGAGCCATCTCCTCGCGCACCAGTACGAGGGACTGATCAAGAAGGCGAAGCTTCGTGGCGCGACGTCGCGTGGGGGGCGTAGATGAAACTCATCCTTTTAGGTCCTCCGGGTGCCGGTAAGGGCACCCAGGCCGAGGCGCTTGCCCGGCGCCGGGGCCTCGTTCAGCTCTCCACCGGAGACATGCTGCGCGCGGCCGTGAAGGCCGGAACGGAGATTGGTCGGAAGGCCGAGTCGATCATGAAGAGCGGCGGCCTCGTGTCCGACGACATCGTGATCGGCATCATCTCTGACCGCATTGCCGAGCCGGACTGCGCCCGCGGGTTCATCCTCGATGGGTTTCCCCGCACGCTGAAGCAGGCGGCGGCCCTCGACAAGCTGCTCGCGTCCAAGGGCGCCGGCCTCGACCTCGTGATCGAGCTGAAGGTTGACGACGAGGCGCTGGCGTCGCGCATCGAGAAGCGGGCCAGCGATACGATCGCCGCCGGCGGGACGCCCCGCTCCGACGATAACGCCGAGGCTCTCAAGACGCGCCTGCTTGCCTACTACCGGGAGACGGCGCCGCTCATCGGCTACTATTTTGCCCAGGGCAAACTGCACTCCGTCGACGGCATGGCGCCGATTGATGAGGTGGCCAGCCAGATCGACGGCGTGCTCGACGCCGGCGGTTCAGGTCTGGAAAAGATGTCACAAGAACAAGGCGCAGGTTGACGGCCTAGTATGACTACGCTACAACACCGCGCTTTCGAGCATGATGGAACGGGAGGCCTGCTCCGGGTGGCGAACTTCGCCTGGATGCGGCCGGTCCGCGTTTTCGCGTTGAAAATCAGATGAATGAGGCCGCCTCGCGGTCGATGAAGAAGCCCCCAGGAGACGGAAGTGGCCCGCATAGCTGGTGTGAATATCCCGACGCAGAAGCGTGTTCAGATTGCGCTTCAGTATATCCATGGCATCGGGCCTAAGTTCGCTGAGGAAATCTGCAGCCGGGTCGGTATTCCGGCCGAGCGGCGCGTGAACCAGCTGACGGACGCCGAGGTGCTGCAGATCCGCGAGACGATCGACCGCGATTACGTCGTCGAGGGCGACCTCCGCCGCGACGTGGCCATGAACATCAAGCGCCTCATGGATCTCGGCTGCTACCGTGGCCTCCGCCACCGCCGGGGCCTGCCGGTTCGCGGCCAGCGCACCCACACCAACGCGCGCACCCGCAAGGGCCCCGCGAAGCCGATCGCCGGCAAGAAGAAGGCCTAAGGGCGTTCAGATAGCAATTTCGGCCGCTTGCCGGCCGTAGCATTTGGCCCGCGCGCCGGGCATGAGGAGTTTCGATTTCATGGCGAAAGATCAGGCACGCACGAAAGTTCGCCGCCGGGAGAAGAAGAACATTTCTTCCGGCGTTGCGCACGTCAACGCCTCGTTCAACAACACGATGATTACCATCACGGATGCCCAGGGCAACACGCTGGCCTGGTCGTCTTCCGGCACCATGGGCTTCAAGGGCTCGCGTAAGTCGACGCCGTTCGCGGCGCAGATGGCTGCTGAGGACGCCGGCAAGAAGGCGATGGAGCACGGCATGAAGGTGCTCGAGGTCGAGGTGTGCGGGCCGGGCTCTGGCCGCGAATCGGCACTCCGCGCGCTTCAGTCCGTGGGCTTTCAGATCACCTCGATCCGCGATGTGACGCCGATCCCGCACAACGGCTGCCGCCCCCGCAAGCGCCGCCGCGTTTAAGATTAAGCGGGCTCGGGTCATCCCTGGGCGGGTGATCAAGCGGCGCCACGCTCCCGCCTCCGGCTCCGAGCCCATCCTCTGTTGGAAGCGTGCCGCTCTAGGGCGAGGCGGCGCCGAGAACCGCTACGAGGACCCCCCGTGACGAACGTACTTCAAAAGAACTGGCAAGACCTGATCAAGCCCTCGAAGCTTGAGATCAACCCGGGCCGCGATCGCACGCGCACGGCCACCGTCGTCGCCGAGCCGCTCGAGCGTGGCTTTGGCATGACGCTCGGCAACGCGCTGCGCCGCGTTCTGCTCTCCTCGCTTCAGGGCGCTGCGATCAAGACCGTCCAGATCGACGGCGTGCTCCACGAGTTCTCGTCGATTCCCGGCGTGCGTGAGGACGTGACCAACATCGTCCTCAACATCAAGGAAATTGCACTGCGCATCCACTCGGAAGGTGTGAAGCGCATGGTGCTGAAGAAGGAAGGCCCCGGCCCGGTCAAGGCCGGCGACATCGAGGCCGGTTCCGACGTCGACATCCTGAACCCCGAGCACATCATCTGCCACCTGGACCAGGGCGCGCAGATCCGTATGGAGTTCACGGCCGACATGGGCAAGGGCTACGTGCCCGCCGAGCGCAACCGTCCCGACGATGCGCCGATCGGCCTGATTGCCGTGGACAGCCTCTACACGCCCGTGACCAAGGTCTCCTACAAGGTGGAGAACACGCGCGAAGGCCAGATCCTCGATTACGACAAGCTGACGATGACCATCGACACCGATGGCTCGGTGAAGGCTGAGGATGCGGTCGCGCTTGCTGCGCGCATTCTTCAGGATCAGCTCGCCGTGTTCATCAACTTCGAGGAGCCGAAGAAGGCCGTCGAGGAGAGCCGCCATCCGGAACTCGCCTTCAACGCCGCCCTGCTGAAGAAGGTCGACGAGCTCGAGCTCTCCGTGCGCTCGGCGAACTGCCTCAAGAACGATAACATCGTCTACATCGGCGACCTCATCCAGAAGACCGAGGCCGAGATGCTGCGCACGCCGAACTTCGGTAGGAAGTCGCTCAACGAGATCAAGGAAGTCCTGGCTGGCATGGGGCTGCACCTCGGCATGGAGGTGCCCAATTGGCCGCCGGATAACATCGAGGAGCTGGCGAAGCGCTTCGAGGACCAGTATTGATTTGGCGCGAGGCGGCAGGGGACACCTGCCGCCTCGCTGCCCACGAACCGAGGTGAGGCCGAAGAACCTCCCCGTAACAACCGGTAGAGAAAGAGAAAAGATATGCGACACAAGAAGCTAGGCCGCCGCTTCAACCGCGATAGCGCGCATCGCCAGGCCATGTTCTCGAACATGGCGGCTGCTCTGATCAAGCACGAGCAGATCGTCACCACGCTGCCCAAAGCCAAAGACTTGAAGCGCGTGATCGACAAGTACATCACGCTGGCGAAGCGCGGGGATCTGAACTCGCGCCGCCTCGCGATCGCACGCCTGCGTGACGAGGACCAGGTGAAGAAGCTGTTCGATGTGCTCGCCCCCCGTTACAAGGACCGCGCCGGCGGTTATTCGCGCGTGCTGAAGGCCGGCTTCCGCTATGGCGACAGCGCGCCGCGCGCCGTCATCGAGCTCGTCGACCGCGACACGTCGGTCAAGGGCGCCGAGGACAAGGCCCGCGACGCGGCCCGCAAGGAAGCCGAAGAGAACGCGTAAGTCGCGTTCGAATCGATGAAGAATTCGGAACGGCCTCGTGCATCGCGCGGGGCCGTTTTTCGTAAAGATGCGGCGTGTTCCGATGGCCGCTCGCAGGGCATCAGACACCCGGCGGCAGGTGCCGTGTCATAGCGCCAGAGACTTGCGCACCTCGAACACCTCCATGATGCGCGCGCCCCGGTGCGGGCCGTCGCAGACGAACGTCCAGCGGCCCTCCGTGAACGTGTCGCACATCTTGACGCCCTTGATCAGGATCCAATGGCCTTCCTTGCCCTTATGGATGGCGAGGATGTAGTGGGCCCAGGCGTTGCGCGGCTTCTGCATCCAGGTCCACACCGTCGGCCGCTTCTTGCGCTCGAGATGCATGAAGGTCTCTTTGAGCGTCATCTCGTAGCCGTAGACAGCGAGTGCCCCCTCGACTTCGTCGGCGTACGTACCCTTCACACGGAACCGCAGGTCCGGCGGCAGGTTGCGGTAGGCATTGACCGCGGTCTCGACCTTGCTGATCGGATAGCCCGTGATCGCAGAAAGCACGTAGGGGCCGCAGAAGGCCATGCGCCCCGTATCGTTGCGTGCATCGTTCAGGGATGACGTCATCGCGGCGGCAAAGCTATGAGGATCGGGCATGGGACGGCGCGTTGGAAAGGGTTAACGAAGTCTTGCCGCAAACGGTTACGGAAACGTTAACGCGCCGCTCCGAGCCGGGTGATTCTGGCGATTTATTGGTGGCGAGGCGAACGAGACCATGAGGTGCTGGCCGCGCAAACTGGGTCCTCTTGAGTCCCGTGGTGCGGATATGTGCACCTCGAGACTCGGCGCCCCAACGCAGGGTGATGGGCGAAAATATGGCCATATCAAGTGACTGCCGGGGAACGTGGGAGCGGCAAGCCAAATCGATGCAAATGTGCCTTGCGAGACACATGGCAAGCAAACCACACCTATGGGCGGAAACGTCTTTCCGGGCGTACGGGCGCGGGTTCATTCTTGTCAGGTGCAATCCAAGGCCTCATCTTCGCTGACACGAAGACAGGCACTCTGGGGAACGCAATGCGGTTGCTGGGCTACATTGGATTGGGAATGGTGCTGGGGCTCGCCGGCCCGTCGGCCCTTGCCTTCCAGGAGCAGGGTGCCCCGGCCCCGGCCATGCCCACGCCGTCTGACGCTAAGTCGTCGGCTCCCGCGGAGAAGGAACTCGATTTCTCCGCGCCGAGAGTAGAGGATAGCGGCAGCGCCGGAACCGAGGTCCGTATTCCGGGCCTGGGTAAGCTCGGCGTCTTGCCGAAGATGGATTTCGGCCTTGAGCTTCTCTATGGGGCGAACGACAGCAAGCCGTCCGACCCCGTGGTGGATAAGCCGGCCGAGGATCTCACCGTTCGCGGCACGATCAAGCATAACTTCTAAGATATCGCGGCAACCCGGCAAGCCGAGGCGCCAGCGGCGCCTTTTCCGCTTTATCCGGGTACGTGCGGCGCACGGCCGTCGGCTTCTTTCCGAAGTCTGACGGCCGGGTGGCCGAAGCAGAGAATCGAAAGTTGCTCATGAGGTAGGCGAGCCGGCGAGGCGAGGGCCCGATCCTTTTTGCGCCAAGCGCGTTTCGGTGGATGAGCGACTGCTCCGGTGGACCTTGCGCCGGCGGGATGCGATGAGTATCGCTGGGATCGTGACCGGTAAGGGAGAGCTTGGAAAATGCGTATTGCTGTTGTTGGCTCCGGCTACGTGGGGCTGGTGTCGGGCGCTTGCTTTGCCGATTTTGGGCATGAGGTGACCTGCGTCGACAGCGACGAGCGCAAGATCGAAGCCCTTAAGAAGGGCGTTATCCCGATCTACGAGCCCGGTCTCGACGAGCTTGTCGCGCGGAACAGCGAAGCTCGCCGTCTGCTATTCACGACTGATCTTGATGCCGCCATGCAATCGGCGGAGGCGGTTTTCATAGCGGTCGGAACGCCCTCGCGCCGCGGCGACGGGCACGCCGACCTGTCTTACGTGTATGCCGTTGCACGCGACATCGCGCGCAACATCCGCAGCTTCACCGTGGTGATCAACAAATCCACTGTGCCGGTCGGCACGGGCGACGAGGTCGAGCGCATCATCCGCGAGACGAACCCTGAAGCCGATGTCGCTGTCGTCTCCAATCCGGAGTTCCTGCGTGAAGGCGCGGCCATCGAGGACTTCAAGCGTCCGGACCGCATCGTCCTCGGCATCGAGGATGAGCGGGCGCGCGCGGTCATGACGGAGATTTACCGGCCGCTGTACCTGAACAAGGCTCCGCTGATGTTCACGGCCCGGCGTACGTCTGAGCTGATTAAATATGCCTCGAACGCGTTCCTGGCCATGAAGATCACGTTCATCAACGAGATGGCCGATCTCTGCGAGGCGGTGGGCAGCAACGTGCAGGACGTGGCGCACGGCATCGGCCTCGACAATCGAATCGGCTCGAAGTTCCTGCACGCCGGCCCGGGGTATGGCGGCTCGTGCTTTCCCAAGGATACCCTGGCGCTCGTCAAGACGGCGCAGGACTATGCCAGTCCGCTGCGCCTCATCGAAACGACGGTCGCCATCAACGACCAGCGCAAGCGCGCCATGGCGCGTAAGATCGTGCGCGCCATGGGGGGTGACGTGCGCGGCAAGACGGTGGCGTTGCTCGGCCTGACTTTCAAGCCCAACACCGATGACATGCGCGACAGCCCGGCGATCTCGATCGTCCAGGGGCTCCAGGATGCCGGCGCCACGATCAGGGCCTTCGATCCCGAAGGCATGGAAGCTGCGAAGGCCTGCCTCTCCGACGTGACCTACTGCACGGACGCCTATGATACGGCGGCCGGCGCGGATGCTTTGGTTCTCGTCACGGAGTGGGACGCGTTTCGCGCCCTCGATTTTCCTCGCCTCCGGACCCTTATGAAGGCGGCTCTCCTCGTCGATTTACGTAACGTCTACCGGCGCGAGTTCATAGCGCAGCACGGTTTCCGCTACATCAGCGTGGGTCGGCCGGAAGAGGACATACCCGTCGCCTTGGCAGCCGAATAGAGGCTGCCCCGGGGTAGCCTTCCGCCGGCGGCCAGTTTGCGCAAGGAACTGGCCCCATGCCGCTGCGGCTCGATCCATTGCCGGCGCGAGCGCCTGCGACCCCGCCGGAACGCGTTCCCTTGAAGAAAAGAGTGAGAAAACAAAGCCCGCTCGATCCAGGCCGCATGAGAATACGGGATTCAATAACGAGTCGTCACACGCTGGGTTTTAAAATTTTAATCCTGTGACAAGCCAATAGTGGGATAATATTGCGCGGACCGCTCTCCGTCCTGAGGCCGTCCAGTTGAAGCCGCGGCGACGTTCCGCGGCCTATATTCACGATTTTATTAGAATTTTACAGGCTATCGTCCCTCCCTGAGGCAATGGCTCGGGCAAGGGATCATGGATCTCGCGGGTTTCTACACATGGTTTACTGGTGTACGCGACGGGAAGCGACTCCGTCGGCGCGCCGGCTTTGTCATGACGACGGCCATGGCGCATGGCACCGCGGTCTATCTGGCGGCGGCATGGACCCGCGATGCCTCCGATATTTCCGTTATATGGCCCGCGAACGGCATTCTCCTGGCTGCGCTGTTGATCGCGCCTCGGGATCGCACACGCTTTGAGATTGCAGTCGCCTGCTTCGTCTTCGGCGCCGCCGGCTATCTCGGCAACGGCGATCCGTGGAGCAACGCGCTTGCCTTCCCCGTGATCAACGTATCGGAATGCCTTGTCTCGGCCTATTTGCTCGGGCTCGTGTGCGGGCGGCGCCCTCTCGATTTCGCCAGGCCTTGGACCGTCTCGAGGTTCGTCGCAGTCGCTGCCGGCGTGCCGCTCTTTTCCGCGGCTGCAGGCGCGCTCGTCGCCGCAGGCGGTCTCCGCGACGGCTACGACATGCTCTTCGTTAATTGGTATCTCTCCGATACCCTGGGCATTCTCGTGCTGACGCCGGCGATCCTCCTGATCTGGCAACAGCCGCGGCTGGCGGTGCCGACCCCCTCGGGCGAAGAGATTGCCCGCCACTTCCTATTGCTGACCGGCGTCTCGCTCATCGTTTTCGTGCAGTCGTCCGTTCCGCTGCTGTTCCTGATCATTCCCGTCTCGGTCCTGATCGCATTTCGCCTGGGCCCGCAATATGCCGCCATGGGCACCCTTTGGCTGACCGCTTTGTCACTGGTCTGCACCTATCAGGTCATGGGCCCCGCGGCGTTGATGGGCGAGCCCACCACGCGCATCTGGATCATTCAGCTCTTCTGCTTCGTCAATCTCCTCACCTCGCTCGCTGTTGCGGCAGAGATTGCCGACCGCGATCGGCTCCGGGGCGAGCTGATGCGCGTTTCGGCCCTTGCGGATGATCGCCGCCGCCTGCTCGATTCGGCGATGGAAGCCATGTCTCAGGGCATCTGCCTGTTCGACAGCGACGGGCGCATCGCCTTGCGCAACAGCCGCTTCCTTGAGATTTATGGTTTGACGAGGCCGGAGGCCCGCATTGGCACGTCACTCGTCTCTCTCCTGGAGAAGTGCCAGGCGGCCGGCGCCATACCCAAAGACGGCGGTGCACTGCTCGACCTGAGCGTCGATTGCGATATCGAGCAGCAGCTCACGGACGGCCGGCACATTCGCATCAGTCAGCGGGTCATGCCGGAAGGAAGCGTGATTTGCACCTATACCGACTTCACGATGGAGAAGCGCGTCGAGGGCGAGCTGCTGCACCGTACGCTCCATGACGTGCTGACCGACCTGCCAAACCGCCGCTTGCTCGTGGAGCGCATCAAGAAAGCATTAACGGCAGCAAAGCGCGGCAGGGACGTCGCCGTGATGCTGATCGACATAGATGACTTCAAGTCCATCAACGACACGCTCGGCCATGTCGCCGGCGACGAGCTGCTGAGGGTGGTGGCGCGGCGCCTCGTCGGATGTGTGCGCGAAGCGGATACCGTCGCCCGGCTCGGCGGAGATGAGTTCGCCTTGCTGTTCTCCGGCAACGATCAGCTTTCGAGCACCGACGCGGGGACCGTCGCGCAGCGTATCCTCGAAGAGATCAGGAAGCCGATCGAGATCGACGGCAAGCCGGTTCGCATCGGCATGAGCATCGGCATCGCCCGGCCGCCGGCCGACGGCACCACTGTGGACGAGATCCTCAAGGCCGCCGATGTCGCCCTCTACAAGGCGAAGCGCACGGGGCGTGGCCGTTTCGCGTTCTTCGACGCCGCCGAGGATGCCATGGCCTGCTCGGCGCGCCGCCTGGAAAGCGAGCTGAGGCGTGCTGTCGAAGAAAAGGAATTCCGTGTCGTCTATCAGCCGATTACGAGCGGCGGCACGGGTGAGATTGCGGCGCTGGAGGCGCTGATCCGCTGGCATCATCCGGAGCTCGGGCTGATCTCTCCAGCCGAGTTCATCCCCCTGGCGGAGCGCAACGGCCTTATCTCCGAGATTGGCGATTGGGTGCTGGAGGAAGCATGCCGCGATGCCGCGCGTCTGCCGTCCAACATCCGGATTTCGGTCAACCTCTCGCGCGTGCAGGTGTGCGACCCGCATTTCGTGAGCCGGGTGTCCGAGACGCTCGCCCGCACCGGGCTTCCTGCCGCACGCCTCGAGTTCGAGGTGACCGAGACGGCCGTGATCCAGGACGAGGAGAATGCCCGCAAGGTGCTCCAGGAGCTGCAGGCCCTCGGCATCACCGCTGCCATCGACGATTTCGGTGTCGGCCAGTCGGCGCTGAGCTGCCTCAAGAGCCTGCCGATCGGACGCATCAAGATCGATCGCTCCTTCATCAGCGATCTCGCAAGCGATCATAAGGCGCGCTCGGTGTTCGTTGCTGTCGTGTCCCTGGCCAAATCGCTCGGCATCAAGACGACCGCCGAAGGCATCGAGACCGAGCATCAGCGCATCATTGCCGCTCTTGCCGGCTGCGATCATTTGCAGGGATATCTCCTCGGCCGGCCCATGAGCTTTGATGAGCTCGGCCTCGGCACCGATGCGGCTTCGGCGCATGGCCCGCCGTCGAGCCTCGCGAGAGCCTGATCGCCGCCCCGGCGGATCGTCATTCGCCAGCGGGCTCAAGCTCAAGGATCGGTGGGAAACCACAGCATCACGAAGGTGCCGCTGATTGCTGCCGTGGCGACGATGCCGGTCAACAGCACGCTTGAGGACGCAAGCGCGGTAAGGAGCACCGAGCCCCATGCCATCACCACCGCGGTCAGCTTGACGGAGCGGCGAATGGCCCGGCGCTCCTCGAACCGGCGGGCTTCCGCCAGGGCATGCCGAAGGAGGGGCAATCGCTCGAGCCAAGAGAGCATCCGTTCGCTCGAGCGGGCGAAGGCCCACAGCGCAAGGAGCAGAAACGGTGTCGTCGGCAGGCCTGGCAGCATTGCCCCGGCGATGGCCAGCACCGTCGCGAGCCCACCGATGAGGAGATAAGCCAGCCTTGACAAGTGGGTCACGTCTCCGATTGAGCGACAAGCGGGCTGAGCCCGCGCACCCGCTAATCTTGACTCAAGACGTCCAAATAAGAAAGGTTTCGATAGTCGGCCGGATGCTTTTCTTCGCCGCACCGCTCCGCCCGACACGGGTATGAACGGGAGCGGCATGACGCCCTGGCCCTCGCGTTGAGCGCGCTTTTATCATACCCCATTTAGGGGCGCTGCGGCAGCGATGCGCTGGAACCCGTGACGAAGGTCAAGCCTGCGGGCGAGGCATGCAGGGTTCCCATTCCGGCCGCATGCCTTATGGCTCCGCGCGCTCGTCTTCGCGGGCCTGGCCGTTCAGGCCGAGGGGAGGGCCTATCGGCATATCCTCATGCCCCTGGCCCCAGTCGCGGTGAAGCGCGGCGCGCACCAGCAGCATCAACGTCACGGGCGTGGTGATCGTCACGAAAATGGCAATCAATATCTCGTGGATGACGAGGCGCGTCTCAAGGATCGAGAAATAGAGCATCGAGGCGAGCAGCACGCATCCTACGCCGAGCGTGGTCCCGAGCGTCGGCGCATGCACGCGCGCATAGAAAGTCTTGAGGCGGAGAAGTCCGATCGTGCCGATCAGCGCCAGGCCGGATCCGAGAAGCACGAGGACTGAGGTGGCGATCGCGGCCCAGCCGGGCAGGTCCTGAGGTCCCGTCATTCGATCGTCTCCCCTCGCATGAGGAACTTCGCGAGCGCCGCCGTGCTGACGAAGCCGAGCAGAGCGATCACCACCGCAGCCTCGAAGTAGATCGTATCGCCGGTCTCGATGCCGAATGTCAAAATGAGCATCATGCCCGAGACGTAGAACGCATCGAGCGCTAGCACGCGATCTTGCGCCCGGGGCCCGCGCAAGAGGCGGAAGGCCGCCAGCGCCATGGCAGCCACGAGAGCGAGTTCCGCAAGTATCAGCGACCAGACCAGCAAGGCGTGTGCGCTCATTCGAGGATCTCCATCAGCAGCCGCTCATATCGGGTCTTGATGAGGTTGACCCACGCCTGCTCGTCGACAAGGTCGAGGACGTGGATGACGAGCACGCGCTTGCTGCTGTCGAAATCAACCCACACGGTTCCCGGCGTTGACGTGATGATGCAGGCGAGGATCGCGAGCGCGTATTCGTTGCGCAAGTCGAGATCGATCGCGACGAAACCGGACTTCGCCTTCCGCCCGGGGGTGAGAATGATCTGCGCGACCGCGATGTTCGAGCGGATGATGTCCAGGAGCACGATCCACGCGAGCTTGATCATGGTGAACGGCTTGCGCGCGCGTCCGCTCGGAATTTGCAGCGCCGAGATAGCGATCCCGCCCCCCAAGGCGACGGCCGCACCGAGCAGGATGTGCCCCGGAGCCACGGACTGGTTGAGCAGGAGCCACATGCCGAGCAGGAAGGCGGAAAGGATGGGATAGGGCATGAGGCGCGTCATGGTCCGGCCTCCGTCGTGGCGGGCTGAACGCGGGGCGCGGACAACACATCGGTCACATAGCCCCTGGGCGCATGCAGGCTTTCCGCGGTTGTCTGCATGAAGCGGGACACGGGCCCCGCCTCGACCGTTAGCGCCACCAAGAGAAAGAGCAATGCCGCGATCGGCACCATCTCGAGAAAACGCACCGTCGGCACCGTGCTCTCGAGCGGTACCCAGAACACGCGGATCCCGGCACGCATCATGGCGATCATGACGGCGAGCCCCGAAATCAGAAGCACCGCCAGCAGCACCCACGTGGTGGCGTCCGCGCCGCCGCCGGCCTCGTTCGGCGAAGGGAGAAACATCGCATGCAGCATGAGGAACTTGGCGATGAAGCCGGCGAGCGGCGGTAACCCTGCGAGAAGCAGCGCGCAAGCGGCGAAGCCGACGCCGAGGATCGCCATCATCGCCGGAATTGCGATGCCGACCGGCTCCACCTCTTCGTCATCCTCCTCGTCGCCAAGCGCCTCCGCTGTCACCGCAAGCACGTCGGCGCCCGCGATGCGCCCGCGCTCGATTAGCTCGATCAGAAGGAAGAGCGCGCTCACCGCCAGCGTCGAGATCACGAGGTAGTAGAGCGCCCCGCCCGTCACCGCGGAATTGCCGAGCGCAATGACGGCGAGCAGCGTCCCGGAGGAGATGAGGACGTTGAACGAAGCGAGCCGCGCGAGATCCTGCGAGGCGAGCACTCCGATGCAGCCGAATGCCACCGTCGCGATACCGGCGATCAGGAGCCAGCTCCCACCAAGCTGTGCCGAGACGCCGGCATCGATCCCGAACACCATGAGCCATAGGCGCAGGATCACGTAGATCCCGACCTTAGTCATGATGGAGAATATGGCGGCGACCGGCGGGGCCACGACCGAATACGTACCCGGCAGCCAGAAGCAGAGCGGCCATATCCCGGCCTTCGTCAGGAAAGCGATGCCGAGGATCGCGGCCCCCGCTTCGAGCAGCATGCGGTCGCTCGCGTCCACCGCCGGCGTCCGGGCGGCAAGGTCCGCCATGTTGAGCGTGCCGGTCGCGCCGTAGATGAGGCTCACCCCGATCAGGAATAGCGACGACGCGGCGAGATTGACAGCGATGTAATGCAGCCCCGCCTTGACGCGCAGCGAGCCAGATCCGTGCAGCACGAGGCCGTAGGATGCGGCCAAAGTCACCTCGAAGAAGACGAAGAGGTTGAAGAGGTCTCCCGTCAGAAACACGCCGTTGAGGCCGACGAGCAGGAACTGCAGCAACGGATGGAAGTGGGGCCCCGCGCTGTGCCAGCGGGCCACGGAGAAGACGAGCGTGGCCAGGATCAGGATGCTGGTGAGGGTCAGCATCAGAGCCGACAGGCGGTCGGCGACGAGCACGATGCCGAACGGCGCCGGCCAGTTGCCGAGGAGATAGACGCTGGCCTCATGGCCTGCGCCCGGCGGCATGGCATCGGCGTTCCCGAGCAGCGCGAACGCGCTGACGAGCGTGATCATGGCCGATATGAAGCCGATGACAGCCTTAAGCGGCCGTCGCCGGTCATCGAGCGGCACCATCATCGCTGCCGCGGCGAGCGGCACGAGGATCGGCAGGATGACGAGATGCTCGGATAGCCAGTTGGTCACTGTCCGGCCCCCCGTCCGTCCACATGATCGTTGCGAGCAAGGCCACGGGCCGCGAGCAGCACCACCAGGAACAGCGCTGTCATGGCGAAGTTGATGACGATGGCGGTGAGCACCAGCGCCTGCGGCAGCGGATCGGTGTAATGGGTGAGGTTCTCTGCCACGCCTGGCTCGAGAATGGGCGGTGCGCCGGTGCGCACCCGGCCCATGGCGAAGATGAAGAGGTTGACGGCGTAGGAGAGGAGCGAGAGCCCGATCAGCACCTGATAGGTGCGCGAGCGCAAGATCAGCCAGACGCCGGAGCTCGTCAGCGCGCCGATGCTGAGCGCCAGAATGATTTCCATCACGCGGCTCCTTCCGTTACGCCGACTGCGGCCTTCGGCTTGCGGTGCGTACGGATCGACTGGTGCGCGAGCGCGATCAGGATCAGGATTGTCGCACCGAGCACGATGGCCAGCACGCCGAGGTCGAACAGCATCACGCTCGAGAGATGGACGTCGCCGATGAGCGGCAGGTGGATGTCCGTCATTTGTGATGTCAGGAACGGATAGCCAAACGCCCAGGCGGCGGTGCCGGCGACCAGCGCGCAGAGGAAGCCGACGGCCATCCAGCGCAGCGGAAAGACCCGGATGCGCGATTCGACCCAGACCGTGCCGCCGGCCATGTACTGCAGGATGATGGCCACCGCGAGCGTGAGGCCGGCTACGAAGCCGCCGCCGGGATAGTCGTGTCCCCGCAGGAACAGATAGACCGCGAGCAGGCCGATCAGCGGATAGAGGAGGCGCATGATCACGGATGGGACGAGGAGGTAGTCGGCGATCGTGTCGCCGGGGTGCCGATCGGGATGCTCGATATCGAAGGCCTCCTGCACGCGCTTCTGCTCCGGCACCTCGATGCTCTCAGGCGCTGGGCGGAAGCGGCGCAGCAGCGCAAAGACCGAGAGCGCGACGATGCAGAGCACGGTGACTTCCCCGAGCGTATCGAAGCCGCGGAAATCGACGAGAATGACGTTGACGACGTTCCGCCCGCCGCCTTCGGCGAAGGCTTTTTCGAGGAAGTACTGGGCGACGCCGCCATCCGCCAGCGGCCGCGTCATCACCGCAAATGCGACAACGGCGACGCCCGCGCCTGCGACAATCGCGATCGAAAGGTCCACATAGCGGCGCATCAGCATTGAGGAGTCGGTTTTGAGAAGGCCGTCGTCCTGCCGCTTGGGCAGCCAGCGCAGACCGAGCAGGATGAGGACCGTGGTTACGACCTCGACCAGGAGCTGGGTGAGCGCCAGATCCGGCGCCGAGAGATAGACGAAGGTGATGCACGTCGCGAGGCCGCACACGCTCATGAAGATGAGCGCCGCGAGCCGGTGGTATTTTGCCTGCTGGGCGGTGGCGAGCGCGCACACGATGCCGATGATCCAGACCAGTGCGAAGGCAAGGTCGATCGGCGTCAGGTTGAGTGAGCTCGGCAGCAGGGACGCCCCCGCGAGCGGCAGGAGGCCGGCTACGAACGCCACGCACACGAGCGCGCGCAACTGCGGCTGCAGCCGCCGCGTGCCGACGATGCCAAGGAGGTAGCGTGCCGCGGCACCGATCCGGTCGCTGGGAAGCTGCTCGCCCTTGCCGCGCCAGGGAAGGGTGAGGCCGTCAAGTCCGTAGCGGCGCAGGATCGCATAGACGGCCACGCCTCCCGCCATGGCGATCACGCTCATTACGAACGGGGCCGTGAAGCCGTGCCAGATCGCGAGATTGAACTTGGGCGCTTCCGTGCCGAGCACGGCAGCGACGGCGACGTGCAGGAACGGGCCGATGGTGAGGTTCGGCACGATGCCGACCACCAGGCAAACGACGACCAGCAACTCGATAGGGAAGCGCATCCAATGCGGCGGCTCCTTCGGCGTCAGCGGCAAGTCGGTCGGAGGAGGGCCGAAGAACACGTCCCGGATGAAGCGCAGCGAGTAGGCGACGCTGAACATCGCGGCCAGTGTGGCGATGTAGGGCAGCGACCGGTCGATGAACGAGCCATCGTGGGTTTCGATCGTCTCGGCGAAGAACATCTCTTTCGACAGGAAGCCGTTGAGCAGCGGCACGCCGGCCATTGCCGCGGCGGCGACCATGGCCAGGGTCGCCGTCACCGGCATGAACTGGTAGAGCCCGCTGAGCCGCCGGATGTCGCGCGTGCCCGTCTCATGGTCGATGATGCCGGCCGCCATGAACAGCGAGGCTTTGAACGTCGCATGGTTCATGAGGTGAAAAATGGCGGCCACTGTGGCAAGCGGCGTATCCATGCCGAGCAGCAGCGTGATCAGCCCCAGATGGCTGATCGTGGAGTAGGCGAGCACGCCCTTGAGGTCGTTCTGGAACATGGCGAGGAATGCGGCCGTCACGAACGTTACGAGCCCGGTGGTGCCGACGAGCCATAGCCATTCTTCGGTTCCAGCCATTGCCGGCCACAGCCGTGCGAGCAGGAACACGCCGAGCTTCACCATCGTTGCCGAATGCAGGTAGGCCGACACGGGCGTCGGCGCTGCCATGGCGCGTGGCAGCCAGAAATGAAACGGCATTTGGGCGCTCTTCGTCAGCGCTCCGAGAAGGATCAGGATCAGGGCCGGAAGGTAGAGCTTGTGTGCGCGGATCGTTTCGCCGGCGGCGAGCACGCGGTCCAGATCGTAGCTCCCGACGATATGGCCGAGGATCAGGACGCCTGCAAACAGCGCCAGGCCCCCCGAGGCTGTAACCGTGAGCGAGATGCGCGCCCCCGATCGTGCGCTGGCGTCGTGCTGCCAGTAGCCGATGAGGAGAAACGAGAGGAAGCTCGTCAGCTCCCAGAAAAATACGAGCTGGATGAGGTTGCCGGAGAGTACGACGCCCAGCATGGAGCCCATGAACGCGAGGAGGAACGAGAAGAAGCGCGGGACCGGATCCTCAGGCGCCATGTAATAGCGCGCATAAAGGAAGATGAGGAAGCCGATGGTGGTGATGAGAAGGGACAGCATCCATGCGAAGCCGTCCAGCCTGAGCACGAAGACAAGCCCCGCCGCGGGCACCCACGCGGTTTCCGAGCGCACGATCTGCCCGTCGACGACCTGAGGATAGAAGAGGGCGAACACGGCTGCGAGCGACAGCGCGATGACACCCGCGAGCCACGCCTCGGCGTTGCGCGCATTGGTAGGAAGCAACGAGGCGACGAGACTACCGAGAAATGGAACCACGATGGTGGCAAGAAGGAGCGTCTCGTTCGACATCATCGACGGGTGAAACCTTGTTCGGTTGCGCGTTTCAGAAGTGTGGTGCGACCCCGGAGGGCGAGAGACTTTCGGTTCCTGACCGAAGGAGACCCGGTTCTGCCTTTCTCCCTGAGGCTAGCAAGTCCATGTTTCTAGTGTCCCTTATGATTCCGACGCTCACTCCGGAGCCTGGCCGCGGACGCTGGCGAGCTTCGGAAAGGGGACATTAGCTTTGAAGGGCGCCGCCCGTTTGTGCGGGCGGAAGATGGGGACAGTTGGACAAAGCCCGCGTCGCGGTTGTCGCCAAGGCTGCAACGGGCCTCGCCCTCAATACCGGAAGGAGAGCATAAGCAGGGGGCTGCCGACAACGTTTTCGTGACCCGGCCAAGCCTCGCGGCAGTCTCACGCGCGTCTCAGTCATGGAACCGGTGATGCGTTCAGTTGTCATGTCGAGTTGGTCACTGCCTTGGAACGGAAGCGGGCGATGGGTGCGCGTGAGCGAAGGGCCTGCATGCACGGAAACATATCGCTCCGGGCGCATCCGCAGATCGGGCGCGGCCAATGAACTTGCGAAGGTTGGCGGCGCGGCGGTCGCCATCACGGGGAGGGAGCCGGACGCCAAGGCGAATCGTACGATCAATCGTCGTGCCTGAAAAAACATCCTGCAAGCATTGCTTTGCGCCTGTGTCATTTATGATCAGATTTGATGCGCTTACGAAGACCAAATGAGATGATTGCATCTGCTCGCGCACCATCGTGGGCAGCGAAACAAAAGTTCAGTGGTTCATCTCGGCGCCCAGATCGCGATCTGCCGGTGGGAGATACTTCCAGCCCTCAGTAGAAGGCCGGAAGGGGCGCGCCCGTTGCTGCGGCGATGCTTGGCTGCGCCGCCGCCAGTATCCCCGCGCCGCGCGTGAGATCGGTGCCCTTTTCCGAATGGAGAAGCAGCGCTAAAACATGAAGCGGGCCGCCGTCGCAGGCTCGCTTGATGTGCGATTGCAGGGAAGATCAGGAAGATTATGAGCATTGCAGCGAGGCTTGGCGAAGCGCGTGCCCGTATCGCCGCAGCGGCTGAGCGGTCTGGCCGGACAGCAGATGCCGTGCGGCTGGTGCTCGTGACGAAAACCGTCGCGCCGGAGCGCGTCCTCGAGGCCGTGCGTGAAGGGCAGACGGATCTGGGCGAGAACAAGGTTCAGGAGGGGCATAAAAAAGCCGAGGCCCTCGCTGGAGAGCCTGTGCGCTGGTCGATGATCGGCCACCTTCAGAGCAACAAGGTCCGCCACGTGCTGGAGTTTGCCAGTGAGGTGCAGTCGCTCGACCGCCTGTCCCTGGCCGTCGCGCTGGAAAAGCGGCTCGAAACCTTGGGCCAGGGCCTCGACGTTCTGGTGCAGGTCAACACATCGGGCGAAGCCAGCAAGTACGGCTTGGCCCCCGATCAGGTGCCTGCCTTTCTGAAGGAGCTGACCGCTTTTTCGACGCTGCGCCCCAAGGGCTTCATGACGCTCGCACGGTTCACGCCGGATGAGGCCGAGGTCCGGCGCTGTTTCCGCGTGCTGCGCTCGGTGCGCGATCGAGCGCTCGAGGATGCGCCCCAGGGGGCTGCGTTGGCCGAGCTCTCGATGGGCATGTCGGGCGACTATGAGACGGCGATTGAGGAAGGGGCGACGATCGTCCGCATCGGGCAGGCCATCTTCGGGCCGAGGCCCCTCCCGGATTCCTATTATTGGCCCGGCACGCCCACAGCAGGCTCGCCGGGCTGACGGTTCGGTGCGCCTGGACGCGCCGCGATCCGCTCCGGCGTCATGCTAAAAACCGGATTGTTTGAGATGCGGCTCATGCAGGCTGCGTCTCGAAGGTTTGGCGCTCGAGAAGATCCCATTCGGGCGGGATGGCCCGAATGGGTGAGGGTCGTCCGCTTAAACAAACACAGAGCGCAAACGAACGGAGAATGCTTCCGCCGCTCCAGGCCTCGCTAAGCTGCGATGTCCAGCACCACGCGGTAACGGGCTTTGCCGTCGAGCAGGTGCTGGATCGCGTCGTTGACATTTGCGATCGGGAAATGCTCGGTCTGCGGTGCGATGTCGTGGCGGGCGCAGAATTCGAGCATCAGTTGCGACGTCACCGGCGCGCCGTTGGGCGAGCCGGAAATGCTTTTCTGCCCCTCGATGAGCGCGAACGCGTTGGTAGGGATCGGCTCGAGAACGGCGCCCACGACGTGCATTCGCCCGTTCGGGCGCAGCGTCGCCATCATGGCCGACCAGTTGAGCGGCACGTTGACGGTCACGAGTAGCAGGTCGAGCGTGCCTGTCATGCGTTTCAGGTCTTCGTCGTTGCGCGTATTGGCGACATGATGCGCTCCGAAGGCGCGTGCTTCGTCGGCCTTGGCATCGGTGGATGTGAAGGCGGTCACTTCGCATCCCCAGGCATGGGCGAACTTGACTGCCAGGTGACCGAGGCCGCCGATCCCGACGACGCCGACACGATCCGTGGGCTTGATGCCATAGGTATAGAACGGCGTGAACACAGTAACGCCGCCGCAGAGAAGCGGCCCCGCCTCACGAGCGGCCACGCCTTCGGGGATCGGAATCGCCCACGGCCACTGCACGCGGATCTTGTCGGCAAACCCGCCGTGGCGGCCGATGATCGTAGGGACGTTCTCGAGGCAGAGGTTCTGTTCTCCGCCGAGGCAGGGCTGGCAATGCATGCAGCTGGCCGAGGCCCAGCCCACGCCGACGCGCTGGCCGACTTCCAGGCCCTTGGCATTGCTGCCGAGCGCACTGATGCGCCCGATCGCTTCATGTCCCGGGATTACCGGATATTTCGTCATTCCCCATTCGTTGTTCATGACGGATGCGTCGGAATGGCAGATCCCGCACGTCTCGACAGTGATCTCGACGTCATCGGGGCGGAGCGGACCGGGATCGTACTCGTACGGCTCGAGCGGCCTGTTGGCGGCAGTCGCCGCCCATCCTTTGATCGTCATGTATCGTTCGTCCTTTTAAGCTTGGCAGGGGGGGGAGATGCGGGAAGAAAAGTCGCCGGGTCAAACGACTTGGCCGGTGCTGCCGCGCGATCACCAAAGAGCGGCTGCGTACGACAATGACCATAGCTAAACAACGTGTAGGAGGTCTATTCCACAGCCCTCGACAAGGGCGTAGCCTATCCTCTCCATTCGGATTATGTATCTTACTCACCTGCTCCGTCGCCTTGGATATAAGGGCCCTGGAGCACCGCGTTTCAAGAACTGCGAAGAAGGTCTCGCTTCTCCATCGAGAGTGAGCGTCTGTGCATCCACCGCCATCCGGTGGGTGCGTCTCCGAGCATGGGGAGAGCAGACGCCGGGGGCTTAATGATGTTGAAGGCGCCACCAGTCGCCAGCCAAGGTTTGAGCCGGAAGAGCTTCATCACGATGCGTCCCAGGGAAGCTTGGGAACGCGCCGCGTGCCTGCAATGAACGATCCGGCAGACCGCATAACTTTGATGGACCGCGTCGTGGGGACGTTTGTCCTTGTGGGCGCCACGGCTACCGTCATGGCCGGCCGATCAACGGTGATCGCGCTGGTGAGCCTTGCGCTCATGGCGCTTGCGGTCGCTTACATCGAGCGAAATGCGTTCCGCACGTTTCTCCGCCCGTCGCCGGCCGCTCTTCCGGTGGCCGCATTTCTGAGCCTCGGCGTGCTGAGTGCCGCGTGGTCCGTCGACGGCGTCGACACGCTTCAGAGTACGCTCACCGTCCTCCTGATTTTCATTCTCTGGCATATCGTGGATCGCTGGCTGCGGGCACAGCCGATCCGGCGCGTCCGGCACATGGCTTACTGGTTTGTCGTTGCCGTGGCCCTGGGCATGGCATTCCTGACGCACGAAGTGTTTGCGGAGCAGTATATCCGCCGATGGCTCGTCGATACCTTCGGCATTTTTGTGCCCCCCACACTTGGCAGGCACTACTCGGTGGACCAGTCCGGCAGCATTCGCATCAAGCGCTTCGAGCCGAACCGCTCCATCGCCGTGTTGAACATGTATCTGTGGCCGGCCATCCTTTGCGCGTATTCGCTCTGGTCCGGCCGCAAGTTCGCGCTGATCGCTGCGATATTGGGGAGCGGCGCGGTCCTCGCGACTATGGGCTCCGTTCATGAAACGTCCAAGCTGGCGCTCATTGGGGGCGTGCTGTGTTTCGGCCTGGCATCTCTTTGGCGCCGGGCAGCGTTTGTAGCGGTGGCATGCTCCTGGGTCGTGCTCGGGCTCGCCATGGTTCCCGCCGCCCATTTCGCCCATGATGAACTCGCGCTTCATCGGGCCGAGTGGCTGCAGCCCTCGGCGCAGCGCCGCATCGAGATCTGGGATGATATTGCTGACGGCGTTGCACAATCGCCCCTCGTCGGAATGGGCGTGCGTAGCGCCCACGGCCAAACCTTTGGACCCGCTCCGTCGGCGAGGGACGCTGAGGTGGGGACGCATGCTCATAACGTCTATCTGCAGAACTGGTATGAACTCGGCGTAGCGGGCGTCCTTTTGTTTATTGCGGCAGGACTGGTCGTCCTGAACAGCATGAGAGGAATAGCCCGCAATGCGCAGCCCTATGCGCTTGCAGCGTTCACGGCCTTCATGGTGGAAATCGGCTCGAGCTGGGAGCTCTGGCAACGCTGGTTCGCCGCCTTGTTCGCGCTGGCGATGATCTACCTGCTGCTGGGAATCCGCAGCGCTGAGGGTCGATCGGAGCGTGTCGTGGAGGAGTGAGGCGAGACTTCATACAAGCGCTGAGATCGGCGCCTTGGAGATACGATAATCACGGCGGCAACAATGAGCGAAGCAGGCAAGCGACCAAAGCTCATCTATCTCGTATCCGAGGATTGGTATTTCGTTTCCCATCGTTTGTCGTTGGCAGTCGCGGCCAAGGAAGCCGGCTATGACGTCGTGGTCGCAGCCCGCGTGCGAGAGGCGGGAGCGGAAATCCGAAATGCCGGCCTGCGTCTCATCCCTATCGATTTCGAACGCTCGCGCCTATCCCCGCTCGCTGAGCTGAAAACCCTCGCTTCGTTGATTGCTCTCTATCGCCGGGAGGCGCCGGATCTCGTTCACCACATCGCCATCAAGCCCGTGGTCTATGGCTCCATTGCCGCGCGTGCCACCCGCACCCGCGGTGTCGTGAACGCGCTCATGGGGCTTGGGTTCGTATTCAGCTCGAACTCCCGGAAAGCGCTGACCCTCAAGCCTTTCGTCTCCGTTCTCTTGCGGCGTTGCCTGTCGCGGCCGCGGACGCGCACGATCGTTCAGAATCGCGACGACTATGCCCTTCTCCGCGACCTTCATATCGCGCCGGCGGACACCCTGCGGCTGATTCCCGGGTCCGGCGTCGATCCGGATCTCTACCAAGCCAATCCGTCTCCACAAGAAGTGCCGCCATTGGTCCTCCTTCCCTCGCGTCTTTTGAAGGCAAAGGGGGTGCTCGAGTTCGTCGAGGCAGCCCAGCGTCTCAAGAGCACCGGGCTTGCAGCGCGCTTTGCGTTGGCAGGGGAGCCCGATCCTTCCAATCCGGATTCGATTTCGAAACAGGAGTTGCTCGCGATCCAGAACGGTGGCGCGGTGGAGTACCTCGGCTGGCAGCGCGACATCCCAAAGCTCCTGGCGGAAGCAACGGTCGTCTGCCTTCCCTCCTACTATGGCGAAGGCATCCCCAAGGTCCTGATCGAGGCGGCGGCGAGCGCGCGCGCCATCATAACCACGGACATGCCGGGGTGCAGGGAGATCGTCACCCCAGGGGTGAACGGCTGGCTGGTGCCGCCGCGAGACGCCGCCGCGCTCGCCGAAGCCATCCGCGAAGCGATCGCAAATCCAGCCAGATGCTTTGAATACGGGCTTCGCGGGCGGGAAATGGTCGAGGCGAGCTTCTCATTGCAGCGTATACTGAGAAGCACGCTCGAGGTTTATGACGAGCTTGCCTCCACGCTCCCACCGGGTTCGGCCCAAGCCTGATCCTTCGAGACCCTGCCGAAGGCGGCGAGGGCACGGAGTACCAGCATCAAGACAATCCGCTGCAAGATTCCTATTTCCAGACTAGCCGACGGGCCGAGTGTTGCAGAAGAGCGTCGCGACGAATGTTAATCGACACGCCTCTCGGCCGGGGCGATTGACATGCGAACGATGGTGATGCGCTTTAGAGCCGTGACGGTGTCTCCAGACGCGCGAGCGGCTGGAGACGAAGAGGGAACACGGTGAAGCCGAAAAGGCTGATTCCGTGGCTGCGCCCGCAACTGTTAGCGGCAAGTCCTTTCCAACGATGCCACTGAGGCTTCTTCTTGAAACCTCGGGAAGGCTGGAAAGCGACGCTTGAGCCGTGAGCCAGGAGACCTGCCGTTGCAAGCTGCCCATCCTCGGTGCGGGACGCCCGAAGGAACGGTTACCCGTAGTGGCGGCTGATGTGCAACCGATCGGGAGCGACGTCAGGCATGCCGAGGGAAATTTCGTTTCTCTAACAAACTGATCTGAGACTTCGGCTGCAAGCCTTGCAGGCGCCGCGTTTCCCGCGGGCTCGCCATGCCGTGCGGCTGGTCTCATGAGGCGTGACTGCGGGCTCCCGTCCATCAATCGTGACGGGATCTCATGCTGTTTCAAATTCGGACGAAATCTTTTGCAAGCCACTCCATCCGCTCCATTCTGCTGACGGGCTGTGCGGCCCTTGCACCCGCCGCTTCCAGCGCCGTGGCCCAGGAGGCTGCGCAGTCTGCTGAGCAGGCGCAGGAGCTGCCACCGGTCGAGGTGACGACGAAGGCGGCGGCCAAGCAGGCCAAGAAGAAATCAACGAGCGAGCCTGCGCAATCCGCGGCCGCCCAATCGCAGCCCTTGGGCGACGTCGAGTTCGCAAGTGGCGCCGGGGAGGGCGGAGAAACCCGCCCCGGGCTCAACCTCGATGCTCCCGCGCAGACGGGCAGCCGCCTCGGCCTTTCGCCCCTCGAGACACCGGCGAGCGTTGAGATCATTCCCGGCAATACGATCCGCGATCGTGGCCAGACCAACGTCAACCAGGCGATCACGCAGAACGCGGCGGGCTTTTCGTCCACGGCTGCGCCGGGCAACGGCGGCACGGGCCTGGCAGCGCGCGGCTTCGCAGGTCACGGCTCCGTCATGCAGCTCTATGACGGCACGCGCCTCTACGTCGGCTCCGGAACGGTGACGTTTCCGTTCGATACCTGGTCCGCCGAACGCATCGAAGTGCTGCGCGGACCAGCTTCCGTGCTCTACGGCGAAGGCGCCGTCGGTGGCGTTATCAACGTCGTGCCAAAAAAGCCGACCGACTACGTCGCGCATGAGGGAGAGGTGGCGATCGGCACCGATAACACGCAGCGTTTCGGCGTCGGCTCGGGTGGCCCCATCAGCGACCAGCTCTTCTATCGCTTCGACGCGAGCGGTATCCGATCGGATGGATGGCTGGAGCGCGAAGGCGATTTTCACTCCCTGGCGTTCTCCGGCGCGCTCACCTATCGCCCATCGAGCGACCTCCAGTTCACGGTCTCGCACGACCACGCCGATCAGTCGCCGCTGCGCTACTGGGGTACGCCGCTGGTCAACGGCCGCATCCCTGACAGCATCCGCGACAAGAGCTACAACGTGCGCGACAGCGACGTGAGCTACGTCGACAACTGGACCCAATTCAAGACTGAGTGGAGCCCGACCGACTGGCTGGAACTGCGCAACGTCGCCTATCGCCTGACGAGCAACCGGCACTGGCACAACGTGGAAGGCTATCGTTACTTTGCCGATATCGGGAAGGTGACCCGTACGGACTACATCGAGATCTTCCATGACCAGGAGCAGATCGGAAACCGCTTCGACGCCACCTTCCGCGCATCTCTTGGCGGCGGCGTCAAGAACGCGCTCGTGGTCGGCTTCGATGTCAATCAGATCGACTTTTTGAACCGGAGCAACAGTCCGTATGCCGGCACGTCCGATGTCGATCTGTTCAATCCGGATCCTGGCTGGTTCACCGATAGGAACAATGATCCCGTCCGTCCGCGCGTCGAGTCCGATACGTTCCAATACGCGTTCTTTGCCGAGAACCAGCTGACCTTGTCAAAGGAGCTGACGCTCGTCGCCGGTATCCGACTCGACGAGGTGACGCTGAAGCGTGAAGATCCCATCACGCCCGACAGCTATTTCGAAAAGGATTTCTCGGAAACGTCGTGGCGGGTCGGCGCCGTCTATACGCCAGTGCCGGGACTGGCCTTCTACGCGCAATATGCAACGGCCGTTGATCCCGTGAGCGGCGCGCTCATCAGCATGAACCTCACGCAATCGGAGTATAAGCTCTCGTCGAGCCGTCAGTATGAGATCGGCGTCAAGCAGTCGTTCTGGCAGGGCCGGGGCGAGTGGACGCTCGCAGCCTACGATATCGAGAAGAGCGATATCCTCTCGCGTGATCCGAACAACTCCCAGATCGTGCGCCAAGTCGGCCAGCAGTCATCGCGCGGCGTCGAGGCGTCGCTCGGCGTACAGCTTACGGACACGCTTCGCTACGACGGCAACGTCGCGCTTCTGGAAGCTCGCTACGACGACTTCATGGTACCGAGCAGCGGCACCGATCCGGCGATCGACTATGCGGGCTACCGGCCAGCCAACGTTCCGGAGCAGGTCGTAAACAGCTGGCTGACGTGGGCGTTCCTGCCCAGCTGGGAAGCCTACGCTGGCATTCAGTGGATCGGCTCGATCTACAACGACAACGCCAACGCGGTGAAGCGGCCTTCGTCGACGGTCGTCAACATGGGCCTCTCCTACGACGTCGATGAGAAGAGCGCGATCGCGCTGCGCGTGTTCAACGTCTTCGACGAGAAGTACGCGACGGGCGGCGGCTCCTACGAATGGCAGCTCGCGCCGCCGCGCTCGGCGGAGCTCAGCTACCGCATCAAGTATTGAGATGGGACGTCATGAGACCAGGATTATGCCGGCATCGCGCGTTCGATCGGAGGCGTGGCGCGGCATGGTGAAAGCGGGCAAGCGGTGGCTCTATTGGGGCCACCGCTGGCTCGGCGTTGTGACGTGCCTGCTCTGCGTCATGTGGTTCCTCTCGGGCCTCGTGATGCTCTACGTGCCATTCCCGTCGTGGACCGACGAGGAACGCGTCGCGAGCCTGCCGCCGATCGCGGCGGAGCGCGTAAGCATCGCACCCGACAAAGCTCTGGAAGCCGCAGGCGTGAAAACGCTGCCCGCGACGTTCCGGCTCGAAATGCTGGCGGACGAGCCGGTCTACCGGATCGTCGCGAACGGAAACCATACGGCCATCTCGGCTTTGACGGGCCGGCCGATCCGTAACGTCACCCCTGATGAAGCCTATCGCCACGTTGCGGCAGCGTTCCCGAGTGTGTCCGCCACGCTCGTAGAAACGCTCGACTACGATCAATGGACCGTCACGCGTCGCTTCGCGCCGCATCGGCCGCTTTACCGCTTCAGCCTCGACGGTGGCCTCGGCACAAGCGTCTACGTGTCCTCGACGACCGGCGAGATCGTGCAGAACGCCACCCGCAGCGAGCGGTTTTGGAACTGGCTCGGCGCCGTGCCGCACTGGATCTACTTCTCTCCGATCCGCACGAGCCAGGAGCTCTGGCGCCAGTCCGTCATGTGGCTATCAGGACCGCTCGTCATCGGCGCCGTCACCGGTCTTTGGATCGGCATCCTGCGCCTGCGCGTGCGCAAACCCTATTCGAAAGGGCGTGTCACGCCCTATCGCGGCTGGATGAAATGGCACCATGTCGGTGGCCTCATAGGTGGGCTGTTCCTCACCGCCTGGATCGCCAGCGGCTGGCTTTCGGTGAACCCGTTTCATCTCTTTGCGCGAACTCAGTTCTCGGACGCACAGCGCATCGCCTACGCAGGATGGCGCGAAGGAGCACCTTACGGCATCACGACCGAAGCGCTCGCGCGAGCTGCCGTTCGCAGCGGCGCGACAGAGATCGCGTTCGCGTGGGCTGCCGGCCGCGCATACATGATCGTCCGCAACGCTGAAAGCCTTTCGCTGGCAGATGCGCGGTCCGGAGCACCCATGACGTTCGGCGACGAGGAGCTGATCTCGGCCGCGCGCCGCGCTTTTCCGGCCGCGTCGGCTGTAAAGGCCGCGCGTGTGGCGGAAGAGGATGTCTATTGGTATTCTCACCACCACAGCCGTCCGCTTCCGGCCATCAGGGTGCAGTTCGATGATCCGTCCGCGACATGGCTGTTCCTCGATCCCACAACGGGAACGATCGCCGGCGTCATCGATCGCAGCGCGCGGACGTATCGTTGGCTCTTCAATTTCCTGCACGACTACGACCTGCCGGTGTTGCTGCATAACCAGCCCGCACGCGACATCGTCGTCTGGCTGTTGTCGATCGCCGGCCTGATCGTCTCCGTCACAGGAGTTGTGATCGGCTACCGAACATTGATCCGGTATCGGGATTGATCTGGCTCAATGCCTAAGGGCAGCTTGTTGCAGAAGTGCCGCGTGACGTGCGGCACCTGCGTTTGCCCCTGATGAATTGCGTTGACATTGTGTTCTGTCTCGGGCGCACTGATCGTGTGACGGTGTCACTGCGCGCGAAAGCGCTCGGCGACCAAAAGGGAACACGGTGAGGCGCACGCTTTTCGAAGCATCCTGTGCCGATCCCGTGGCTGCGCCCGCAACTGTTAGCGGCAAGTCCTTTCCAACGATGCCACTGAGGCTTCTTCTTGAAACCTCGGGAAGGCTGGAAAGCGACGCTTGAGCCGTGAGCCAGGAGACCTGCCGTTGCAAGCTGCCCATCCTCGGTGCGGGACGCCCGAAGGAACGGTTACCCGTAGTGGCGGCTGATGTGCAACCGATCGGGAGCGACGTCAGGTATGGCCGGGGTTTCCTTCACCCACTGATCGCAAGATAACGAGATCGCTCTGCGGCATGGAGCGGCGCTGCGGAGCATCCGCTGCGCCCGCGATATGCGTTTTGCATGGCGATCCGGAACGGCCGCACTGGACGGGGCTCTCGTCATCATCCGTGACGGGGAAACCTTTGCAGAAGTCTCATCGTGTCACCGCAACGCGCGCCTGTGGCGTCTCTCTGAGCGCACTCCTGTTGTCGTCCGTGGCTGTTCTTGCAACGCCAAGCTCGAGCGCACTGGCTCAGGAGGCGGAGGAGCTGCCCGCCCTCGTCGTCGAGACGGCGGACGCGGCCAAGAAGCGGCGCAAGAAGGCCGCCAACGCGACCGACACCAGGCTGACCGATGTCGGCGCCACGCCTGGAGAGGGTCCAACGTCCGGCGCCTCGGCAACAGGTGGCGCCGGTGGACCGGTCGCGGGCGGCGGCGGCATCACCGGCTCGTCCACGACGATCGTCTCTCGCGAGCAGATCGAGCGCGCACCGCAGACCACACTTGCCGACATCATTGCGCGCGAGGCGGGGGTACAGGCGAAGACCCTCTACGGTGGCGTCAATGGCGTCGGCACGTCGGTCGATATTCGCGGCTTCGGGGCTGCGGCGTCTTCCAACACTCTTGTTCTGGTCAACGGACGCAGGCTGAACGACTGGGACTTGGCAGGCTTTGACCTGTCTACAATTGCGAAGGACTCAGTTGAGCGCATCGAGATCACGCGCGGCAATTCAGGCGCGGTGCTTTACGGCGACGGCGCTGTCGGCGGCGTCATCAACATTGTGACACGCAGCGGCGCCGACTTGCCCAATCAGGTGCGCATCGAGGGCGGCTTGGGCTCCTTCGAAACCCGAGACGGCAACATTTCCGCGAGCGGCTCGTCGGGTCCCTTCTCAGCTTTCGTCAACGGCAACTATTTCGAGTCCGATGGCTACCGAGACAACAACGAAACGCGGCAAAAATCTGCAGTGGGCGATTTCCGCTGGTCGTTCAGCCGTGGCAGCGTTTTCCTCAATCTGGCGGCCGACGATCAGAAGATGCGTTTGCCTGGCGGGCGCCTCGTCGATCCCTCATTGGGGATCGATCTGGTTCGCGATGATCCCCGCGGCACGGCCACGCCGCTCGATTTTGCCGACAAGCAGGGTATCCGCGCGACGATCGGCTTGAACTACATGCTGACACGCGACGTTGAGCTGATCGTTGACGGCGGAATTCGGAGAAAGGAGCAGCAGGCGGCCTACTTCGATTACGACTTCGATTTCTTTCACAGGTATTCCGACACGGACCTCACCACGGCATCACTTACACCACGCACCATAATCACTCTGCCGTTCTTCGGGCTGCCGTCACGCGTCATCGCCGGTATCGATTTCTACGATACCGATTACGAGTCGCATCGAAGCTGGTTGGAAGGCCTGGCTCCCATCCACACGTTCGATGGTCGAGAGAAAACCTTCGCCGGCTACTGGCAGCAGACGGTAAGCGTGTTGCCAACAACCGATGTCTCGGCTGGCGGCCGCATCCAGCGCAACGAGACGACGATACAGGATATTTACGATCCGCTTGCGCCACAGCCTTTACCGGACGCGGGCGGCCAGGCGCTCGACGAGAGCAAGACCAACCACGCCTGGCATCTCGGCGCTGAGCACAAACTCATTCCGGGAGTGACACTGCTCGGGCGCCTGGCCCAGAGCTTCCGCGTCCCGAATATCGACGAGCGCATTTCGCCCGTTGTCTATCCTACGGACTTCAGACTGCGCACGCAGAAGTCAGACGATTGGGAAGTCGGTGTGCGGTTTCAGCTCGGGTCATTCGAGGTTCAGTCGAGCTACTATGACATGCACCTGACTGACGAGCTGCATTACAGCCCGGCGGTATTCGGCAACACCAACCTCGACCCCACGCGTCGCCGCGGCGTCGAGACGATCGCGAGCTGGCAAGTCATGAAAGATGTCCGGCTGCGCGGCAATCTCACCTACACCGACGCCGAGTTCCGGGCTGGACCGTTTGCAGGCAATGACGTGCCGCTCGTCTCGCCGTGGACCGGCAATATGAGTTTGTCCTGGGATATCATCGAGACATGGCTGACGCTCGACGCAGCCGTCACCTATGTCGGCGAGCGCCGCATGGACAACGACCAGGCGAATGTCCAGCCCCTGATCTCCGACTACACAACGGTCGACCTGCGGCTCGGCGGTGAGATCGACCGGTTCTTCTGGTCGGCGGGTGTGCAGAACCTCTTCGACGTCGATTATTTCGACTATGCGATCGCAAGCCCATCGGTGCTCGGGAGATACAATGCCTATACGCAGCCTGGCCGCACGTTCCTGGTCAAGGCAGGCGTCACTTGGTGATGCAGGATGCGCGCGCTGACGGTCAGACGGCGCGCGCGAGATCAAGCAAGCGATCGCAATCGATGTGGGCTTCGAGGTGGGCGGCGAGCGCGTCGAGCGTCGCGTCCACCTCGCGCTCGTAGTCGAGCGCGGAGCCCGACGCGCCCATCTGCTCGAGGAGTTGCGCGCGAAAGTGATCGTTCGCGAACAGCCCGTGCACATAGCAGCCGGAAACGCGGCCGGATGCACTGACGGCGCCATCGCCGCGCCTGCCTGCGAAGCGGATCATGGGAGCCGCGCACCCGGGGCCGGTGGTGCGCCCCACGTGCATTTCGTAGCCCTTGATCGGCGTGCCATCCGACGTCGCTCCCTCGACCTCGGCGAGCACCTTGCCGCCTTCGAGCACGGTTGCGACGTCGAGCAGGCCGAGGCCCGGCACCACGCTTGGCGGACCTTCGATCCCGTCCGGGTCCGCCACCTTGCGGCCCAGCATCTGGTAGCCGCCGCAGATGCCGAGCACATGCCCGCCGCGGCGGACGTGCGCCAATAGATCGACATCCCATCCCGCCGCGCGGAGCGCCGCGAGATCGGCGATGGTTGCTTTCGAGCCGGGAAGGATGACGAGCGACGCAGTTCCGGGGATGGGTTCGCCAGGGCGCAGGAATACGGTCTCGACGCCGGGCTCGAGGCGGAGCGGATCGATGTCGTCGAAGTTGGCGATGCGCGGATAGGCAAGCACGGCGATCAATGGCCGCGCACCAGCAGCTTGGGCGCTTGTGGCCGAAAGAGACTGGCTGTCTTCCGGCGGCAGGCGATTGGCGCCATCGAAGTAGGGCACCAATCCGAGCGCTTTCCACCCGGTGCGGCCTTCGATGAGAGACATGCCATCCGAGAACATCGTCGGGTCGCCGCGGAATTTGTTGACGATGAACCCCTCGATTTGCGCGGCGTCCGAAGCCTCGAGCACGCATTTGGTGCCGACGAGACTTGCGATGACGCCGCCCCGCTCGATGTCGCCAATCAGGACGACGGACACGTTGGCAGCGCGCGCAAAGCCCATGTTGGCGATATCGCCGCTCCGGAGGTTGACCTCGGAGGCGGAGCCAGCGCCTTCCACGAGCACGATGTCGGCTTCGCTGGCGAGCAGTCGGAAGCTTTCCAGCACCGCCTCCATCAGCCGTGGCTTCATGCCGTGATACGCGCGCGCCGGCGCATTACCGACGACGCGTCCCTGCACGACCACCTGCGCGCCGATCTCGCTCTGCGGCTTGAGCAGCACGGGGTTCATATGCACGCTGGGCGCAACGCGTGCCGCGCGAGCCTGCAGCGCTTGCGCCCGGCCGATCTCGCCTCCATCGGCCGTCACAGCCGCATTATTCGACATGTTCTGGGGCTTGAACGGCCGCACGCGAAGGCCGCGATTGGTGAAGGCGCGAGCCAAGCCTGCCACCAGCAGCGACTTGCCAACGTCGGAGCCGGTGCCCTGGAACATGATGGCTTTCATGGTCTCAGAACTCGATGCCCGCCTGCGCTTTGACGCCAGCAGCGAAGTGGTGCTTGACGGGCGTCATGTCCGTCACGAGGTCCGCCGCTTCGATCATCTCGGGCTTCGCGTTGCGGCCGGTCACTACGACGTGCAGATTGGGTCGCCGGCTCTTCAGCGTCGCCACCACATCGCCAAGCGCGAGATGCTCGTAGCGCAGCGCGATGTTGAGCTCGTCGAGGATGATGAGGCTGAAGGACGGATCGGCGAGCAGCCTCTTGGCCACAGACCAAGCCGCCTCGGCGGCGGCGACGTCGCGCGCATGATCTTGCGTTTCCCAGGTGAAGCCCTCGCCGAGCGTGTGCCACACGACCTGATCGCCAAACGTCTCGATCGCCTTGCGCTCGCCCGTCTGCCACGCGCCTTTGCCGAATTGCACGACGCCGACGCGCATGCCGCGCCCGAGCGCGCGCAACAGAAGGCCCCAGGCGGCGGTCGATTTGCCCTTGCCCGTGCCCGTATGCACCATGAGAAGGCCTTTCTCGACGGTCTTGGACGCCACCTCTGCGTCCTGAACCGCCTTGCGCTTGGCCATCTTCTCTTTGTGCCTCGTATCGTCGTGTCCGCTTGTCTGCATGCGTACTATCTCCTTCATTGGGCGCTTCGGAGCGTCCGGCCGCGATTGACGCGTGGCGAAGTTTATCGAGCCGCGCGCAGATCCTCGCAAGGGTATAGCGCCTGAGACGGCGCTGGGCTTCGAGCATTTCACGAGAGAGGATGCGCGGGCCGCAGCTTGGCGTCCGCCTGATTTCCATTGACGCGCGGCGCCGCTAGCCTCTATCAAACCGGGAGACGGTTCCTCGCAAGAGGATTGAACGGGAATACGGTGCGCCGTGCCAACGGCAAATCCGCAGCTGCCCCCGCAACTGTAATCGGCGAGTGTTTTGTCGGAATGCCACTGGGAAACCGGGAAGGCGGCCAAACACGAAGACCCGAGAGCCAGGAGACCGGCCGTCACGATCGAATGAGCTCATATGACCCCGGAGGGGTGGTCAAGGAGATGTCTCGTGAACGCACAATCCTATTCCGTTTCCATATCGTCCGCCGGACAGCGGTCGGAGGCCCTTAAGGCTGCGGCCTTGGCTCTCCTGCTCGGCGTCGGCCTGGTCTTTACGGCCGGCTTCTCGCACTCGGCGACGCTGCACAACGCCGGACACGACACGCGCCACGCGCTCAGCTTTCCCTGCCACTGAGCGAGCGGACCATGATCACGCGCGTTCTCGCGGCCGCTCTTGCGGCCGGTTTCGCCGCTGGCTTGCTCGTGGCGGCGCTGCAGCATGTCACCACGACGCCGCTCATCATCGCGGCCGAAGCGTATGAAGGCTCGACGCATGCATCGGCTCAAACGCCGCTCTACGAGATGCATGGGGCCCGCCTCTTCCTCGCTCATGCGGGGCACGGGGAGGGCGATCATGAATGGGCGCCCGCCGATGGGTTCGAGCGCACGTTCTATACCAGCACCGTAACGGTTGCGACGGCCGTCGGCTTTGCCTTCCTGCTGCTCGCCGGATTGCTGGCCTCCGGCGATCCGATCGATACGCGGCGCGCTTTGGCCTGGGCGGCGGCCGGATTCGTAGCGACAGGCCTCGCGCCTGCAGCCGGTCTCTCCCCCGAGCTGCCGGGTATGCAGGCGGCTGACCTGATTGAGCGGCAAGCATGGTGGATCGCGACGGCGATGGCGACGGCCGTCGCGCTGTGGCTGCTTTTCCGGTCGCGCGGCCTTGCCCTGCCGGCTCTCGGTGTTCTGCTGCTTCTGGCTCCGCATGTCGTCGGCGCTCCGCATCCGGCGGAGATCGACGCAAGCCGTGTTCCGGCGGAACTGGCGGCCCGTTTCGCATCTCTCTCCCTTGCCGTGCACGCCGTGCTCTGGGCTCTGACCGGGGTCTTCGTCGGCTGGGTCTGGCAGCGGAACGAGCGCCTCGCAACGGCCGAGGGCTAGGCCATGTCGATAACCGATACGACGGCCATCACAGTGTTCGTATGCGTCTCGTGCCGACAGGCGAAACCGGACGGCGAGGGCTTCCGTCAGCCGGGCCGCGAGCTTGCCTCGGCTCTCGAGGAGAAGCTCGCGGGGGACGAGGCGATCAAGGTAACGCCCGTCGAGTGCTTGGCCGTGTGCAATCGCCCAAGCACCATCGCGCTCGTGGGCCGGGAGAAGTGGACCTACCTCATCGGCAACCTCGAGCAGGAGACGCATCTCGATCAGATCATCGCCTCCGCGCGCGCCTATGCGCAGTCGGAGAACGGCATCATTCCTTGGAAGGAGCGGCCCGAGGCCTTCCGCAAGGGCGTTGTCGCCCGCGTGCCGCCGCTCGGCTTTTTTCACCCGCAGGAGACTCCATCGTGAACGCGCTTGCCAAAGTGCCGTGCAGCATCGTCACCGGCTTTCTCGGCGCCGGCAAAACCACGCTCGTGCGCAACATCCTTGAGAGCGGCGCCGGCCGGCGTCTTGCCGTCATCGTCAACGAGTTCGGCGATGTCGGCATCGACGGAGAGATCCTCAAAGGCTGCGGCATCGAAAGCTGTAGCGGGGATCGCATCGTCGAGCTGTCCAACGGCTGCATCTGCTGCACGGTGGCGGATGATTTCGTGCCGGCGCTCGAAAGTCTTCTCGCACTCCCGGAACCGCCCGAGCATATCCTGATCGAAACCTCGGGCCTCGCGCTCCCGAAGCCGCTCGTGCAGGCGTTCAACTGGCCGGCCATCGCCTCGCGCGTGACGGTAGATGGCGTCATTGCCGTGGTGGATGGGGCGGCGGTTGCTGCGGGCCGCTTCGCCGACGATCCCGAGGCGCTGGCCGCTCAGCGGGCCCAGGATGCGTCCGTCGATCACGAGAACCCGCTCGAAGAGGTCTTCGAGGATCAGCTTCTCTGCGCCGATCTAATCGTGCTCAACAAGACGGATCTCATGACGGACGCGGAGCGCGAGACGGTGTCCGCTGAAATCAGGGCCGCTGTCCCCCGCGCGGTGAAGGTCATCGAGGCAGCTCGCGGAGCGCTCGACGCGAACGTGCTGCTCGGCCTTGGTGCGGCGGCGGAGAGTGACCTTGCCGCGCGCCCCTCCCATCATGACGGCGAGGCCGAGCACGACCACGACGATTTCGACACGTTCGTGATCGATATCCCGCGGCTCGCAACGCCGGAAAGCCTCCTGGAGCGCATCCGGAGTGCTGCCGACGCGCACGACATCCTGCGGATCAAAGGCTTCGCCGAGATCGAGGGCAAACCCATGCGCCTGCTCATCCAGGGCGTGGGGTCGCGCCTTCAGCATCAGTTCGATCGCCCCTGGGCCCCCGAAGACTCTCGCCAGGGACGCCTCGTCGTCATCGGGCAAAAGGGGATCGACCGCGAGGCGATCGCAGCGGCGATTGGGCGCGCGTAGGATAAAAAATGCATCTGTTGGCGGTCGAGACGGGTTCGCTGGATGAGATAGACGGCGCGGTGGATCTGGGCCAGACCCCGGCCGACGTCGTCGTCTTGTCGTTCAGCGATAGCGATCTCTCCGCGCTCGCAACTGTCTGGAGCGAGGAGCCGTCGCGCTTTCCGACGCTCCGCCTGGCGAGCCTCAAGAAGCTTCGTCACCCGATGTCGGTCGATCTCTATATCGATCGCGTCATCGCGGGCGCCCGTCTCGTCATCGTGCGTGGACTCGGCGGACTGGACTACTGGCGCTACGGCTTCGAGCGGATCGCCGACGTTGCGCGCGAGCGCGGACTGCCGTTCGTTGCTCTGCCGGGCGACGATCGGCGCGATCCGCGCCTCGATGCGATCTCCACGGTGCCGCGTGAAACGCTGATTGCCTTCGATAGCTATTTCCGCGCTGGCGGGCCGGCGAACGCGCGCAATCTGCTGCTCTATGCCGTGCGTCTGCTTGGCGGAGATGCGCAAGCGGATCCGCCCACCGAACTCGCATCTGTGCTGGCCGTCGATACGCACGGCACGCCGATCCCGCTCGCGAGCATTGAGAGCGCGCCCGGCAAGCCCGTTGCACTCGTCGTCTTCTATCGTGCAAGCCTGCTCGCGGGCGATATGAAGCCCGTGTCTATGCTTGCCAAAGAGCTCGCGCGGCGCGGCCTTCGCGCGATCTCGGTCGCCGTGACGAGCCTCAAGGATCCGGAGGTCGCGGCCCCGGTCGAAGATCTGATCGCCCGCGTCCGCCCCGATGTGATCCTCAACGCGACCGCATTCTCCGCATTGCGCGCCGACGAGACGACGCTTCTCGATGCAGCCGACTGTGCCGTGCTGCAGGTTGCGCTTGCGGGGCATCCGCGGGAGGCGTGGAGCGAGGCGTCGCGCGGCCTGTCGCCGAGCGATCTCGCGATGAACGTTGTGCTGCCCGAGCTGGATGGCCGCCTGTTCACGCGCGCCATTTCGTTCAAGGCCGATCTTTCGGCCGAGCCTCGCCTAGAGTATGCGCGCGTCGTTCATGAGCCGGATGCGGGCCGCGTCGGGTTCGTGGCGGATCTCGCCACGGCGTGGGTGCGCCTGCGTCGCAAGCCGGCAGCGGAGCGCAAGCTCGCGCTGATGCTCTCCGACTATCCCAATCGCGCAGGCCGCACCGGCTATGCGTGTGGTCTCGATACGCCAGAGAGCGTGGTTGAGATCGTAAAAGCGCTCGGTGCCGCGGGATACAGGGTCGGTTCCGATCCCGTCGCGCCGGGTGATCTCATCGCCCGGCTTGCCGGCGAGATCCTAACCGAGACAATCGAAGTTCCGCTCGAATGGTACGAACGCCATCTCGCGAGCCTGCCGCAGGAGATACGCGAAGCGCTCGTGAGCGCATGGGGTGAGCCGGATCGTGATCCGGCGTGCCGCGATGGGCGCTTCCGCTTCCCCTGTGTCCGGCGCGGGCATCTCGTCGTGGCGCTGCAGCCGGATCGCGGCAGCCACAGCGACCGCAAGGCCGCCTACCACGATCTCGCACTTCCGCCGCGCCATGCTTACGTGGCGCTTTACGCCTGGCTGCGTCACGAAGAGCGGATCGACGCGCTCGTACACATGGGCACGCACGGCACGCTTGAATGGCTGCCCGGCAAGGCGCTGGCGTTGTCAGACACGTGTTTCCCCGAAGCCGTTCTCGGCCCTGTTCCGGTGATCTATCCGTTCATCGTCAACAACCCCGGCGAGGCCGTGCAAGCCAAGCGGCGCATTTCCGCTATCACCATTGGACACATGACACCGCCGCTGTGCGAAGCGGGTCTCGAAGGTCCTCTCGGAGAGCTCGAAGGCCTGATCGAGGAATATGCCGAAGCCGACGGCGTCGACCGGCGCCGTATCGCGATTCTCGAGAGTGAGATCCTGGACCGGGCCTGGCGCTCGGGTCTCGCTAAGGATTGCGGCGTCGAGGTGGGGGATCCGCCGCGCGACGCGATCGCCAAGCTCGACGCACAGCTTTGCGACATCAAGGACCTCGCGATCCGCGATCATCTCCACGTCTTCGGGCGGACCCCATCGGCGAAGCCTCGCGCCAGTTTGGCGGCCGCCATCGTGCGCGCAGCTCCGGGTATTGATATCGCGGCGATGGAAACCGCGATCGCCGATTGCGCAGAACACGAGCGGGAAGCCCTGCTTAGCGCGCTCGATGGGCGCCGCGTGGCGCCCGGCCCGTCCGGCGCGCCCACGCGCGGCCGGCGCGACGTGCTGCCGACGGGCCGCAACCTCACGACCATTGATCCGCGTGCGGTGCCGACCCGCACGGCCGCCATCGTCGGCCAGCGCGCCGCCGACGAGGTGGTGCGCCGCTATCTCCAGGATCACGGCGATTATCCGCGCGCGCTCATGCTCGACCTATGGGCGTCCGCGTCGCTCCGCACGGGAGGTGACGACCTCGCCCAGGCACTCGCGCTCATTGGCGCGCGGGCCCAATGGGATGATGGCTCGAACCGCGTCGTCGGCATCGAGGTGTTGCCGATCGCCAAGCTCGAGCGTCCGCGCATCGATGTCACGTTGCGTATATCGGGATCTTTTCGTGACATCTTCCCGGCCCAAATCGCGCTGTTCGATCTTGCCGTGCGCCACGTCGCCGAACGGGACGAGCCCGATGATTGGAATCCGCTGGCTGCTGCAAGCCGCAGGGGCGAGAGCCTCACACGCATCTTCGGCAGCGAGCCTGGCACCTATGGCGCGGGCGCGGCTTCCGCCGTCCTCGATGGGCCCTGGGAGACGCGTGACGAGATCGCCGCCGCCTATCTCGAGGCGTCTTCCCATGCCTACGGTACGGACAGCGCCGAGCGGCCAGCGCCACAGGAGTTTGCCGATCGCGTCGCCGCCGCGGATGCGCTCGTCCACCCGCAGGACGATCGTGAGCGCGATCTCCTCGATGGCGACGGCGTTGCTGATTTCGCCGGCGGCTTCGCCGCCGCAGCCGCCCAGATGGGACGCACGCCCTCGCTCTATCACCTCGACACGAGCCGGCCCGAGGCGCCGCGTGCCCGCACCATCGAGGAGGAGATCGTCCGCATCGTGCGCGGGCGTCTCACCAACGCACGCTGGATTGCCGGCATGATCGGGCATGGCCATCGCGGCGTGGCCGAGATCGCCCAGGGCATCGATGTGCTCTATGCGTTCGCAGCCACGGCAGGCATCGTCGGCGATCATCTTTTCGATGCCGTCCACGACAGCATCATCGCGGATGAGGCGAGGCGCTCGGCGCTGCTCGACCTCAATGCCTCGGCCATGCACGCCATGGCCGAGCGCCTCCAGGACGCAATCAACCGGCAGCTCTGGACGCCGCGCCGTAACGCCGTGCAGGCCGAGCTTGCGCAGGTGCTCGCGTATGCGGGCAAGGGCGAAAAAGGCGAGGAGGGCGCATCATGAGCGCGCGCCTGGATGCGGCTGCTCCTGCCACGGTGAAGGGATGGTGTCCGGGAGCACTGCGGCCCATGCAAACGGGCGATGGCCTGATCGTCCGCGTGCGCCCTCGCACCGGCGCCTTGAGCGCACGGCAAGCGCTGTCTCTCTCCGAGATCGCACGGCGTCACGGAAACGGTCTCATCGATCTCACGCGCCGGGCAAACCTACAGATCCGCGGCCTCGATGAGAGCGATCTTCCGGCGGTCTGGCACGCCTTGTCGGAAAGCGGCCTCTTGGATGTGCACGCCGAAGCGGAGGCCGTGCGCAACGTCATGGTGAGCCCGCTTGCCGGCATCGATGCTGCGCAGCTTTGCGATGTCCGGCCGATCGCTGCGGCTTTGGAAACGACTCTTTGCGAAACGCCTGCACTGTGGGCGCTTCCAGGAAAATTCGGGTTCATCGCCGATGGCGGCGGCGTGCTGTTTCTCGACGGCGAGCGAGCCGACATCCGGCTCAAGGCCGTATCCACGCCGGACGGAACCAGGATCGCCATCGGCATCGACACGACGCTGAATACGGAATGGCTACGGCTGCTCGCCCCCGATAAAGCGCACATGGCGGCGATCGAGCTGGCGCGGGCTTTCATCTCGCTCGCACGGTTGAGCGAACGCACACGCATGCGCAACCTAGATCCCGCAGCCGTTGCCGTTTTGCGCGAGGCTCTGGCAGAGCATGGAATGCCCTGCAAGGCAGTGATCTCCAATGCGGGCCAAGATACTCGGCTCGGTGTCATCGGCGCAGGCAAGCCGATCGCGGTTGGCATAGGCGCACCATTCGGGCGCATCACGGCGCATGATCTTTCGCGCCTCGCAGAGGCGGCGCTCCATCTTGGCGTCGGTGAACTCAGGCTTTCGCCGTGGCGTGCACTTTATGCACCGGTGACAGGCGACGCTCAGACAATGCGATTGCTCGCGGTGGCGAAAGAGCTTGGCCTCGTCATCGCTCCCGGCGATCCGCTGATGTCGATCGACGCGTGCCCGGGTGCGCCGGCATGCCGTTCGGCGTGTGCCGATACGCGTTCGGCGGCACGAAAGATCGCAGCGCTGATGCCGCTTGACGGCGTGGCCTCTGTTCACGTTTCCGGCTGCACCAAGGGGTGCGCGCGCTCGCAACCCGCTGATCTCGTGCTGGTCGGCAATCCGAACGGATTCGCCATTGTCCGTGACGGCACGGCTGCGACTCCTCAGAGCGCCGTTATTGACGCCGCCGCGTTTCACCGTTTGCCCGCCATTCTGAATGCCAGAGTCTGACGCATGCAGCATGACCGCACATATCTCCGGGATGGATCGGAGATCTATCGCAATTCGTTTTCGATCATCCGCGCCGAAGCCGATCTTTCGCGGTTCAGCGGTCATGCCGAGAAGGTCGCGGTGCGCATCATTCACGCGTGCGGAATGGTGGAGATCGCCCGGGACGTCGTCATGTCGGAGGATTTCGCCGAGGCGGCCCGCGATGCGCTGCTCGCAGGCGCGCCCATCCTATGCGACGCCAATATGGTCGCCCACGGCGTCACCCGCAGCCGCCTGCCCGCACGCAACGAGGTGATCTGCACGCTAGGAGACGCGCGCGTACCGGAACTGGCGCGCGCGATGGGCACGACGCGGTCCGCCGCGGCACTCGATCTTTGGCTGCCTCGGCTCGCCGGATCCGTTGTCGCCATCGGCAATGCGCCGACGGCGCTATTTCGGCTGCTCGAGATGCTGGACGAGGGCGCGCCGCGCCCGGCCGCCATCATCGGCATTCCAGTCGGCTTCGTCGGCGCCGCCGAATCCAAGGAGGCGCTAAGGGCATCGAAGTATTGTCCGCACCTGATCGTCACCGGCCGCAAGGGCGGCAGCGCCATGGCGGCGGCTGCAGTCAATGCGCTCGCAAGCGAGATCGAATGAGCACGCTCGAGGACATCGCCGGAAAGGCGAAGGCCGGCACGCTTTACGGCATTGGCGTCGGCCCAGGCGATGCCCGCTACATGACGTTGCGCGCGGCGGCTCTCGTGCGCTCCGTGGACGTGCTCGCGTACTTCGCGAAGACGGGCCGGCAGGGCAACGCTCGCAGGATCGTATCGCCGCTGGTGGGCTCCGGCCGCCGAGAACTCCGGTTCGAATACCCCGTGACCGATGAGATCCCGTCCGGGCATCCCGACTACGAAGCCCAGATCGCCGCGTTCTATCGCCAGACGGCCGAGGTCCTGGAGGCTGAGGTGAGGGGGCATAGCTCCGTCGGCCTCCTGGCTGAGGGCGATCCCTTCTTCTACGGCTCGTTCATGCACATGTGGCGCCGCCTCGCGCCGATCGTGCCGGTGGAGGTCGTCCCTGGCGTGACCGGCATGTCCGGCTGCTGGACGCGCGCCAACGCGCCCATCACCTGGGGCGACGATATCCTGACTGTTCTGCCCGGAACGCTGGATGAGGCGAGCCTGACGCATCGACTTGCCGCGTCGGATGCTGCCGTCATCATGAAGATTGGGCGCAACCTCGCGAAGGTGCGCCGTGCCGTGCATGCGGCGGGCCTGATTGAGCGCGCGATCTACGTCGAGCGCGGCACGATGCCAGACGAGCGCATCGTTCCACTCGCCGAAATGGATGACGTCGAAGGAACCTACTTCGCCATGGTGATCATTCCCGGTCAGGGTCGGCGGCTATGAAGGGAACGCTGGCCGTCGTGGGATTGGGGCCCGGCAGCGCCGAGTTGACAACGCCGGCCGTGAGCCGGGCACTCGCTGAGGCGACGGACCTCGTCGGCTACACGACCTATCTCGATCGCGTGCCGCTCGCGGCGAACGGGCAGCGCCGCCACGCCTCCGACAACCGTGTCGAGATCGAGCGTGCCCGCCACGCCCTGACGCTGGCGGCAGAAGGAAACAAGGTCGTCATCGTTTCCAGCGGAGACCCAGGCGTGTTCGCCATGGCCGCGGCTGTGTTCGAGGCGCTCGAAGGGGGCCCGTCCGCATGGCGCGTGCTCGACATCCGCATCGAGCCGGGCGTGTCGGCGATGCTCGCCGCGGCCGCCCATGCGGGAGCGCCGCTCGGCGGTGACTTCTGCGCCATCTCGCTCTCCGACAACCTCAAGGCCTGGGCGACCATCGTGCGGCGCCTGGAGGCCGCTGCGTATGGAGACTTTGTCATTGCGCTCTACAACCCGGCATCACGCGCGCGCCCGCACCAGCTCGGTGATGCGCTGGCGGTGCTTCGCGGATTGAAGGCGCACGATACGCCCGTCGTCTTCGTCAGGGCGGCCGGTACATCGGATGTAACGATGCGCATCGAGCGGCTGGGATGGGCTGATCCCGCTCACGCCGACATGCGCACGCTCGTTCTCATCGGCTCGAGCCGGACGCGGGTCATCAAGTGCGGCGGCGCAATGCGCTGGGTCTACACACCGCGCTCCGAGCGAGACATGCCATGATGGCGCTCGAGCCAGGCAACAGCCTCTTCAGCGCTGGCCACAGCATGGCTGCTGGCTTTGTACGGACGCGTGATCATGACGACGGGAAGGCCGAGCTCACGCGCTGCAGCGATCTTAGGATAGGTCGCGCCGCCCCCGGCATTCTTGGTAACGACCACGTCTATGCGTTCGGACGTGAGCAGCCGCATCTCATCCGCGAGGGCGAAGGGGCCGCGGGCCTGGATGAGTTTCACATCGAGTGGCAGCGTGGTTTCGTCCGGCGGCTCGATGGAGCGGATGACATAGGCATGATGCGGCGCGCCTCGAAACGCGCCTACCTCCTGCCGGCCGATGCTCAGGAGCACGCGTCTCGGCTCTGCTCCCAAAGCAACGGCTGCTTTCTTTGCGGATGCAACGGTATGCCATACGTCACCAGGCACGGCGGACCACGGCGGGCGCACGACCGTGCAAAGCGGTATGCCCGCGGCGATGGCGGCGGCATACGCGTTGGCCGAGATCTGCGCCGCAAAGGGATGCGTTGCATCGATGACGGCATCGATGCCGGAAGTCCTCAGCCAATGGGCGAGAGCGTCCGCCCCACCGAAGCCGCCAACGCGCATCGCCACTCCCGCGATGCCAACGGGGCTCCGCGTACGCCCGGCCAGCGAGAGCGTGGCATCGAAACGCGGATCAGCGGCGAGACGGCGCACCAGGGCAGACGCCTCTGTCGTGCCGCCGAGAATCAGGATGCGCTTTGCGGTGGCTTGCATCGAGGGTGCGTCCAAGAGGGGTTTCATGAGTGAGCAGCCCCAGGAGCGGCCGAACAAGCGTTGGCTGGCGCTAATCGGCATCGGTGAGGACGGCCTTTCCGGGCTTTCCGACGTTGCGGCGGCGCTCCTCGGGGAGGCCGAACTCGTCGTCGGAGGCAAGCGCCATCTCATGTTGGCGCAGGACGCTATTCGGGGCAAGCCGTTGCCATGGCCGAGCCCCATCAGCGAGGCGTTTCCAAAGATCATTGCGCGGCGCGGGCGGCCGATTGCCGTGCTGGCGAGCGGCGATCCATTCTTCTATGGCGTCGGCAAGCAGCTCGCTGAGATTATCCCGCCTGACGAGATCCTCTGCCTGCCGCAGCCCTCGGCGTTCAGCTTAGCGGCGGCGCGGCTCGGCTGGGCGTTGCAGGATACCGCGCTCATCACGCTGCACGGTCGTCCGCTGGAGAGCATCATCCGGCATCTGCACCCCGGCGCGCGGATCCTGGCGCTCTCGTGGGACGGCGAGACACCCGGCCGTCTCTCCCAGCTTCTTACGGCGAAAGGTCTCGGGATGGCGTCGCTCACCGTTCTCGAAGCGCTGGGTGGGCCGCGCGAGCGCATCCGGGCGGCTTTGGCGTCGGAGTTTGCTTACGCGGATGTCGAAGCTCTGAACACAGTGGCGGTCGAAGTGCCCCGGCCGGCAAGTGCGCTGGTGCCCGGCCTCGCATCCGGTCTCGAAGACAGTCTGTTCGAAAGCGATGGCCAACTGACGAAGCGCGAGATCCGCGCCGTTACGCTGTCGTCTCTCGCTCCCAGGCCGGGCGAGCTGTTGTGGGATGTCGGGCTCGGCGCCGGATCCATCGCCATCGAATGGCTGCTACGCCATCCGTCCATGCGCGCGATAGGCGTGGAGGAACGGCCGGAGCGGTCGGAGCGGGCCGCGCGTAACGCGGTCACGCTTGGCACGCCGGAGCTGCGGATCGTCACCAGCCGCGCCCCCGACGCGCTCGCTGGGCTACCCGCGCCCGATGCCGTGTTCCTCGGCGGCGGCATGTGTGACGCGGGCGTGTTCGAAGCGGCATGGGCGGCGCTGAAGGGGGGAGGGCGGCTCGTCGCCAATGCGGTCACGCTCAGGACGGAGCAGAGGATGCTCGCACTCCACGACAAGCTCGGCGGCGATCTCGTGCGCCTCTCCGTGGCACGCGCGAGCCCGCTGGGTCATGAACTGGCTTGGTCGCCAGCGCGGCCGGTGATGCACTGGCGAGTGACGAAGCCATGCTAGTGTGCGGCATCGGCTGCCGGCGGGGAGCGTCTGTCGAGGAGATCGAGGCGGCGATCCAGACCGCGCGCACGAGCCTGGGATGCGTCGGGGAGATCGCCGTCATCGCCACGGAGGCTTCCAAGTGCGAGGAGCCGGGTCTGCGCGAAGCGGCGCGCCGCCTTGGCGTCGAGCTGGTGGCGTTCACGGCCGACGAGCTGCGCAGTACCGCGCCCACGGTGCTGACGCACTCGCCGCCGGCGCTCCTGCATAAGGGCACGCCCTCGGTCGCCGAGGCGGCAGCGCTGCTCGCGGGCGGACCAAACGCACGGCTTCTCGGCCCGCGGATTACGCTGCCTAAAGCAACGTGCGCCTTCGCTATCGGTGATGGGAGCGCATCATGACCGTGCATTTCATCGGCGCAGGGCCCGGCGCGGCGGATCTGATCACGGTGCGCGGCCGCGACCTCATCGCGGCCTCGCCGGTTTGCCTTTACGCGGGCTCGCTCATCCCACAAGCGCTGCTCGAGCACTGCCCGCCGGGAGCGCGTATTGTCGATACGGCGCCGCTCTCGCTCGATGAAATCATGGCCGAGATCGAGATCGCGCACAGCGCCGGCCATGACGTCGCGCGCCTGCATTCGGGCGACCTATCCATCTGGAGCGCGGTGGGGGAGCAGATCCGCCGCCTCGAGGCGCTCGGCATTCCCTACACGATGACGCCCGGCGTGCCTGCCTTCGCGGCGGCGGCCGCGGCGCTTGGGCAGGAGCTGACGCTGCCTGAGGTGGCCCAGTCTCTGGTGCTGACGCGCACGCCCGGCCGCGCCTCGGCCATGCCATCTACGGAGACGCTGGCCGCCTTCGCCGCAACGCGCGCGACGCTCGCGATCCATCTTTCGATCCAGAGCCTCGATCGCGTGGTGGACGAGCTTACTCCCCATTACGGTGCCGACTGCCCGGCCATCGTCGTAGCCAGGGCGAGTTGGCCGGATCAGGAGATCGTGCGCGGAACGCTTGCCACCATCGCGGGTGCCGTCGAGAAAACGGGTATCGATCGCACGGCCTTGATCCTCGTCGGGCGCGCGCTCGCCTGCAACGATTTCCGCGAGAGTGCGCTCTACAGCGCCGACTACCAGCGCCGCTACAGGGGGCGCTGATGTCTCTTGGATCACGCAGGCCACCCGGCCTCATCATCGCCGCGCCCGGTTCCGGCTCGGGCAAGACCACCGTCGCCCTCGGCCTGTTGGCCGCGCTTCGACAGAGGGGCGTGTCGGTTCAGCCATTCAAGGTCGGCCCGGATTATCTGGACACCAGCCATCATGAGCGCGCGGCCGGGCGTCCGAGCTACAACCTCGACACCTGGGCGATGTCGGGCAGCTTGATCACGAGCATCGTCACCCACGCGGCCGCCGGTGCTGACCTCGCGATCGTAGAAGGCGTCATGGGGCTTTTCGACGGCGGCCCCGACCGCGGTCTTTCTGGCTCCGGATCCACAGCTGATCTGGCGGCGCTTCTCGGTTGGCCGGTCGTGCTCGTGCTGGATGTCTCCGGGCAGACGGAAACGGCCGCCGCGCTGGCGCTCGGCTGCGTGCGCTATCGGTCGGACGTACAGGTGGCAGGCGTCATTCTGAACCGGGTTGCGAGCCCACGCCATGAAGCGCTGATCCGCCCCGCGTTCGACCGTATCGGGCTTGAGATCTTCGGCGCGCTTCACCGGAGCGAAGGCATGCGGCTTCCAGAGCGCCATCTCGGGCTCGTGCAGGCCGAGGAGCAGGCGGACTACGCCGCCCGCATCGAGCGCATCGCGCACGGTGTCTCGACGTCCGTCGATCTCGACGCGCTGCTCGCGGCGGCATGGGAAGCGAGTGGCTCTGCACAGGGCGTCACGCCGACCGTCTGCGCTGTCGCTCCGCCAGGGCAGCGCATCGCTCTCGCCTGCGATGCGGCGTTCTCGTTCACTTACCATCATGTGATCGCGGGTTGGCGTGTGGCACGGGCGGAAATCTTGCCGTTCTCCCCGCTCTCGGACGAGGCACCACCCCGTGATGCAGATGCCGTATGGCTGCCCGGCGGCTATCCAGAGCTGCACGCCGGTCGCATCGCTGCCGCGTCAACGTTCATGGCGGGCCTTCGTGCAATGGCGGTGCGCGGCGTGCCGATCCATGGCGAGTGCGGCGGCTACATGGTGCTCGGCCGTGGGCTCGAGGATGCGGATGGTCACCGCCATGCGATGGCCGGGCTGCTGCCCGCCGAGACATCGTTTCGCGATCGGCGCCTGCACCTCGGCTATCGCCGGGCGGTTCTGCAAGCCGACTGCGCGCTGGGCCGCAAAGGCACGCGGCTCTACGGCCATGAGTTCCATTACGCGTCGCTCATATCCGATGCCGGCGAGCCGCTGCTCGCGCCCGATGAAGAAGCGAGCGCGATGACGTCCGCGGGCTCGCGTGCCGGCAGCGTGACCGGATCGTTCTTCCACGTTCTGTCGGTTTCGCGTGCCTGACTAGAGCCTGATCGTTCTCGGCGGGCGCGGACACGCACCCACCGAGAACGTGAATCAGTCTCTCAAATAAACACTTAGAGCGCGTTCACCCAACAACGGCGGATTCCATCACGCGTGAACGTGCTCTAAGCACTACGCCGTCGCAGGAGATATGTGTCCATGATCCAGCCGTGGCGCGCTTTTCCCTCGGCCCGCAGGCGCTCGATCTCGTCGATCACATCGGCCAGCCGGCCCGCCGTGAGCTGCTCGTCGGGCGTGCCGAGATAGGCGCCCCAGTAGATGTCCACGTCCTCGCGGCTTGCAGCTTTCAAGCCCTCGCCCCCGTCCAGCATGACGACGATGCTTTCGGCATCGCGTGGCAGGCCCCGCTCGGCGATCGCGCGCCCTGTGGTGATGGTCACCGCGCCGCCGATGGCATTGAGCACGATCTGATGGCGGGCGGCGAGTGCCTGAACGCTGCTGATACCGGGGATCACCTCGCACGCGAAGGCTTGTCCGCTATCGGCGCGCACGATGTCGATGAGGCGCAGCGTGCTGTCGTAAAGCCCCGGGTCGCCCCAGACGAGAAAGGCGCCGCACCCGCCATCCGGAATCTCGATCGCAAGCCGTGTTGCGAGTTTTTCAGCACGCGCGCGATGCCAATCCTCGACACCACGCGTGTATCCACGCTGACGCGGATCGCGCACGGGGTCCTCGATGGTGACGAAGCGATAGGGGCGGTCTCCGATGAAGCGCTCGCAGATCTCTTTGCGCACGCGCACCAGGCTGTCCTTTGCTTCACCCTTGTCGAAGGCGAAGACGACGTCGGCGCGCTTGAGCGCATCGATGGCCTGCACGGTCATGAAATCCGGGTTGCCGGCGCCGATGCCGATGACAAGCAACGTTCTCATGAAGCATCGCCCACCGACGTCCGCGTCGCTGCGAAGACCATCGCCGCAAAATCTGCTGTCATTTGCCTTCGCGCTCGAGAAGCGTACGCTTGCGCTCGACGCCCCATCGGTAACCTGAAAGGGAGCCGTCGCTGCGAACCACACGATGGCAGGGAATGGCCACGGCGATCTTGTTGGCCGCGCACGCCGCCGCCACCGCGCGCACGGCTTTCGGCATGCCGATCCGTTCGGCGATATCCGTATAGGTTGCCGTGCTGCCGGCGGGGATCTCGCGGAGAGCTTCCCAGACGCGGTGCTGGAAAGCCGTGCCGCGCACGTCGAGCGGCAGGTCCAGGCCCGTGCCTGGCGCCTCCACTAGGCCCACCACCTTCGCCATCACGTCCTCGAAGGCGCGATCGCCGCCGATGAGATTGGCTTTCGGAAAGCGGTCCTCGAGATCGTGGACGAGCGCCTGCGGATCATCGCCGAGAAGGATCGCCGCGATGCCCTTGTCGCTCGCGGCAACGAGGATGGAGCCGAGCGAGCATTCGCCGACGGCGAACCGCATATCGGCATTGGCGCCGCCCGCGCGAAAATCGGTCGGTGTCATGCCGAGAACCTCGGTTGCGCTGGCATAGAACCGGCTGCTCGAATTGAACCCGGCGTCATGAAAGGCCTCGGTTACGGATTTGCTCGATTTCAGGTAGGCCCGAACCCGCCGCTGCCGGTATGCGTCGGCGTATGCCTTCGGCGTAACGCCCGCAACGGCCTTGAAGAGGCGATGGAAGTGAAACGTACTCAGGCCCGCGGCCTCGGCCAAGTCGTCAAGCTTGGGCGGCTCCTCGGCTTTCTCAATCAGCCGGCATGCCCGGGCGACCAGGGCCGAATGGCGGCCTTCCGCTGCCGCATCGTTCGGCTTGCAGCGCTTGCAGGGACGGAAACCGGCGCGCTCGGCGTCGGCGCAGGAGCTATGAAACGCCACGTTCTCCCGTTTCGGCAGACGAGCTGGGCATGAGGGCCGGCAGTAAATGCCGGTCGAGGCGACGGAATAGTAGAACGTTCCATCGAAGGCGCGGTCCTTGGCACGCACGGCGGTCCAGTAGGCGGCGTCCATGCCGGGAGGCTGCTCACCGGCGCGTCGCGGCGTCTGTTCGGAGATTACGGGCATCGTTCGGGCTTTCCTCATTGCGATGACCTGCAGGATAGGACCTCCGCAACCTCGTCTCACTCCGATCCTTGCTCTCAAAATGGATTTGTTTTTGGCGAGATCAACAGGACATGCGCCGGCAGCCGCACGAATGCGTTCGCCTGTGGCTCTGGAGCGCAAGCACGACGCCCGGCTCGCCGAAGCCGGGCGGTAAGCGGAAACGGGTGCCGTTGCGTTACTCCGCCCCGTTCTTCGGCGTGCACATGGAGCGCTTGCCGCCGGCCTTTATGAAGGCCACGATCTCCATCACGATCGTGTGGTCCTTGAACTCCTCGGCGACGTCTGCGACGCGCTCGAGAAGCGTTCCTTCCTGCGCGAAGAGGAGCCGGTAGGCGCGCCGCAGATCATGGATCTCGTTGCGCGAGAAGCCGCGCCGCTGCAGCCCGACGATATTGAGCCCCGAGAGATGCGCGCGGTTGCCGAGCGCCATGCCGTAGGGAATGAGATCCTGCTCGAGGCCGCTCATGCCGCCAAGGAAAGCGTGGGGCCCGATGCGCGCGAACTGAATCACGGCCGCCCCCCCACCGAGGATGGCGAAGTCGCCCACCTCGCAATGGCCGGCCAGCATGACGTTGTTCGAGAACACGACGTTGTTGCCGACCCGGCAATCATGCCCCACGTGCGAGTTGGCGAGGAAGGCGCAGCCGTTTCCGATGGTGGTGACCATTCCGCCGCCCTCGGTGCCGGGATTGATCGTCACCCCCTCGCGGATCAGGCAATCGCTGCCGATGTCGAGAGTGGAAGGTTCGCCCTTGTATTTGAGGTCCTGCGGCTGGTGGCCGATGGAAGCGAACGGAAAGATCTGTGTGTGCGCCCCGACTGTGGTGCGCCCGGCAACCACGACATGGCTCTTGAGCTCCACGCCTTCGCCGAGCGAGACGTCCGCGCCGACGATGGAGAACGGCCCCACGATCACGCCGTCCGCGAGCTTGGCCCCGTCCTCGACGATGGCAGTGGGATGGATTTTCACGTTAGCCATTCTTGCTCGCAGCGAATGCCCGAGCCTCTGCCGTATCGGCGAGCATGGCGCTGATCTCGGCTTCCGCCACGGTCTGCCCATCGACCTTCGCTTCGCCGTAGAAGCGCCAGACGCGGCCGCGATTGCGGATCTTGCGCACGTGATAGTGGAGCTGATCGCCGGGCACGACGGGCTTTCTGAACTTGGCCTTGTCGATGCCCATGAAATAGACGAGCTCGGTCTTGTAATCCTCGCCGAGGCTATGCACGCACAGTGCACCGGCCGTCTGCGCAAGCCCTTCGATGATGAGCACGCCCGGCATCACCGGGTATTGCGGAAAGTGGCCCTGGAAGAACGGCTCGTTGATGGTGACGTTCTTGACGCCGACGCACGTCTCGTCGCCGTTGATGTCGTAAAGACGGTCAACCAGAAGGAACGGATAGCGGTGCGGCAGCAGCTTTAGGATCGTGCCGATGTCCGCAGTGGTCGCCTGCGACTTTTTTGTTGCGTCATCCATTCCCGTCTAACTCCAATTCTGTCCGGCGGCCTGCCGCCGGCGTAGGCATATCTTTCTTCAAAGCTTAGGCGCCGCCCGAGCCATCATCCGTCCGGTCCGCATCCCGGCGCGCCAGCCGGGTCACGGCCGCAACCTCCCGCGCCCATTGCTTGAAGGGCTTGGCCGGTGTGCCCGCCAGCACCGCTCCCGGTGGTACGTCGTCCTTGGGGTGCGAGCCGCCGGCGATCTGGGCGCCATGTCCGATCTTGATATGTCCCACGGCGCCCGACTGGCCGCCCATGACCACGAAGTCCCCGAGCTCCGTCGAGCCCGAGATGCCGACCTGTCCGACGATGACGCAATGCCGTCCGATCACGACGTTGTGCCCGATCTGGACCAGATTATCAATTTTGGTCCCTTCGCCGATGATCGTATCCTTAAGGGCCCCCCGATCGACGGTCGAGTTGGCCCCGATTTCCACGTCATCCTGGATGATGACGCGCCCTACCTGCGGCACTTTGAGGTGGCCCTGCTTGCCCATGGCGAAGCCGAATCCGTCCTGTCCGATGCGCACGCCCGCGTGCAGGATCACCCGATCTCCGACCAAGGCATGCATGAGCGTCACGTGCGGTCCGATATAGCAGTCCCGCCCAACGGCCACGCGATAGCCGATGACGGCGCCGGCCGCGACGCGCGTTCCCCGTCCGATCCTCGCTTCCGGACCGATAATGGCGCCCGGCTCGATCTCGGCGCCGTCCTCGATGACGGCGGACGAAGAGATGCGCTCCTCCGTGCCGGCTGCAGCCGCCTTGCAGCGCATGGCTTCGGGATAGAAAAGGGCGAGCGCCTGCGCGAACGCGCGGTAGGGAGACTTGGTGACGAGCGCCACGGCCCCCGCGGGGACGCGGTCGGCGAATTGCGCCGCGACGAGGCAGGCGCCGGCGTGCGTCTCTAGGAGTTGTGGCAGGTACTTCCTGTTCTCGAAGAATGAGAGATGGCGCGGCGTCGCTTCCGAAAGCGGCTTGAGCCCCTCCACGGTCTTAGCCGCCGCCTCTGCGTCGCCCTTCACCTCCGCCTCTGTCGCGGATGCGATCTCCGAGAGTGTGAAGGGCCCGGCGATGGTGAAGAAACCGGGATGGTTCATGGCGTTGGCCTTCGGCTAACTCTGAGCAACGGGCTTTACAGTCGGAACCGGAGCGATGGTCTCAGAGGCTGCGAACGCAGGCTCTGCTGGCTCGGTCGCTCGATCGCCCCTCTCATAGGGCCAGACGCGCCGCCGGTCCATATGCCTGGGCGAAATATCGCCTCGCGCCCACTCCCGCCGCGAAAGAAAAAAGCCCGGCATGCAATTGCCGGACTTTTCTTATTCTCAGGCAGCGTCCGTTTTAGAATTTCGTCGAAGCACCGAAGCGGAAGAACTGCTCCTCGTCGTACTTCTCCTTGGTGAGCGCCTTGGCGAAGTCCATGCGGATGGGGCCGACCGGCGACTCCCACATGATGCTGGCACCGACCGACGAGCGGATGCTCGAGTCGTCTGCGAGATCGATTACCCCTTCCTTGGCCAGTTCCTTCGCCCGGTCGTTGGCGTTCCAAAGCGAGCCGGCGTCGGCAAACACGGCGCCCGAGAGGCCGAGGTCATCCGGCACGAACGGCAGCGGGAAACGAACCTCCGCGGTGCCGGCCCAGTAGCTCCGGCCGCCAAGGGCATCCTTGCGCGAGCTCGACATATCACGGGGGCCGAAGCCAGCGCGGTCGAAGCCGCGGATCGTTTCACCGCCGCGATAGTAGAGATCCGTGAGGCGGATGTCGTCGCCGCCCCAGCCTTCGATATGGCCGCCGATGAGCCGGCCGACGAAGGTGATCTTCTCGGTGATCGGATAGTAGGCGCGACCTTCACCATTGACGCGGACGTACTGAACGTCACCGCCGAGGCCCGCCATATCGGTCGCGAGCTGGAGATAGTAGCCGCTGGTCGGATTGCGCGGATGGTTGCGCCGGTCGTAGGTCAGCGAGGTGCCGATCGATGAGGTAAGGGCGTCGCTGTTGTTCAAATATTCGTCTTCGACCACCTTGGAGACGTTGCCGATGTACCTGTGGTCCACGTCCATCGAGGTGTACTCGAGGGTGTAGCCGGTCTGCATCCACAGATCTTCCGAGAGCGGGAAGCCAAGGCGCACAGTGCCGCCCGTCCGCTTGGAATCGTAGCCGGCCTCGCGGGAGTAATCGACCTCCTTGTGGAAGAGGTCGAAGCCCGCCGAGAGGTTCTGGTCGAGGAAGCGCGGCTCGGTGAACGAAAGGTCGACCTGCATACGCTCCATGGAGCCGGCAAGCCGGAGCCGCAGGAACTGGCCGTTACCGAGCAGGTTGCGCTCGGTGATCGAGACGTCGCCGATCACGCCTTCTGCCGTCGAGTAGCCGGCGCCGAACGAGAGTTCGCCCGTGGACTGTTCGACGAGATCGACGTCGAGAACGACCCGGTCCGCGGCCGTGCCCGGCCTGCGCTTCACGTCCACGGACTTGAAGAAGCCGAGGGCGTTGAGGCGCTTCTTGGCACGGTCGATGAGCAGCGGATTGTAGGCGTCGCCCTCAGCGAGGCGGAACTCGCGCCGGATCACGTAATCCTTCGTGCGCAGGTTGCCGTTGATGTTGATACGCTCGATGTAGATGCGCGGCCCTTCGTCCACGATATAGGCGAGCGAGATCGTGCGCGACGCCGGATCAGGCATGGCGCGCGGGCGAACGCGGGCGAAGGCGAAACCCTGCTCTGCGGTAGCAAGCGTCAGCCGCTCCACGCTCTTCTCGATGTCCGAGCCATTGTAGGTGTCGCCCTGGAAGGTCAGGATGTTTCCGGTGAGGCTGTTGGGATCGAGGTCCGGCAGCGAATTCTCGATGGTGATCGAGCCGAACTGATAGCGCTCGCCTTCATCGATGGCGAAGTTGATGTAGAAGCCGGAGCCTTCGCGGTCGAGCTCCGCCTGGGCGGCGACGACGCGCACGTCCGCATAGCCGTTCTTGAGATAGAACTGGCGCAGAAGCTCGCGGTCGAGGTTCATGCGGTCGGGATCGTAGAAGCTCGTTCCCTTGAGGAAGTCGAACCAGCCGCTCTGCGTCGTCGAGATGATGTCGCGCAGCTGAGCATCGGTGAAGGCGTGGTTGCCGATGAAGTTGATGCCCTGCACCTTGGTGGCCCCGCCCTCGCTGATCTCGAACACGAGGTTCACGCGGCTCTGCTCGAGCTCAATGATCTTCGGTTCGACCGTCGCAGCGTAGCGGCCCTGGCGGCGGTAGACGTCGAGGATGCGCTGCACGTCCGCCTGCACCTTGGCGCGGGTGTAGACGGAGCGCGGCTTGAGCTGCACCTCGGATTTCAGCGTGTCGGTATCGACCTCGCTGTTCCCCTCGAAGGCGACCTGGTTGATGACCGGGTTCTCGACCACGTAGACGACGACGGTGCCGCCCTCCTGGTGGATCGAGACGTCGGCGAAGAGGCCGGTCGCGAACAGCGCCTGTAGAGAGGCGTCGACCCGGCCTGCATCGTAGGGCTGTCCGACGGAGAATTGCAGGTAGGAGCGCACCGTCTCGGGCTCCACGCGCCGGTTGCCTTCGACGCGGATGTCGCGAACCGCGCTTTGCGCCTGCGCGGCATCGAGCGCTGCGAACTGCGTGATGATGACTGCGGGAGTAGCGGCCGCCAGCCAGAAAAGCAGGCGCATCCCCCTCAACGACATGATCCGGAACTGCACCATGTGCGGATCTGCTCGCCTTGTTTTGTGCCGATCCCCCTCAACTCGTAGAACCCGTCGGCAGAAGGCTCTAGAGCTGTCGTCTCACGCATTGGGTCGAGGTTTGGACCCTCGCCGCGAACTCGAAAATCGGTCTGACGAAACGCGCAACCCAATTCAATTCGAAGCCCCCAGCCTCGAATCGAGCCGCCAGAACCGTTCACTTTGGCATTCTTAACAACTGGGTAAGCCACGGGGAAGTGGCAAGTTTACGTCACCCGCGGGGGATTCGAACGGTCGTTCAGCCGCCACCAAACAGCCACCTTTTGCCGAGTCGCATCAAGTCGTTGAGGTTCACGAAGGCCACCAGCAGGAGCACCATGGCGATACCGATCTGGAAGCTGATCTCCTGCACGCGCTGGCTCAGCGGCCGCCGTCGTACGGCCTCCATGGCGTAGAACACGAGATGTCCGCCATCCAGCATCGGAATAGGCAACAAGTTCAACAGTCCGATGTTGGCGGAGATGAGGGCGGTCCAGCGCAGGAGGGGCTCCCAGCCAAGCTCGGCCACGCGCGCCGTCACCTCGGCCATGAGAATCGGGCCGCCGACCTGATCGGCCGATTGCCGCTGGGCGAGGATGTCCCAAATGCCTGTGATCGTCTGAACGATGTTTGTGTAGGTCTCGCGCACGCCGAGGCGGGTCGATTCGAGAAGCGAGACGCTGACCGGAGCCGGGCGTTCCGGCGAGACGCCGATGCGGCCCTGCGTAACCGTGGTGCCGTCGGGCTTGGTTCCCTGGACCGTTGCGGGCAGCACGTCGAGGGTCCGGCGCGTGCCGTCGCGCTCGATCGTAAGGGCGAGTTGCCGCCCAGCCGCCGGCCCGACCATGTCGATCACGTCGTCGAAGGACGAGACCGGCGCGCCGTCGATGGCCAGGATTAGATCCCCGGGGGCGAGACCGGCCTTTTCGGCGGGCGAGTCGGGCACCACAGTGCCGATCCGCGCCGGAAACGCGCGCACAATGCCGATATCCCCAAGGCGCAGCGTCACGCCGAGGTCGCTCTTCTGATCCTTGAGATCCGGGGTGACGGGGAAGGTGAGGGGCCGGCCGTCGCGCTCGACGGTGACCGAAAGCGTCCGCCCGCTGCTCGCCGTGACGATGCGCATCACGTCGTCGAAGGTCTCGATGCTCCAGCCGTCGATGTCGGTGATGACGTCGCCGGCTTTCATGCCCGCTCGCTCCGCCGGCATTCCGGCCACCACCTGGTCGACCCGTGCGGGGATGATGGAGACGCCGTAGACGGCATTAACAGCCGTATAAATGATTGCAGCAACAAGGAAATTCGCAGCCGGTCCGGCGGCGACGACGAGTGAGCGCTGCCAGACAGGCTTGCCATGGAACGAGCCGGGCGGAAGGCTTTCCGGCTGGGCCGCGGAGGGCTGACTGGCGGCGTTCGCATCATCCAGGAACTTGACGTAGCCGCCGAGCGGGATGGCCGCGAGCCGCCAGCGCGTGCCATGCCGATCCACGAACGCGCCGAGTTCGCGCCCGAACCCGATCGAGAAGGTGGTGACCGTCACCCCGCACCAGCGGGCCACCAGGAAATGTCCGAGCTCATGGAAAAACACCACCACGCCAAGCACGAAGAAAAAGGCGAGTATGTTGAGTCCCCACGAGGAAACCTGGCTGATTAACCCTTCGATCATGCTGCACAATCCCGTCGGCTGGGCTGAAGTCTTGCTGTTCTGCGAGCCGTGTCAGTGGCCACGCTGTCCTAGAGCAGATCCCATTCGGAGGGAATCGTCCGCATGGGTGAAGATGCTCGCCTAAGCGAGCAACTAGAGAATTTGCCGTGAGCATAAGCGAACGGAAAATGCTCTAGAGTGCTTCCGCACACGTGGGTACCGGTTTTCCGGTGGGGAAGCACGATCAAACAAAAAAGTTGAAGCCGTCCGCTGAGACCACGCGAATGGGGCCGCTTAACCCGGCAGCAGCGTCCGCGTCAGCCGGCGTGCCTCTCCATCGGCTGCGATCACGCCGTCCAGCGTATCGGCATAACCAATCAGCCCTTTTCCTTCGGCCTTTTCAAGACATGCGGCGACCGTCGATGCGATATCCAGGAAGCCGATGCGCCGTTCGAGGAACGCGGTGACGGCCACTTCGTTGGCGGCATTGAGCACGGCCGGCGCCGTTCCGCCGCGCTTGAGCGTCTCACCGGCCATCTTGAGGGCTGGGAATCGGCTGTGGTCCGGCGCCTCGAAGGTCAGGCTCTGGAGGGTCACGAGATCCAGTCGCGGAACCGGCGTCGCGAGGCGCTCGGGCCAGGCCAGCGCCAGCGCGATCGGTGTGCGCATGTCGGGATGCGAGAGCTGCGCCATCACCGAGCCGTCCTCGAGCATGACGAGGCAGTGCACGACCGACTGCGGATGCACGACCGCTTCGAGCTGATGCGCCGCGACTGGGAACAGGTGGAAGGCCTCGATCAGCTCGAGCCCCTTATTCATGAGCGTCGCGGAATCGATCGTGATCTTGGCCCCCATCGACCAGTTGGGGTGCCGCAGCGCCTCCTCGGGAGACACGCGCGCCAGGCGCTCCTTGTCCCAGGTGCGGAACGGTCCGCCGGACGCCGTCAGGACGATTTTTTCGATGGAGCGGGCGGCCGTGCGCCCGATAGCCTGGAAAGCACCCGAATGTTCGCTGTCCACCGGCATGAGCTCAGCGCCGCTCCGTCCGAGATGCGTAAGGAAGATTTCACCCGCCGAGACCAGGCATTCCTTGTTGGCAAGCGCCACGCGCGTACCCTGCTCGGCGGCGGCGAAGGTCGGCCTCAGGCCGGCCGCTCCCACGATGGCGGCCATGATGCAGTCCGCGGGCTCGCGGGCCGCCGCCTCGATGGCGGCCGCCCCAGCCGCAGCGCGGATGCCGGTGCCCGCAAGCCGTTCCCTGAGTGTTCCGTAATGAGTGTCCTCGCCGATCACCGCGAGCTTGGCCCGGTGCGCGATCGCAAGCTCGGCCAAGCGTTCCGCGTTGCCGTTGGCCGTGAGCGCCACCACCTCGAAGCGGCCCGGATGGCGCCCGACGAGATCGAGCGTGCTGGTGCCGACCGAGCCGGTGGCGCCGAGCACGGTCAGCCGCAGCGGTGCCGCAGCCTTGACGGGTGCCTGCACCCCGGCGCCGTCGGCCGTTTCCGCCCGATGCGCCGCCGCACCCGATGCCCTGCCTGCGGGAGCCATGCTCAGCCCTTCTCCACTCATCATAGGGGGCGCGCTGCCGGGATTGCACGCCCCGGGAGCATAGCCCGTCCTGTCCGTTTTACGGCGCCCCGTGCGAGAGACCCGCGAGCAGCGCGCTGGCTGGCGCCTGCGGATCGACGAACAGCGCTGCGACGGCCACCGCCACCGCGACCGGGGAGAGGCCGTCCATACGGTCCATGAACCCGCCGTGTCCCGGCAGGAGCTGGCTTGCGTCCTTGACGTTGAAGGCGCGTTTCATCGCCGATTCCGCGAGGTCGCCCATCTGTGCGATCGCGCCCATGAGAAAGCCCATGACGGCCAGCACCGTGAGCGGCGCGCCGTTCGCATAAGCAAAAGCCGCAGCCGCCGCGGCCGCGGAGGCGAGCCCGCCCGCGAGCCCGCTCCAGGTCTTGTTCGGCGAGATGGCCGGAGCGAGGCGAGGGCCGCCGAGCAGCCGACCGGCGGCGAAGGCGCCGGTATCGGACGCCACCACGACGAGCGCAACGAAGATGACCGCCAGCAGGCCGTGGGGCTCGTCGGCGCGCAGCCAGATCAGCGCGACCGCCGGCAGCCCCGCATAGGCCACGCCGGCCGCCGAGAGGATCGGGCGCCGGCCGAACTCGAGCGCGAGCACGATGATGGTGCCGACGAGAAGCGCCGCCAGTCCGAGCCCGGCTAGTCCAACGGCCGCCAGCCCAATGGCCGCTGCCACCGCGAGTCCGTGCACGATGAGGCATATGTCGAGGCCCGCGCCCCGCACCATGCCCGACCATTCCCAGCTCATGATGAGCGCCACCGCGAGCGCGAGGGCCGCAAACGCCGGGACGCCCGACCATGCAGAGGCCAGCGCGATGACGGCGAGCGCCGCGCCGGAAAAAAGCCTAAGCGCAAGCTGTGTAGCCTGGGAGGGCGGCGCAATCGCGTCCGACGCTGCAGCGAGCCTCCGGTCGTCGTCCATTTTCCCGGTCCTCACGCCGTTGACAGGCACGGCAGGCCGCCGAAGCGGCGTTCGCGCGTCCTGTACTGCGAGATGGCCTCGAGCAGCAGCTCGCGGCCGAAGTCCGGCCAGTAGGCGTCGAGAAAGACGAATTCCGTATAGGCGCACTGCCACAGGAGAAAGTTCGAAAGGCGCCGCTCTCCGCTGGTGCGGATCAGCACGTCGGGATCCGGCAGGCCGCCGGTGTCGAGCGCGCCGGCCATGTGCTCGGCCGAAAGTTCCGACGGCAGGAGGCGGCCGGCAGCCACCTCCTCAGCCAGGCGACGGGCCGCCCGCGTGATCTCCGCACGCGCCCCGTAATTGAAGGCGATGACCAGCGTGAGTCCGGTGTTGCCACGGGTCAGCTCGCACGTCTCCTCGATGAGGGCGCGCATCTCGGCGTCGATGGTCTCGCGCTCACCGATCACCTTCACGCAAACGTTGTTTTGATGCAGCTCCGCGAGGTCGCGCCGGATGAAGCGCTTCATGAGCCCCATCAGATCGTCGATCTCGTCCTTGGGGCGCGACCAGTTCTCGGATGAGAAGCTGTAAAGCGTGAGATAGGGAATCGAGAGCTCGATTGCCGCCTTGACCGTCCGGCGCACTGCTTCGACGCCGGAGCGGTGGCCGAGTGCGCGCGGCAGGCCGCGCTCCGCCGCCCAGCGGCCGTTCCCGTCCATGATGATGGCCACGTGGCGCGGCATGGCTGCGCTATGGGGCATCTCGGAGGGTTTCGCTTTGTTTTCCACGGCGTCGAGCTTCATGGAGCGGAATTGGCGGACGGCCGGGAAATGCGCCGACGCAGTGGGTGCGCGGCCGGGCGGGGCTGGGCATCGGCGTTGCTTTGGAGCATGGCGTCTGGATCCCTGAGCTGAGCCCCGCGAGCTGGGCTGAAACTGCTTATCCCATCGCGAGCCGAAAATCGCTGCCGATCACACTTTCTGGATCTCGGCCTCCTTGGCCGCCAAGGTCTGATCGATCTCCTTCACCAGCTTGTCCGTCAGCTCCTGCACCTTTGTGGAGTTCTTGTGCTGCTCGTCCTCGCTCATCTTGCCGTCCTTCTCGAGCTTCTTGAGCAGCTCCATGCCGTCGCGGCGCACGTTGCGCACGGCGACGCGATGGGTTTCGGCATATTTATGCGCCTGCTTCGCAAGCTCCTGGCGCCGTTCCGCCGTGGGTGCAGGGATCGGCAGCCGGATCGTGGTGCCGTCAAGGATCGGATTGACGCCGAGGTTGGCTTCGCGGATCGCCTTTTCCACGGCGTGCACGTTGCTCTTGTCCCAGATCGTAACCGTGATCATGCGCGGCTCCGGCACGGAGACCGTTGCCAGCTGGACGAGCGGCATCCTCGAGCCGTACACGTTGACCTGGACGGGATCGAGCAGGTGGGCGCTCGCGCGTCCCGTCCGCAGTCCTGCGAGCTCGCGCTTCAGCGCCTCGAGCGAAGCCCGCATCCGCGTCTCGATTTCGCTGAGATCGAATGTCGTGAGGGACACTGAGCTGTTCTCCTTATCAGAAGTTGTCGGCCAATGGCGGCGCCTCTGTGCGGCGCGGCACTGCGGATCTATCCGTGGATGATCGTTGCTCGGGCGGTTCCCTGGAGCAATTTGTTCACGTTGCCCGGCTCATCGATGGAAAAGACAATTACCGGAATATGATTGTCACGGGCAAGGGCGATCGCCGCTCCATCCATGACCTTGAGGTTCTTCGCCAGCACCTCGGAGTAGGTGAGCGTGTCGAACCGCTTTGCCGCCGGATCCTTCTTGGGGTCCGCGGAATAGACGCCATCCACCTGTGTTGCCTTGGCGACGGCATCGCAGCCCATCTCGATGGCGCGCAGCGTGGCGGCGGTGTCGGTGGTGAAGAAGGGATTTCCCGTGCCGGCCGCGAAAATCACCACCCGCTCGCGATCGAGATGATAGAGCGCCCGGTGGCGAACGTAGGGTTCGCAGACCGTCGGCATGGTGATGGCTGAAAGGACGCGCGCTGGAGCCCCCGCCGCCTCGAGCGCGCTCTGCAGCGCCAGCGCGTTCATGACGGTGGCCAGCATGCCCATGTAGTCGGCTGTGGCCCGGTCCATGCCGCGCGCGGTGCCCTGCAGTCCACGGAAGATATTTCCGCCCCCGACGACCACGGAGAGGGCGCACCCGGCCCGGCGCGCTTCGGCGAGATCTCCGGCCAGCCGCTCGACGACGACGTTGTCGATGCCGAAACCGTTGCGCCCCATCAGCGCCTCGCCCGAGATCTTCACGAGCAGGCGCGGATATTTGAGCGCTCCAAGAGTGGACATGCCGGCCTCCTCACTATCCCGCCCCAGCCGGGCAGTGTGTCCTACAGTCTCGCATAGAACGGCTTGGAGCGCGTACACGCCGCGCGATCTGGCCGAACCGCTGCGCTCCCGGGGCTTTGCTCTCCTGCATTCTCCCCGATGAGAGCGCCATTCGGCTCTCGGAAAATGCGGTGGTTGGCAAAAAAAAGCCGGCGGGAGCGCCGGCTTTCCCAGTCTCGTCTAGTCTTTTTTGGGCGCCGCGGCACCGACCGTCTTCGCCACTTCTGCGGCGAAATCCTCGGCCTTCTTCTCGATGCCCTCGCCGAGGGCGTAACGCACGAAGCCCGCCACCTTCACCGGTGCGCCCACATCCGCCTCGGCCGTCTTGAGAGCCTCCGCGACCGTCGCCTTGCCGTCGAGGACGAACACCTGCTTGAGGAGGACGGCCTGGCTCACGAACTCCTTCTGCAGGCGTCCCTCGCTGGCCTTCGCGAGGATCTCATCCGATTTGCCGGCATTCTTGGGGTCCGCCTTAGCCTGATCGACGTAGATGGCCCGCTCGCGCTCCAAGGCCTCCTGCGAGAGATCCTCGACATTGACCACCTGCGGGCTCGCGGCGGCGATGTGCATCGCAAGCTGGCGTCCGAAGGCGGTGAGTTTGGCTTTGTCGCCCGTGCTCTCGAGCGCCACCAGCACGCCGATCTTGCCGAGGCCGTCGGCAGCCTTGTTGTGGATGTAGTCCGCAACCACGCCGGTCTCGACCGCCAGCGCCGCTGTCCGCCTCAGGCCCATGTTCTCGCCGATGGTGGCGATGGCATCCTTGATCTGGTCCTCGACCGTGCCCTTGCCGCCGGGATAGCTCGCCGCCAGCAGCGCAGCCGTGTCACCATTGGCGTTGGGTGCCAGGGCGGCGATGTCACGTACGAGCGCCTGGAACTGCTCGTTGCGGGCCACGAAGTCCGTCTCCGAGTTGATCTCGACGAGGGCGCCCTTCTGGCCGTCGGCGACGATGCCGACGAGGCCCTGGGCCGCCACGCGGTCGGATTTCTTGGCGGCCTTCGAAAGCCCCTTCTTGCGCAGAAGATCGACGGCGGCCTCCATATCGCCGCCGGTCTCCGTGAGGGCCTGCTTGCAGTCCATCATGCCGGCGCCGGTCTTGTCGCGCAGCTCTTTGACGGATGCGGCGGTAATCGTGCTCATGACTACTCCTTTCGCACTCGGGCGAGTGTCCGATGATGAAAAGGCGAGCGGCGGCCCTGTGTGGGCCGCGCCAGCCTGTTACGGGCTGGCGCGCTTGCCTTCTTGTGCGTGCGCGTCAGACGGCGGCTGCTTCGACCAGCTTCTTGGCCTGCGCGACCCAGCCTTCCTGCTCGATCTGGCCCTGCAGCTTCAGCGCGCGGTCGAGCAGCGCCTGATTCGCAGCGTCGAGATCGGCGATCTGCCAGTAGTGGAACACGCCGGCATCGTTGAGCTTCTGCTCGAGCTTTGTGCTGATGCCGGTGATGCGCTTGAGATCGTCGGCCTCGCCGCGCGGCGCATCGATGCCCTTCCAGGTCTTGACGCTGCCGTCCGGCAGGACTTCCGCTGGCGGCTCTTCCGAGGCGCCGACGTCGATGCCGGACGCGCCTTGGCCGCGCTCGAGCCCGTCGAGGGCTGCGCGCGCCACGAGATCGCAGTAGAGCGTGATGGCGCGGCCCGCGTCATCGTTGCCGGGCACGGGGAAGTCGATGCCGTCGGGATCGCAGTTGGTGTCGACGATGGCCACGATCGGAATGCCGAGCTTGCGGGCCTCCTTGATCGCGATGCTTTCCTTGTTGGTGTCGATGACGAACAGGAGGTCGGGCACGCCGCCCATGTCCTTGATGCCGCCGAGCGCCTGGTTGAGCTTGTCGCGCTCGCGCTGGATGTTGAGCACCTCTTTCTTGGTGCGGCCCTGCGGATCGGCGAGGATGTCGTCGAGCTGGCGGAGGCGCCGGATCGAGGTCGAGATGGTCTTCCAGTTGGTCAGCGTGCCGCCGAGCCAGCGGTGATTGATGAAGTACTGCGCGGAGCGTTTGGCGGCATCGGCGATCGCGTCGGATGCCTGGCGCTTGGTGGCGACGAAGAGCACGCGCCCGCCGCTTGCGACAGTATCGGAAATCTTGTTCAGTGCCTGATGCAGCATCGGCACGGTCTGCGTCAGGTCGACGATGTGGATGTTGTTGCGGGCGCCATAGATGAAGGACGCCATCTTCGGGTTCCAGCGATGCGCCTGGTGGCCGAAGTGCACGCCGGCTTCCAGGAGCTGGCGCATGTTGAATTGCGGCACGGTCATGTGCGTAACGTTCCTTTTCCGGTTGATCCTCCGCAAGCCTTGAGAAGAAAAGCTAATACCTTCGGGTATTTGGCTTTCCCACCGGAGCGTCGCTGCGGGGCTTTCAATCCGCAGGGCGCATGGGGCATGCGTGTGAGATGGCCGCTGTCTACCCGGATTTCCTTAGAAACACAAGCCGGATAAGCCTCTATCGCCCTGGATCAAGGCCTGATTGTCTGAGATGCGAGCCTGGCCCGTGGCGGGCGAAAAGGCGGAGCACCCGCTGTGTGAGTGAACACGCCCTCAGACCGCCGCCTGCAATCCGGCCGCGCCCGCGTGTGCTACCGCGAATCCGTCGCGCCCCTGGCGCTTCACGACGTAAAGGGCCTTGTCGGCCCGCGCGACCGCGTCATCGAGGCTGTCGCCCGCCTCAAGGATGGAGATGCCGATGCTGCAGGTCAGGGTCACCTTCTGATCGAGATAGCGGAGCGGCGCCTCGCGCAAAGCGCATACCATGCGGTTTGCGAGCACACTGGCCTCCGCGACCGTCGTCTCCGGCATGAGGATGCAGAACTCGTCCCCGCCAAGCCTCGCAAGGAGATCGCTCTTGCGGATGCATCCATAAACGACCTCGACGAAATGGATCAGGCTGCGGTCGCCGCCGGCATGGCCGAGGGTGTCGTTAATGGTTTTGAAGTGATCGAGGTCGAGGAGCATCAAGGCGTAGGAGCGCCCGCTGCGCCCCGGCCGCGTTCTTTCACCGGCAAGGATCTCGTCGAACTTGCGCCGGTTCCAGACCCCGGTGAGCGCATCGACGCGAGCGAGGTCGGCGACTTCCGCCCTCAGCCGGTCGATGGTCATCACCGCAAGCCCGAAATGCCAAAGAATGCCGCTGAGGATTACGCACAGCATCGTCGTGGAGCCGATGGCTGAAAGATCGATGAACGGTCCCGCGCGCCACAGCAGCCAGACGTTCATCGCGATCACTACGGCGTGGCCACCGAGGCCGATGAGGATCCCGGCGCTCGAAAGGCTGCTGCCGATAGACCGGCGGCCACCACCCAGCAGAAGCACGAGGCTGAGCACCATCGGGATGGATTGGCCGATGGCGTAGACGAGGGAGATCAGCTCGTTGTTGCCGTAGAGCAGGAGGGTCAGCGCGGCGCAGAGGGCCGTTGCGAAGAGCGCGCACCTCCATCCGCCAGCGAGTGCGTAGAAGCGGCGCGCTCCGACCCAGAATCCCCAGAATCCGAGAATGACGAGACCGTTTCCGGCCGCTGCGGGTAGCGCGCTTTCGGTCCAGTGCTGAAACGGCAGCATCAGCCCGCCAAGCCCGGTGAGCAGGCAGGCGCCTAGCCAGACGTAGGCCGGCGAGAAATCCCGGTAGCTGTAGACGATCGTGCCCCAGATCGCGGCGAGCGCGAACGACATGAGAACGATGACGATATAGAGGGTGAAAAAATCCAGCACTGCAATCCGGCTGCCGCGCAATGAAACCGCGGTCCACGTAATGGCTTTACGTCAATGAATTCCAAAGCGGCGGGAGACGATTGGATGTATCCAACCGTCTCCGGCAGGCGTCTACTTCGCGCTGGCGGCCAAACGGATGCCACTGAGCGTTTCCGTCGGTGTGATTGCCTCCGGATCGAGCCGGAGATCGATGAGGAACGGTCGGTCTGCGGCGAGCCCTTGCTGGAGGACGGCCTCGAAATCCTCGCCCCGCGTGACGGTCACTCCCTCAGCGCCGTGCGCTCTGGCGAGCGCGGCAAAATCAGGATTGACGAGGGTTGTCCCGTTCGGACGCCCAGGGAAGTTACGTTCCTGATGCATGCGGATGGTGCCGTACATGCCGTTGTTGGCGATCAAGATCACCATGGGGAGACCGTACTGCACCGCCGTTCCGAGCTCGTTGAACGTCATGGCGAAGCAGCCGTCGCCGGCGAAGCAGACGACGGGCGCTTGCCGGTGCGCGAGCTTGGCCGCGATGGCAGCCGGCAGTCCGTAGCCCATCGATCCCGACGTGGGTGCAAGCCCCGTGCGATAGCCCTTGAACTGAAAATAGCGGTGCACCCATTGCGAGTAGTTGCCGGCGCCGTTGGTGACGAAGCCATTCTCTGGCAGCAGAGCGGATACGGTCTGAACCACGCCGGCGAGGCGGACCGCCCCTGGAGTGTCACAAGGAACGAGGCTCGCCTCGTAAGCGGCCCGCAGATCGCTCCGATAGTGCTGCCAGGGCCGCTCGGCCGCTCCTTGCAGATTGGGCGCGAAGTCAGCGAGCGCGCCGGCAAACGCCTCGGTGGTCGCCACGATGGCGAGCCCCGCGTCCCGGTAGCCGAGAATGGCGTTGGGCTCCGGATGGATTTGCACGAACGTCTGCCGCGGTCCGCCGAGCAGCGCATAGGAGTCGGTTGCGATGTCCGCCACCTCGGCACCGAGCGCGATCACGAGATCGGCGGCTGCGAGCCCCGCCTTGAGCGCGCGGTCGGTGGTGAAGCCGAGATGGCCGACATAGGAGGCATGGCGATTGTCGATGTAGTCTTGGCAGCGGAAGGCGGCCGCCACCGGGAGGTCGAAAGCTGCCGCAAAGTCTTGGACGGCACGCGCGATGTCCGGGCTCCATCCCGGCCCTCCGACGATGAGCAGCGGACGCTCTGCCTCGCCGAGGCGCTGGGCGAGATCGCTCATGTCGCGCTGGGAGGGGGCTGCGCCGGTGAGCACGGCCGGCGCCAGTACGGGCGCCGCGCTTTTCGCAGACAGAATATTTTCCGGCAGTCCGATCACCACCGGTCCAGGCCGCCCGGCGAGGGCGACGCGGAATGCGCGCGCCACATACTCGGGGATGCGGTCGGCCTCCCGGATCACGGCCGACCACTTGGCGATGCCCGAGAACAGAGCGCAGATGTCGATCTCCTGGAACGGTGCCCGCTCCTCGAGCGGCGTCGTCGGCAGGCCGACGAACAGGATCATCGGCGTCGCGTCCTGCTGGGCCACGTAAGCGCCTGCCACCGCGTTGACGACGCCCGGCCCCCGCGTCACGAAGGCGATGCCGGGCTGCCCGGTGAGCTTGCCCGTCGCTTCCGCCATCAGGGCCGCCCCGCCTTCGTGCCGGCAGATGATGGTCTCGATCGCCGGCGTATCGTAGAGGCCGTCGAGGGCGGCGAGAAAACTTTCGCCTGGAACCTCGAAGATGCGCTGGATGCTGTGCGCTGCGAGCTGGTCGATGAGGAGCTTTCCGCCGTGCGACATGAGAGATGCGAGGCCTGATTGAGAAGGTCCGTGAGACTTTGTGCCCAACACATAGAGCCTGATCGTTCGAGATGCGAGCACTCGAGCGTGACCAGCGCGCGCCTCGCCATTCCTTAGTTGCCGGATGCAAAGACAACCCATGCGGCTGCGCTACCGGCGGGCGACGGCGTCGGATAGTCTCCGCGAAGCCGAGACGGAGCGATGCACGATGAGCGGGCAAGGGCGCGATTGGGCGATGAGGGCGGGGCTCCTGCTGCTGGCAGCGGTCAGCGCGGCGGCGGTCACGCCATCCCGCGCGGAGCCCGATGCCATTCCGCTCGAGGAGCGCGCCCGCGCGGTGCTCGAGGTCCACTGTGGGGACTGCCAGGAGCTGCGCAGCAATGGAGGGCGGCTGGATCTCGGGACGCTGGCTGACGACCCGCGCCGTATCGCGCCGGGCGAGCCCGACGCATCGCGCATCTATCAGCATCTCCTGCGCGACCAGGCCCTGCCGGTGACCGGAAGCCCCTCTTCGGCGCCGACGCCGGACGATGCCGAAGCCGTGCGCGATTGGATCGTGGCCTTGCCCCCACGCGATGCGGCCTGTGCGGGCCGTCGGATGATCGAAGCCGGCGCTATGGATGCAGAGCTCCGTGCATGGAAGGCGGTGCGAAGGCCGGAGGAGGTGGCCGATACGCGGGTACTGTCGCTGGTCCACCTTTGGAACGCCTGCGCGCCGCGAGCACGGCTCGATGACGATCGCGATGCCGCCGCCATCCTGTTGCGTGCTGTGGCCCGCCGCCAGGAGATGATCCCTCTCCCGGCGATCGGTGTGGAGCGAGTCTTGTTCGCCGTTCGCCTGAGTGAAATCGGTCTTGCGCCAGCCGATTGGGACCGGATGCTCGCGCAAGTGCCGCGCTCCCCCGGCGCGGCGGCCGTCATGCCGGCGGATTGGCTTGCGGCGGATGTCCTGTCGCGCCCGGAAGCCGATGGACTGTTCGATGCGGCGAGCCAGCGTGCGGTCGAACGCTTGGCGCGTGCCTGGACGCGAGACGTCGATCTCCGCCGCGCGGCCGCCGAGCGTGCCGTTCTCCCCGATGCGCTGGCACGAATGCTTATGGGGGTCGGTGGCGAATTCCTCGTTCCGGCTCGGCGTCTCATCCGCGGCACACTCACGCGCACGGCGTGGGACAGCCTGTCCCGTGCTCTCGACGGCGAAGCGCCACCGGGGTCGGCAGAATTGGGCAGCGCCGTTGCGGATACGGAGATCGACGTGGCGCTTTGGACGAACAAGACCGCCTACCGTCCGCGCGACTTGGTGAGGATCCACGCGGCCGTCAGCAAGCCGTGCTATCTGACGCTGATCGACGTGGACGATGATGGAAAGGCCATCGTGCTGTTTCCGAACGAGCTCGAGCCGGACAATCTCGTCCTGCCGTCCGGGCTCCTGATCGTGCCGGGCCGCAGCGCTGGCTATCAGCTTCGCTTCGATAAGAGCGGGACGGAGCGAATCGTCGCCATCTGCCAGCGCAAATCGCGTCGTCCGGCCGGCATCGCCTATGATTTCGAGCGCCAGCGGTTTGCGACCCTTGGCGATTGGCGCGCTTTTCTGCGCACCATTCCAGAGCGCGAGAAGAAAATCCGCGCGAGAGAGACGGCGCGAGCCCAAGCCGCACAGCGCAGGCGACGCGGGCGGTCACCGCCGCCTCGTGAGCCTGATCCGCCCGTCATCGGCGCCGGCGATCCGGTGGCGATCGAAGGCCGCGCCGCCATTTCGATACCCATTCAGCAAGGCGGCAGGTAGCGTGGGGAGGCATGCACGCGTGAGGCTGAAGGTGCAGAGACCATCCGCCGCGTGCCGGACGAATTTGAAGCCGTCGAATCGGATATCGCAGGACCATCATGATGGAGGTGGCTCAAGAACGTCTGGCTTACTGGCTCGCCGCCCTGCGCGAGACGATTGCGGCCTTCGACCCGCTCGTCGCCGTGGGCGTGGCGCTGCTGTTGGCTTGGCTCGTGTCACGCGCTTTGCGCCGTAGCCGCCAGAGTGCGCTCGCGGCCGCCGAGTTCGCCGAAATCAAAGGCCGCCTCACCGCCATGAGCGAGATGACAGCGCGCCGCCAGTCCGAGGAAGCCCACGCCCTCGACGAGCGGGTCGAGCAGGTGGCGGCCCGCCTCGGCGTGACACTCGATGGCGTGAGCCGGCGCCTCACCGATAGCCTCGCCGAGACGCAGCGGCAGACGAGCACCACCGTGCAGCGGCTCTCCGAGCGCGTCGATATGCTGGCGCGCTACATGGGCGATAACCTCGCCGAGGCCGGGCGGCGAACGTCCGAAAGTCTGTCTACGTTGAACGAGCGACTGGCCGTCATCGCCGAAGCCAAGCAGAGCCTCGCCGATCTTTCGTCCGAGGTGACGTCGCTCTCGGGCGTGCTCGCCAACAAGCAGGCCCGCGGCGCCTTCGGGCAGGTGCGCATGGAGGCGATCATCCGCGACGCGCTGCCGGCCGGCTGCTACGAGTTCCAGGCCACGCTCTCGAACGGCAAGCGGCCGGATTGCATCATCCGCCTCCCGAACACGCCGGCGGCGCTGGTCATCGATTCCAAGTTCCCGCTCGAAGGCTTCGAGGCCCTGCGCACGGCGCGCGCCCCCGACGAGGTGAAAGCTGCGCGCGACGCCATTCGTGCCGCCGTGGGCCGTCATATCGACGAGATCGCGGAGAAGTATCTGCTTCCCGGCGAGACGCAGGACACGGCTCTGATGTTCGTGCCCTCGGAATCGGTCTATGGCGACCTGCACGAGCACTTCGCGGACCTCGTGCAGCGCGCCCACCGCGCACGCGTGGTCATTGTGGCACCGAATGTGCTTATGCTCGCCGTGCAGACCGTCCAGGCCGTCATCAAGGACGCCAAGATGCGCGACCAGGCCGGCCTCATCCAGCGCGAGGTTGGGCTTCTTCTCGCTGACGTGGCGCGGCTCGTTGAGCGCGTCTCGGATCTCGAGCGTCATTTCGGCCTGTCGGTCAAGGCGCTGGAGAAGGTCGCAACGTCTGCGGCCCGCATCAGCGGCCGGGGAGAGCGCCTGACGGCTCTCGACCTCGAGGACGAATCCGGCGCATCTTCCGCGCCCGCGGGCAAGTTGACCGCAAGCGCTTCCTGATTCTAAAGGCACGTCCATGGACAAGATCAATCAGCGTATCGCAGACGAACTGCGCGTTGGCTCGGGCCAGGTGGCCGCCGCCGTGGCCCTTCTCGATGAGGGCGCGACGGTTCCCTTCATCGCCCGCTACCGCAAGGAGAAGACGGGCGGTCTCGACGACACGCAGCTCCGCACGCTCTCCGAGCGCTTGGGTTATCTGCGTGAGCTGGAGGATCGCCGTGTCTCGATCCTGAAGAGCGTGACGGAGCAGGGCAAGCTGACGCCCGAGCTCGAGCGCGCTTTCAACGCCGCCGCGACCAAGGTCGAGCTCGAGGATCTCTACGCACCCTATAAGCCGAAGCGCCGCACCAAGGCCCAGATCGCGCGCGAGGCGGGGCTCGAGCCCCTGGCCGATGCGCTGCTCGCCAACCCGGCGCTCGATCCCGCGTCCGAAGCCGAAAAGTTCATCGCCGCCGACAAGGGCGTCGCCGATCAGAAGGCGGCCCTGGATGGCGCACGCCACATCCTCATCGAGCGCATCGCCGAGCGCGCCGAGGTGGTGCAGAGCCTGCGCGAATGGAAGTGGAGCGAAGGCCGCCTCGTTTCCAAGGTGAAGAAGGGGAAGGAGGGCGAAGGCGCCAAATTCTCCGACTATTTCGACTTCGGGCAGGCCATCAAGGATATGCCGAGCCACCGCGCGCTGGCGCTCTTGCGCGGCGTCAACGAGGGCGTGCTCGATATCGATCTCGACGTCGAGCACGACGAGACGAAGCCGCATCCCGCGGAAGGAAAGATCCGCACCGCCTTCGGCATCGCCGACAAGGGCCGCCCCGCCGACGCCTGGCTTGGCGAGACCGTGCGCCTCGCCTGGAAGGCCCGCCTCGCAACGAGCATCACGTCCGACCTGCTGACGCGCCTCAAGGAGCGCGCCGACGCGGAGGCGATCACGGTCTTTTCCTCGAACCTAAAGGACCTGCTGCTCGCGGCGCCCGCCGGCCCGCGCGTCACCATGGGCCTCGATCCGGGCCTACGCACCGGCGTCAAGGTCGCCATCGTCGACGCCACGGGCAAGCTCGTCGATACGGCGACGATCTACCCGCACGAGCCGAGGCGCGACTGGGCCGGCTCCCTGGCCACGCTGGCGGCGCTCTCGGCCAAGCACAAGGTGGATATCGTGAGCGTCGGCAACGGCACCGGCAGCCGCGAGACCGACAAACTCGTCGCCGAGCTGATGCAGAAGATGCCGCAGCTCAAGCTCACTAAGGTGATGGTGTCGGAAGCGGGCGCCTCAGTCTATTCCGCCTCCGAGCTGGCGGCCAAAGAATTCCCTGATCTCGACGTTTCGCTGCGCGGCGCCGTTTCCATTGCGCGCCGCCTGCAGGACCCGCTCGCCGAGCTGGTCAAGATCGAGCCCAAGGCCATCGGTGTCGGCCAGTACCAGCACGACGTGGATCAGACCGGGCTCGCCCGCTCGCTCGACGCCGTCGTCGAGGATTGCGTGAACTCGGTGGGCGTTGATGTGAACACGGCCTCCGCTCCGCTTCTATCGCGCGTGTCCGGCCTCAATCAGACGCTTGCCAGCAACATCGTTGCCTTCCGCGATGAGAACGGCGCCTTCAAGACCCGCACGGCCTTGAAGAAGGTGCCGCGCCTCGGTCCCAAGGCGTTCGAGCAGGCGGCCGGCTTCCTGCGCATCATGAACGGTACCAATCCGCTCGACGGCTCAGCGGTCCACCCTGAAGCGTATCCTGTCGTCGAGCGCATCTCGGAAAAGACGCGGCGGCCCTTGAAAGAGATGATCGGCGATCGTGCCTTCCTCAAGGCGCTGCGTCCCGCCGAGTTCGCCGACGAGACCTTCGGCATCCCGACCGTGACGGACATTCTCTCGGAGCTCGAGAAGCCCGGCCGCGACCCGCGCCCGGAGTTCAAGACGGCGGCATTCGCGGAGGGCGTTGAGAAGATCACCGACCTGAAGCCCGGCATGCAGCTCGAAGGCACGGTGACCAACGTCGCCGCCTTCGGCGCCTTCGTTGATATCGGCGTGCACCAGGACGGCCTCGTACACATCTCGGAGCTCGCTGATCGTTTCGTGAAGGATCCGCGCGAGGTCGTGAAGGTGGGCGATGTGGTCACGGTCCGCGTCAAGGAGGTGGACGTCGAGCGGAAGCGCATCGGGCTCACGATGCGGTCCGGAACGATCGACCGCGGCGCCCCTGTGGGCAGCCCGGCTCGGGCTCCGGGCGGCGCCTCGCAGCAAGGCCGCCACCACGAGCCGCCGCCGCGCAAATCCGCCGAGCCGGCGGGCGAAAGCGCTCTCGCTGCTGCTCTCCGCCGGGCCCAGGAGCGGAAGTGATCGGTCTCCTCTGCCGCGAGCCGGCAGAGGAGCCCCTTTTTACGCACGAAATTCGTTTCCGGGCGGTCATTCTGCCGTCATGGAACTGTCCTTGAATTCCACAGGCGCCAAAGGTCTTTACATGACGGGCCGCAGACCCTAAATGCAGCCCACGCACGGCGGCGATCTCGCTTCGCACGGCGCTTCTCGTCCAACCGGAGTTGGTGGAGGTCCGTAGATATGGAGCGATATGCCTCAGCGGCAGAGCTTGTTGCCATCCGCAAGCCGGAGCGGCCCGTCGTTTGTGCCCGTCCTCATGCGGCTGCCCGTGCAGCCCGCTGGTTCATCGAAAACTTCAACGGCGACGTAGCTTACGCCTACAAAGCCAATAGCTCGGTCTTCCTGATCGGGGCGCTCTTTGGCGCCGGTATCCGCCATTTCGACGTGGCCTCGATGCCGGAGATCGAGGATGCGGCCACCATCCCCGGCGTCGAGCTGCATTTCATGCACCCGGTGAAGTCGCGGGAATCGATCCGCCGCGCCTATCACGAGCACGGCGTCAGGAGCTTCGCGCTCGATACCGAGGACGAACTGAGGAAGATCGTCGAGGAGACCTCCGGCCCCTCGGGGCGCGCGCGCGACCTCGCGCTCTTTGTGCGCGTCGTCGTCCCGGCCATCAACAGCCGCATTCCACTTGAGCGCAAGTTCGGCGCCGCCGGTGAGAAGGCGGCTCGCCTCCTGGTCGAGGCGCGCCGCGTGGCCGCCGAGCTCGGCATCACCTTTCACGTCGGCTCGCAGACCATGACGCCGGATGCCTACGTCAACGCTCTGGGCGAGGTGCAGAGCCTGATTGTCAAGGCCGGTGTCGTCGTCGACCGTCTCGATGTCGGTGGCGGCTTTCCGTCGGTATATCCGGGCATGAAACCGGCGCCGCTGAAGCGTTTCCTCAAGGCCATCGATGAGGGCGTGGAGCGCCTGCCCGTGCGCGAGGACGTGCGCCTGATGTGCGAGCCCGGTCGGGCGCTGGTAGCCGAGGCCGAAGCGCTGATCGTGCGCGTCGAGGCGCGGCGTGGCAACGACCTCTTCATCAACGACGGTGGCTACGGGGTGCTCTTCGACGCGGCGCACCTGGGCTGGATCTACCCGGCGCGGCTTATCGGCCGGCCGCCTGCGGCCGAGCAGCTCATTCCCTATGAGCTGTGGGGGCCCACCTGCGATTCCATCGATCACATGAAGGGCCCGTTCCTCCTGCCGGACTGCATCCGCGAGGGCGATTATCTCGAAATCGGCAATGTCGGGGCCTATGGCCGCGCCATCGCCGGCGACTTCAACGGCTACGGCAAGTACGAGGAGGCCATCCTCGACGACGAGCCGATGATGACGCTCTACGGGGAAACGAAGGCTCCCGAGGCACTCCTCGGCTAGAGCGCTTCCGTCCGGAGAGAAGCACGAAGAAACAAAAGCTGAGAGCTGTTCCTCGTTTCCACTTAAATCGGGACGGCTCGATAGCGGCGGGCTCCGTTCGGGCCGAATCGCACCAAGTGGGTGAAAATGCTCGCTTGAGCCAGTCGCACTCCGCAGAGCGCTGACTGCAACCTCTAGGATAGGTGGATAGGCTCCGGACGGCGGCCCGCGGCGCGGGCCCGTCGCGCTCTCGGTGCATGGCCGCGCGTCGGTGGTCGGCGCCGCTGCTCGAAGACTGCGTGCCGCGCATATCGCGAACGAAAGCCCGGCTGCGGCGGCAATCCTGGCCCCGGTGGTGACGCGCCGTCAGGTCTCGGGCACGAGGCTCCTGCCGCCTACGCGTCCCGCCTCGCGAACCGTTGCCGAGCGTTTTTCGCTACGTCTTGCGCCGCCTTCAAGGCCACTGCGCCATCTGCTGAATTTGCTTTATGCATTCGCGATCGATCGCGGCGGATTGGCTTTTCCGCAAGGGCGTTATGTTCACGTGCACCATGATGCCCTCGATCAGGAATGCAATGAGAACGCCGCGTTCCTTGCGCTTTTCGGCAGGCATGGACGGGCTTACCTCGGCGATGATTTCTTCAAGGCGCTGACAATATTTTTCATACATTCCCGACAGCAGCTTCGCCACGTACTCGTTGCGCCGTGAGAGTGCCCAGAGCTCCAGGAAAAGCTTGTTTATGGAGGGCTCCCGCACGTTGGTCAGCAGATACTGCGCCATCGTCGATAGTTTCTCCCGGGGAGAAAGAGTTTCGCTGAATGAAATTTGGTTGTATCTTTGATGGTAGATTGAGAAGACCAGAGGCAGGAGATCCTCGATCAGGCGTTCCCGGGTCGAATAGTAGTACTGCAGATTACTGAGGCGAACGCCCGCTGTCCGCGCCACTTCGCGCAGGGTGAGGCTGCCGTATCCCTTCTCGACGAGGATGGACCGGGCCGCTTCGAGAATCTTCAGTGTGACGTCTTTGCCTTTCTGGGTCAGTTTGCGATCGGCCATATACGTCGAAAAGAAATAGTCCGCATTGGCAGGAAGATTGAATTCGCCGTCGGTTATGGATTTCGCGCACCGTTTCTCGGTCGTTGCGGAAAGTCTTTGTGTTTTCTTCTGCACGTCCGTGCGGCGGTTCGATCGTGTTTCCATCATGCCGTCATCCCAGAAAGATCGGGTGTGTCATAAAAATATTTTGCGTCGCGCGATCCGTAGTTCCAATTGCGCCGCAAAGAATCTCGCCCTGATTTGTTTTGCAGGGCGAACGCTCGGTCTTTTGGCGAAAGACATCCACGCGGCGGTGGACGGGGGTGCGAGATATGCCGGCCGGTTATTCTGGCCGCAATCGATTTGGTTCGCGCGGGCGTTGTGTAAGCCTTGGGCCAAACGCGCGCATATCGCAAGGGGCGAGGCACATCTCGCTGAGGATCCGAGTGCAGGCGAGGCGCCCCGGTATGCCGGAGAAGTGCGAGGATCGGGGCGATTTTTTCGAGGCGGGGGCGCAGGATCGTACGGCAGTACGCATGCAAAGCGTGCCGTCCAGCCAGGGGAGCGCGCGTCTCGGGGTTGCGCTGACAGCGCCGCCTCATTGCACGCGGACCTTGTGCTGAGCACCGCCGCCCTCGACACGTTATTCGCATCCGCACACCGCTTCCCCCGCGCCTGCATAATCGCAGCTTGACACATCTTGGTCAGACGACCTATTTTAAATTTCATAAAAGAAAAATCATCGGGAGGACTTTCAAATGACCAACAAGACTGAGCGCTGAGCACGTCCTGCCGGCCCTTGAGGAGGTAGGCGTTCGCAATCCTGAGCTCGATTGAGGCGCCCCTCAAGACACGTCCAATTCAAGATATCCGCTGAGCGCCTTCGGGTGTTCCGAGCATGGTTATTGCTGTCGCAAAGAGTGCGCTGACGGTCCCCATTTGGGATTGGAAGTTGCGTTGTTCTTTCGCGCGTATGCCGGCTGATCGAACTATTGGAATCTTGGAAGAAAAAACGTGAGCAACCAATACCCATTCCCGTCTGAAAGCGCTTCTGGCCCGGCCACGGGGCGGACTTTCGAGGCGTGCCGGAGCCTCTGCATCAGGGGATGGGAACGGACCGGAGCGGCTCGCGCACGCGGGCGGGATCGTGCGCGATCACGCATCGGATCCGGAAGGACGCCAGCCTTTCCGCTCATGCGGAAGGAGATCATACGCCGGTGGCTCGGGAGGGGGTTCGCCGGCAACACAGGATACCTGCGCCATGATCGACCAAAACCATAATCCCGAAGACGTCACACGGATACTCTTCGAGAATTTCTCTGGCTTGGCCATCGGCCTGTTCTATGTGATCGGCTTTGGTGCGATCGCGATCTTTCTCTACGGCTGCTACACGCAGTATCGGAAATATGCCCGCGGCCAGCCGCTGCGGAAGGTGCTCCCGAGTCTCGCGGACCGGATCGGTGAAATGGTTGCCGCCGTCGGCACGCACCGGACGCTGCGCCGCCGCGATAAGCCCGCGGGCCGCGCGCACGCGCTCATCTTCTTCGGCTTTGCGCTGCTTTTCATCGGCACCGCCACCATCACCCTCGAGTATGACATCCTCGAGCCGCTGACCGGCCTCAAGTTCTGGTACGGCGATTTCTATCTCATCTTCTCCCTGGTCCTCGATCTGGCGGGCCTTTGGTTGGTCGCCGGCCTGATCTACATGATGGTCCGGCGCGGATGGATCAAACCGCCGAAGCTCGACTACAAGCGCCCGGATCGCGCCCCGGATGCGCCCGATGCCGATCGGTCGTTCTATCGCATCGAGGACTGGGCATTCCTCTGGCTGCTCATCATCATCGGCATTACGGGCTTCCTGCTCGAGGCCGCACGCCTCGTGTGGCTAAGCGACAATCCTACGGTCTGGGATTATCGCTGGTGGTCGCCCGTCGGCACGATTATCGCTTATGGCCTTTCCGCCATCGGCATGGGGACCGATGGTGCATCCACGATGCGCGTGGGCCTCTGGTGGTTCCACGGTGCGCTCGCGCTCTCCTTCATCGCGCTCCTTCCGTTCACCAAGGCGAAGCACATCTTCACCGCCATGGCCTCGCTCGCCTCGCGTGACCCGTCTCCCGTGCAGCGCCTCGCCCCCGTCGACATGGCGGCCGAGCGCGTCGGCGCCACGAACATCACCGACTTTACCTGGAAGCAGCTTCTTCATTTCGATGCGTGCACCAAGTGCGGCCGCTGTCATGAAGCCTGCCCGGCCAACGCTACCGGCGCACCGCTTTCGCCGCGCGATTTCATCTTGACGCTGCGCGAGCTGTCCGAGGCCACGCTCGGCGGCATCAAGATGCCGGAGCCGGAGAAGCTGGTTGCCCAGGGTAACGGCATCTTCCAGGTCTCGAGCGAGACGCTGTGGGCCTGCCGCACCTGCGCCGCATGCGTGGAGATCTGCCCCGTCGGCATCGAGCACGTGCCCGCCATCGTCGAGATGCGCCGTGCGCTCGTCGAGCAGGGCGACATGGACCCGATGGTCCAGAAGGTGCTGCAGAACATCCAGAAGCGCGGCAACTCGTTCGGCGAGAACAAGAAGAAGCGCCCGGCCTGGACCAAGAAGCTCGACTTCGAGATCAAGGACGCACGCACTGAGCCCGTGGACGTGCTGTGGTTCGTGGGCGACTTCGCCTCGTTCGATCCGCGCTACCAGCGTGTATCGGTTGATTTCGCGCGCATCATGAAGGCGGCCGGCATCGATTTCGGCATCCTCTATGAGGACGAGAGCAACTCCGGCAACGACGTGCGCCGCGTTGGCGAGGAGGGGCTCTATCAGCACCTCGCCGAGACGAACATCGCCGTTCTGGATGACTGCGATTTCAAGCGCATCGTGACGACGGACCCGCACTCGTTCAACACGATCAAGAACGAGTATCCGGAGTTCGGCGGAAACTACGAGGTCGAGCACGCGAGCGCCTTCATCGCGCGTCTGCTGAACGAGAACCGCATTCCGCTCAAGAAGAAGCTGGATGGCCGGCGCGTGACGTTCCACGATCCCTGTCATCTCGGCCGCTACAACAAAGGCTATGACGGCCCCCGCGAGGCCATCCGGAGCCTCGGAGTGGATCTCGTGGAGATGCGCCGCAGCCGCGACAACTCCTTCTGCTGCGGCGCCGGCGGCGGACGCATCTGGACGCCGGACCCGGTCGGGCTCGAGAAGCCGTCCGAGAACCGCGTGCGCGAGGCGGCGGGCATCGAAGGCCTCGAGACCATCGTCGTGAGCTGCCCGAAGTGCATGAACATGCTCGAGGACGCACGCAAGACGACGAACAACGAGGAGAACTTCGAGATCCGCGAAGTGATCGAGCTTGTTGCCGAATGCCTCGACGACGCCTCCGACGTCTCCGAGGTCGCGGCTCCTGCGGCGGTGTGATGGATCATGATGGCTCCGGGTCCCGCTTCCTTCAGCTCATGGCTAGCGCGGAACGGCGAGGGGCTCGACGTGTACGTCGCGGCGGCGGTGCACGCCTTCGTCGACGCGGCATGGCGGACCAGGCTGGAAGCCATCATCTTCGCAACCGCACGGGACCGTTTGCGTTGGGCGGGTGAGCCGTTCACACCTCCAGCGATCCTGGCGTCACTGGCCAGGTTCGACGACGCGCGTCTCAACCGGCGCCTTGCGCGCCACGAACGCACGCCTGCGGATGTCCTGGAGCATATCCGTGGCACTGCCAGCGCGGTGGAGGATCTTGCCATCCTCGCCGCGCTGGCCGGACATCGCAACGCCTCGGCGGGTCTCCTGCGCAGTCTTCCGTGGCGTGAGGCGCCAGCCATCCGCGAAGGATTGGCTGGCAATGCGGCTTGCCCGAAAGATCTGCTGACCGAAATCTTTCCGCTGGCGACCTTGGGTGAGCGCAAGCTGATGGCAGCGAACCCCGCTGTGGATGCGGCGCTGCTCCGGACATTGTGGGACGCTTCGGCCGGCGATTGCTATTTGCAGGGCGAGATTGTCGCCAATCCATCGTGCCCGCCGGAGCTGCACGACGCGGCGCGACTGAGCCCGGCGATTATCGTTCGCCGCAAGCTCGCGGAAAACCCCAACGTCCGCACGCCTGACCTGATCGCGCTGCTTGCCGATCCGGTGTCGGAGGTGAGGGCAGCAGCAGCGCGCAGCGCGCCGTCGAGCGCCATCGACGGGCCGGACTGCGAGCCGGCGGCATCGGTCCGCCGAATGAAGGCGCGCCGCCATGACTTGCCGGCGGCCCTCATCGAAAGACTGGCCCGGGATGAAGATTCCTGGGTGCGGCGCTGGCTGGCGCGCAACCCGTCGGTCGGTATCGACAGTCTGGCGCGCCTCTCGCGGGATCCGGAGCATGAGGTGCGCCGCGGCGTCGCCCGCAATCCGAATTGCCCGAAGGATCTTCTCGCTGCGCTCGCCCGAGACGACCATCCTTGGGTGCGTGCCGGTGTGAGCTTCCGCACCGATATCGATGCCGAGATGATCACGCTCTTCGAGCATGAGGAGAATATCGACGTTCTAAGCGGGCTTGGCCGTAATCCTGTGACGCCGCACGCCTGGCTCGAGCGCATTGCGGAAAGCTCCAACGTCGATCTTCGACGCTCCGTCATTCTGAACGCACACGCGCCATCGGATCTTCTGCTCCGCCTGGCTGAAGACCCGTACGTCTTCAACCGCGTTTGCCTCCTCAGAAACCCTTCGCTTCCGGCTAACGCCCTCTACGACTTTCTCTCCGATCCCGAGCCGCAAGTGCGCTTCACCGCCGCTGTGAGGCTTGCAAGGGAGGAACTCGTGGATGCCGGGACCCAGGCGAGCACTCGGGCGAACACAACGTCACCTTCTCTGCAACCACCTCTCAAATCAGTGGGAATCTAGCGCATGAAGATACTTGTTCCGGTGAAGCAGGTCGAAATCCTCGACGAGGATTTCGAGATTCGCGACGACGGCCGGGCCGTCGATGGCGACTACATCGAGCACGAGCTCAACGAATGGGATGACTATTCGTGGGAAGCTGCGCTGCAGCTGATGGAGAAGAACGAAGGAGCCGTCGAGGCGGTGCCGATGACCGTCGGCCCCGACGACGCTGAGGAGGGGCTTCGCAAGTGCCTCGCCAAGGGCGGCGAGCGCGGCATCCGCGTATGGGACGATGCCCTGGAGGGATCGGACCCGATTGCGGTGGCGCGCGTCATCGCGGCCGTCGCCAAGCGTGAGGATGCAAAGCTCGTCCTCGCCGGCACCCAGTCGACCGATCACGGCCACGCGCAGACGGGCATTGCCACGGCCGCGCTCCTTGGCTGGCCTCACGTTGCCGTCGTCTCCGAGCTCAATTACACGCCGGGTGCCGATAAGGCCACCGTGCGCCGCGAGCTCGAGGGTGGCGTTGAGGAAGAGATCGAGATCTCGCTGCCGGCCGTCCTCACCATTCAGCTCGGCATCAATGAGCCTCGCTACGCGTCGCTGCGCGGCATCAAGCAGGCGAAGACGAAGACCATTGAGGAGCTGTCGCCGGAGGATCTCGGGATTCCGGCCGATCAGATCGGCGAAGCGGGTTCAGCTTCGCGCGTACGGCGCATGTACGTGCCGGAGAAGGGCAAGGCCGAGCTGATCAGCGGCACGCCCGCCGAGCAGGCCAAGCGCATCATCGAGATCGTCAACGAACTGAAGGGAGCCTGAGCCATGGCAGATATTCTCGTGATCGGCGAGCAGCGCCGCGGCGTCTTGAGCCCGGTCGTTGCTGAAACGGTGAGCGTGGCGAAGGAGCTCGCCGCTGCGAAGGGCGGCAAGGTGCTGGTCGCCATTCTCGCCAGCAAGCCCTCGGATTTCACGCCGCAGCTTTCCCTCGCGGGCGTGGACGAGATCATCGAGGTCGCGCTCGCGAGCGAGGAGTTCCAGAGCGATCTCTTCGAGGCGACCGTGCTCAAGCTGATCGAAGAGCGCAAGCCAGGCGTCGTCCTGCTTCCGCACAGCATCGACAGCCTCGGCTACGCACCCTCGCTCGTCGTCAAGGGCAACTTCGGCTTTGCGACCGACGTGTTCGGGATCAGCTACGATGGCGACGACCTTGTCGCCACGCGGCAGGCCTACCAGGAGAAAGTGCGCGCCGAGGTGGATTTCCCGGGCAAGTCGACCGTGCTTCTGACGGTCCGCGCCGGATCGTTCAAGCCGCCGGAGGAGACCGCGTCGCCGAGCGTCACGAGCTTCGCTGCGCCGGCTGCGGAAGCGCACACGCGCCATATCGCCTTCCATGATCCCGAAGCCAGCGGCGGCGTGGATCTGACGGCTGCCGAGTACATCCTCTCCATCGGCCGTGGCGTCGGCGAAGAAGACAACGTCGGCCAGTTCGAGGAACTCGCGGGAACGATCGGCTTCACGCTCGGCTGCTCGCGCCCGATCGCCGACAGCGGCTGGCTGCCCAAGTACCGCCAGGTCGGCCAGTCCGGCAAGACCGTGAGCTCGTGCAAGGTCTACATCGCGATGGGGATATCCGGATCGGTGCAGCACCTCGCCGGCATGAAGCACGTGCCGAACATCATCGCCATCAACAAGGATCCGGAAGCGTCGATCTTCAGCGCGGCGCGCTACGGCGTCGTCGGTGACATGTTCGAGGTCGCGAAGGAGCTCAAGGCTCAGCTCGGTTGAGATCTCCCGAGGCGTGCGGCGGATGTCGCCCGCCTCGGATCCTCCACCGGAATAAGTCTGCGTTCACCGGGGCTCGCTCCGATTTCAAAGAGATGAACGCCGGCTCACGGGCTGCTTAGTTCCGCAGGGCGGATGCTCCGCCGAAGGAACCGACTCTCTCTCTCAATCTATCCACTCTAGAATAAGAGGAATTCATGTCTGAGATTTGGTTCAGGACTGGCGAAGCCACGGTGTTCGCGTCTGAAGGCCAGGTGACCGATGCGATGCCGGAGGTCGTGATCGGCTCCGTCAAGGGCCCGGTCGGCACGGCGTTCGCCACGATGATGGGCCAGTCCGCAGGTCACACGCGGATGTTCATCCTGCGCGACTGCAACCAGATGGTTCGCCCGGCGGCGATCATGACCTCGAAGGTGACCATCGCCAGCGCCGAGTACGTCGATCTTCTCGGCGGCGTGGTGCAGGCAGCGCTCGGCGACGCGATCGTCGATGCGGTGGCCAACGGCATCATCCCGAAGGACATTGCAAACGACGTGGCGATCATCACCACGGTGTGGCTCGATCCGCGGACGGCGACGGACGCGAACCTCGACAAGAAAGAGCTCTACAAGAACAACTACGAGGCCATGACCACGGCGCTGACGCGGGCCATGAAGCAGGAGCCGACGGTTGACGAGCTGATCGCCAACCGCAAGACGATCCGCCACTATGCCCTGGCGGGCATCGATATCGACTGAGCAGCGGCTTCGTCTCGATATCTGTCGCCAGCCGGGCTCGCTCCCGGCTGGCGTTTGTTTTTGACTGCGGCGGCATCTGTGACGCGGCCGGCGGCGCGAGCCGCCAATGCTCACGCCACGGGTGGAAAGCCCGGAGCCGGGCGTGGGCTCACGAGACGTAGCGGTCGAGCGTGTAGTCCGACGGGGTGATGGCGGGCGTCTTGCCATCGATGATGTCGGCGAGCATGCGCCCGGAGCCGCAAGCCATGGTCCAGCCGAGCGTCCCGTGCCCAGTGCTCAGGAAGAGGTTGTCGCCGCGTGGCGCGGGGCCGATCACCGGCGTGCCATCCGGGGTCATCGGACGCAGGCCAGCCCAGAACGTCGAGCGCGCCTGATCGCCAGCGCCCGCGAATAGGCTTTCTACGGACTGGCGCAGCGTCGCGCGGCGCGCGTCGGGAAGATCCAGGTTGAACCCCGCGATCTCGGCCATCCCGCCTACGCGGATGCGGTCGCCGAGGCGCGTGATCGCAACCTTGAAAGTTTCGTCCATCACCGTGGAAACGGGCGCGCGCGCCTCATCGACGATGGGGAGGGTGATGGAGTAGCCTTTCACAGGATAGACGGGCAGTGCGATGCCAAGCGGACGCAGCAGGGCAGGGGTGTAGCTGCCGAGTGCGGCGATGAACACATCCGCCTCGATGTCCCCGTGAGAGGTTTCAACGGCAGCCACGCGCCGGCCCGTGAAGCGCAACCGGCGGATGTCCGTCTCGAAGCGGAACGTCACGCCGAGGTTTTCACATATCTCGTGCAGCGCGTTCGTAAACTTGAGACAGTCGCCGGTCTCGTCGTTTGGCAGGCGCAGGCCGCCGGCGATCTTGTGTTGCGCCGAAGCGAGCCCCGGCTCCGCAGCGATGCAGCCTGAGGGGTCCAGAACCTCGAACGGAACGCCGCCGCGCTTGAGGACCTCGATGTCCTTCTCGGCTCCGTCCACCTGCTTCTGGGTACGGAAGACCTGCAGCGTCCCAAGCGTTCGATGGTCGTAGCTGATCTTCGCCTCGCCGCGCAGCTCGATCAGGCAGTCGCGGCTGTATTCGGCGAGGCGAACCATCCGGCCCTTGTTGATGGCGTAGCGGGCAGCCGTACAGTTGCGCAGCAGGCTGGCCATCCAGCGCCACGCCGATGGCACAGCCGAGGGGCGAATGATCAATGGCGCATGCTGCATGAAGAGCCATCTGACAGCTTTCAGAGGCACCCCGGGCGCCGCCCACGGCGCCGAGTAGCCGGGCGAGATCTCGCCCGCATTGGCGAAGCTGGTCTCGAGCGCCGGGCCGGGCTGGCGATCGATGACGGTCACCTGGTGTCCCGCCTTGGCCAAATAGTAGGCCGACGTCACGCCGATGACGCCCGCGCCGAGAATGACGATTTTCATGGAAGCCCCCGGTTCGACCTCGTTCGCGATCAGCGATAGTGACGACAGTAGCGTTGGCCCAGCCTGGTCAAGATCTCGTAGGAGATCGTGCCCGCGTCGGCGGCAAGCTGCTCCAACGTCTGGTTCGGGCCCAGGATTTCGACGAGGCTGCCCGGCGCCAACGCCCCTCGTGGAAGCGCGGAAACGTCGAGTGTGATCGTATCCATGGACACCCTGCCGACCATCGGAAGCCTTGCGCCGCCGAAATAGGCGGAGCCGCGATTGCTGAGGCTGATCGGAAGCCCGTCCGCATAGCCCGCCGCGATGGTCGCGATGCGCGACACCCTGGGCGTGACGTAGCTGCCATTGTAGCCGATGCGCGCACCGGCCGGCACCTCTCGCGTTTGAATGACGCGGACCTCGAGGCGGACGACGGGACGCATCGGGTTGGGCGCATTTGCAGTCGGCGCACCACCGTAAAGGGCGATGCCGGGGCGTGCCAGGGTGCCGTGATAGTCGGCTCCGAGGAAGATGCCGCCTGAGTTCGACAGGCAGAGCTCTATGCCCGGGAAGCGCTCGGCGAACGCCCGCATCACGGCGAGCTGCTCGCTGTTTTGCGTATCCTCCGGCTCGTCCGCCGATGCGAGATGGCTCATCAGGAAAAGAAGCTCGAGGCCGCGAAGCCGGTCCGGCTCGGCAGCGAGCGCCTGCACCTCGCTCTCGGAGAGGCCGAGCCGCGACATGCCTGTGTCGAACTGAAGGACCGCAGGCAACCCGGTGCGGGTCGCCTGCGCGATGGAGGCCCACGCCCGCACCTGGTCGAGAGAGTTGAGCACCGGGACGATCGCCGCATCGGCGCAAATCTTTTCCGTTCCCGGTATCAACCCGTTGAGCACGAAAAGCCGCGCATCGGCGGGGACCATATCCTTGAGCTTCAGCGCCTCGTCGAGCTGGGCGACGAAGAAGTCCCGGCAGCCAGCCTCGAACAGGACGGGCGCGACGCGAGCCATGCCGAGGCCATACGCGTCCGCCTTAACCACCGCCGCGGCGCGCGCCGAGGCAAGCCGCTCCCTCAGCGCAAGATAGTTGTTGCGCAAGGCAATGAGATCGATTGTCAACACGCCTGCTGCACCCTGACAGTCCAGCCGCGCCTCAAACCCGCCGTCCATGCGCCGCTCCCTGTAGCCGGATCGTTGGAGATGCGAGCGTCTGACGATGATCACTTCGGAGCCTATCGGTCTAAGGCGTGATCTATCGGTCTCATCAAAGAGCCGGGGCCTCTGATCCGATTTCATCGGATCGGAAAGGCTCTCCGGTCCCTGCTTGCCTTGGGCAAGCGGCTCGCATCGAGAACGTGAACCCGTCTCTCAAACAAAGGCCTGAAGCGCGTTCACCCTCCGCCGTCCGCTTTCATCAAGAGCGAGCGCACGCTAGCCGAGCCGTAGAAAATGGCGCAAGAATCGAGCAATGTTCATTCTATTGTTGCAGGATTGTTCGATCGTTGATCAATTTCATCAAAAATCATGCAATGGAATCGTAGGATCTGCCGTGGAGCGCCTGGACGCCATAGACGCCGAAATCGTTCGCTTGCTTCGCCTGAACGCCCGCATGAGCAATGCCAAGCTCGCCGAGAAGGTGGGGCTGTCCGCATCGGCATGCCTGAGACGCATCCGAGCCCTCGAGCATCGCGGCGTCCTCCGCGGCTATACCGCGATCGTCGGACATTCCTCTGGCGAGGCAGCCATCGCCGTGATCATCAACATCACGCTCGAGCAGCAGACCGAGGACGTCTTCAAGCGGTTCGAGGAGGCGGTCCGGTCCCACCCTGAGATCCAGGAGTGCTATCTGATGACCGGTGATTCGGATTATTTGCTGCGTGTGGAGGTCGAGAACGCTGCGGAATTCGAGCGCATCCACACCGAGATTTTATCGATGCTGCCGGGCGTGGCGCGCATCCGCTCCAGCTTTTCGATTCGCAACGTCCTCGCCGCGAGACGCCGCCCGGCGCCCAGGCGGCGTGATGGATAATCAAAAGCGAGGCGAATTCAAAGCGTTCTGTGAAAATCATAAAAGGGGCCCGCTCGGTCTGCAATCAAAGGCCTGGCCGGGCTTGCCCGGCTAAGATCCGAGAACGGACAGTGCCGGTTGCCATCATGCAACAACCTGGAACGAAACAAGGCGACATATTGTTGACTCCGTAGGTATTATATCGGAGCAAAGGTTTCGTGCCGCCCGGGCATTTGAATGCAGCAGCCAGGACCTCGCCGCACCATGAACCGCAAAGCTCCCGCCTTTGTCGCCCTGCCCATCCTTTTCTGCGCTGCTGGCCAGGCGGTCGGCCAGGAGGCAGCCGAACCGGCACCCGCCGCTGCCTCGACCGCCCTCCCGGCTGTCGAGGTGACGGCCACCACGCCTAAGGCAAAGAAGCAGGCAGCGGCCAAGAAAGCACCCGTCGCCGCGCCCCCGCAAGCAGCCGCTCCGGCCCCCGCCGTCGATACAGAGCAGGGGCCGCCTGATGCATCCCGGGGCGAGGCGTCGGCCACAGGACCCGTGAACGGATACGTCGCGAAACTCACCGCGACCGGTACGAAAACCGGTGCGCCCATCCTCGAAACGCCTCAGTCGATCTCGGTGGTGACCGCCGATCAGATCGAAGATCAGGGTGCGGGAACACTGTCGGAAGCTCTGAGGTATACGCCGGGCGTCGTGGTCGAGTTGAACGGCGCCAGCTCGCGATACAGCGAGGCACGCATTCGTGGCTTCACGCCGGTTCAATATCTCGACGGCCTCGCGGTGCCGAACAACACGTTTTTCGGTACGCCTCGCTTCGAGCCATACGGCCTCGAGCGCATCGAAGCCTTGAAGGGCCCGGCGTCATTCTTGTTCGGCCAGAATTCTCCGGGCGGCTTGCTCAACATGGTCAGCAAGCGACCGCTCGACGAGCCCCTCAACGAGGTGAGGTTCGAAGTTGGCAGCTATGAGCGCTTCCAGACCGCGTTCGACTTCAGCGGCCCGGCCACGGCGGACAAGAAGTTCTTGTACCGTGTGACCGGCGTCTTCCGCGATGCGGAGACGGAAGTCGACTACACGCGCGACGATCTCGCCTACATCGCGCCCGCCTTCACTTGGAAGCCGACGTCGAACACCACGTTCACGCTTTTGGGTCACTATGGCGCCGATTACGGCACATATCCGCACCAGTACGTACCCGCTCAGGGCTCGCTGCTGCCGAACCCGAACGGGCGCATCTCGCGCCGCACCTTCCTGGGCGAGCCCGGCTGGGACAAGTTTGATCGGGATCAATGGGCGATCGGCTACGAACTCGATCATAAGTTCGATGACGTCTTTACGTTCCGCTCGCACGCGCGCGTGTCCCGCGTTGACAATCTTTTCCGGGCCCATCGCGTCGAAGGCCTGCAGGCGGACCTCGAGACTGTCAATCGTGGCGCCTATGTCCAGGCCACCGACGCTTCATCCTTTGCCGCAGACAACCAGCTTCAGGCCGATTTTTCGACCGGGGCGCTCGATCACCAGGTGCTGGTGGGTGTCGACTACTTCCGAATGTCGGGCGGCTATGACTTCACGGGTGATTTGCCGAAAGGGACGCCAGACTGGCCTGGGATAGGGATCGATCCGATTAACATTTTCAATCCGGTCTACGGCGCCCGGGTGCAGACCCTCTTTCCGTTCGCGAAAAACGATATCACGCAGGATCAGATCGGGATCTATGCCCAGGATCAGGTCAAATGGGGCGGCTGGATCCTGACGCTCGGAGGGCGGCACGACTGGGTTGAGACCAAGACCGAGGATTTGCTGCGAGGAACGGCGGAGACGCAGAAGGACGACGCCTTCACCGGGCGTGCCGGCCTGAGCTACGTGTTCGCGAACGGCATCGCTCCATACGTCAGCTACGCGACGTCCTTTCAGCCCATCGCCGGGATCGACGCCCTGGGCAATCCTTTCCAGCCCTCTGAGGGTCGCCAGTACGAAGCTGGCATCAAGTACCAGCCGCCGGGGGCGAACGTCCTGATCACCGCAGCGGCGTTCGACATCGTTGAGCAAAACGTCGTGACGATCGATCCGAGCAATCCGGCGTTCCCGCAAACCCAGACCGGTGAGATTCGCGTGCGCGGCTTCGACGTCGATGCGCGGGCAAACCTGACGCGGAACCTCGAAGCGGTCCTGGGCTATGCCTATCTCGACAGCGAGATCACGAAGAGCTCGAATCTCGCCGAGATCGGCGCTCCGGTGCAGCTTGTTCCGATGCATCAGGCATCGGCCTGGGCGAAGTATACGTTCTCGGAAGGCATGCTCACGGGCTTGAGCCTCGGAGCGGGCGTTCGCTACAAGGGCGAGCTTTATGCGCCGGAGCTGACGCCGGGCCGGACGCTCGTCGACGCGATGGTGTCATACGATCTCGGCCGCATCGATCCGGTGTTCGAGGGCGCCCAACTCTCACTCAACGCGACCAACATCTTCGATAAGTACTATGTCGAGGGATATTGCGACCTGATCTACTGCAGCCTCGGCGAAGGGCGGATGCTGCTCGGAACGCTGGCCTACAAATGGTAGTGTCCTGCGCTCTTTTCCTAAGCGACGGCGATGAGGATCACTCCACGCGCCGAACCTCACCAGGAGGCCTCCATTGACCCCGCGTACGGTGCGCAACTGGTATAAGGTGCATCGCTGGACGAGCATCATATCCACCGCGTTTCTGTTGATGCTCTGCATCACCGGACTGCCGCTCGTTTTCTACCATGACATTCTGCACTGGCAGTATGCTGAGCTCGATCCGCCGGCCATGCCGGCCGATACGCCCGAGGCCCCGCTCGCGGACGTAGAGGCTGCCGCGTTCGCGCGCCATCCGGATCTCGTCATTCCCTTCATCTCGTGGGACGAGGACGACAAGAACCTGCTGTTCGTCGGCATGGCCAAGGCCTACGACTCGCCGCCGGACACGATAAAGCTGGTCGCGGTCGACGGCCGCACGGCCAAGGTCCTCGGCGAGCCGGATCTGACCCAGGGCATCATGTATGTCCTGCACACGCTGCACGTCGATATGTTCGCAGGCATTCCGGGAAAGCTTTTCCTCGGCGTGATGGGGCTGCTGCTCATTGCCGCGATCGTCTCCGGCGTCGTTCTTTACGCGCCCTTCATGCGCCGCCTGGATTTCGGCACGGTGCGCCAAAATCGGGGACGGCGTATCAAATGGCTCGACCTGCATAATCTTCTCGGCATCGTTACGCTGGCCTGGCTCAGCGTCGTTGGGGCCACGGGTGTGATCAACACTTGGGCCGACTCGATCTTCAAGATCTGGCAGTTTGGGCAACTGGCAGACATGATCGCGCCCTACAAGGATCTTCCTGCGCCACAGAGCCCGGCCGGCATCGATGTTGCCTATCAGGCCGCAAAGAAAGCCGCTCCAGAAGGGCGCGTGCCTTCATTCATAACCTATCCGGGCAGCCAGTTTTCCGGCGCCCATCACTACGGCGTCTTTCTCCGGGGCGAGGAGCATCTTACGGCGAGGCTTCTGACACCGGTGTTGGTCGACGCGCAAACGGGCCAGATTACCGACATGCGGCGCATGCCCTGGTACGTTGACGCGCTGTTTGTTTCGCAACCGCTGCACTTCGGAGACTACGGCGGCATGCCGATGAAGATACTGTGGGTGATCCTGGATCTCATATCCATTGCCGTGCTGGTGACCGGACTTTATCTTTTCTTCACCCGCCGCAAGACGACGGAGGAGCAGTTGGGGCTTACGGCCGCCGACGGCAATGTTGAGGCGGCGCCCGTATCGTGACCAGGCATCCCGAAAAACGCATTCGCCTCGCCACGCGATCTCTGTGGCAGATTTTTTCCGCCCCGATCCTGATCGCCCTGGTCAGTTCGATCGGCCTGATCACGGCCCTTGTAGGGGACGGCCTGCTGGATGTTATCGCCTGGATCGGACTGGGCGTGCCGGCGGCGGTAGGCCTCTGGTTCATGTTCCGGGCGCAGGAGGGCCGGTAGCAGGCATCCTGGCATGATCAGCGGCCGCTGGCGGCGGCGCGGGGACTGGCTTGCCGGACCTTGACGGATCTTCCTTGTCCCGCTGACCTGCCGCGTCGCAATTCCGTTCCATCTGCTTGTATGAGGGGCCAGCCGGACCGCGCGAGCGTGGCTGAGCATTCGTCTGCCCGTGTGGCGGCCAAGTTTATAGGAGCGCCGCATATTCAAGGGCATCTCCGATCGCCGGACGCGTGCCGCGGCTTGAACATCCTCAGCGCAATGGTGTATCTGCCTGCCGATTCGCTCATCGGCGCAGGCGGGTTCAATCGCGGGCATTCTTCTTTTTTGCTTGCCTCTGGGTGAGGGAGCGGCCATCGGGAGCGGAAATTAGCCTCTCAAGCAGCGACTCAGGGGGACTTGAACGGCATGTCGGGCTTCTTGGTGCTGCTTTTG
>NZ_DAIQCD010000001.1:0-26219 GCF_036780825.1 Hyphomicrobium sp. | reverse complement strand
AGCAGCGACTCAGGGGGACTTGAACGGCATGTCGGGCTTCTTGGTGCTGCTTTTGCAGGCCATCGTTTATTTCGCAGCGATGGCATTCATCTTTTACCAGAGGAAGACGATCGGCATTGGCGTCTTCTTCTGCATGCTCGGGGCCATACATTTTCTCGAGACCTATCTGGCCGCCGTCTATTTCATAGAGCTGCCCTTCGGTCTGATCTCTCCGGGCTCCACCGTCATGTTTGCCGGCAAGCTCGCGTTCTTCCTGCTGCTCTACATAAAGGAAGACGCGGAGAGCATGCGCCAGCCGGTCTACGGGCTTATGGTCGGCAACATGCTCATGGTGGCGCTGGCGCTGATCTTGCGCCTCTATGGCGATCCGGTGGGACTGCCCGGCTATAATTCAGACCTTCGTTTCGTCGATCAGATGGGCCTTCTCATGGTGTGGGGAACGGCGCTGCTCTTCATCGACCTCATTGCGTTGGTGCTGCTCTATGAACGTCTGGGCTCGCTGGTGACGAACACCATTCCAGGGCGCATTTTCATCAGCCTGGCGCTCATCCTGAGCATCGACCAGATCTTCTTCTATGCCGGTCTGCGATACCTGACCGGCGTGCCGGTGTCCGCCTTCTATGGCGGCTGGATCGCGAAGATCGGTGCCGCCGCGTTCTTCAGCCTCATGCTCACGATCTATCTCGCGTTCATTGAGAAGAGCCAGCTTCGCACCCTGCCTCATGATACGGCGGACGTCTTCGACCGCCTGACGTATCGCCACCGTTACGAGAAGCTGGTCGCGCAGGTGGGCAAGGATCCACTGACCGGCTTGCAGGATCGCGGGCAACTCGACGCCAAAGGTCCGGCGATGCTCGCCGTCGCGTCGCAGTCGGGAGTGACGGTGAGCTTGATCATGATCGATATCGATCACTTCAAATACATAAACGACAAGTACGGCCATCTCCGTGGAGATCGTGTGCTCTGTGACGTCACCGTGGTGATTGCGGGTGAAAAGCGCGAAGGAGATGAGCTGTTCCGATATGGCGGAGAGGAGTTCGTCTTGCTTTGCCCTGAAGCTCCGCCGGGCGCACGGACCATCGCGGAGCGGATTCGAGCCGCCGTGGAGAACGCGCCGCATCCCGGCATCGAACGGCCGGTGACAATTAGTGTCGGCATCGCGACGTTTCCAGCTCATGCGGGAGATTTTCCTGCGCTGCTGAAGCAGGCGGATGAAGCGCTTTATCGCGCCAAGGCACTTGGAAGAAACAGGGTCTGCGATGCGTCAGAAACGCTGTCGTACCCAAGCGATGAAGGTGCGCCGCTCACCTGAAGGCGGGCGCTGATTGCATCTAGGCTCCTGGAATTACAAGACGATCGTGACGAAGTCACCCGAACCTAGAGCCTGATCGTTTCGGTGGCCGTGTGCGCTCACCTCAAGCCATCGGGCTCTTGAGCCCGATCTCGGGCAAGCGATACCTTCGAGCGGCCCGAACCGGCCATGGCGAGGCCATGCAAATTCAAGTGTCGGACAAGCAGCACGAAGAAGTCATTCCCAGCTTCCACTTAAACCGGGAACAGCTCTATCCCTGTGTACCGGTTTCGAGCAGTGGTGCGCTTGATAGGTCCTCTTGCCGGCCTTGAGGCGGAAGAATGGCGAGCATGTCGCCAATCCGCGTGAACTTCTCACGTGGTTTTCCGACGCTGCTGCCGCGCTCCACCTCAGCGCCGTCTATGGCAAACCAGTCGGAGAGCGAGACCACGCGTCCCGAGCGACTCTCGATAATGGGAAGAACCCCTTCCAGACCTGGCGCGCGGGCTGGGGCAGCCTTCGATAGATCCTCAAGGAGCGCATGGACAGTCTCCAGACTGTCGGCCTTGTTGGTTCCGATGATGCCGCTCGGTCCGCGCTTGATCCACCCCGTCACGAACAAGCCCGGGACAACGGCGCCATCGGCATGAACCCGCCCGGCCGTGTTCGGCACGACACCGCGCTCGGCATCGAACGGGAGGCCCGGTATCGGGACGCCCTTGTAGCCGATGCTCCGGAAAGCCAGTCCGCATGGGATATCTTCGTGCTGCTCGGTCGCAACCGCGGTCTGATCGAACGGTGCTCCGCTCAGCCGGTTGCGAACGAGGCGGAGGCGTTCGACGCGCTCCTCTCCCAAAAGAGCGACAGGACTTGCCAGGAAGCGGAAATGAATGCGTCGGCGGCTACCGTCGGCGATGTTTTCGGTGAGGCTCCGGAACACGTCCAGGTTCCTTTTCGCGACGGCGCTCTTAGGACTGGCCAGCTCGGCATCGCACGCCTCAGACAACGCAAGTTGCTCGGGCTCGATCGTGGACACCGTGCCCGTGAGGCTGGCAAGCTCTCTCAGCTCTTTCGTGGTGAATTTCGCCTGCACGGGGCCACGGCGGCCGACGATATGGACCTCGCGCACCTTGCTTCGCGATAGCGCCTCGAGCGCATGCTCTGCGATGTCGCTGCTTTTGAGTTCGTCGACTGGCCGCATCAGGATACGGCAAATGTCGGCGGCGACGTTGCCCTGACCTATGATGACGGCGACCTCCTGATCGAGATCGAAAGTCCGGTCACGGTAATCGGGATGCCCATTGTACCAGCCCACGAATTCCGTCGCAGTATGGCTGCCTTTGAGATCCTCACCGGGGACGTTCATTCGCCGATCGTTCTGCGCCCCGCAGGCAAACACGATGGCATGGTACGCGCTCTGCAGCTCCTCGACGGAGATCTGCCCGCCCACGGTGACGTTGGCCACGAGATTGAAGCGCGGGGAGCGCGCGATCTCCTCAAATACGCGGATGGGCTGTTTGAGCTTTTGATGATCCGGGGCGACGCCGCTCCGCACCAACCCGTATGGCGTGGGCAGACGCTCGAACATGTCGACCTGGATGTCGAGACCGGAAGCAAGCAGCGCTTCGGCGGCATAGAAGCCGCTGGGCCCGCTGCCGACGATGGCAATCTGAAGGCGCTCACCACTGTGCAATTTCACCACCTCGAGGAGTGCTAGAGTGCTTCCGGAAAAGTGGGAACCGGTCATGGCGGAGCCATGCAAGTTAAAGTGTCCGAAAAGAAGCACGACTGTGTTTGGGCGAGCATCATCACCCATTCGAGCGAGTCCGCCCGAATGGGATCTGCTCTAGAAACCAAGCTCAACGCGCCGAGCGGCGGCGGTCGGCAAGGGCGCCTCGCGATTTCGAACCACGGGCAGTTCAACTGAGCGCGATGCGTTGATGGCGATCCAGGGTGCCATTTCGTCCGGCAGGTCCATGACGTCGTAAATCGCATGCACCGGACAGGCGTCGATGCACGCGCCGCAATCGATGCAGCCATCCGGGTCGATATAAAGCCGCTCCTCATCACCGTGGAAGCACGCGACGGGGCAGTGCGTGACACAATCGGTGAAGCGGCATCTGCTGCAATTGTCCGTTACAACGTGAGGCATGCTGTTCCCCTCCCGGGCTTCGATCTTGTTTCGTCGCGGGCGGCCTCGGATCGAGGCCTGAACTCGCGCCCTCTCCGCACTCGTTTCCCAACTTGGGATGGGCGGTTCCGGATATGATGCGAAGCGCCGCGGCCGGAGAAAAGGGCCAGCGTCGAATTTTGCATGGTTCCAACGGGCGTTGCGGCGCAAGCTGGTAGAGGACGTGAAGCTTTATCCGTCCGCTCACGAGGGGGAGGGAAACGTTCAAATGTCGGAGACCTGTGCGAGCCACAAACGCACAGCGAGCCTCGCACCGACAATAGGGGCGCACCGTGAGGTGAGCCCCTAGGCTTCTAGCTTACTGGTGCGCGTGGAAGATCTTGTTCACGATGACCCAGGTGCCATCGATTTTAAGGAGATTGAACAAGTCGGTGAAGCGATGCGTCTGCCAATTGTCAATCTCGACGCGTACGCTGGCCGCGGTGCCTGCCACATCGACTTTCACAATGCGAGGTGTGATCTCTGGAGCAGGACCAACGGAATCGGTCCAGTCGTACAGCAGCTTGATCGGCCCTGACACGAGCGTATCGCCGATGTAGCCATAGATCGTCGCGTCCGCATGGAAGGCGGGCTTCATCGTATCGCCCTTGCCAGCTTTCGCGCCGTCAAGATAGGGCTGAATAGCTTTGGCGATGTCATCGTAGTCCTGAGCAGGCGTATGTCCCATCGGTCGCTTCCACTCCTTGCCTAGAGTGCTTCCGGAAAAGTGGAAACCGGTCATGGCGAAGCCATGTACGGTAAAGTGTCCGACCAGAAGCACGATAAAATAAACGCTTAGAGCCGTTCCCCGATTCCGCCGAAACCGGAACGGCTCTAGATCTTGATGGTTTGGGATGCGAGTCTGCGTCCGTTCTGAGAGGTTGAACGCATCATCGGGGACTGCATAGAGCCAACGTGGCGAACATCACTGGTGCCGAGCAGCCGCGCGGCGTGCAGTGCCGGTGCGGTCTCCGCCGAGAGGATCTGCACAGGCACCGAGGCTTTGCAGCGTGGTTTTCAGGATTCGAACCGCATCGCGGATGTCATCCTCGCCAAGCGACGAGAAGCCGAAAACCAGGACGTCATCCCTCGCATCCTCTCGGAAATCGAATGCAGCGCCGCTTCGTAGCGCATACACGCCGACCCCGGCTTCGCGCGCCGCGAGCTGGATCTTTTGCGCGGAGGGAAAGTGCGGCGGCAGTCGCCAGATGAAATGGAGGCCGCATTCCGTGCCCTTGATCTCCGGATCGTGGAAATGCGATCTCAGCTCGCGCTCGAGGCGGTCGCGCCGCGCTTTGTAGAGTTGGCGGAGTTTTCGGAGATGGCGCTCGAAATGTCCCTCGGTGATGAAGTCGGCCAGGACGGCCTGCTCGAGCCAGGAGTGGCCGTTGCTCATCTGTGCCTTGAGAATCCGGGCGTCGTCCCAATAAAGCCGTGGGATCCCCGCGTATCCGATCCGGAGGCCCGCGCCGACCGATTTGGAAAACGTCCCCATGTAGAACACGCGCCTGGAACGGCCGAGGCCCGCAACCGAAGTGACCGGTGGTCCGTCGTAGCGGAAATCACTGTCGTAGTCGTCTTCGACGATGTAGCTGTCGGTCTCCTCGGCCCAGCGAAGCAGCTCGAAGCGGCGGCTGAGCGGCATCGTCACGCCGGTCGGAAATTGGTGTGACGGCGTCACGTAGAGCAGGTTGCGGGGGCTCGTAGGAAGATCTTCGATCCGGATGCCTTCCGTATCGACGGAAACCGGCACGGCGGGCTTGCCCGTGCTCTTGAACAGCATCGCAGCCCCGAGATAGCAAGGGTTCTCGATGCACAGCTGCGCGATATCCGGCGCGACGAGCTTGCAGATCAGGTTGAGAGCATCCTGCCCACCGGAGGTGACGATGATCTGGTCGTGGGTGATGGCCATTCCGCGGGCACGGCCGAGATGCGCCGCGATAGCCTCTCTGAGCTCGGGAAGCCCCGCGGGGTCGCAGTAGTCCGTGAGGAAGCTCGAGGAGTTCTCGCTGAGCCGGCGGTTGATCAATCGCCGCCAAATCCGGATCGGAAAACTTTCTGGATCGGAGCGACCCACCCAGAAGTCATAGCGGGGCCGGTCGCTTCCACCTCCCGGCGAGCCGGCAAAGCACAGCAGCGGCGCGCCGCCGTCCGGCAGGGGGCCATTCGATTGGCTGCGATCGCCGCGCACGGAAAGCATGTCGTCCGGGAGCGTGCTGCTGATGAACGTTCCGGCCGTGCCGCGAGACTCGACGTAGCCTTCCGCGGCGAGGCGATCATAGGCCAGGGTTGCCGTATTGCGGGAGATCGAGAACCGTTCGGCGAGCAGCCGGCTCGGTGGCAGCGCCATGCCCGGCTTGAGAAGACCGTCGAGGATCATCTGACGGATCTGCTCGAAAATCTGGACCTGGAGTGTTCGATCCAGACCAGGTTTCAGATGCAGTGGAAGATCCAAGCGATTTCACCTGAAAATTGCATTGCGCCACGGCTGGCACCAGCCATAGCACCGCTCAGTATGTATTCTTAGTGCCAATTGCGAGCGTATCATAGGGCCAAGGCTGCGATATTGCGATGGCCTCAGCCGCGCGGACAACCTTGGATCTACACCGGCCCGCAAATTCCTCCAGTCTTGACGAATAACAAAAAAGACGGCGCACTGCGTCAAAAAGAAGCAAACGGTGAAGGAGGAGCCCATGAACGAACATGCCCCGACCAAAACATTTTTCGGCGGCTGTCCCCACGACTGCCCGGACACCTGCTCCATGCTGTTCGAGGTCGATAAGGCGGGAACTCTGTTACGGGTTCGCGGCAATCCGGATCATCCCATCACCCGGGGCGGCCTGTGCGTGAAGTTGAAGGATTACGAGCAGCGTCACTACCATCCCGATCGGCTCCTCTATCCCCTGCGCCGGGTGGGCCCGAAGGGCTCCAAGCAGTTCGAGAGGATCACCTGGGACGAGGCGCTGGACGAGATCACCACACGCTGGAAGGACATCATCGCGAGATACGGTCCCCAGGCTATCATCCCCTACAGCTATCTGGGGCATCAGGGCCTCGTGCACGGCCTGAATGGGGGAGACGCGTTCTTTAACAGAATGGGGGCTACAGTCTGCGAGCGCACGTTCTGCGGCGAGGGCTCGTGCACCGCGTGGCTCTTGACGATCGGGCCGACGGCGGGTCTCGATCCCGAAAGCTACATCCATTCCAAGTATATCGTCCTCTGGGCCTGCAACAGCGTCAGCACGAACCTGCACCATTGGGCCATTGTCAAAGAAGCCCAGGCGCAGGGCGCAAAGGTTGTCGCGATCGACGCTTATGCGTCCCGAACGGCCAAGAGCGCCGACTGGCACATTTGCCCCAAGCCCGGAACGGATAGCGCCCTTGCGATGGCGGTGATCCATTGCATCATCGAACAGGGATTGGTGGATCAGGACTACGTCGACAACTACACGGTCGGTTTTGCGGAGCTCAAAGAGCGCGCCAAAACGCGAACGCCGGAATGGGCGGAGGCGATCACAGGCGTGCCGGCGGCCGATATCCGGAAGCTCGCCTATGAGCTCGCCACCGCACAGCCGGCGGCGATCCGCATGGGCGTGGCACTCGAGCGCCACTATGGCGGCGGCCAGACGATCCGCGCGGTCACCTCTATTCCGGCATTGACCGGAGCCTGGCGCCATGTTGGCGGCGGGGTCACGCAATTCCCGGTTTGGGAGCATCCCTACAAGTTCGACGTCATCTGCCGGCCCGATCTCATTCCGGAGGGAACCCGCGTCGTCAACAATCTCCAGATTGGACGCGCGCTCACCGGCGAGATGGAGCTGGATCCGCCCATCATGTCCATGATGTGCTGGAACTCGAATCCGGTCACGCAAGCTCCCGAAACCGACAAGATCGTGGCAGGCCTGATGCGGGACGATCTGTTCCTCGTCTCGGCCGAGCACTTCATCTCCGACACCGCGTCCTACGCCGATATCGTTCTGCCGGCTGCGATGGGGGCGGAGATGGAGGACATGATCCTCTCCTGGGGCCATCTCCATCTGACCTACAACACCAAGTGCGCCGTCTCGCCGGGCGAAGCCATTCCGAACAACGAGATCTTCCGTAGGCTCGCCGCGCGCATGGGCTTCGAGGAGGAGAATTTCAAATGGTCCGACACGGAATGCCTGCAACACTATGTCGATTGGGAGTCGCCTGCCTGTGAGGGCATCACTCTCGACTACCTCAGAGAGCACGGCTTTGCGCGCCTGAAAGTCGGCACCAAGGACGACCGCGCGCCCCATCGCGAAGGAAATTTCCCAACGCCATCGGGCAAATGCCAGTTCCTTGTCGAGGGCGCCAAGAACTTCGTCGCTGGCCCCTTCAGGCAGATGTACGAGGCTTTCCAGCCCGGGGAGGATCTCGATCCGCTACCCGACTATGTGCCGAGGCGGGAATCATCGGCGACCAATCCGGAGCTCGCAAAGAAGTACCCGCTCAACATCGTTTCTCCGAAGAGCCATAACTTCCTGAACTCCTGCTACGCCAACATGAACAGGAAGCTGAAGGCGCAAGGCGAGCAGTTCGTCATGATCAATGCGGAGGATGCGTCGGCGCGCGGCATTATCGACGGCGATCGGGTGCGTGTGTCGAACAGCCGGGGTGCCTTCAAGGGCGTCGCGCGGATAACGAACGACGTCAATCCCGGCATCGTTGTTGCGACGCTCGGATACTGGCGTCAGCTCAACGATGGAACCGTCAACAGCATCAGCTCGGCCGAGTTCACCGACATGGGGCACGCCCCATCGTTCTCAGACAATCTCGTCGAGGTTGCGTTGGCGAACTAGAGTGTTTCCAGAACAGCGGGAACCGGTTTTCCGAGAAGAAGCACGAGGAAAAAAGCTTAGAACCGTTCCCCGATTCCACCTAAACCGAAACGGCTCTAGAGACTGATCGTTTGAGGTGAGCGCGGGCACGCGCTCACCGAGCACCCCCGCGGCAGAGGTCCGCGGCGCGAAGGCGGTCCCTTGTCTCCGAGTAGGGATCGAGCGGATGGGATGCCGCCGTTATCGGAATGGCGGAATGCGTCTGGCGCGCGGTGAGACGGTCTTGAGACTTTGGTGCGGGATAGCGGCTGGGTATGCAACTCAGGTGCTGGCCGAGCCGAAAGCGATCCCAGCCTTGCGGTATTGTGTTCGGGAGAAGGCCAGAAATTTCATCGTGCTGATGGTGGGCGGTACTGGGATTGAACCAGTGACCCCACGCGTGTGAAGCGTGTGCTCTACCGCTGAGCTAACCGCCCTTGAGATCCTGCGCGAACGATGCGCTGATCGCCGGTGCGCCGTGCAGGAACGGCGCGAGCCGCCCTTATGCGGGGGCCTTTCCACCGTGTCAAGCCGGGCCGAGAGGGGCGAGGCCGTGCGCCGCGCCGCCCGGGTGGGCAGCCTCAAACGGAGCCCGTCGCCTTCTGAATGAGGAACCTCTGCACGCCTTCGTTGGCGCTCTCCCCGATGAGCCGATGTCCCGTCGCCTGGCAGAAGGCAGAGAAATCCTGGGACGCCGCGGGATCGCTGGCGAGCACCTCAAGCACCGCGCCCGCAGGGAGCCGGCTCAGCGCCTTGCGCGCCATGAGCACCGGCAGAGGGCACCTGAGATCGATGACGTCGAGCGAGGTGACGGCGGGCTCGTCCGCCATTGGCGTTCTCCTCTCTGGAACGGAAGCCGGCCGGGAGCATAAGGCGCTCGCGGAGACGCCTGCAACGCTGAAACGCGGCGAGGCCCCGAACGAGCGCGCGCAGGGGAGGGGCTTGCGCTGCCCAGGCGCCGATGTCACCGTTGCTGCACGGACGATTCTGGCTTGCCGGCAAAAGCAAGAGCGCTCGTCAGGACACTTGGGGGGAGTTCCGGCCGCAGCCGGAATGAGGCATGTCCAGCACTGAGCTGCCGCCGCGCCGGTCTTTCCTATTCTCGTTCGGCCTCGACCGCCTTGGGTTGATCGCCCTGCGCGCGCCGTATGTCAGTACCGCACTCATCCTCATCGTCACGGGCCTCGCCCTCCTAGGCGTCTCGAAGCTGCGGGTGGACGACAGCTTGAGCGAGCTGTTCCGCACGGACACCGCCGAATTCCACCGCTACGAAGAGATCGACCGGCGCTTTCCTTCGAGCGAATACGATGTGCTCGTCGTCGTCGAGGGGGAGGCGCTGCTCGCGCGCGAGCATCTCGAGGTCTTCCGCAATGCGGTCATCGAATTGCAGCTCACCGACGGCGTCGGCGGGCTCGTGTCGATGCTGTCGGCGCGCAAGGTGCCTGACGACAGTGGCTATGCGGCACCCGTCGTCCCGGACGAGCTCCCGGAAGCCAACGACGCCTATGCCGACGTGATCCACGCGCTCGCCGGCAATGACATCGTAAAAGGCAAATTCCTGTCCGAGGCGGGCGACCTGGCGCTGATTGTCATCGCGCTCGATCGCAGGATGGTGGAGGAGCACTCCGCGCGCACGATCATCGCCGGTATCCGGGACGTCGTGGACCGTGAGTTTGCGGGATCGGGCCTGACTGCGAGGCTGACCGGTGCTCCCGTCATGCAGCTCGAGATCCGCAATGCAGTCGAGCGGGATCGCCTCGTCTACAACGGCCTCGGGTTCGCCGTTGGTTTCGCCATCGCCTATCTGTTCTTCCGCCGCCTTTCGCTCACGCTCATCGCGGTGCTGGGCCCGTCGACCGCCATACTGTGGACGCTCGGCGCGCTGGGTGGGCTCGATTTCCGGTTGAACCTCTTCATCAACGTCATCACGCCGTTGATCCTGGTCTCCGGGTTCTCGGATTCGATGCACCTCGTGTTCGCCATCCGGCGCGACATCCTGGCCGGAATGGACCGCGTCGAGGCGGCGCGCAACGCCGTGCGCGAGGTGGCGCCCGCTTGCCTGCTGACGGCCATGAACCAGGCCATTGCGCTGGTCTCGTTTGCCTTCGCCCAATCGGCGCTGATCCGCACCTTCGGGCTCGCCGCGCTGATGGCCGTGTTCATCTCCTATACAGCCGTTGCCGTCGTTGTGCCGACGCTCGCGGCCCTCCTCGTGCGCCGCGAGCCGCCAGCCTCCGCCGAGATCCCCGAGCATCAAGAAGAAGGTGGCGTCGGCGTCCTGCAGCGCTTCAGCGACCGGGTGATCGGCTTCGTCGGCGCCCGCCCGCTCCTGTTCGCCGTCGCTGGCCTGGTGGCGGTTCTCGTGACGGGGCATGCGTTCTTCAGTCTGAAACCGATGTACCGGCTCGCCGATCAGGTGCCGGACAAGGAACAGGCGTTGGCCGCAACCGGCAGCCTCGACAGCAAGCTGACCGGCGCCAACCCGGTGCACGTCATGATCGAATGGCCGCAGCCCGGAGCAGGAGAGAGCAGCCCGCCGATCGAGCTCTACGATGAGAAAACGCTCGCCGTCATTGCCGAGGCGCACGGAGTGCTCGAAAAGGAAGCGGGGCTTGGCAACGTCTGGTCCGTGGACAGCCTGCGGCGCTGGCTCGCGGCCACGGGCGATACGTCGATCGAGACCGTGCGCAGGTATGTGCGGATGCTGCCGGAGCATCTCGTGCGCCGCTTCATCGCCGCGGACGAGGGCGCCGTCCTGGTCACCGCACGGCTGCCCGACAAGGATGCGAGCGAGATCCTGCCGGTGGTCGAGAGGATCGACCGCGCGCTGGAGAGCGTGCGCGGGCGCCATCCTGGCTATGAGATCTCCGTCACGGGGCTTCCCGCCATCGCCGCGCGCAACTCTGCGATGCTCATCAGCGAGCTCACCTGGGGGCTCGTCGGCGACATTTTCCTCGTCTTCATTTTCCTAGGCATCGCGCTGCGCTCGCTCATGGTTGGCGTCGCCAGCATCCTACCCTCGCTATTCCCGATCTTCGCCACGGGCGCCATCCTGTTTTACTCGGGGCAGGGACTGCAGTTCGCCTCCATCGTCGCCATCACGGTGGCGTTCTCGCTCGCTATCGACTCGACGATCCATTTCCTGAACCGCTACCGCCTCGAGGAGCAGCGCTTGGCGGACGAAGCCGCGGTAAGCGAGGAAGAAGAGGAGATCGGCAGAGCCTACCGCCTGAGCCTTGCCGATGATGAGCCGAAGCCCGCGCCCGACCGCGCCGCTGAGGCACTGGCCCGCACCGCGCATCACATCGGCCCCGCCGTGATCCTGACCACGATCGTGCTCGCGCTCGGGCTCGGCGTCACGATGCTGTCACATCTTCCCTCGCTGCGCCTCTTCGGAGAGTTGGCTGCGATCTGCCTGTTCGCGTCGCTCGCGGGCCAACTCGTCATCCTGCCGGCGATCGTTGCCCTCTATCGCCGCTACCTGCCGATCAAGCCGCCAGCGCCATTGGAAAAGGATCAATCTGCCGCGGCGTGAAACTTCCGGCCAAGTCCTGGGGTTCGGACGTGGCCTCAAGGGGCGCAGGCGCCATCCGTGCGATGCAAGCGTCCGCTGGGGTCTGCAACGGTGTCCGTCGTCTCCTCCAGATAGCCCGGACCCACCGGAACCTTGCCGTAGCCGCCCGGGATATCGAGCACGTAGGTCGGCATCGCGAGGCCCGAGACCCGCTGGCGGAGCGCCCGCATCAGCGCCTGCCCCTCGGCCAGGCTCGTGCGGAAATGGGCGGTCCCCGGTGCCAGATCGCCGTGATGGAGATAATACGGTTTGACGCGCGCCTCGACGAACGCGCGCATTAAGGCTTCCAGCACGTCCACGCTATCGTTGACGCCGCGCAGCAGCACCGTCTGGCTCACGAGCGCGATGCCGGCATCGACCAGCCGGGCGATGGCGCTGAGGGCTCCGGGCGTCAACTCGCGCGGATGATTGGCGTGGAGCGCCACATACACCGTCTTGCCCGGCGATTTAAGCGAACGCACGAGGTCAACCGTGATGCGCTCCGGCGCAACCACGGGCACGCGCGTATGCCAGCGAATGATCTTGACGTGGGCGATCTCGGAAAGCGCACGCGTGATCTCCTCGATGCGCCGCGCGCTCATGACGAGCGGATCGCCGCCCGTGACGATGACCTCCCAGATAGCGGGATGGGCGCGGATATAAGCGAGCGCGCCCTCGATCTCATCCGCGGTGAGGTTTGCTTCCGCCGCTGGGCCAATCATTTCTCGCCGGAAGCAGAAGCGGCAATAGACGGGGCACACGCCGACGATCTTGAGCAGCACGCGGTCGGGATAGCGGTGCACGATGCCTCTGACCGGGCTTTTCACATCGTCGCCGATCGGATCGCCGCGCTCGCCGGATGCCCTGTCGAGCTCGCGCACGTCCGGCAGGAACTGCCGCGCGATCGGGTCTGCCGGATCCTTGCTGTCGATCAGCTCCGCCACGGCGGGCGTCACGGCGACCGCGTAACGCGTGGCCACGCGCGCCGCATCCGCTTCCGCCTCGGGCGGCAGGAGCTTTGCCTCGACGAGGTCCGCCGCACTTTTCAGCGTATGGCGCAGACGGGTCATGATGGCGGCCACTGCTCGGTATCGTGATCGGGGTGTTGACAGGAGACGATGCTTGCGAGGAAGGGCGCCGCATTGACATCGGCCAACGTGCTGGACGGCGGCAATCCGTGGATACGGTCGGTATAAAACAGTTTCGCCTCGATGCTCCGCTGCATTTTGGGATCAATTGCTTTCATCGCCAAAGGGTGTCCAGATCACCTGATCGATGCGGCTGGCGCCGGCCGCCAGCATCACCAGCCTTTCGAACCCGAGCGCGCATCCGGAGGCGGGCGGCATCTGCGCCAGTGCGGCCAGGAAATCCTCGTCCAGCGGATAGCGTTCCCCGTAGATGCGCGCCTTCTCGTCCATCTCGAGGGTGAGCCGGCGTCGCTGCTCGCCAGCATCCGTCAGCTCTCCGAACCCGTTGGCAAGCTCCACGCCCGAAGCGTAGAGCTCGAAGCGCTCCGCAACCTCCGGCCGGCCTGCAACCCGGCGCGCCAGCGCAGCTTCGGGCGCAGGGTATTCATAAAGGATCGTCGGACGGGGATGCCCGAGATTGGGTTCGATCCGCTCGACCAGCACGCGCGAGAAGATATCAGACCATGTATCGTCATCGGCTGTGCGGATACCTGCCGCGGTGGCGCGTGCGCGCAGCAGGTCGCGATCCGGAATGCCCTCCCGGCATGTGTCGAGGAGGGGAAAGCCGGCGTAGGTGAGGAACGCGTCCTCGAGCGTCAGCCGTTCGAGATCGCCTGTAACGGCCGTATCCCGTTCGTGGAAGGACCACCGCTCCCGGCCGCTGATCCGGGCGGCAATCGCCAGCATGGCGGCGCAATCTTCCCACAGCACCGTGTAGCCGGCGTCGGCCCGATACCATTCGAGCATCGTGAACTCCGGCGCATGCAGTGCGCCCCGCTCGCGGTTCCGATAGACCGGCGCGAAAGCGTAGATCTTCTCCTCACCCGCCGCGATCAGCTTTTTCATCGCGAATTCCGGAGAGGTGTTGAGGTAGAGCGTCTCACGCTCGAGCGCCGTCCCGATCCGCTCCGTTGCGAAGGCGTGGAGATGCGTCTCGTTGCCGGGCGAGACGACGAGCGTTCCCGCATCGATCTCGATGAAGCCCTGGCCATTGAGCCAGGCTCGGATGGCCGCCTTGATGCGGTTGCGCAGCATGAGACCGGGCCGGCGATCCCGGTGGCGGTCCGGATCCCACCAGGGGGACAGGGCAGGCATGTGTCGAGCCATTCTTTGCAAGATAGGTTGAAAGAGCCGCGATCGCACTCGCGCACATCGCTGGCAGCGCCGCGTGCACCATATCGATGTGGGTCAGGCGGGCTCAAGGGCTCTGTGCCATAGCCGATAAACCATGTCTTGGCCCGCTGGCGGCTCCATCACCTGGGGGTTCTGCATCGCTACCCGGCCCATTCTGGCCCTCTCCGGGCCCATGACCTCTCCGCATTTCCAGGCGCGTCACCGTGTCGGCTCTTGGCGTTAGGAGCGATCCAGAGTATGAGAGCGGCCATATTTTCCTGCCCGGGTCGGATGGATCTGTCGCGAGGCGCTGCCGGTTGGGCGCCCCGGGCACGATGGAATTGATGGGAGAAGACCGTGGTCAAGGTGATCGCCAGCTCGATCCGCAAAGGCAATGTGCTCGATCTCGACGGCAAGCTCGCCGTCGTCATTTCGGCTGAGAACATCCATCCGGGCAAGGGAACGCCCGTCACGCACCTCGAGATGCGCCGCATCTCTGACGGCGTGAAGGTGACGGAGCGCTACCGCACGACGGACCAGGTAGAGCGCGCCTACCTCGAGGAGAAGGATTTCAACTATCTCTACGAGGACGACATGGGCTTCAACTTCATGCAGCCCGAGACCTACGATCAGATCCTGATCTCCAAGGACATCATTGGTGACCAGTCTATCTGGCTGCAGGAGGGGATGACCTGCAGCGTGTCCCTCTTCGAGGGCAACCCGATTTCGATCGAGCTTCCGGCCCGCGTGACGTTCGAGATCGTCGAGGCCGATCCGGTGGTCAAGGGCCAGACGGCATCGTCGTCCTACAAGCCGGCGAAGCTCGAGAACGGCGCCCGCATCATGGTGCCGCCCCACATCGAGAGCGGCACCCGCGTCGTCGTCATGACGGCCGACGGATCCTACGTCGAGCGCGCCAAGGACTGAAAAGCGATGGAATGAACGTTTCGAGCCGTTCCGGTCAACTGGAACGGCTCGATCTTTTTAGAACTTAGCGAGCGCTCCCGGCGCCACCTCGCCGCCCATCATGGCGTGGAGCGCAATGACCTGCGGCACGATCTGGTCAGCTTCTGTCACGACGCCGAAAGGCACTTCGAGCCCTGGGCGAATAAAGGCCTCCCGGCGCATATGCTCGAGAAGTCCGAGAAACGGCGTCCAGAAGTCTGCGATATTCGCCACCACGATTGGCTTCGTGTGCTGGCCGAGCTGAGCCCACGTGAGCTGCTCGACAAGTTCCTCCAGCGTGCCGACGCCGCCGGGCAAGGCGACGAATGCGTCCGAGCGGTCGAACATCAATTTTTTCCGCTCGTGCATGTCGGCGGTGATGAGTAGGTCCGTCACTTCGCGCAGCATGTGCTCCCGCTGGACGAGAAACGAGGGAATGATGCCGGTCACCTGGCCGCCGGCTGCGAGTGTTGCCCGCGCTACTTCGCCCATGAGACCCAGCCCTCCGCCGCCATAAATGAGCCGCACGCCGTTTTCAGCGAGGGACCGGCCGAGGGACCGCGCGGCTTCGGCGTAGATTGGCTTGTCTCCCAGACCCGAGCCGCAATAGACGCAAAGGCTGCGCACGTTGCCAGCCGAGCCACGGGGACGCAGGACCCCATTGACGCGCTGTGGCGCATCGGTCCGAGGATGGGTCTCCTTAGTCTCGGGTTGAACGGGATCAGTGGCGAGGGGAGGGGTACGTTGCAATTGGGTTCCTTGTCTTGGATCTATGATGCCGAATTGGCGAGCTTAGGAAATGTGGGGTTTCCCCCCTCGTCTGCCAACGGTCTGTGTCGATTTGCAGGCTAGATATTGCAGTGCCGTTCTATGCTCCGCTTAAGGAAGATTCTGAACTCGTTTGCCCGCGCGCAAATGAATATCCTAACCTGACGCCCATCCGGGGAGACCGGAAAGCATGGTGTTGATGGGGTGGCGGTGTTGAGGTCAGCCAGACTGAGCGCGTTCGCGTCGCTGCTCGCATGTATCGTACTGAGCCCCGAATGGGTGGCGGCAGGAGCCTCAGGGGCGCCGCAAGAGGAGCGCCCCCGCGCACCCGTGTCCGGGGTCGTCGATTGGCTCGAGGACGCGCATGCCACCTACCGCTCGGACATCGCCGGGCAGCTCGCAGTGCCGCATAGCGCGGCCGTGGCGTCCGGATCCGCCGCGCCGCCAGCGGTCGCGAGGCTGCGCACCGCCGTCGAGGCTGCGCTGAGCTACGTGAGGTATTGGATCCGATGGTCCCGCGAGCTCATGGGGCTGCCCCCGCCGGCCTACGTGATGAGAATGGCCGACGAAACCGCGCGCGAGTCACGGGCCTTCATAGAGGCGCGCCGCCAAGCGGAGGTGGAATGGCGTGAGGCAGTAGCACGCGCCAAGGCAGCCGCCTCCTCCGATCGCGTGGACGCCCCCCACGCGGGGGAAAGCGACAGCGAGGCGGAGCGGAAGCGTGCCGAAGCGCGGCGCGAGGAGCTGCGCAAGCTCAAGGAGGATCTCGACCGGCGCATCGAGGAAGGCTTGCGGAAGCTGGAGGAGCTGGAAAAGCTCGATAGCACGCGCAAGACGGAGGCGACCCGTAAGGCTCTCGCAGCTGACGTGGCCCGCGGCGCTGAGGAAGCGTTGAAAGCCATGGCGGAAGACGCCCGTCGGGAGGCGGAACGGAAGGCTGCCGAAAAAGCCGCGGAAGAGAAGCGCGCCGCCGAGGAGAAGAGGGCGGAGCAGAGGCGCCTGGCCGAAGCCCGCGCTGAGGTGGAACGTAAAGCCGCCGAAGAGGCAGCGGCCCGCCGTGCTGAGGCCCAGAAGGCTGCCGAGGAGAAACGTCTCGCCGAGGAGAAGGCTGCGGAGGAGCGGGCAGCCGAAGAGCGGCGCCTGGCTGAAGCTCGCGCAGAAGCGGAGCGCAAGGCTGCCGAGGCGGCGGCGGCCCGCCGTGCGGAGGCGGAGCGGAGAGCCGCTGCTGAGAAGGCCGCGGAGGAGAAGCGCCTCGCCGAGGAGAAAGCTGCCGAAGAGCAGCGCCTAGCGGAAGCCCGCGCCGAGGCGGAGCGGAAGGCAGCCGAAGAGAAGGCCGCTGAGGAAAAGCGCCTCGGTGAGGAGCGGGCGGCTGAAGATCGGCGCCAGGCGGACGCTCATGCTGAGGCAGAGCGCAGGGCAGCCGAAGAGGAAGCGGCACGCCGCGCCGAGGAGGAACGCGAAGCCGCCGAAGAGAAGGCTGCTGAGGAAAAGCGCCTTGCGTCAGCCAAGGCGGCATCCAACGCCCGCAGCGCTCCCCATAGGCACAAGCGGGCCCGCCGCTCGTCGGTACGGGCGCCGTCCGCCCCTGCGGTGTCGCGGGCAAGGCCCTCACGCGCCAAGAGCACGCGCGCCCGGAATAGTCACGCCAAAGGGAGGACAGTGGATCATTGGCGCCGTCATGCAGCGGCCAAGCCCCGTTGCCTCGAAAGGAAACCGCGGTGCGCTCACCGTCGGCACGTGAGGTGCGGCGCCTGCGAGATGCGACAAAGCAAGCGTCACCGGATCTCGGAACGCCGCTATCGCCGCAGCCCCATCGTCAAGGAGCGGCCTCGCCGCAGCATCTGCAAGGCCCGATGCGCACCGCGGCGCGGCAACATTTGCCCGTTGTTTCGTGCCTCTCGCGGCAAGCGCCGTTGAGCCTGTCCCCGCGACACGTTAAACGTCCCGCTGCTCCAATGTCCCCTCGGATGCGTATTGGTCCAATGGGTGGGGGCATGCGCACGAGATTCCCGGCAAGATATGAGATCGACGAACATCGCGACATCTACTGTGAGCCGCAGCGAGCGGCCGGATCTGCTCGGCCTTTCCGCCGACATTAGCCACTGGTCGGTGCTGAAGAGCCTGCTGCCGTTCATCTGGCCGGAGGGCCGGCGCGACCTGCGCCGGGAGGTGGCGGCAGCCTTCGTCGTTCTGCTCATCGCCAAGCTGGTCACGGTCGGCGTTCCGGTCGTCTTCAAGTGGGCGACGGATTGGCTTGCGTCCGATCTGGCGCATCCGGACGTGGTCAGTGCGAAAGGTCTCGCGCTCGGCATCGCCATGCTCATCGTCACTTATGGCGTCGGCCGCGTGGTGATGATGATTTTGAACCAGGTTCGCGACGTGCTGTTCACGCGCGTCGGCCAGCATGCCATCCGCGAGCTCAATAACCGCACCTTCCGCCACTTGCACAGGCTATCGCTGCGCTTCCATCTCGAGCGGCGCACCGGAGGGCTCTCGCGCGTCATTGAGCGCGGAACGCGCGGCATCGACCTGATCGTGCGCATGTGCGTGATGCAGCTCGCGCCGACCATCGTCGAGATGGTGCTGGTGGCGGGATTGCTCATCTTCTATTTCGACTGGACGTACGTCCTGATCCTGCTCGTCACCATTGCCTTCTACATGTGGTTCACGTTTGTCGCCTCCGAGCGGCGCATCGCCATTCGCCGCGAGATGAACGAGAGCGACACCGAGGCCAACACCAAGGCCGTCGACAGCCTGCTGAACTATGAAACGGTGAAATACTTCGGCAACGAGGAGGCGGAGGCGCGCCGGTTCGATGCCTCCATGGCCCGTTACGAGCGGGCCGCCGTGAAGACCTATTACTCGCTCGGCGTGCTGAACTCGGGACAAGCGGCGATCTTCACCGTCGGCATGACGCTCGTCATGTGGCTGGCCGCCCGCGGCGTCATGGCCGGCACGCACACGGTCGGCGACTTCGTTTTGATCAACGCCGTCATGATTCAGCTCTACCAGCCCTTGAACTTCATGGGCATGGTTTACCGCGAGATCAAGCAGGCCCTCGTCGATCTCGAGACTATGTTCGCACTGCTTGCGGAGAAGCCGGAGGTGGAGGACATGCCGGGGGCAAAGCCCCTTGTAATCACCGACGGCACGCTGCGCTTCGAGAACGTATCGTTCTCCTACGACGCCGCACGTCCGATCCTGCACGACATCTCATTTGAGGTTCCGGCCGGCAGAATGGTGGCCATCGTCGGTCCGTCCGGCGCCGGCAAGTCGACGATCTCGCGCATTCTGTTCCGTTTCTATGATATCGACGCCGGCCGCGTGACCATCGATGGCCAGGATCTCCGCGATGTCACCCAGCAGTCTCTGCGCCGCGCCATCGGCGTCGTGCCGCAGGATACGGTGCTGTTCAACGATACGCTCCTCTACAACATCCGCTATGGACGCCCCGATGCCACCGAGGCCGAAGTGGACGAAGCGGCGCGCCTCGCCCAGATCGACCGCTTCATCGCCACCCTACCTGACGGTTATGCGACGATGGTCGGCGAGCGGGGGCTCAAGCTCTCGGGCGGCGAGAAGCAGCGCGTCGCCATCGCCCGCACCATTCTCAAGAGCCCGCCGATCCTGATGCTCGACGAGGCGACGAGCGCTCTCGACAGCCATACCGAGAAAGAAATCCAGGACGCGCTCGACCGCGTCGCCGCCAACCGCACGTCGCTCATCATTGCTCACCGGCTGTCGACGATCGTGCACGCGGATAAGATCATCGTGCTTGACAAGGGGCGGCTCGTCGAAGAGGGCACGCATGCCGAGCTGATCGCCAAAGGCGGTCTTTATGCCAGTTTGTGGAGTCGCCAGAGGCAAGCCGAGAAGGCGCGGGAGGAGCTCGCAGCCGCGCTCGAGGCCGGATCCGGCGCGTCGCCAGCCCCCATCGAGCCGCAGCGGTCGAGCGAGCCGCCGTCTCGATCGTCCCCGAATCTCGACGACCCGCAAACGTACTGAACGGCGGAGAGGGCGTACGGAAGGAAGATGCGCGGTGTATCTTTACACCGTGCGTGGTTGCGATCGGTTCTTTCCGGGCCTTCGCCGAATCGCTTAGTCTTACGACATACAAAAGTTAGAGCAGGCAGCGCCATGCCTGCTTAAGGCGAATTTTTTTGCCACTGACGACCAGGTAGCATCGACGTGTCGGGTCGCATATTCGACCAATCGGTTATTTCTACAACTTATAGTCCATTCTGCCGGATGGATGCATAGGACTCGCCGATCCTTTCATCGCCTTGGTTCTGCAAAGTGTTATCATGATCCCATTGCGAGGCTTGAATTTGGCGCAACGCGCTCTGCTTGTTGCGGGGGGTGGTGTAGTATTTGCTGCACTACTTATGCTTGTGGCCGCATCCGATCTCAATCTCGAGCCGCTTCGAATTCTGAACTCGTCGGAGCTCGACGAGGGCGGCGGCATCGTCGGCACTCAATACAATCCGATCGCGATCATCGGCCTCTCGCTCTCGCTCTTGTTGGGCATCTCCATCATTGGATGCGGAATTGCGGGGCTGGTGCGGGTTCTCGGCATGATCCTGCCCGCCGCCGGCGCGTGCCCATCCCGCGACGCAGTGTTGCGCACGGGCCGAAGGCTCGAGCAGGAACTCGGCAACGTGCTGGGCCTCATCCGCGCGCATATCGCGACCAACGAGAGCTATGCGAAGTCGCTTTCCTCGGCGCGGGCGCGCCTTGCCAACCTGTCCGAGGCGGAGCAGGTCCGTGTCATCGTGAGCCTTCTCGTTGCTGAAAACGAGCGGATGCGCCGCGATAGCGAGGCGCTGAAGTTTCATCTGGAAGATTCTCGCAAGCAGATCCAGGTGTTGCGGTCGAGCCTCAGCCACGCGCAGGAGGTCGTGCTCAAGGATCCGCTCACGGGCACCGGCAACCGCCGCCATTTCGATATGACGATGGAAAAAGCCATCATCGAGTGCGAGCGCGACTCGACGCCGCTCTCGGTCATCATGTGCGACATTGATCATTTCAAGCGCGTCAACGATGCCTACGGGCATCAGGTTGGGGACGAGCTGATCAGGATGTTTGCCCGCGTCATCCAGTCCAACACGCGTGAAAGCGATACCGTCATTCGCTACGGTGGCGAGGAGTTCGCCGTCATCCTGCCGATGACCGCGCAGGAGGCGGCCCATTCCCTTGCCGAGCGCATTCGCCGCCAGTTCGAGGCGAAACGGCTCACCATCCGCGAGACAAACCAGAAAATCGGTCAGCTTACGGCGTCATTTGGCGTCGCTGAGTATCGTGCCGGCGACGACGTGGAAGCGCTCGTCCAGCGCGCCGATGCCAAGCTTTACGATGCCAAGTCATCGGGGCGCAATCGCGTGGCCTCCTTGGGACACAGCGGCCAGACGTAGCGAGGCGTGAGTGCCCGCGGAGGCGCCGGCCTCCGCGGGAAACAGCTTGGTCAGTTGCGGCCCTTATCGACCAGCTTGTTCTTCGAGATCCAGGGCATCATGGCGCGGAGCTTGGCGCCGACTTCCTCGATCTGGTGCTCGTCGTTGAGGCGCCGCGTGGCCTTGAAGCTCGGCTGCCCGGCCTTGCACTCGAGCATCCAGTCGCGCGTGAAGCGTCCGGCTTGAATGTCGGCAAGAATGCGCTTCATCTCGGCCTTCGTCTCAGGCGTGATCACGCGCGGTCCGCTGACGTACTCGCCATACTCGGCCGTATTCGAGATCGAGTAGTTCATGTTGGCGATGCCGCCCTCGTAGATGAGATCGACGATGAGCTTGACCTCGTGGAGGCACTCGAAATACGCCATTTCCGGCGCATAGCCGGCTTCGACCAGCGTCTCGAAGCCCGCGCGAATGAGCTCGACCAAGCCGCCGCAGAGAACCGCCTGCTCGCCGAAAAGGTCGGTCTCGCACTCCTCGCGGAATGTCGTCTCGATGACGCCGGAGCGGCCGCCGCCGATGGCGGATGCATACGAAAGGAAGAGGTCGTGCGCGTTGCCCGTCTTATCCTGGTGCACGGCGATCAGGCACGGCACGCCGCCGCCCTTCTGATACTCGCCACGCACGGTATGCCCGGGGCCCTTCGGCGCCACCATGCCGACATCGAGATCCTCGCGCGGCTCGATAAGATTGAAGTGCACGTTGAGCCCATGCGCAAAGAGGAGCGCGGCGCCCTGCTTCATGTTGGGGGCGAGATGCTCCTTGTAGATGTCGCCCTGCAGTTCGTCGGGCGTCAGCATCATGATGACGTCGGCCCACTTGGCCGCGTCCGCCACGGACATGACCTTGAGGCCTTCCTTCTCGGCCTTGGCGGCTGAGCTGGAGCCGCTGCGCAGCGCGATCGCGACATCTTTGACGCCGGAATCGCGCAGGTTGAGCGCATGCGCGTGGCCCTGGCTGCCATAGCCGACAATGGCAACTTTCTTTGATTTGATCAGATTAATGTCGGCATCACGATCGTAATAGACGCGCATCGCTCTCTCTTGCGGTTGGATTTCAAGGATGGAAGGAAACGGTGGGGCGGACGCCCCGAATTGATGGAGGGGCAAGGGCCCCCATATGACGGCCGGACGTTACACCGGCGCTTGGCGCTCTTTCAACGGCGATTAAGGTATCCGAAAGCGAGCACCCGGCAGAATGGACCAATATCGTTCGTCTGAAGGTGCCCCGCTCATGCGCAGCCCCGTTTCGGCCGGTGCCGCCGGTGTGGCTCTTCTTCTCATCGCCCTGATCCCCGGATGCGGCGAGACCCGCCCCGCGGAAGACGGGCAATCCGTTGGCTTTCGCGGTGTTTTCGCCAGTGCCTCGGACTGCGCATCCTTTGGCTCCGATGCTCTCAAAGCGTGCTCTGCTGCCATCGAGCGGGCGGTGAAGGCCCATGAGGCGGCCTCTCCGGTCTACGCGGACGTGGGCACCTGCGAGCGCGCGGCCGGCGAGGGGCGGTGCGAACGTTCGGCCGCCGGCACGTATCGGGCGCGCCTCGCAGCGTTCATGGTTACCGCCAACGGGGCCGCCGCCCGAGCCGAGCCCCTTTACCCGGCGAAAGACGGTGCCGTGGGCTTCCGCACCGCGGGCAACACTCAGCTCCTCGCCAGCGACCGCAACTTCGCGTTTTCCCGCCTCGCCCTGTCGCTCGCCGAGAGCCAGGCGGCCGAAGGCAAGAAACGGGGCGGGCGCAAGAAGGCCTTCTAGAGTGCGCTCCGAAAAACGGGAAGACGCGCCATCAAGACAAAACTCAGAGCCGCGCCCCCCATTTCGGAACCGGAATGGCCTCTGAGCCCGGCTCGAGGAGACCGGTTCAGCGAGCGTGGCGGATGTGGATGCTGGCGTAGGTCCCGGCCTTCGCCGGAATGACGTTGGAAGGAGGCAGGCGGCATCCACCCGGTCGACGTGATCCCGCCCACGGCTCCGCCCCGAGCGATGACCTGACGGCACCCAGGCGTCGAGCTGCAATGACAAAGCCAGACTGAGCTCTTCTTGGAGGCGGATGCCCATTCCGTTGATCACATCGCCGCCGCGCCGCGCCCGATGGCGGCAATACCCGTGCGCGACACCTCGACGAGGCCAAGCTCCGTCATGAGATGGATGAACGTATCGATCTTGCCGGGCTTGCCGGTAACCTCGAACACGAAGTGCTCCATCGACGTGTCGACGACCTGGGCGCGGAAGATTTCGGCCATGCGCAGGGCTTCGATCCGCTTCTCCCCTTTGCCGACGACTTTCACCAAGGCGAGCTCGCGCTCGAGGGACGCGCCTTCCAGGGTGAGATCGCGCACGCGATGCACCGGCACCAGGCGCTCGAGCTGATGCTTGATCTGCGTCAGCACCGCGGGCGTCCCGCGGGTGATCACCGTGATGCGCGAGAGGTGCGTCTCGTGCTCGGTCTCCGTCACGGTGAGGCTGTCGATGTTGTAGCCCCGCCCGGAAAACAGACCGATCACGCGCGCCAGCACCCCCGGCTCGTTGTCGACGAGGATGGAGAGCGTGTGTGTCTCGATCTCCTGCTTGTGGGAGGGGCCCGTATAATGGGTTTGCGGGTTGGGATTGATCATCGCCGCTGCTTCTTTTTCTCTTCGGTTTTCTTGTCTTCAATCACCTTCGCGGCTTCCGGGAAGACGAGGGCGAAGAACACGGGAAGCCCATGCTCGTCGACGAGCCGTTTGACGTTGTCGGCGTAGGCTTGCGATTTCCCGTATTGCCCGAACGCCATGGAGATGCGCTTGCTCATGCTCTCCGCCAGCATCTCGGGCGAAGGAACGCCGAGCTGCGCGAGAGCGTCCGGCGGCATGCGCGAGTAAACCTGGATCAGCGTTCGGGTTTCGAGATAGTCCTGCGCGATACAGGCTTCGAAACCCTCGCCGTAAGTCGAGGCGAGCGAGTGCGTCTTGTAGCAATTGTCGATCAGCTCATAGGCGGCCTGTGCCCCGCGCGCACGATGGAGCTTCCCGAGCCGCTCCGCCGCGCCGCGGATGCTGGCCGCTTGGTCCCAGGTGGCGGCCTCCGCGGCATCGAGCGCCGGCGTCTTGCCTGTGGCACGTGCCATCGCGCCCCCTGCAGCGGCGAGCGCTGCTCCAGCGGCGATCACTAAAGCGACGGACTTGAGGGCGTCGATGGTCCTCAAACCAGCACCTTGCCTTCCTGGCCGATGGCGCTCGAAACCTCCTCGTCGGAGACGTCCTCGCCAAGCAGCATCTCGTTGTGAGCTTTGCCGGAGGGGATCATGGGGAAGCAGTTGGCCAGCTTTGCGACCCGGCAATCGAAAAGCACGGGCTCCTTCGAGTTGATCATCTCGCGAATGGCGTCGTCGAGGTCTGCCGGATGATCGCAGCGCATGCCGGTCCAGCCGTAGGCTTCCGCGAGCTTCACGAAGTCCGGCAGGGCTTCCGTGTAGCTCTCGGACAGTCGGTTGCCATGCAGAAGCTGCTGCCACTGGCGCACCATGCCCATGTACTCGTTGTTCAGAATGAACACCTTAACGGGCAGGCGGTACTGCACCGCCGTCGAGCACTCCTGGATGTTCATGAGGATCGAGGCGTCGCCGGCCACGTCGATCACGAGCGACTTCGGGTGCGCGAGTTGCACGCCGATGGCAGCCGGCAGGCCGTAGCCCATGGTGCCGAGGCCGCCGGACGTCATCCAGCGGTTGGGCTCCTCGAACTGAAGGAACTGAGCCGCCCACATCTGATGCTGGCCGACCTCGGTCGTAAAGTAGACGTCGCGGTCCTTGGTCAGCTCGTGGAGGCGCTGGCAGGCGTATTGCGGCATGATGTAGTCGCTCGAGTTCTTGTACGCGAGCGACTTCCGGGCGCGCCAGCCATCGATCTCCTTCCACCATGCCTTGTGGGCGGCCTTATCGAGCTGCGGCGCCTTCGCCTTCCAGACGCGCAGCATCTCCTCAAGCACGTAGGCGCAGTCGCCGATGATCGGCAGGTCCACCTGGATGTTCTTGTTGATGGACGAGGCGTCGATATCGACGTGGATTTTCGTGGACCCCGGCGAGAAGGCATCGACACGGCCGGTGATACGATCATCGAAGCGTGCGCCGATGTTGATCATCACATCGCAGTCGTGCATGGCCATGTTGGCTTCGTAGGTGCCATGCATGCCGAGCATTCCGAGCCACTGCTTGTCGGACGCCGGATACGCGCCGAGCCCCATGAGCGTCGAGGTGATCGGGTATCCGGAGAGCCGCACCAGTTCGCGTAGGAGCTGGCTCGCCTTGGGGCCCGAATTGATGACGCCGCCGCCGGTGTAGAACACGGGCCGCTTGGCGGAGGTCATGATCTCCACGGCGTCGCGCACGGCGGCGGGCTCCGGCTTGATGCGCGGCTTATAGGTTTTGTGGGCGATGTTCGACGGCCCGACGTAATTGCCGGTGTTGAACTGGATGTCCTTCGGGATGTCGATGACCACGGGCCCCGGCCGCCCAGCCTTGGCGATATAAAACGCCTCATGCAGGATGCGCGCGAGGTCGTTGATGTTCTTCACAAGCCAGTTGTGCTTGGTGCACGGGCGCGTGATGCCGACCGTGTCGCACTCCTGGAAGGCATCGTTGCCGATCAGGTGCGTCGGCACCTGCCCGGTGATGCAGACGAGCGGGATCGAATCCATGAGCGCGTCGGCAAGCCCGGTGACGGCGTTCGTTGCGCCGGGCCCTGACGTCACGAGCGCGACGCCGACCTTGCCGGTGGAGCGGGCATAGCCTTCCGCGGCATGCAGCGCGCCGCCTTCCTGGCGCACCAGGATATGGCGCACCTTGTCCTGCTGAAACAGCTCGTCGTAGATCGGGAGCACGGCGCCGCCGGGATAGCCGAAAACGTGCTCGACGCCCTGGTCCTGGAGCG